>JAZQHV010000074.1:0-32820 GCA_045540755.1 Eubacteriales bacterium
CGAATGCGACGCATAGCGTCGCTATGACAGCATCCCTTTACACAAGGGAGCCTTGGTTTGATCGTATTTTAGCCTCCCTTGTGTAAAGGGAGGTGGCGCCGACAGGCGACGGAAGGATTGGTCTATACCAAACTAACTCCCCTTCAAATTCCAATTCATTTTTCCGTTTTTATTTTTTCATGCACCCATGAAACAGGAGTATTTGCACAGATTTTTCCTCGGTTTTGAAAAGTTTTCTTCCTTTTATTATATATATACATATTCGGCAGAGTTTACCGATGCGATACTTCCCTCTTTTGCAGGTTCGACGTGCAACGACAAACGACTACACAATTATACAAAATCCAACATTTTCTGTATATTGTGGTGTTCCCTGTTAAACATACAACATCTTGTGTTTTATAAATGTTTCACGTGAAACATTGTAAAGACCATTCCAAAAATTGTTTCACGTGAAACATCTATTCCTTAATTTTCTGTGAATTTATCAGCGTTTCCGTTGACTTGTACGCTCTATTCTGCTATAATGGCAATAGCAATCTCAATAGGAGGCGCGCAATGGGAAAAGTTATAGCCTTTGCAAATCAAAAAGGCGGCGTCGGTAAAACCACGTCCGCTGTCAATATCGCCGCATCCGTCGGCATCCTCGGTAAAAAAGTGCTTTTGATCGACCTCGACCCGCAGGGAAATACCACAAGCGGCGTCGGTATCAATAAAAAAGGTCTCAAAGCAAGCAGTTATGAAGTCCTGATCGGTGAGGTTCCCGCCGAAAAAGCAGTGCAGACGACCGAATTTAAAAATCTTTCGGTACTTCCGTCCAATATTTCGCTTGCAGGCGCAGAATTTGACCTTTATCAGCTCGATAATAGAGAATATCGCCTGAAAGAACAAATTGAAGCCATAAAAGGGAACTACGATTACATTTTTATCGACTGTCCGCCCTCGCTCGGCATGATCACCGTCAATGCACTTGCCGCCGCCGATGCCGTAATCATCCCCATGCAGTGCGAGTATTACGCACTGGAGGGACTTTCACAGCTTATGCTGACCATCCGTAAGATCAAACAGCTCTATAATCCCGAGCTTGAAATCTGCGGCATCCTGATTACGATGTTCAATGGAAGACTCATTTTGACGATGCAGGTCATTTCCGAACTCAAAAAATACTACGCGGACAAACTCTTCAAAACACCGATCTCCAGAAACGTGCGCCTCAGCGAGGCGCCGAGCTTTGGTACGCCCGTTTACTACCACGATAAGTCCTCCAAGGGCGCAAATGAGTATCTGGACGTAGCAAAAGAACTTTTGGAACGCATTTAATATAAAGGATGGGAAAAATCATGGCAAAAAAGCCTTCCGGCCTTGGAAAAGGTTTTGAAAACATTTTCTTTGACAATTCCGTAGAAGAGAAGGGCGGTATTACCAAACTCCGCATTTCGCAGATCGAGCCAAAGGTGGATCAGCCCCGCCGCGTGTTCGAGGGAGAAGCACTTTCCGAGCTTGCCGATTCGATTGCCGTACACGGTGTGCTCCAGCCGATCCTCGTGCGCGAGATCGCAGACGGTCATTTCCAGATCATTGCGGGCGAACGTCGCTATCGCGCGTCCAAAATGGCAGGTTTGACCGAAGTACCCGTTATTATTCTCGATAAAAGCGATCTGGAGACCGCACAGATCTCCCTGATCGAAAATATTCAGCGCGAAGACCTCAATCCCATTGAGGAGGCGCAGGCTTATCGCACGCTGATCCAAAACTACGAGCTCACGCAAGAAGAAGTATCCCTCAAGGTCGGAAAGGGAAGAAGCACCATCACAAATGCGCTTCGCCTGCTCGATCTTTCGGATGACGTCGTTACGATGCTGAATGCAGGCGAGCTCTCCGCAGGTCATGCGCGTTCTCTCCTGTCGCTGAAGGACAAGTCCAAGGAATCCTCCGTCGCCGCAAAGGTGGTCGCACTCGGACTCTCTGTACGCGCTACCGAGGATCTCGTGCGGAAAGAGAACAAGCTCACCCAAAAAGAGGAGCTCGAGGGTGATGCAGTCCCCGAAATCGGTCTCGAAATCGACTATTATGCCGAGCTCTCCAAAAAGGCAATGGATCTGATCGGCAGACGTGTCAAGATCAATCACAAGGGCGCCGCTAAGACCGTTTCCATCTCCTATGAGGATAACGAGGATCTCGAAATTCTCCTCCGCAAGCTCTGCGGCGATGATATTATTGAATAATTTACAGATATTTCTGTATAAAGGAGGTTTGTTGTGCTCGAACTTTTTGCAAATCTCAAAGCCTATTTCGCAGAAGCATATTCCTTTGACTACATACAAAACTTTGATATGACCGACGCGGGACGGTTTCTGCCCATTGCGGTCGTGGGACTCGCGATCGGCGTATTTATCGCTTTCTGCGTGTCCTATTATCACGGACAGTACCTCGGCCGCGTTGTGCGCCGACTCTATGCGGCGGGCGCGTTCGATGCAAAAAGCGCCGTGACTCTCGCAGATATCGGCTGTGACAAGCCTATACTGCGCCACGCGATCCGAAAAAACCTCGTGCTTACAAAGTACGTCCTGCCGACCGAAGACGGACGCTTCTTTATTCCGGAAGCGCAGAAATATATCGCCGATAAACGCTTTAAAGAGGTGCGCGGCGGCATATGGTCGCTCGTGATCGCCTTCTGTATCTGCCTCGTCGGCTGTATCTTTCTCTTGGATGCACTCCCCGAGGTGCTCCAACTCGCCGACAACGCCATCGGCATGATAGGATAAATAATACGAAAGAGCGTCCTTTCTTAAGAAGAAAGGACCAAAGAAAAACTGTGGGATGTTTTATGTGTAGCCACGGCTTCACATATACAATTTTCTTAAAAAGGTTTGGGGGTGTCGGGACCTTTCCTTAAAAGGTCCTGACAATTATACATGGAAAATAAAACGTTGACAGCGGCAGAGCGGGCGGCACTTGCCGAGGCACGCGAAGCGGAGGCACAGCGTGCAAAACGCACGCAAAACGCACCTGCAAAGCCTATACAAAATCCGACTGCACCGAAGCAGTCCGCACCGAGACCGCCGCAAGCACAAGTGCCGAAAAGTACAAATAAAAATAACACGCGCGAGTATCCGCGCGTCACGGGAGCAAAGCCGCCGATCCGTGCGGCGGCACCGCAGGCAAAAGAAAGCGACACGGGCGAATTTCCGTCCTACGTGCGCCGCGGCAAGGGTGGCTACCACCCGCAAAAGGTCAAGGCGCGCCGCATTACAAAGCACCGTAAACCATTGGATTCAAGGTTAAAAGCGGGCATTGCCGCCGTAGGCGCCATCCTTGCGATCTGGATCCTTTTGCTCTTGTTTGGCGTGCGCTACACCACGGCGAAAATGGCAGACGGCGGGGAAGTGCGCTTCTTTGGAACGGTCAAAGACGGCGTACCGCAAAGCGGTTGGATCTCCACCTCCGACGGAGAGCGCGGACGGCTGAAAAATACAAAAACGATCCACTTTGCAAACGGCGACGTCTACGAGGGTGACCTTGTGGACGGCAAGCGCGCAGGGCAAGGAAAATACACCTTTGCAAACGGCGACGAATACGTAGGCAGCTTCCTTGAAAACGAGATGCACGGCCACGGCATCCTGACCTACGCAAACGGCGACGTCTACGAGGGCGACTTTGCATACGGCAAGCGCGAGGGAAGCGGCCGCATTGCGTACGCGGACGGCAGTACCTATGAAGGTAAATTCCAAGAGGACCGCAAGCACGGGTACGGCGAATACGTCAAGGACAACACCTATTACAAGGGCGAATTTGTCGCCGACCTGAAAGAGGGCAAGGGCGAACAGCGCTTTGCCAACGGCGACAGCTACGTCGGCGAGTACCGTGCCGACATGCGCAACGGCGAGGGCAAATACACCTGGGCGAACGGCGAAAGCTACGAGGGCACCTTCCGTGACAATCAGATGCACGGCGAGGGCGTGTTCACCTGGCCGAGCGGGCGCACCGACGTTGGCCGCTTTGAAAACGGACAGATCGTAAACGAATAGAAAAAGCGATGCTTCGGCATCGCTTTTTTTTCCACAAAATTGTTAATATTTATATAATTATATATATAATATACTTGAAAAATAAAATATAGTATGATATAATATTAACTGTATATTTATCTTTTAAACAAGGAGGGGTATTTATGAATTCCTTTGACGAATTACAGGAAATATGGGACTCGGTCGCCGCCCCTTTTTCGGAGCTTCTTTCCACTTCTTCTTTTGACCTCTGGTTTGGAAGCGTCCGCCTCGTTTTCTTAAACGAGGATACCGCGCTTCTCACCGTAGACAGGGATCTCAAGCGCAACATCTTAAATGACAAATATCTCGACCCGATACGCGACAACTTCTATAACGTCCTCGGCTTTGAGGTAGACGTTGCCATCTTTGCGGGAGAGGAGATCAACACCTACGAGGACGCACGTGCGCTCTACGACCGTTACGTCAAGCAAAAGGTCGCGGACGCCGAACAGCAGAACCAAAAGGAGATGGAGAGCGCGATCAAGATCATTTCGCCGCAGAAAAAAGCGATATCCTATTACACCTTTGACAACTTCATCGTGGGCGAGTCCAACAAGTTTGCCTACGCCGCATGCTATTCCATCGCACACAACGAGGAGGACGGCAGCTGTCCCTACAATCCGCTGGTCATTCACGGCAAGAGCGGTCTCGGCAAGACGCATCTGATGTACGCGGTCATTAACCGACTGCTCGAACGCGATCCGAACCAAAAAGTGGTCTACATCAAGGGCGAGGAGTTCACGGTTAAGCTTGTCGAGGCGATCAAGAACAACTCGACCGATCAGTTCCGCGAAAAGTACCGCGGCGCAGATATTCTGCTGATGGACGACATTCAGTTCATCGCGGGTAAATCCTCCACGCAGGAGGAATTTTTCCACACCTTCAACGCGCTTTACGAGTCACAGAAGCAGATCATCGTGACCTGCGACCGTCCCATTGAGGACATCAAAAACATGGAAGAGCGTATCCGTACCCGTCTCGAATGGGGTCTTTCCGCGGACATTACCGCGCCCGACACCGAGCTGCGCATGGCGATCATCCGCAAGAAAGCGGAAGAGGTCAACCTGCCGCTGGACGAGAGCATTGTGGAATTCATGGCGCACAGACTCAAAAACAACGTGCGTCTCATCGAGGGCGGCGTAAAAAAGATGTCCGCGCTCCGCTTTATCATGGGCAAGGAGATCACCTACGACCTTGCGGTGCGTGAGATCTCGGGTCTCGTGCCCGACGACGAGCCGCAGAGCGCCAAGGTGGATAAGATCCTGCAATCGGTCTGCGACACCTACAACATCTCGCAGGACACCATCAAGGGTAAATCCCGCCGCGCAAACGTCGTGCTCGCGCGCCAGGTCTCCTGGTATGCACTGCGCCTGACGCTGGATATGACCTACGAGGCAGTCGGCGCGATCTTCGGCTATGACCATACCACCGTTATGTCGGGACTCAAAAAGATAGATACCCGCCGCGCACAGGACCCCGTCTTTGCCGATGAAATGGACACGCTTCTGCGCGACATCAAAGAAAATTTGATAAAGTAAATTTATGTGAGAACCTTTTTAAGGAAAAGGTTCTCACACTCTCCAAAACCTTTTTGTAAAAAATTAAATGACTGTTGTTTTTTACACAGATAAAACTTTTTTTAAAAAGGTTTTAGGGTGTCGGACACTTTCCGGGGGAGGGTCTGACAAATACTTTTCCACATTATCCAATTTTAAGGCACCGTAAATTCACATTGAAAACACAATTTTCGACACACTTTTTTCCTTTGTGGGGACAGGGCTTACGCAGGTTTTCCACTTTTTGCACGCCCCCTACTACGTGTACTTCTAAAAAAATATTTATTCTATTCTTATAAGACGACGGAGAGACGACATGAAGATCAAGTTTGAAAAATCCAAGATGCTGGAAAAGCTGACCCGTGCGATGGGTGCGGTCTCCCAGAGAAACACGCATCCCTTTACCGAAGGCGTTCTGCTCGAAACGGCGGAGGAGGGGCTGAAGATCTCCTCCTACGATATGGAAAAGAGCGTGCGTGCGCTGGTAGAGGCAGAAGTCATCTTAGAGGGTGCCTGCGTCATCAACGCACAGCGTTTGCTCAGCATCATCCGTATTTTGCCCGACAGTATGATCACCATGAGCGTAGACGAGTCTCTGCTCGTCACCATTCAGTCGGGACGCAGTTCCTTTTCCCTGCATGCGCTTCCCGCCAAGGATTTTCCGCAGCTCCCTATGATCGCGGGACGCGAATCCTTTACGATGGAGCAGTGCGCGCTGAAAAAGATGATCTTGCGCACGATGCATTCGATCGCGCAGATCGACCAGCGCCCCGTGCTTTGCGGTGCATACTTCAAGCTGACGGGCGACAGCGTCCGTATCGTCACCTGTGACGGCTGTACGCTTTCGATGTGCGACCTCAAGACGCCCATTGTGACCGTGGACAAGCTGGAGCGCACCTCCTTTATCGTGCCGGGCAAGACCATTACCGAGCTTGTGCGCATGCTTTCGGACGAGCCGAACGTGTTTATCACGATCATGGTCACGGCAAAGAACATTATTTTCAATATGGATAATCTCGTGTTCTCCTCCCGCCTTGTGGAGGGAGAATACGTGGACTACAACCGCCTGATCCCCAAGGATCAGCCGATCCGCGCGACCTTGGATGCCAAGGCGTTTACCGATGCGCTCGACCGTGCCGCGCTCATCTCGGAGGAGAAGATCGCGGGTACCGCGAAGAACTACGTCAAGCTCTGCTTTGTGGAAAATGCATTGCAGGTGACCTCCAAGAGTGCAAACGGCAACATCTTTGAGGAGATCGAGTGCGATCACGTGGGCGAGGATATCGTCATCGGCTTCAACTGCCGCTACCTGATGAATACCATGCGCGCCATCGACGCGGAGAAGGTCGAGATCAAGCTGCTCACACCGTTTATGAGTACGACCATCGAGCCTATTCCTGAGGAAGGCGCGGACGACAAGTATCTGTACATGGTCCTGCCGCTGAAGATGAAGGAGTGATCGGTTATATGTGAGAACCTTTTTAAGGAAAAGGTTCTCACGCTCTCCAAAACCTTTTTGAAAAAAGGTTTTATGGATGTAAAAATCGACTGTCATCAAACCTTTTACAAAAAGGTTTGGGGGTGTCGGACCCTTTCCTTAAAAGGGTCTGACGATCGTGCTTATGAAACTAACTTCTATACAACTGCATAATTTTCGGGCGGCAAAGGAAGCGGAGCTGACGTTTTCGGACGGAGTGACCTTACTGTACGGCAAGAACGCGCAGGGCAAGACCAACGTGCTAGAGGCGATCTACTTTTTCGCGCGGGGCAAGAGCTTTCGCGGGGCAAAGGATGCGGACATGCTTCGTTTCGGCGAGGAGGGCTTTTCGATCCGCATTGACTTTACGCGGTCGGACGGTGCGCACACGTTGGAATACCGATATCACGGCGGACAGCGTTTGCGGCTGAAAAACGGGGTAAGGGTACCCATCCGTGAGCTGATCGGCGCGTTTAACGCGGTCTTTTTCTGTCCCGACCATCTTTCCATCATCAAGGACTCCCCCTCTGTACGGCGCGAATTTTTAAACATTGCGCTTTCCCAGCTATCGGGAGGGTATGTCAGTCAGCTTACCGAGCATAAAAAGCTCACAGAGGGAAAAAATGCGCTTCTGAAGCAGGAAACGCCCTACGACCCTGCGCTGATGGCGGCATACAACCGTCAACTTGCGGCGGTCAGTGCCGAAATTTACCTTGCAAGGCGTGCATACGTGGAAAAACTCGCCGAGAGTGTACAAAACACCGTCCGCGAGATCAGCGGCGGCAGGGAAGAGGCGGAAATTTTCTACAAAAGTGATATTTCGGCGAAAGTGGCCGAATTTTCCCGGAAAGAATCCGTACAATTATATTATGAGGAACTTTTCCGTGAGTACGAGGCACGCGAGGCGGCGGCGGGCATGTGTCTTGTCGGCGTACAGCGGGACGATCTTGTATTTTACTTAAACGGGCGGGATGCAAAGCAGTTTGCCTCGCAAGGGCAACAGCGCTCGCTTTCGCTCGCCTTAAAGATCGGCGAGGGAGAGATCATCACGCGGGAAAAGGGCGAGTCCCCCGTGTATCTGTTCGACGACGTCCTCGGAGAACTCGACGAGGAACGCAAGAATTACGTGCTTTCCCGCACGGCGGGACGGCAGATGATCGTCACCGCCTGTGAAACGGGCGACTATATAAACCACGGCGACGTCAAAATGATCGAAGTCAAAGAGGGAACATATGATACGAGAACCTTTTAAGGAAAGGTTCTCGAGCTCTCCAAACCTTTTTGAAAAAGTATATATCTATAGCCGTGGCTATTCATAAAACATTTTACAGGTATTCTTTGGTCCTTTCTTTTTAAGAAAGGACGCCCCTCGTAATCCATAGGAGAACAAACTATGTACTTACATGCAGGAAACAACAAGCTGATCCGGTCGAAGGCAATTATCGGCATTTTCGACATGGACAACGCCACTGTCGGGGCGGACACGCGAAGTTTTTTAAAGCAAGCGGAAAGATCCGGCAGGCTGGAGCTCTCCAAGGAGGAGATCCCCAAATCCTTTATTTTGTATGATAAAAATAAAAATAGAAACGAAACCGCGGTCTGCATTTCCCAGCTTTCGACGCTGGCACTTGCAAGCCGCATCAAGAAGAAATTGGGTTCTGATTTCTAACTTGGCAGAAAGGAAACACACATGGAAGAGATGAACGTCCAAAACACCTACGAAGGCGAAAACATACAGGTGCTTGAAGGACTCGAGGCGGTCAGAAAACGCCCCGGAATGTACATCGGTACGACGTCGGAAAAAGGTCTGCACCACCTCGTATACGAGATCGTGGACAACTCGATCGACGAGGCACTCGCGGGCGAGTGTTCGACCATCACCGTCGAGCTGCACCCTGACGGAAGCGTATCGGTGCAGGATGACGGACGCGGCATTCCGAGCGGCATTCACCCCACAAAGGGCATCCCCACGCTCGAAGTCGTATACACCATGCTGCACGCGGGCGGCAAATTCGGCGGCGGCGGCTACAAGATCGCGGGCGGCTTACACGGCGTCGGCGCATCGGTCGTAAACGCCCTGTCCGAGTGGCTGGAGATCGACAACTACCACGGCGGCAAGCGTGGCACCGAGCGCTTTGAAAAGGGCAAGGTCGCGCGCGCTTTCCACGAGGAGGACGACGCAAGCGGCCGTCACGGCGTATACGTGCGCTTTAAGCCCGACCCCACCATCTTTACCGATACCACCGAGTTCAAATACGACATTCTGCTCACCCGTATGCGTCAGCAGTCCTTCTTAAACGCGGGCGTACACATCGTGCTCCGCGACCTGAGGACCGACCCCGTTACCGAGGAGAGCCTGTGCTATGAGGGCGGTATCGTCAGCTACGTTGAGTACCTCAACGAGACCTGCGCGGTCACCCCAATCCACGAAAAGATCATCTACGTTTCGGGCAAAAAGGACGACATCGTTGCTGAGGTCGCCATGCAGTATAACGACAGCTACAATGAGCAGGTCGTTTCCTTTGCCAACAACATGTCCACCATCGACGGCGGTACGCACGTCGAGGGCTTCCGTGCGGCACTTCTCCGCGCCATCAACAAATACGGCACCAAGCTGAATCTCATCAAGGAAAAGGATCCCAAGCTTTCGCAAAAGGACGTGCTGGAGGGACTATGCGCCATCATCAGCGTCAAGCTGACCGATGCGCAGTTTGAGAGCCAGACCAAGGCAAAGCTCGGCAACAGCGAGGTGCGCACGCTGGTCAACAGCGTTGTCGGCGAAAAGCTCGAGGAATTCTTTGAGGAGAATCCGAGCGAGACCAAGCTGATCATCGAAAAGATCATGTCGGCGGCGGCGGCACGCGAGGCGGCGCGCAAGGCGCGCGAACTGGTACGCCGCAAGGGTGCGCTCGAGCACACCACGCTGCCTGGCAAGCTTGCCGATTGCCAGTCCAAGTCCAAGGAGCTCACTGAGCTCTACCTCGTCGAGGGAGATTCCGCAGGCGGCTCCGCCAAGAGCGGACGCGACTCCCGTTATCAGGCGATCCTGCCGCTTCGCGGCAAGGTGCTCAACGTCGAAAAGGCGCCTACCTACAAGGTCGCGGGCAACGAGTCGCTCACGCCGATCATTCAGGCGCTCGGTTGCGGTATCGGCGACACCTTCAGCGTGGAAAAGCTTCGTTACGGCAAGATCATCATTATGGCGGATGCCGACGTGGACGGCTCGCACATCCAGATCCTGCTTCTCACATTCTTCTATCGCCATATGCGCGAGCTCATCGAGCAGGGACATATCTACCTTGCCATGCCGCCGCTTTATAAGGTACACGACGGCAAGCGGCAGAAATATGCGTACTCGGACGAGGAGCGCGACGCGATCATCGCGGAATTCGGCAACTCGAACCGCATCAAGGCAGACCGCTACAAAGGTCTTGGTGAGATGAACGCCGACCAGCTCTTTGAGACCACCATGGACCCGACGACCCGCACGCTCAAGCTCGTTACCATCGAGGACGCGATCGCGTGCGACCAGATCTTCTCGATCTGTATGGGAGATAAGGTCGAGCCCCGCCGCGAATTCATCGAAAAGAACGCAAAATTTGCGGAGAATTTGGATATTTAAGCGCGTAAACGCGCAATGATTTGCCCCTGCGGGGCATGATTTGAACACTCCGTGTTCATGATTTGGCTTCGCCATGATTTGCGCTAAAGCGCATTTGGGCAAATCAAATCATGGAGCGTAGCGAGAAATCATGATGCGTCAGCATCCAATCATGACGGCTTTGCCGTCAAATCATCTCCGTAACTTTCTACACCGAAAAAAGTTTTCCACTTTCTAAAGGATATTGCAAAACCCCATGGGAAATAGGTTTGTCCGTATTTCCCACAAATCCACAGGCGAAAGTTTTCCACAGAAAAAAATGTGGATAATGTGGAAAACCCCCTTTTTAAGTTAGATAAAAAATCCATATTTGGCCCCCTTGCCTAAAGGGGGCTGTCGCCAAAGCGGCGACTGGGGGATATATATCCCTCCGTCACGCTTCGCGTGCCACCTCCCTCTAGGCGAGGGAGGCAAATATAGTAAGGAACAACAAATGAGTAAAAAAAGAAATCCCGTAACAAACGAATCCATCGAGTTTCCGGAACAGAAAATCATTCCCGTGAACATGGAAAAGCAGGTGCGGCAGGGCTTTATCGAGTATTCGATGAGCGTTATCACCGCGCGCGCACTGCCCGACGTCCGCGACGGTATGAAACCCGGTCAGCGCCGCATCCTCTACGCAATGTACGAGGACAACCTTACGCACGACAAGCCTTTCCGCAAGTCGGCGACCACGGTCGGTAACGTGCTCGGCCGCTACCATCCGCACGGCGACGCCGCCGTATACGGCACCATGGTACGCATGGCACAGCCCTTTTCCTACCGCGAGCCGCTGATCACCGGTCAGGGTAACTTCGGTAACGTGGACGGCGACGGCGCGGCGGCTTACCGTTACACCGAGGCAAAGTTGTCCAAGATCGCCGACGTTCTCATGACCGACATCGAGAAAAACGTCGTTGACATGGTTCCGAACTTTGACAACACGCGCAAGGAGCCGACGGTGCTCCCCGCGCGCTTCCCGAACCTGCTTGTCAACGGTGCCGTGGGTATCGCCGTCGGTATGGCGACCAACATTCCCACCCACAACCTCGGCGAGGTCATTGACGGCACGCTTGCCATGATGGACGATCCCGACATTACCGTGGACGGGCTTATGGAGCACATCAAGGGCCCCGATTTTCCGACCTACGCCACCATCTACGGTACCAAGGGCATCCGCGACGCCTATGAAACGGGACGCGGACGTGTGGCAGTCCGTGCGACCTGCGAGATCGACGAGGAGGAGAACGTGCTTCTCTTCACCGAGATCCCCTACATGGTCAACAAATCCAACCTCGTCAAGTCGATCGCCGACCTTGTAAACGACAAGAAGATCGAGGGCATCACCGATATCCGCGACGAGTCGGGTCAGGCGGGCATGCGTATCGTGGTCGAGTGCCGCAGAGACGCAAACCTGCAAGTCATTCTGAACCAGCTTTACCGCTATTCCGAGTTGCAATCCACCTTCTCGGTCAACATGCTCGCACTCGAGAACGGCGTACCGAAGATCTTTACGCTCCGCCAGATCCTCGAGAATTACATCGAGTTCCAAAAGGAGATCATCACCCGCCGCACGCAGTTTGACCTCGACAAAACGCTTGCCGAGCGTCACATCTACGAGGGCTACAAGATCGCGCTCGACCATATCGACGAGATCATCGCCATCATCAAGGCAAGCGAGTCGGTTTCCGCCGCACGCGAAGCGTTGATGGTCGCTTTCGGACTCTCCGAAAAGCAGGCACAGGCGATCGTCGAAATGACGCTCGGACGTCTCAGCGGCATGGAGCGTCAGAAGATCGAGGACCGTCTTGCCTACCTCAACGCCCGCGTGGACGAGCTTTCGGGCATCCTCGCCGACCCCGAAAAGGTCAAGGCGATCGTGCGCGAGGAGCTTACCGACATCCGCGACCGCTTTGCGACCCCGCGCCGCACCGCGATCGTCGAGGCGACCGAGGAGATCGACCTTGAGGACCTCATCGAGCGTCACACCTGTGTACTCACGCTGACAAACGGCGGCTACATCAAGCGTTTGCCCGCCGATACCTACACGGCACAGCACCGCGGCGGCAAGGGCATCATCGGCATGGCGACCAAGGAAGAGGACTACGTCGAAAACATGCTGGTCACTTGCAGTCACTCGAACATTCTTTTCTTCACCAATACGGGCCGTGTGCAGATGCGCAAGGCATACCAGATCCCCGAGGCATCCCGCACCGCCAAGGGCTCCAACGTCGTCAACCTGCTCGACGATCTCACCGAGGGCGAGCGCGTCACCGCGATGATCGAGGTGGACGAGTGGGGCGACGAGGATTACCTCGTTATGGTCACAAAGAAGGGTATCCTCAAGCGTACCCTGCTTTCGGAATACGCATACCAGCGTAAGGGTGGCAAGATCGCTCTCTCGCTCGACGAGGGCGACGAGCTCGTCTTTGTCAAGCGCACAGACGGCTCTGCCGAGCTGATCATTGCAACGCACGAGGGCAACGCCGTCCGCTTTGCCGAATACGAGGCACGCGCGATGGGACGTACCGCGCGCGGCGTCATCGGCATCCGCGTCCACGGCGACGACTACGTTTGCGGTGTCGCACTGGTCGAGGAGGGCAAAAAACTCGTGACCGTCACCGAGGGCGGCTATGGCAAACTCACCGATTTCGATGACTTCCGCCTGATGAAGAACCGCGGCGGCAAGGGCGTCACCGCGCACAAGCTCGGCGACAAGACGGGCGCACTCACAAGCATCGCCTCTGTCGATGAAAACGACGACCTCATGCTCATCACCGACGCGGGCACCATCATCCGTATTCCCGTTTGCGGCATGCCCACCTACTCGCGCACCGCGGGCGGCGTTATCGTGATGCGTCTCGCGGACGGTGCCAAGATCATCGGCTTTACCAAGGTCGAAAAGGAAGAGGAGACCGAGGAAGTGCCCGAAACGGCAACGGAGGAAACGACGAGTGAAGCGTAAACTGCTCGCACTGCTCTTTGCACTGTTCCTGTTTACCGCCTGCGGCGAAAATGCGATCACACTGGGGGAGATCGAGGACATTCTCCCCAAACTTGTGGAAAAGTCGGTGCCGCTGAACGCGATCTACTTTGGAGAGGGCTTTTTGCCAAACGGGGACGCGGAGGCGTCGCCGACGGCGGGCTACTACTATGCGGACAGCATGGGCAAAGGCTTTGCCTCGATCTCCGAGATCAAGGAGGCGACCGAGGAGGTATTCACCCCCGCATACGCCGCCATTCTCTATGCGGCCGCATTTGACGGCGTCATAAGCGGCGAAACGGTGATCGCGCCCCGCTATATCGAGGGCGAGACGGGCATTCTGCAAGCGATCGGCACCACGGTCTACGACCTGCCCGACCGCAAGTATGATTTTGAAACGCTTCGCATCGTCGAAAGCGACGCCGAGCGCGCCATCGTGGCAGTGGACACCACCGTGCAAGGTGAGGTCACCACGGTAGAGCTCATCGTCACCCGCACCGTCACCGCGGACGGTAACGTGTATCGCTTGGATAGCCCGACGTATTAAAGATAAATTATAGTTTAGCGCGCAGCGCTAAACCATAGGGCGGGGGCTTGCTCCCGCCGTAAGCGAAGAGATAAATTATAGTTTATCGGAGCGTTCTACCTTTGGCTCCCTCAGACGAGGGAGCTGTCAGCATCAGCTGACTGAGGGAGGGAAAAAGCAAGAAATTCCATGGATCTCTCCCTCCGACACGCTACGCGCGCCACCTCCCTCGTCTGAGGGAGGCGAAGAAAAAGCTCCAGTTTACTCACCGTTAAATTCCAATTTATCTTTGTAAACAAATTCATTTTTTAAAAATGATTTGATTTGCCCAAATGCGCGTAGCGCAAATCACGGAGCGATAGCGAGAAATCATGAACACGCAGTGTTCAAATCATGCCCCGCAGGGGCAAATCATTGTTGTATGTGCCATGCACATACAACTCTATATGGTTTTAAATTGTTTGGGGAAATAATTTACAAACCGAAAGGAAACACACCATGAAAACAACGAAAAAGGCAGTAAAAACCGAGGTTGAAGACGTATCCGCAAGCAAGGCAAAGGCACTCGGCACGGCAATCTCGCAGATCGAGAAGAGTTTTGGCAAGGGTGCCATTATGAAGCTTGGCGAGACGGCGGAGGAAAACGTTCCCGTCGTATCGACAGGCTCGCTCACGCTCGACCTTGCACTCGGTGTCGGCGGCATTCCGCGCGGACGTATTGTCGAGGTCTACGGCCCCGAATCCTCGGGTAAAACCACCGTTGCATTACATATGATCGCCGAGACGCAAAAGGTCGGCGGCGAGGCGGCGTTTATCGACGCCGAGCATGCACTTGACCCGCGCTATGCAAAGAAACTCGGTGTCAACATCAACGACCTGCTCGTGTCTCAGCCCGATTGCGGTGAGGACGCACTTTCGATCGCCGAAGCGCTTGCCGCATCGGGCGCGATCGACATCATCGTCATCGACTCGGTCGCGGCGCTCGTACCGCGTCAGGAGATCGACGGCGAAATGGGCGCTTCCCACGTGGGTCTGCAAGCGCGCCTGATGTCGCAGGCAATGCGTAAGCTGTCGGGCATCGTGGCAAAGAACAACTGTATCGTCGTGTTCATCAACCAGCTTCGTGACAAGGTCGGCGTCGTCTACGGCAATCCCGAGGTCACGAGCGGCGGTAACGCGCTGAAGTATTACGCCTCCGTCCGCATCGACGTCCGCAAAAAAGAAGCGCTCAAGCTTTCGGGCGGCGAGGTCTACGGCAACCACGTCAAGTGCAAGGTCGTCAAAAACAAAGTCGCACCCCCGTTCCGCACCGCGGAATTCGACATTCTCTTCGGCAAGGGCATTTCCCGTCTCAGCGAGGTTATCGAGCTTGGCGAAATGCTCGGCATCATCAAAAAGAGCGGCTCCTGGTTCTCCTACGGGGAGGATCGCATCGGTCAGGGCAAGGATAACGTCCGCAAATTCCTCGAGACGCACACCGAGATCGCAAACGAGATCGAGGCAAAGGTCCGCGAGGCGGCAAAGCCCGAAATGCTCGACGAGGAGATCGAAAACGCTTTCGAGCTCGACGAGGAGTTCGACGTGCGCGAGTTTGAGCTGGACGAGCAGTGATCAAGGTCGTTTCGCTCACCGCCGCTGACGGCGGCGATGCCATTCGCATCGTATTTTCGGTGGACGGCGAGGAGGAGACCTATACCCTCTCTGCCGCCGACCACTTTCTGATCGGACTTCGCAAAGGCGAATGTGACGGCGAGACCTATCTTTCGGTCGTCACCGCGGCTGACCGCTACGCGGCGGTCCGCGCCGCGCTCCGCAGTCTTGCGGCAGGGCAGTGCTCGGCAAAACGCCTCTACTGCAAACTGCTTGCCAAGCATATCCGCGCCGAGGACGCAAAATACGCCGTCCGTTTCGTGCGCGATCGCGGGTATCTCGACGAAAAGGCGCAGATCTTGAGCCATTTGCGCGTGATGCTCGGGCGCAAGCATATGGGGCGTGGCAAGATCATGCCCACCCTGCTTGCCAAGGGCTATCGCGCCGCGGATATCACCGCCGCTTTGGAGGAAAACTTCACCGAAAGCGACTTTGCCGAAGCAAAAGAGGCATTTTTGCTTGCAAAATTCGGTAAGACCGCCCCCGATACCCCCGCCGAAGCCACCGAAATGAAAAAAGCGCTGTATAAATGGGGTCATTGATGATACCCCTCATCCGTCGCTAACGCGACACCTTCCCCCGAGGGGGAAGGTAATACAGCGCACCAATAGCTTCCCCCCGGGGGGAAGCTGTCACCGAAGGTGACTGATGAGGGGTTCCAAAAATCAAACAACATCTATGAATGAAACGAAAAACAAAAAACTGACGTCCTTTTCTCAGGCACTTCGCAAAAACATGACGCCTGAAGAAAAACAACTGTGGTATCAGTTTTTAAAAAAGCTTCCTATCACGGTAAACCGTCAAAAGGTCATCGGTAAATACATCGCTGATTTCTACTGTGCCGAAAAAAAGATCATCATTGAGCTGGACGGATCACAGCATTTCGAAAGTCAGCATGATGCCGAGCGCGATGCCTATCTGCAAAGCCTTGGCATCACAGTTTTGCGTTATTGGAACGGGGAAATTCACAAAAACTTTCAAGGTGTATGTGAAGATATAAAAAATCATTTGGAATTAACAGAAATATGAAAATAGGATTTGTTTCTCTCGGATGCTCCAAGAATCTTGTGGACACCGAGGTCATGTTAAAAATACTCGCCGACGCAGGCTACGAGATCACGCCCGACGAGACCGTCGCCGATATCATCATCGTCAACACCTGCGGCTTTATCCAAAGCGCAAAGGAGGAGGCGATCGAGAACATTCTTGACGTCGCGTGGCTGAAAAAGCACCGCTCGCTCAAGGGCATTATCGCCTGCGGCTGTCTTGCCGAGCGCTACCGTGAGGAGATCTTCAAGGAAATGCCAGAGGTAGACGCCGTGCTCGGCACGGGTTCCTACCACAAGATCGCCGAGGCGGTCGCCGCCGTGGCAAAGGGCGAAAAATATTCCTCCTTCCTCGACAAAGAGGAAGCGCCGCTCGGCGGCGAACGCATCCTCACCACGCCCGAGTACACCGCGTACCTGAAAGTCGCCGAGGGCTGTGACAACCGTTGCACCTACTGCGCCATTCCGCTGATCCGCGGCAAAATGCGTTCGCGCACCGTCGAGGATATCGTCCGCGAAGCCAAGGAGCTGGAAGCGATCGGCGTCAAGGAGCTGAACCTCATCGCGCAGGACACCTCGCGCTACGGTCTTGACCTTTACGGCAAGTACATGCTCCCCGAGCTGATCCGCGCGATCTGCAAGGAGACCGCGATTCCGTGGATCCGTCTGCTTTATCTCTATCCCGACAAGATCACCGATGAGCTGATCGCCGAGATCCGCGATAACGACCGCGTTTGCAAGTACGTCGATCTCCCGATCCAGCATATCAGCGACCGCATGCTTGCCGCGATGAACCGTCATGGCGACGGCGCAACCATCCGCGACTGTGTGCGCCGCATCCGTGAAAATATCCCGAACGTCACGCTTCGCACTACCGCGATCGTCGGCTTCCCCGGCGAGAGCGAGGAGGACTTCACCGAGCTTTGCGAGTTTATCAAGGAAGCAAGATTTGACCGCTTCGGCGCGTTCACCTATTCTCCTGAGGAGGGAACCGCCGCCGCCGAGATGGAGGACCAGATCGACGAGCAGACAAAGCAGGATCGCTACGACGTGCTCATGCAGGTACAGCTTACCGTGTCCGAGGAAAAACTCGAAAGCGCGGTCGGTAGCCGCATCGAGGTGCTGTGCGAGGGCTTTGACGCCGCCGCAGGCGTGCATTTCGGCCGTAGCCGTGCCGACGCACCCGACGTGGACGGAAAGGTCTACTTCACCGCACCGAAAAAGATCCCCGCAGGCAGGTTTGTCGAAGTGGAGATTACCGAAGCGATGGACTACGACCTCTTCGGAGAGATGCAATAAAAAGGCTTCCCCTTGAGGGGAAGCTGTCGCGAAGCGACTGATGAGGTGTAGCCGCCCTAAGGCGGCGTGCATTTTCGTCAACAACTTTTTTCGAAGAGAAACGGCACTGCGGTGCCTACACCTCATCCGTCAACCGCTCCCAAGTTTCAGCGCATCGCCGTAGGCGAGGCGAAAACGCGACACTCTCTGTTTCTATTTTCACAAAGTAAATGGTCGCGTTTGCCACCTTCTCCTCAAGGAGAAGGCTTAAGGAGAAGGCATGAATAAGTTTTTTAATCAAAAACTAACCGGTAATGCACAACGCTTGCGCAGAAATATGACCGCAGAAGAAAAGCATTTGTGGTACGATTTTCTCAAACATCTTCCTGTCACCATACATCGACAAAAGGTCATCGGTAAATACATCGCCGATTTTTACTGTGCTGAAAAAAAGATTGTCATTGAACTGGATGGTTCGCAACATTTTGAAAGTGAAAAAGACGCAGAACGCGATAGTTATATGCAAAAAGCAGGCATCACAGTTCTGCGTTATTGGAATGTCGATATTCATAAAAACTTCAAGGGCGTTTGCGCGGATATTGCAAAGCACTTGCAGATAGAAGTTTAAACTTTTTCAAAAATTTTTTGGAAGGTGTGGAAACCTTTTTTATAAAAAAGGTTTCCGCGTCCTCCGCGATTCCAAGGAGAACCATATGAAACTGAATCTTCCCAACAAGCTCACACTGATCCGTTGCGTGCTGGTGCCCGTGTTCCTTGCGGTGCTCCTGTTCCCCGAAAACACGTTTGTCGCCTGCCTCGGCTCGGCGGCGCTGTTCGGCATTGCGTCCTACACCGACATGCTCGACGGCAAGATCGCCCGCCGCGACAACCTCATCACCAACTTTGGAAAATTCATGGACCCGCTTGCCGACAAACTGCTGGTATTCGGCGCACTGCTCGGCATCCTTTGCCGCTTTGAGAACATCCGCCCCGTCTTCGTATGGTGCGCGTTCATCGTCATCTTCCGCGAGCTTGCGGTCACCTCCATGCGCCTTGTCGTTTCGGGTGCATCGGGCAAGGTCATCGCCGCCAAGATGATCGGCAAGGTCAAGACGGTCATCCAGATCGTCGCGGTGCTGTTCATCCTCCTCGAGCCTGTGGCAATGGAGCTTTGCGCGTTCTGGACGGTACCCGTCGTCAGCTACGTTTCGATGGTGGCAATGGCACTCATCACGCTGATCTCGGGCATCGACTATATCAAGAGCTATTGGGAATTCATCGATCCCACCAAGTAATATGGAAGAGAGAAAAGTCAAGGCGCTCATCATGGATGAGAACGCCATCTCGCGTGCGCTCACGCGCATTGCACATGAGATTTTAGAGCGCAATCGCGGGGTAGAGAACATCTGTCTTGTCGGCGTGCGCCGCCGCGGACTGCCGCTTGCCTGTCGGATCGCCGAGCGCATTGCCGCGATCGAGGGCAAAAAGCCGCCCGTCGGAGAGATCGACATCACCTTTTATCGGGACGACCGCGCCGAGAGCGCACCTACGCTGAACGCGGCGGCGGTCGATTTCGACGTCACCGCGCGCGACGTCGTGCTGGTGGACGACGTGATCTTCACGGGACGCACCGTCCGCGCCGCACTGGAGGCTTTGTTTGACCTCGGCCGCCCGCAGACGGTACAGCTTGCCGTGCTGGTCGATCGCGGATTGCGCGAATTGCCTTTCCGCCCCGACTTTGTGGGAAAAAACGTGCCCACACGCCACAGTGAGCGCGTCACCGTACATCTCACCGAGACCGACGGCGAAGACGTCGTGCGAATTGAAGAGTAAAAAAGGAAGCCAATAGGCTTCCTTTTTTTCTACATAATCAATGCGACAAATTGAAGTTTATAAGCCTTCCCCTTGAGGGTAGCGTAGCGGCGACGCGGGAGTGAATGACAGTCCAGTGGACTGTCAGAGCCGCGGCGTGACCGAGCTGCAGCGAGACGGTGGTGCCGAAGGCATCGGATGAGGTGTAGCCGCCGCAGCGGCGTTACCCGTTACAAGACGGACTCTTGCGAGTCCTACACCTCATCAGTCGCTCACGCGACAGCTTCCCCTCAAGGGGAAGCCAACTATGTTTCAAACTACCAATTTATTTCTCTACGATCTCGGTCTTGCCGCCCATGTAGGGACGGAGTGCCTCGGGAATGCGGATGACAAACTTGCCGTCGCGCACTTCCAGATTGTTTTCGAGGAATGCGATCAGCATTCTCGGCGGTGCAACGACCGTATTGTTCAGGGTATGTGCAAGGTACTTCTTACCGTCCGCACCCTTGATGCGGATACCAAGGCGGCGCGCCTGCGCGTCACCGAGGTTGGAGCAGGAGCAGACCTCAAAGTATTTACCCTGCTTCGGCGACCAAGCCTCTACGTCGTAGGACTTGACCTTCAGGTCGGCGAGGTCACCCGAGCAGCACTCCAGCGTTCTGACGGGGATATCCATCGAGCGGAAGAGCTCTACCGAGTAGCTCCACATCTTGTGGAACCAATCCATCGACTCTTCAGGCTTGCAAATGACGATCATTTCCTGCTTTTCGAACTGGTGGATACGGTAGATACCGCGCTCCTCGATGCCGTGCGCGCCCTTCTCCTTGCGGAAGCAGGGGGAATAGCTCGTCAGCGTGTGGGGAAGCGTCTTTTCATCGGTGATGGTGTCGATGTACTTGCCGATCATCGAGTGCTCGGAGGTACCGATCAGGTAGAGATCCTCGCCCTCGATCTTGTACATCATGGCGTCCATTTCCTCAAAGGACATAACGCCCGTGACCACGCTCGAACGGATCATAAAGGGCGGGATGCAGTAGGTAAAGCCCTTGTCGATCATGAAGTCACGCGCATATGCAGTGACCGCACTGTGCAGGCGCGCGATGTCGCCCATCAGGTAGTAGAAGCCCTCACCCGCAACGCGGCCTGCGGCCTCCTTGTCGATGCCGTTGAAGTGTGCCATGATATCGGTGTGGTAGGGAATTTCAAAGTCCACGACCGTCTTTTCGCCGAAGCACTCGACTTCAACGTTTTCGCTGTCGTCACGGCCGACGGGAACACTGTCGTCGATGATGTTCGGGATCTTCATCACGACTTCTTTGAGTCTTGCTTCAAGCTCGCTCTCTTCCTTTTCGAGGGTGGCAAGCTCCTCAGCCTGCTTCGTCACGAGCTGTTTCTTTTCCTCGGCTTCCTCGCGCAGACCCTTGCCCATCAGCATACCGATCTCCTTGGAGACCTTGTTGCGGTTGGCGCGCAGATCGTTTGCACGGGTGTTTGCCGCACATTTCTTGGTATAGAGGTCGATCGCCTCGTCCACCAGCGGGAGCTTTGCATCCTTGAACTTCTTTTTGATGTTCTCCTTTACAAGCTCGGGGTTGTCACAGATAAAACGAATGTCTAACATATTTGTACCCTTTCGGTTGTTTTTTACTACCTTATATTATCGCGCAAAAATACGCAGATGTCAAGAGAAACGGAAAGATAAATTGGGAATTTGAAGGGACGATATACGGCTAACGCCGTGCGATATAGCAAGGCTAACGCCTTGCTGCGATATATCCGCTAACGCGGATGCGATATGATATAAATCCCCCGCGTGCCCGCAGGCACATATCGCGTTTCCGCAGGAAACATATCGCGCCCGTCAGGGCATATCGCAAATCCTGTCAGGGATTTATATCGCTATAGTTTGAGCGCTGCGCGCTAAACTATACTCCTGCAAAAACAAAACAGCGCCGCTTTGGCGCTGTTTTGCTTGAAAGGAATTTATTCCACCGTGCGGTCGATCGTAAATCGCGTGATCTTTCGCAGAGTGTTTTTGGGAAATTCGGTCTCGCGGACCTTGAGCACGCCGACCTTCTTGTACGGTACTGCCGTGCGGTTGTACTCGGTGATAAACTGCTTAAAATACGCCTGCTTATCCTCGATGCCGTTCTTTTGGAGAAAGTCACTGTCGGGGTAGATCTCACAGGCGATCACGCCCGTTTCCTCTCCGCGGCGGCTGACGCCCTCGTACACGACGACGTCGATCACGCCCGGGACGGCGCAAAGCGCGGTTTCGATCTCCTCGGGGTAAACGTTCTTGCCGTTGGACAGGATGATCAGATTCTTGACGCGGCCGGTGACGTACACCCAACCGTCTGCATCGAGACGGCCGATATCGCCCGTGCGGAAGTAGCCGTTTTCGTCAAACGCCGCCTCGGTCGCCTCGGGATCCTTGTAGTACCCCAGCATGACGCTCGGCCCCTTGACGCAGATCTCGCCCTCCCCGTTCTCGTCTGCATCCTTGATGCGGACCTGCGCGGTGGGGATGACCATGCCGACGCTTCCCTTTTTCTGCACGGCGGGGCGGTTGACCGAGATGAGCGGCGCACACTCGGTGATGCCGTAGCCGTTCAGCACCCGGATGCCGAGTGAAACAAATGCCGCCGCGATCTCCTCGGACAGCGGTGCGCCGCCCGATACCACCAGCGAAAGCTCGCCGCCAAAGGTGGCACGCACCGAGGCAAAGAGCCTTTTGCGCGCGTCGATACCGAGGCGGGCAAGCAGATCCGACACGCGGGAAAGTGCCCCGAACATCGACTCGCGTCCGCTCTCGCGGATCGCCGCCTTGATGCGGCGGTAGAAAGTCTCGAGATACAGCGGCACCAGGATCAGATGCGTGGGACGGTGCTCCTTCATCTCGCGGACGAGGTAGCGCGTGCCCGAAGAAATATACATGTTGGCACCGAGCAAGAGGTTGCCGAGGATGCCGACCGTAGAGCCGAAGGTGTGGTGCGGCGGGAGCAGACCGATCGTGCGGTCGCCCGCGTCAACAAGTTGCAGACCCGAAGTAATGTTGGTGAGAATGGCGGTCTGCGTGAGCATGACGCCCTTGCCCTTCCCCGTGGTGCCCGAGGTGAACACGAGCAAGGAGAGTTCGTCGGGGCGGATGCGCGTTTTGCCGTAGGCATCGGCGCCGCCCTCGCGGAGTCTTTGCCCTTCGGCGGCAAGCGAATCGAGCGAAAGCGCCGCCTTTTCGGAATCCATAGAGACCACGCGCTCGATACCGATCGCCTTTTCGAGAATATCGTCACTGCAAAAGAGTGTTTTGCAGTCTGCCGCCGCCGCAGTGGCGGCAAGCTCCTCTTCGCCCCAATCGGGATCGAGCGGCACGACCGTGCCGCCTGCCGAAAGCAGGGCAAGATAGATGCAGACCCAGCCGTAAGAAAGACGGCCGATCAGCGCGGAGGGGGCAGAGGGAATGCCGCGGGCATGCAACGCCTCGGCAATGGCGCGGACGTCGGCGGCAAGGCGCGCAAACGAGCGCACCTGCGTCTCCTTGTCGTGGGGATCGACGCGGTAGGTGTATGCAATGCGTGCGCCGTAGGCAGTGTCCAGGTATTCGACCAGCTCGCGCACGGTTGCAAAGCGCGGACGGGTATACAGGGGATGCTTCATATGGGTTTCTCCTCGGAAATCGTTGAAAGATTGCGGCTCAGTTTTTCCAGAACCGTATAAAAAACGGCAAGCTCGCTTTCGGGGATCCCTTCGCTTGCGCGGGTCTGGATCTGCAAGGCGATACCCTTGATCTCCTCCGCCGCACGTCTGCCGAGCGCCGTCAGGCGCAGTTTGGCGTTGTAACTGCGCGTGGTGTCGTCTGCCTCGACAAGCCCTTGCTTTTTCAGCACAGACAGCTCCCGCGAGACAAGCGAGCGGTCGATCTTACTGCTCTGTGCCAGCTCCGCGGCGCTGAGTCCGTCGGGATGACGGGCAAGCTCGTACATCCAGAACACGTGTACGCCCTTGACGCCAAAGGCGGGCGCATTGTCCAGCCGCAGGCGCATAACACTTTTATGCAGGCTGTCAACCAGCCGTGTAAATCGGAAAAAGCGTTCCTGTTCCATCAAAAATGCCTCCGTAGATGTTTTACGGTGCTATTATAGCAAAAAGATGTTGACTTGTCAACATCTTTTTGCG
Organism: Eubacteriales bacterium; assembly: GCA_045540755.1. GTDB lineage: Bacteria > Bacillota > Clostridia > Oscillospirales > CAG-272 > UMGS902. The sequence continues at coordinate 24,194 of JAZQHV010000074.1, forward strand.
GGAGAAAAGTTGGGATTTCTCTCTCTTGCATTTTTCCCCGAAGATGGTATAATGATACCGAGGATTTTATTTTCTACTGCCGTTTGACGGAATGGAGACCGATATGCATACTTTTGAAAAGGTTACGGAATATATCTATAAGCTTGCAGTGCCGTTTGCGGACAACTATACGTCCGTGTTTTTAGTACGCACCGAGGCGGGCGACCTCCTTGTGGACGCCGCCACGACAGAAAGCGACGTTACAGACGTGATCCTGCCCGCGCTTCATGCGATGGGCGCAAACGTGACCGCCGTCTTTTGCACACATCTGCACGGCGACCACGCAGGCGGGCTCCCCTATCTTCTGCCCGCGCTTGGCGGCGTGTCGCTCTATGCCGCGCACGCGAGCATTGCCAAATACGAAACGGTGGCACACCCCTGCCGCGCCAAGGATGGCGATATGCTGCTCGGCGTTTTGCGCGTACTGCATTTGCAGGGCCATTCCTCAGACAGCTGTGCTCTGCTCGACACGCGCACGGGCGCGCTGCTGACGGGTGACTGCGTACAGCAATACGGCGTTTCGCGCTGGGGCGTGGGCGTGGGTCTGCCGCTTGCCTACCGCGCGTCGCTCTTGCGTCTTGCCGAAACCGAGGGCATCGAGACGCTGATCGCGGCACACCCGTACGTGCCCGACGGCTGGATCGCCGAGGGACGCGCGGCGGTGCGCGCTTACATCAAGGAAGCCGTGTTTGACTTCGACCGCGTCGTGGAATTTACCCGCGCGCACGCCGACCTCGGCGATGCCAAGGCGATCGCCGATGCATTCACCGCGCACTACCAAAAGGAATATCCGAATCTGCCCATTCTGCAAGCAAGCACCGTGGAGCAGATCCTGAAATGCGGCAATCTCCTCTGAAGAAAGGAAAAAGCAACCATGTTTGAGGCTGAACGTATCAAAAATGACTGTGTCGCGTGGATCCGCGACTTTTTCGAGAAAAACGGCAAGGACTGTAACGCCGTCGTCGGCATCTCGGGCGGCAAGGACAGCTCGGTAGTGGCGGCTCTCTGCGTAGAGGCGCTTGGCCGTGACCGCGTCGTCGGCGTGCTGATGCCCTGCGGCGAGCAGGCGGACATCGACTGCGCCTACGCGCTCGTCGATCACCTCGGCATCCGCCGCTACGTGGTAAACGTCGCCGACGCCATTGCGGGACTTCGCTCCGCGATGCCCGCCGACCTGCCGCTGACCGAGCAGGCGGCAAACAATCTGCCCCCGCGCATCCGCATGGCAACGGTATACGCGGTCTCGCAGTGCGTGAACGGCCGCGTTGCCAACACCTGCAACCTCTCGGAGGATTTTGTCGGCTACTCGACGCGCTACGGCGACAGCGTAGGCGATTTCAGCCCGCTTTCGCGCCTGACCGTTGCCGAGGTCAAGGAGATCGGCTACGTGCTCGGTCTGCCGCGCTTCCTTGTGGATAAAACCCCGATCGACGGGCTTTGCGGCAAGACGGACGAGGACAACCTCGGCTTTACCTACGCCGAGCTCGACCGCTACATCCGTACAGGCGAGATCGACGACCCCGAAAAAAAGGCGCGCATCGACCAAAAGCATAAGGCAAACCTGTTTAAGCTCGCGCTCATGCCCGTATTTGAGCCAAAGCTGTGATCCGTTGCCCACCACGGCAAAAAGGGCGGTAAAGAAAGATTTCTTTACCGCCCTTTTTTCAGTTCGGACTTTTTACAGTATGATGCAGATGAGACCGCCGCTACCCTCGTTGATGACACGTTCAAGCGTTTCGGAAAGGCGGGTCTGCGCCTCGGCGGGAATGTGTGCAAGCTTTTGCCGCAGTGCCTCCTCGACGAGCGTGTAGAGCGAGCGCCCGAACAAGCTCATTTCCCAGACGGCGGACGGATCGGCGGCGAGCGTTTCGCGCACCGAGCGCACAAGCTCTTCTGCCTGCGCCTCACTGCCGACGATGGGGCTGACCTCCGCCTCGATATCCGCCTTGATCATATGCACCGACTGCACGCGCGCGGGCAGGCGCATGCCGTAGCCGCCTGCGGTCTTGACCAGTTGCGGCTCGCCGAGCACGGTCGCCTCCATGCCCGGCATCACGATGCCGTAGCCGCGCTGTTCCACGTCGGCAAGTGCACCCGCGACGCGCGCATAACTGTGCGCGGCGTCCGAAAGCCGTAAAAAGGCGTCGAACAGCTCGGCATCGTCGGCGATCGGCATGCCGCTACGGTCGGAAAGCGCCTTAAAATAGTGCTCGCGCGGCACCGAGAGCGTGACGACCGCCTCGCCCGTGGCAAGATCGGTGACGGCATCCTCAAAAAACGCGCCGACCCCCTCTCCAAGCCCCATCGAAAAGGCGCGGCGCACCTCCCCGACCTTGGAGATGCTTTCGCCGACGGCGCGCACCCCGCCAAGGACGTCCGCGCGCAAGGGACTGTCGGCGGGCAGGGCACACACCCACGCGGGTAAGTCGATATGCACGCAACGGATGGGAAATTCACCGAGCAGAAGCGTGAGGATGCCCTCAATATCCGCCGCCGAAAGCGACGTGCAATTGACAAGTGCGACGGGCACGCCGTAGCGTTCCTCAAGTGCGGTGCCAAGGCGCCTTGCCTCCTCACTGTGCGGCGACGCACAGTTGACGACCAGCACGTAGGGCTTTCCGCTCATCTCCATTTCCCGAAGGATCTCCTCCTCGGCGGCAGCGTAAGCGGCGCGGTCAAGCTCGCCGATCGAGCCGTCCGTGGTAACCACGATGCCGACCGTGGCATGCTCGTGCATGACCTTTTTCGTCCCCAGACGCGCCGCCGCGGAAAACTCCATCTTTTCCGCACTCCACGGCGTCATGACCATGCGCGGTGCCCCGTCCTCCTCGCCGCCGAGCGCGCCGTCCACAAGATACCCGACGCAATCCACCATGCGTACCTGCATCCGCATGCCGCTCTCCGTGCGGAGCGTTACGCCGTTTTCGGGCACGAACTTCGGCTCGGCGGTCATGACCGTCTTGCCGCTCGCCGACTGCGGCAGTTCATCCCGTGCGCGGGCGCGCGCGTCCGCGTCAGCAATGTTCGGCAGGACCATCTGCTCCATGAACTGCTTGATAAACGTGGACTTGCCCGTGCGGACGGGTCCGACCACGCCGATGTAAATGTCGCCGCCCGTCCGCTTTGCAATTCTGTCGTAAATACTCTCCATATGCTTCCCTCCGCAAATTCTTGTAATCCATGATATGCGGCGGCGCGCAAAAAAAGCACCCCGAAGGGTGCTTTTTTTATAATGCGATTATGCTTCGGGGTGGTTGGTCAAAGCCTTGAGGACGTAAATGGTGAGTACACCGGTCTCGTCGTCAAACTGGCCGACTGCCGTCATAATAACGCTTGCCTTTGCAGCGGTCTCGAAGTAATCATCGCCCTCTGCATAGATGTTGAGCATACCGTCAGTGGTATCCAGAACGTACTGGTCAAATACGCCTGCGGTCGGTGCAGAGATCTCGGTAACCTCGCCGAGGTCGGACAGGTTGTATGCATAGACCTTGTCGCCGTCAGCATTGTACTTGACGGAGCTGATGCCGCCCCACTCTTCTGCCTTGTCCTCGTCGTATTCCTCAACCAAAACGATATCGTCAAGGCTGTAGTCCTTGTCGAAGTCGTAGTCGGAAATGTCAATGGTAGCCACGGTGATGTCGATCTTTGCAACAGCCTTGATGCCGTCCAGATCCTCGTGGAGATCGGGAGCATAGAAGGTGTCTGCATCCGGGAATGCCACGTCCGCAAGGTCTACGACCTCGAACGCCTCGTCGTCATCGTCGCGCATGTCGGTAGCCTTGAGCAAAGCGTCTGCATCGTTGTAGAGCTCAAGCTTGCCGTTAGCCTTCATGTGGAGACCTACACCGGGATCGAGTACATCCAGCCACTCTGCCTCGTCGAGCGATTCAACGTTGACCTTGATGGAGCTTACGGTCTTGAAGGTGCGGAGGTTGAACAGACCGGTAACGGTGATGTCGTAGGTCTCGTCCTCCAGACGCTCGTAGGAAGCGTCTACATCCTTGAGTGCGACGTAGTAGGTCTCGTCAGCGGAGTTGACGTTGTTGGACTCCCAAGCGGCAACGTCGTAGTTGCCGTCCAGCTTGAGAACGATCAGCGTGTTGGTTGCGCTGTAGAAGCGGCCGTTTGCCTCAACGCTGTTTGCATTCTTCTGAATGCCGGTGCGGACGCCGATCTCACCCTCTGCGTCGATCAGAACGACGACGCTCTTTGCAGAGAGGGTCAGACGTGCCTTATCTACCTCGGTATCCTTGACACCGCGAACGGGGTTGGTCTTTGCAGCTGCATCCGAGAAGTACAGACCGTCGTCTGCGATACCGTACTCGATGCAAGCGTCGGACTGAGCGTTGATCGGAGCGATGGTGTAGACCTTGCTCTTGTTTGCACGTACCAGGAAGATGCCGTCGGTGTTGATCGCGTCAATTACACCGACCAGATCGCGATACTGCGTATAACGTTCGCCGAAGAGCTTGTAGTTTGCAAGGCCCTCTGCAACGTTTACGTACTCGGAGAACTCGTCCTCGTTTGCATCGTAGTTGCCGAACTCGTAATCCTTAACAGCCGCGAGCTCCCACTTACCGGTGGAAACGTTGAGTGCCGCAACGGCTGCGTTGCCGTTTTCGTCCAGGTACAGACCGCCGTCGGTCTCAACCTGATTCAAATACTTGGTCTCGGTGATGTCCAAAAGATCAGCCATGATCTCTGCATCGGTGGAAAGAACGACGAAGGAGTGCTGCTTTGCATCCTTGGAGTTGTCTACGCCGCCGAGGTATACGATGTTGTCGTCTACTGCGATGTAGTTGACGTTCTTCTGACCGGAGGTGATCTGCGACAGATAGTTCTGTACTCTGCCTGCATCAAAGGCGGGCAGCTCGGTGTCGGTGAATCCGCCCGGGAAGCCGAAGTCGTAGGTCTTGCCGTCTACCTTTACGGTCTCGTTCTTGGTGCTGTAGGAGGAAAGAACGCCCTGCTTGGAAGCACCGCATGCCTTGCCGACGTTGAGAACGTTGTCCAGTGCATTGTAGTAGTAGAACATGAACTGGTTGTTCTTTACAGCCTCGCCGGTAACGGTAACGGTAGCCGAAGCCTCACCGTCACGCTCGCTGAGCGAGGTGGTGTTGATGTCAACGATCTTACCCTCGGTCACGAAGTTGTCGCAAAGGGTTCTCTCGATGAAGAGCGTAGAGTTGTCGCTCTTGTTCTTGTAAGAGGAAAGACCTGCTCTGTCTTCATCGTAGGTAGCTACGAGCACGAAGCTGGTATCCTTTACGGTAGGCGTGTAGCGGAGGGAACGGGTGTGGTAACGGCCGAATGCGAAGGGCATGTAGAGCATGAGAAGCGTCTGGTCGCCCGTCTCCTCATCGGTGATCACGGTGTAACGGATCTCGCCGTAGGAGTTCTCGCCGATCTGACCGTCCTTGGTGTCGTAGAGGAAGTTCTCCAGCAGTGCCGTGTCGCCCTCTACCCAACCGTCCTGACCTCTGCCGTCTGCATCGAGCACACGGAGGTCATAGAAATACTTGTCCGCGGGGAAACGAGCGCCGCCGAGGGTGATCGCCTCAGCCTTGGTCTCGGTTGCGGGAGTGAACTTGATGTTTGCCTCGTTGCCAATGTTCACAACGGAGGTGAAGCTCAGAAGCTCGGTGAAGATGACCTGCGCATCGGGATTGATCTCTTCCTCGTCGTACTCCTTCACGAAATCAGCCATAGAGCAGTTGATGTAGAGGGTTACGGGGAGGTTCAGATAGCTGTCCTTGCGGGTCTTTTCGGTGATGCCGAGGTGCTCTGCGTTGAGTACCATGCCGTTGTCGAGGGTAACGGTGTCAACGTCACTCGAGAGCTTGCCCTCTTCGTACTCCACGATCACGCCTTCGATCACGTCGTGTGCAAAGCCTGCTTCCTCAAGCATGGTCTTTCTCTCGATCTCCTTGGGCTCGTCGCCGATTGCGCCGATGATCGAGGGATCGCCGGGATAGAGGACCTTCTTGGTGAGCGGGTCAACGAATGCCATCTCGGTGCCGAGCATGTTCCAGATGATCTGGGCAGTCTCGCCACGGGTCAGCGCATCCTTGTAGTCAACGTCCTTGGACATGTTCTCGTTCAGACCGAGCTTCTCTGCAGCCATGATGTGGCCGTAGGGATACTGCATGTCCTCGGTCTCGTAGCCGAGCGCGCGGACTGCCATAACCAGCATATCCTGATAGATGATGGAATCGCTGTAGCCGTAGATACCGTTGCCGCGGCCCTTGATCAGACCGATGCCTGCGGCATAGTCGATCGCAGTACCGTACTCGGGTACGTCGGTGAAGATGTCACTGTTCTTGACAGCATTCCACTCTGCGCCGTCGGTGCGGCCGGTGAGCGCCTGTACAAAGAACAGCGCGGTATGCCAGCGGGTAACGCCCTGGTCGAGCATCAGATTGCCGCTTTGGTCGCCCTTCAGAATATTGATGGCAGCGAGGCGCTGTGCAGCGTCGGAGTAGTCTCCTTCGGTTGCAGCACCGGTGGTGATGACGGTCGCGCCGACCAGCATCAGCGTTGCCAGTACGAGGGCAAGAAATTTCTTAAGATTTCTCATATGGTGCACTCCTTTTTTCTCAAAACCTTGCCTAAAAAGCGCAGTTTTGGTTATATACACATTTATCATACAACATTTCTTTACAGATTGCAAGTTTTTTTCCGCACATGTCAGTAAATTGTAATATTAAAGTGTGTTTAGAAATGAAAATCTTCCTTTTCTTTTCACTTTTCTCTTTTCGCACAAAAAAGCACCCTTTCGGGTGCTTTTTGGGTTTTATTTTGTCAGCGTTGCGGTCGAGGTTGCGCCGTCCCATGCCACTTCGGCGCCCATTGCCTCGGCAACGACGCGCACGGGCAGATACGTGCGGCTGTTTTCAATAAATGCGGGAGAGTCGAGCGTGACGGTCTTGCCGTTGATCTGCGCGGTCGTCGCACCGATCTTGATGGCAATGTCAATGCCCTCCCCCTTGACGGTGACGGTGCTCGTCGCGCCGTCCCAGCCCACAGTGCCGCCGAGGTTCTCGGCTACAAAACGCACGGGGAGCATGGTGCGACTGTTGCGAATGATGGGCGCGGCGTCGAGCGCCTTGGTTCTGCCGTTGACAACGCCGTACTTTTCGCCGATCGTGAGGCGGATCTCGGTCGCCGCCGTCGCGGATGCGCCGTAGGTGATCAGCGTACCGCCGTTGTTTTGCACAGTGAATCGCTTTTGCGCCTCCTCGGAGAGGATCGCAACAGCGCCCTTGTCCAGTTCAATGACGTAATGATAGTCGTGGTTCGACAGGAGCACCGCCTTGTCGGTCACGGTGAGTGTTGCGCCGTCTGTCACGCGGATCTTGTTCTGATCGTTCTCCTGGAACAGGATGATATCGTCAAAGATCACGTCCGACTGCACGGTAAAGCGCACGCCCGAGCCCATCTTGAACGCGCAGGCGGGGTTATTTGCGGGTTCGGGGTTCTTGTAATCGGTGCCGCCGTATGCACTGGTGATGGTGAGCGGTCCCAGCAGTGCGGGGAGCGCGTAGTTCACGCCGACGTAGAGTTTGCCCGTGGCAACGAGCGTACCGCCGTAGGTGAGCAGACCCATAGCGCCGTCGCCGTTTGCCGCGCCGAGATTTGCTTTGGGAGCGGCGGCGGTGAGACCGTCGTTTGTATTCTTCGCACCGTAAGCAATGTAGACCACCTCAGGCTTGCCATCTGCGGGCAGTTCCTTGGCGTGCTCGCCCTCAAGAACGGTCGCGCCCGCGCCGATGGTGATATCCCCTGCGCCCGATACGCTTGAGAAGGTGCCGCCGTTGATGACCGCCTTGCCGCCCTCCTCGACCACGAGCTTCCAATAGTAGGCGTGGTTGGACATGGTGACAACGTTTTCGTTGACGGTCAGCGAAGCGCCGCTTGCGACCACGAGCGTGTTCTGCCCGTTTTCCTGGAAGAGAATGATATCGTCAAAGACGACGTCGCTCGTAATCGTCAGCTTGACGCCACTGCCCATCTTGAATGCGCAGGCGGGGTTATTTGCAGGCTCGGGGTTCTTGTAATCCCTGCCGCCGTATGCACTGGTGATCGTGAGCGTGCCGTTTGTGGACGGGAAGTTGCCGCTCAAATGCGTATACGCCTTGCCCGAAACGACCATGATACCGCCGTTTGGCAGAGCCTCAGCCGCGGCGGCGGGCGTTTTCTTTGCCGTATCCAGGGTAGCGCCGTCGTTTGCATCGTTGCCCGCGTAGTCCACGTACACGAGGTCGAGCGCGGCGACCGAAGCGGTCAACGCAAGCACAAGCAGTGCAAAAGCAAGGACGGATGTCAAAAGTTTTTTCATTTCAGATACCTCCGTTTCGGGTTCTACCTCTATAGTACCATTTCCCGCGGCAAAACGCAACCGAAAATCCGTCGGATTTTTTGCACGGATTTTTTACGCAAAAAGAGCACCCGAAGGTGCTCTTTTTTGGTTGGATCAATAGAAGCAAGCGTTTGCCGCGTTCCAGTACTCGTACATTGCCGAGCACAGTGCCGCCGTGTTCTTCTCCGCCGTGTCATCCTTACCCGTCTTGCTGTTGCAGTAGTAATCA
>JAZQHV010000075.1:0-13495 GCA_045540755.1 Eubacteriales bacterium
TTGCCGTCATGATTTGCTCGCAAAGCGAGCATTATGGAAAAAAGTCGCCCATAGGCGACTTTTCATCCTGCATGTCGGGCAATGCCCGACAAATCATGAACGCGAAGCGTTCAAATCACGGCGCAGCCAAATCATGCGCCCACGGGGCGCAATTCATGAATTTGCCTACGGCAAATTCCCAATTCATCGTTTCTGCAAAGAAAAAGATCCCGCAGGGATGCGGGATCTTTCTTACAAAAAGTAATCTACGGCTTCGAGATAGCCGTCAAAACCCTTGCCGGCAATGGTTTTTTTCGCGGCAAGAGAAACGTAGGAGAACTTGCGGAACTCCTCGCGCGTGTTGATATCCGAGATATGCACCTCCACGGTGGGAATACCGACTGCCTTGATGGCATCGAGAATGGCGACGCTTGTGTGCGTGTATGCGGCAGGGTTGATGACGATGCCGTCAAACACGCCGTAGGCGCTCTGGATCTTGTCCACGATGTCACCCTCGTGATTCGACTGATAAAACTCAACCGCAAGGTTCTTTTTTTCGCAATAATCGCCGATCAGCTTGACAAGATCGGCATAGCTGCTTTTTCCGTAGATTCCCGGCTCGCGGATGCCGAGCATATTGAGATTGGGACCGTTGATAACAAGCAGTTTCATTTTTTGACTCCCGTTTCCTCTAAAATTTTGTTGACGCACTCGCCGACCGAGGTGCAAGGCTCGATCGTTACGTCGGCAAAGCCCTCGTAAATGGGGCGACGGACCTCGTAAAGCTTTTCCACGGCGTTATCCCCCGCCGAAAGCGGTCTGCCGCCACGTGCGAGATCGCAAAGCTCGCGTTTTATGTACACGACTTTTCCGTTCTGGTGCAGTGCCGTGCGATTTTCCTCGCGCAGTACCGTGCCGCCGCCGCAGGCAATGATCACACCGCCCTTTGCGGCGATCTCCTTTGTCACGTCGGTCTCCAGGTTGCGGAAGTACGCCTCGCCGTGCTCGTCAAAGATGTCGGGAATGCTCTTCCCCGCACGATCGACGATGCATTTGTCAAGATCGTAGAGCGCACGCCCTGTGAGTTTGGCAAGCAGTTTGCCCGCGGAGGTCTTGCCGCAACCGGGCATGCCGATGAGCACGATATTGGAAAGACTCTTTTTGAGCTGTTCCACGATCGAAACGATCTCCGTGCCCGTGTGTTGCACCCCGCGGAAATAGCGATCGGCAAACGCCGCCTGCGCCACCAGCATGGTAAGCCCTCCCGTCGAGGGGATGCCGAGCGACTCCGCCTGACAGATGAGACGGGTGCGAAGGGGGTTGTACACCACGTCCACCACGCCCGCAAGGTGCGGAAGCCTTGCAAGGTCCACGGGGCTTTCGTCGACGTGCGGATACATGCCGACGGGCGTTGTGTTGATGAGGATCTCTGTGTCGGCGGCATCGGTATAGAGATTGTCATAGCAAAGCGCACCGCTGCGGCTGCATACACGTACCGAGGCGGCACCGAGATGCTTTGCCGCGGCGCACGCAGTGTGCGAAGTGCCGCCGCTGCCGAGGATGACCACGTTTTTGCCGCGCAGAACGATCCCCGCGCGGTTACACATGAAGATAAAGCCGTCGAAATCGGTGTTGGTGCCGAACAGCTTGCCGTCACAGTTAACAACGGTGTTGACCGCGCCGATGTCGATCGCCTTGCCGTCCAGCACGTCGCAAAGCGACATGACCGTTTGCTTGTAGGGGATGGTCACGTTGATGCCCCGAAACTGCCGTGCGGCAAGAAAATCCGCCACATCGGCAGGCTCCTTTTCAAACAAAGCGTAATCAGGGTTGCCGAGCATCGCATGGATGCGCGGCGAATGCGAGTGCGGAAGATGCTCGCCCAAAAGTCCGTAGTTCATAAGAAACTCCAAAATTCTTGTAAAAAGGGCGGACATGTGCCGACCTTTTTACTCCTTACAGGGGCGGCGACGGTGAGTCGCGTGCGAACGAACGCCCCTCCCCCACTTCAAAATGCTTGCATTTTGAAGTGATTATATCTCCGAATAGCAGCCGAGGAAACTGCCGCCGTCGTATTCGCTGTCGAATACGTCCAGCGTTTCGAGCAGACCGTCGGCATACAGGGATGCGTCGAAATCCAGATAGAACATATATTCAAAGTCCTTGCCGGGGATGGGACGGCTCTCGATCTTGGAGAAGTTGACGCCGAGGGCGGCAAACTTGGCAATGATGGAGAAGAGCGATCCGGGGCTGTGCGGCAGGGTGAACATGATACTGGTCTTGTTCGCGCCGGGGTAGACCTCCAGCTCCTTGGAGATGCAGATAAAGCGCGTGTAGTTGTTGTCACTGTCGGCGATGCCGTCTTTGATATCGGAAAGCCCGTACAGTGCCGCACAACCGGGGTTGCAGATCGCGGCAACGTCGGTGCGATCGCTCTCGGAGACCATCTTGGCGGCGACCGCGGTGTTGGCACACTCGGTCACCTTGACACCCATTTCCGCAAGGAACTGCGAGCACTGCCCGATCGCCTGCGGATGCGAGTAGATCTCCTTGATATCGCCGAGGGAGACGCCCTTTTTCGCCACAAGCGCATGCTCCACGCGGAGCTTGATGCTCTTGACGATGTAGAATTTATGCTTTTTCATGAGGTCGTAGACCTCGGTGACCGAGCCGTGCAGATTGTTGGAGATGGGCAGGATACCGTAGCGGCAGAAGCCCTGTGCGACGGCATTGAACACGCCCTCAAAGGATCCCATGAACATGATATTCGGGATAGAGAACATCTTTTCCGCCGCAAGCTGAGAGTTGGCACCCTCAGTGCCTTGGCAAGCGACCGTGCAGGTGGTGGGCAGGTCGTGCGCGGTCTTTTCCGCCGCCGCGCGGATGGTCTCGGACAGCTTGCCGCCATTCGAAATGCGCTTGGTCTGATAGGAACGCGACACCTCGAAGAGCGTGTTGTACAGCACCTTGGTGTAGGTCGCCATACCGCTGTCCATATCGGCGGTCAGGCGCGCAACGATCTCGCGCTCTCGCGCGGGATAGAAAACAGGCAATCCGTTTTCCTTCTTATATGCCGCCATGTCGGCGCAGAGCGCCATGCGCTCCTCAAATGCGTTTTTAATTGTATCGTCCAGCGCGTCGATCTTTGCGCGGATCTCTTTCATGTCCATATTATTTGTTCTCCTCCAAAAGGTCTAAAATACAGAGTGCGACCGCCGCTTCCACGGCGGGAACCGCGCGGACGACCACACAGGGGTCGTGTCGCCCCTCGATCACCAGCGTTTCGGTCTGCATGGTGGCAAGGTTGACGGTTTGTTGGGGCTTTGCGATCGAGGGCGTGGGCTTGAGTGCCACATGCATGAGGATAGGCATGCCGTTGGTGATACCGCCCTGAATACCGCCCGAACGGTTGGTCTCGGTAACGACCATGCCGTCCTTGACGGCAAAGGCATCGTTGTGCTCGCTGCCGTACATCCGTGCGGCACCGAAGCCGCTGCCGAATTCCACGCCCTTGACGGCGGGGATGCCGTAAAGCGCCTGTGCAATTTTCCCTTCCACGCCTTCAAACAGCGGGCCGCCGTAGCCCGCAGGCATGCCCGTGACGGCGCATTCGACCGAGCCGCCGACACTGTCGCCGTCTGCCTTGGCGGCAAGAATGGCTTCGCGCATTTTTGCGCCTGCCGCATCATTCAGCACGGGAAAAGACTTTTTTGCGGGCGCGGTCACGTCGCCGGGATCGACCGGATCAAACGGATCGTCGCAAACGTCGCGGATGATGCGTACGTGTGCGCCGACCTTGATGCCGCGGCGTGCAAGGATCTGCTTTGCGATGCCGCCCGCAATGCAGAGCGGTGCCGTAAGGCGACCCGAAAAGGCGCCGCCGCCGCGGATGTCGTTGTGTCCGCCATACTTCACCGATGCGGCGTAATCCGCATGGGACGGGCGCGGCAGAATGCGGAGCTTTTCGTAATCGCGCGAGCGCTGATCGCCGTTGCGGATGATGGCGGTGATGGGCGCGCCCGTAGTGACGCCGTCCACCACGCCGCAGAGAAATTCGGGAACGTCCGCCTCTTTTCGCGCAGTGGCGGTCGCATCGCGCCCCGGAGCGCGGCGTTCCATAAAAGCAAGAAGCGCATCCATGTCGATACGCTCTCCCGCGGGAACGCCCGTGAGCGTCATGCCGATGGCGGCAGAGTGCGACTCGCCGAAGATCTCGATTTTCACTTTGTTACCCATGGATGACACGATAGATTCCTCCGAGTTTTTTAAAATCTTCAAAAAATGTGGGATAGGATTTATTGACACATTCCGCCCCGCGGATGATCACGGGCCCCGTGGCACGTTGTGCCGCGATCGCCGCGCACATGGCAATGCGGTGATCGTTTGCGGCATCTACCGTGCCGCCCGTAAACTGCTGTACGCCACGGATGCGGAAGCCATCCTCGGCGGCGACAATATCCGCACCGATGGCGCGGAGCATGGCCACCGTGGTAGCGATGCGGTCGCTCTCCTTGATGCGCAGACGCGCGCCGCCCGTGATGCGGCTGTCCCCTTTGGCAAGGGCAAATACGGTAGCCAGTGCGGGGAGTGCGTCGGGGATATCCTCGCCAAAGAGATCTATGCCGACAAGTGGCGCACTGCGAACAGTATATTCCCCGTCGATCACGGCACCTGCACGTTTTAAAGCCTGCAAAACGCCGCGATCCTTTTGCAAGGAGTTTGGGGCAAGACCGTGCACGGTCACTGCATCGCCGATGGCACCCGCCGCAAGCCAGAAGGTCGCGCTTGACCAGTCGCCCTCGGCGATAACGTCGAGGGGAGAAACATATCGCTGCCCGCCGCGGATAAAATAGCCGTTTTCACGGGTCTCCACCTCGATGCCGAAACGGCAAAGCGTGGAACACGTCATGGCAATGTAGCCTGCCGAAACGGCAGGCGTGGTGAGCACGATCTCGCTGTCGCCTTTCAGGAGCGGCAGGGCGAACAAAAGTCCGCTGATGTACTGCGAGCTGACGTCGCCGCGGATCTCATATTTACCGCTATGCAGTCGTCCGTTTGCCGTGATGGGCAACAGCGTGTCCGATGTTGCCGTGCCGTTCTCCGCCATGCAGGCGCAAAGCTCGGCGAACGGACGCGCAAGGAGCCCGTTTTTGCCGGTGAGCGTAAAACCGTCGGTAAGTGCCGCCGCAATCGGCAAAATAAGTCTTGCGGTCGTACCGCACTCGTTTGCATCAAGCGTTACGCCGCTTTGCGCTTCGGTGATGCCGCAAACGGCGGCGATGTAGTCACCGTCAGTTCCGTCCACCGTGACCGATGCCCCGAGTGTACGGAGCACGCTGACAGTTGCGGCAATATCCTCGGAAAGCGTAGTGAAATGCACACGTGTCACGCCGCGCGCAAGTGCCGACGCGATCAGTGCCCTATGTACGTCGGATTTTGAGGAGATCGCGCGGATACTGCCCGAAAGGGGCGAAGGTTGAATCAGAATGTCCATTATGCTCCCGCCTTGATAAAATCAACAAGCTCAGAATATGTCTTCGGGATGCGGTGGATGACCGTATCGCCGATTGCGCGCGGAAGGACCAGATTTAAGGAACCACCCTCCGCCTTTTTATCCGAAAGCGCGTGACCCGCAAGCGTTTCGGGCGCGAGATCGGTGTGCGTGGGCAAGCCGCAGGCGACAAGGGCGTCCTCAATGGCCTTTGCCGTGCCCGCCTTTGCCATGCCCTTTTTCTCGGCGGCGCGGGCGATGATCGCCATGCCGATGGCAACGCCGTGCCCGTGCGTGACGGCAAAGTCGCTTGCCGCCTCGATGGCGTGCCCGACAGTATGCCCAAGGTTCAGCAGCATGCGTGTGCCGCGGTCAAACTCGTCCTCGGCGACCACGTCGCGCTTGATCTCCACACAGCGGGCGATCAGCGCCTCCATGTCCGCAGTTTTATAGCTTTTGACCCTTTCAAACAGGTCGGCATCGCAGATAACGCCGTATTTCAGCATCTCGGCAAGGCCATCCTCTATTTGCAAAGGCTTTAACGTCCGCAAGGTATCGGTGTCGCAAAGCACCAGCTTCGGCTGGTGAAATGCACCGCAAAGATTTTTGCCGTTTGAAAGATCGACAGCCGTTTTACCGCCGACAGAGGAATCCACCGCCGCAAGAAGCGTGGTTGGGATCTGCACATAGTCGATGCCGCGGGCATAGACTGCCGCGGCAAAGCCTGCCATATCCCCGACGACACCGCCGCCGAGCGCGATCACAAGATCGCCGCGGCCGAAGTGCTGTGTCGCCATCTGCTCCAGCAATCGCTCCACGGTAGAGAGCCGCTTTTGCGCCTCCCCGTTCGGGAAGACGAAAGGCACGGCAAAAAAGCCTGCCTCGGCAAGGGATTTTTGCAAAGCGTCACCGTAGAGCGGCGCAACGATATCATCCGAAACAAGCATGACGTTTTTGGTCTTGCAAACGGCGGCAATGCGCGCGGGTGCCTCGGCGAGAAGCCCCTTTCCGATCACAACGTCATACGGTTTTGCGGTGGTCACACGGATAGTTTGCATCTTGCGTTTCCTTTCAGAGGTTTTCGGACTTGATCTTGCGCTCGTTACCGTCGGAAAGCAGTTTATGCATGCCCGCACGGTCACCGTTGTCGAGCGCATCCTTGAACTTTTGCAGGTTGGCAATGAGCTCACCCGTAACCTCGGAGAGGTTTTCGGTGTTCTCAAAGAACAGCTCGGTCCACATGTCGGGATTGAGACGTGCCACGCGGGTCATATCCTTGAACGAGCCTGCGGAAAAGCCGCGGTGCTCGGTGGCAAGATGCCCCTGTACGTAGGCACTCGACACGATGTGTGCCAGCTGAGAGGTGAATGCGATGACCTCGTCGTGATGCTTGTAGGTCGAAAGCGTGATGCGGCCGAAGCCGATGTCCGCACAGAGGTTCGACACCGTCTGCACTGCCGTGTTGTCGGAGCAGAACTCGGTGCAAAGGATCATGGATGCCCCCGCAAACAATGAGCTGAAGGCATAAGAAAATCCACTGCGCTCAATGCCTGCCATGGGGTGACCGCCGATAAAACGGAGAGTGGTATCCTTGACGAGTGCGCCGACCGCCTCACAGACCTCGGTCTTGATGCCGCAGGTATCGAGGAGAATGGCATTTTCCTTGAAATTTGCGAGATTCTTTTTGACAAAGTCGATCGTCGCCGCGGGATAGAGCGCTACGATCACAAGATCGCAAGCGGCAAGATCTTTTTCGGTTGCCGCCACGTGAATGGCACCGTCGGCGAGAGCCGCCTCTACGACCGCGCTGTCGGCATCAAAGCCGTAAATTCTGTTGACTGTACGCTCCTGGATCGCCTTGGCAAACGATCCGCCGATCAGTCCGAGTCCGCAAATAAAAATATTCATAGTTTTCTCCAATATCATACTTATCAAATAAAATCCGTAAAAGGGGCGGGTTTCCCGACCTTTTTACTCCTTACAGGGGCGGCGGCGGTGGAGCCGCGCGAGAGCGAACGCCCCTCCCCACTTCAAAATGCTTGCATTTTGAAGTGATTACATCTTGTATGCGTACGGGCGAACGGCCTCGACCGCCTTGACCACGTCGTCGAACGCTTCGGGCGTGAGCGACTGCTTACCGTCGCAAAGCGCGTGTGCGGGATCGTTATGCACCTCGATGATCAGACCGTCCGCACCTGCGGCCGCCGCCGCGATCGACATCGGCTTGACAAGCCTTGCAACGCCCGTCGCGTGGCTGGGATCAATGATGACGGGCAGGTGCGAGCGCTCCTTCAGCACGGGGATCGCACAGAGGTCAAGCGTGTTGCGCGTAGTCGCCGTTTCAAAGGTACGGATACCGCGCTCGCAGAGCATGACCTGCTCGTTGCCGCCTGCCATGATATACTCTGCGCTCATCAGCAGTTCCTCAATGGTGCTGGCAAGACCGCGCTTTAAGAGGATAGGCTTATTTGTACGACCGAGCGCCTTAAGCAGTTCAAAGTTCTGCATATTGCGTGCGCCGACCTGAATGACGTCTACGTTGTCGAACAGGGGAAGCTGGGAAATGTCCATGATCTCGGTAACGATGGGGAGCCCCGTCTTTGCCTTTGCCTTTTCGAGCAGTTCGATGCCCTCTCCGCGCATGCCCTGGAATGCGTAGGGCGAGGTACGCGGCTTGAACGCACCGCCGCGGAGCATTGCCGCGCCGCTTGCCTTGACCGCCTCGGCGACCTCGCAGATCTGCGTCTCACTCTCGACCGAGCAGGGGCCTGCAATGATAGCGAAGTTGCCGCCGCCGATCTTGACGCCGCCGACGTCGATGACGGTGTCCATCGGATGGAACTTGCGGTTCGCATTTTTATACGGTTCGGAAACGCGCTTGACGTTTTCAACGATCTCCAGCGCACCGACAAGGTCAATGTCGATTCTGGAGGTGTCTCCGACAAGACCGAGAATGGTGGAATTGACACCCTCGGACTTGTGGATATCGAGTCCGCGCTCGCGGATCCAATTTTCGAGCTGGGCAAGCTGGGCCTTGTCTGCGTTTTGTTTCAGAATAACGATCATGTTTTTTCTCCTATATTATATAATAAAAAAATCAAAAATTAAAGGGCTTACAGCCGTTTTGCTGTAAGCCCGTTCCATCAACCTATAAAAAATACGTTATGCAACAGATTTTTGAACAGCAAAACAAGCCTTATCTACAAAATAGATAAAGCCAAAATAATATGCGTAATAGCTGTTCATATGTTTCATATTCTGCTTGCCTTTCGTAATATTTTCTGTCATTGTAGCACGCTAAAGTGAGTTTGTCAACCCTCTTTTCGCATTTTTATTCGGAAATTGTGGAATTTTTCCGCGCATTGTGCTACAATCTAATATAGTAAGAAACTACGGAGGTACACACCCATGAGAAAATACACAGACCAAGAGATCCTTTCGCGCGTAGATCACACCCTGCTGAAGCAGGACGCTACCTTTGCACAGATTAAGGCACTCATTGACGAGGCGATCGCAAACGGCACCGCATCCGTCTGCATTCCGCCGTCCTTTGTAGCACGTGCCAAGGAATATGCCGCAGGCAGAATGGCGATCTGCACGGTCATCGGCTTTCCGAACGGCTACAATACCACCGCGATCAAGGCAATCGAAACTGCCGACGCCATTGAAAACGGCGCGGACGAGATCGACATGGTCATCAACATCGGTGACCTGAAGGACAAAAACTACGAGGCGATCGAAAAGGAGATCCGCGTGCTGAAAAAGGCGTGCGGCGACAAGATCTTAAAGGTCATCATCGAGACCTGCCTGCTCACCGACGAGGAAAAGATCAAAATGTGTGAGATCGTTTCCGAAAGCGGCGCAGACTATATCAAGACCTCGACCGGTTTCTCGACCGGCGGTGCGACCGCTGCCGACATCGCCCTCTTTGCAAAGCACGTGAAGGGCATCAAGATCAAAGCGGCAGGCGGCATCAAGAGCGTTGCCGATGCCGAGGAATTCATGTCGCTCGGTGCCGACCGCCTCGGTACAAGCTCGCTGATCAAGTATTTAAAGGAAGGTTCGAGCGGAAACGGAGGATATTAATGTGAAAATGTGATTTGCAATACGTTTTGCAAAGACTGTTTCACATTCGAACTCCTCGCAAAACGGGGCCCGACCCATTTTGCCGCACAAAGTGCGGTTCCGAGGATTTCGTTTTCACATTTCATATCGCCGCATCAGCGGCAGAATGGAGATTCCTATGATCGACCGCGTTTTTCTGATCGTTTTAGACAGCTTCGGCATCGGCGCACTGCCCGATGCGGCAGATTACGGAGACGAGGGCGCCAATACGCTTCGCTCCATCCGCACCTCGGACAAATTCCGTGCCGACAATCTCCGAAAGCTCGGACTGTTCAATATCGACGGACTCACAGGCGGCACCGACGCACCCGTCGGCGCGTATGCGCGCATGACCGAGGCCTCGAACGGCAAGGACACCATCATCGGCCATTGGGAAATGTGCGGCGTGATCTCCGATCACGATATGCCGACCTATCCGAACGGCTTTCCAAAGGAGCTCCTCGACGAATTCTCCCGTCGCACGGGACGCGGCGTGCTCTGCAACCTGCCCTACTCCGGCACGGCAGTCATCGCCGACTACGGCCGCGAGCACGTGGAAACCGGCAAATGGATCGTCTACACCTCGGCAGACAGCGTGTTCCAGATCGCGGCGCATGAGTCTGTCGTGCCAATCGAAGAACTCTACCGCGCCTGCGAGATCGCTCGCGAGATTTTGCAAGGCGAGCACGGCGTCGGCAGAGTCATCGCACGCCCGTTTGAGGGTGAGCATCCCTATACCCGCACCTCCCGCCGCCACGACTACGCGCTCCTGCCGCCGCACGACACCACACTGGATCTTGTGAAAAAAGCAGGGCTTGACGTGATCTCGGTCGGCAAGATCAGCGACGTATTTGCAGGGATGGGCGTGACAAAGGCGATCAAAACAAGCGGCAATACCGACGGCATGGCGAAAACGCTGGAGGTACAAAGCTCGGATTTCAGGGGCTTTGCCTTTATCAACCTCGTGGATTTCGATATGACCTACGGTCACCGCCGCGATATCGACGGCTACGCCGCAGCGACCGCGGAATTTGACGGCTGGCTACCGAAATTCATCGAAAACATGCGTGAAAACGACGTGCTGATGATCACGGGTGACCACGGCTGTGACCCCGGATACAAGGGTACCGACCACACGCGCGAATACACGCCTCTGCTCGTCTACGGCAAGCATATCGCGCCGAAAAATCTCGGCGTGCGCGGCACGTTTGCCGACATCGGTGCGAGCATCTGCGAGATGCTGGGCATCGAAAACACCGTAGCGGGCGAAAGCTTTTTCAGAGAGGTAAAGCCATGAACAAGGAACAACTGACCGCCCTTGCGAAAGAGGCAATGGAGCGCGCCTACGCCCCCTATTCGGGTTGCAAGGTGGGCGCGGCTCTGCTTGCCAAAAGCGGCAAGATCTATCTTGGCTGTAATATAGAAAACGCATCCTTTTCGCCGACCATCTGCGCCGAGCGCAGTGCGTTTGCCTCCGCCGTTTCGGCAGGCGAGCGCGAATTTCTCGCCCTCGCGGTCACGGGTGGCAAAGACGGCGTCATTGGCGATGCCTTTTTCCCCTGCGGCGTATGCCGACAGGTCATCCGCGAGTTCTGCGCGGACGATTTCCCGATCTACGTACTGACCGGCAGTGAGATCCTTTCGCTGACGCTCTCGGATCTTCTGCCCCACAGTTTTTCAAACGAGGTGATGTAAATGCTTCCGAAGAACGAATTGCAATACCACATCAAATGCGGCGAGGGTGACGTCGGCAGATACGTGATCCTGCCCGGCGACCCCGGTCGCTGTGAGAAGATCGCCGCATACTTTGACGATGCCGAGTTCGTTTCGCAAAACCGCGAATACACGGTCTACACAGGCACGTTGCTCGGTGAAAAGGTGAGCGTTTGCTCCACGGGTATCGGTGGTCCCTCCTCGGCAATTGCCATGGAGGAGCTGTTTGCCATCGGCGCGGACACCTTTATCCGCGTGGGCACGGCAGGCGGCATCAACTTAAAGGTACACAGCGGCGACCTCGTTATTGCGACAGCCGCAGTACGACAGGAGGGCACGGCGCGGGAATACGCGCCGATGGAATACCCTGCCGCCGCCGATTTTGAGATCACGCAAGCGCTCGTCTGGGCGGCAGAGGAGATGGGTAGCCGTTTCCACACGGGCGT
Organism: Eubacteriales bacterium; assembly: GCA_045540755.1. Classification (GTDB taxonomy): domain Bacteria; phylum Bacillota; class Clostridia; order Oscillospirales; family CAG-272; genus UMGS902. The sequence goes on from JAZQHV010000075.1 coordinate 11,734, forward strand.
CGTACAGTGCAAGGACTCCTTCTACGGTCAGCACTCCCCCGAGCGCATGCCGATCGCAGGGGAACTGCAAGCCAAGTGGGAAGCATGGAAGCGCCTTGGCGTGCTTTGCAGTGAAATGGAAAGCGCAACGCAGTTTGTCGTGGCAAATTCGCTCGGTGCGAGAGCCGGCTCGATCTTCCACGTCGTATGGAATCAGGAACGCAAGAACGCAGGGCTTGACGATATGGCGGTACAGAACGAGGATACCGACCTCGCCATCCGCACCGCCATCGAAGCACTGAAGATCCTGATCGAAAAGGACAGAGGATAACGAAAAGGGAGAACCTTTTTATAAAAAGGTTCTCCCTTTGACCCTCTTCAAAAATGTTTGAAAAAGACTATTTAGCGGCTTCAAGCATGGCAAGAATCTTGGACTTGCCTGCAAGACCGATGTGCGTATCGACAATTTCGCCGTTTTTCATCACGACAAGCGTCGGAATGCTCATCACGCCGAACGCAGAGGCAAGAGCGGGCTCGGCATCCACGTTGACCTTGCAGATCTTGTAGGTATCCTGCGTTTCGGCAAGTTCGTCCACGATGGGCGAGACCATCTTGCAGGGGCCGCACCAATCTGCGTAAAAGTCGATGAGGGCAACACCCTCGTACTGCTTGATCTCCATGTCAAAACTGTCTTTCGTAAGCTTTACAAGTGCCATTTTATATCCTCCTTTTTTGATAATAGGAACTATTTCTATCTTTAGTATACCACAAATTTTAAAAAATACAAGGGGTTTTTGAAAAAAATGTTTGACATTGCAATTATCGGCGCGGGCCCCGCGGGTATGAGTGCCGCCGTATACGCACGTCGTGCGGGGCTTTCGGTCTCCATTTTCGAGAGTGAGATGTGCGGCGGACAGATGATCCTCACCCCCGAAGTCGAAAACTATCCCGGTATTGCCAAAACTTCGGGCGCAGAGCTCTCCTACGCCATGCGGGAGCAGATGCTCGCACTGGGCGCGGAACTGATCGAAGCCCCCGTGACCGCCGTGCAAAAGGGCGACGGCTTTACCGTCACCGCCGACAAGGACTACACCGCAAAAGCACTCATCATCGCCAACGGTGCCAAGCGCCGTAAGCTGGGCATCCCCGGTGAAGAGCAGTATATCGGGCGCGGTGTTTCCTATTGCGCGGTCTGCGACGGCATGTTCTTTAAGGGAAAGACGGTCGCTGTCATCGGCGGCGGCAACACGGCGCTGGAGGATGCCATCTACCTTGCAGGCTTCTGCGAAAAGGTCTATCTCATCCATCGCCGCACCGAATTTCGCGCACAAAAGCATCTTACCGACAAGGTACACAGTATTGCAAATCTTGAAATCATCACTCCCGCCGCCCCCGCCGAGATCCGCGGCGATATGCGCGTAAACACGCTTGTGCTTACGGACGGACGCACGCTGGAGGTCGCCGCGGTATTCGTGGCGATCGGACTTCTGCCCGAAAATGAGATGTTTGCCGACCTCGTAGCACTTGAAAACGGCTACATCGCCGCCGCGGATGACACGCATACAAGCTGTGACGGTGTCTTTGCCGCAGGCGATACACGCACCAAGTCCCTGCGCCAGATCGTGACTGCCGCCGCAGACGGCGCGGTCGCCGCCACCGAAGCGGAAAAGTACGTGAACCACTAAAAGGGATGCGGGACGCGATATTGTGGGGGATTTTTAAGTAGGGCGGGGGCTTGCTCGGAACCCCACGCACTCCCGCCGCAAACATAGCGATAAATTGG
>JAZQHV010000076.1:0-3199 GCA_045540755.1 Eubacteriales bacterium
ATCCTTCCGTCGCCTGTCGGCGCCACCTCCCTTTACACAAGGGAGGCTAAAATACGATCAAACCAAGGCTCCCTTGTGTAAAGGGATGCTGTCATAGCGACGCTATGCGTCGCATTCGCGAGCTGACTGAGGGATTGGTACCTTTCGTAAACAACTTTCAAACTATAATTTATCGCTCTACGAAACGAGGTATAACAATGAAAGCAACAACATTACGCAAATATGCAGATCTGATCGCGCGCGCAGGCGTGGCGGTCACCAAGGGTGACGAGGTCATCGTCATGGCAGAGCTCGACCAGCCGAAATTCGTTGAATACGTGGTCGATGCCTGCTATAAGGCGGGTGCGAAAAAGGTCACCGTGGAGTTCACCCACCAGCCGCTCGAAAAGCTGCACGTGCGTCACCGCACGCTCACCACGCTTTCCAAGGTCGAGGACTGGGAGGTCAAGCGCTTTGAGCACTATATCGACGTGCTCCCCTCGCGCATCTGGCTGGAGAGCAGCGACCCCGACGGGCTGAAGGGCATGAACTTCGGCAAGTACGCCAAGGGTGCGCAGGCACGCTCCAAGATCATCAAGCCTCTGCGCGACAAGATGGAAAACAAGTACAAGTGGTGCATCGCGGCAGTCCCCGGCAAAAAGTGGGCAAAGAAGCTGTTCCCCGAACTTTCGCCTGCGGCGGCGGTGGAAAAACTGTGGGAGGCGATCCTCGTTGCATCCCGCGCGGACGGCGACGATCCGATCGAGGCATGGAAGGCGCACAACGTCGACCTCAAGGCACGCTGTGACTACCTCAACGGTCTCGGCATCGAGTCGTTGCACTACACCTCGAAAAACGGCACCGATTTTACGGTCGGCATGATCCCCGAGGGTATGTTCTGCGGCGGCAGTGAGGACACCGAGGGCAAGGGGGAGACCTTTGAGCCGAATATTCCCTCCGAGGAGGTCTTTGTCTCCCCGATGCGCGGCAAGGCAGAGGGCATCGTGTATGCGACCAAGCCGCTTTCCTACAACGGTCAGCTTATCGAGGACTTTTCCATCCGCTTTGAGGGCGGCCGTGCCGTCGAGGTCAAGGCGGCAAAGAATGAGGAGCTGCTCCGCACCATTATCGGTATGGACGAGGGTGCCGCATATCTCGGCGAGGTCGCGCTGGTACCGTATTCCTCGCCCATCAACCGCCTCGGCTTCCTGTTCTACAACACCCTCTTTGACGAGAACGCCGTCTGTCATCTCGCACTCGGTCGCGGCTTTACCAACACCCTGCGCGACTACGAAAAGTACACCGAGGAGGAGCGTAAGGCGATGGGCGTGAACGACTCGATCATCCACGAGGACTTTATGATCGGCTCGGCAGACCTCTCCATCGTGGCTACCTGCAAGGGCGGCAAAAAGGTGCAGATCTTCAAGGACGGCGAGTGGGCGTTTTAAAAAAACGGGAGCGTCCTTTCTTAAAAAGAAAGGACCAAAGAAAAACTGTGAGATGTTATATGTGTAGCCACGGCTTCACATATACAATTTTCTTAAAAAGGTTTGGGGGCAAAAAACTGTACAGTCCCTTTCAAACTCCAATTTCCCTTTTCGTATAAAAATCACCTCCGTGGGGAATACTTCCCAAAGCGGAGGTGATTTTTTGCATTTTACTGCTGATTACAGAGAAAATCTGCGCCGTATGGACGAGCGGCTTGCACCCGAAAAAAGCTTTGACCTCATCTCGCGGCGTATGCCCTTTGCGGGGCACGAGGCGACCTTTTATTACATTGACGGGCTGGTCAAGGATGACACCATGCTCAAGCTCATGCAGGCGTTTTTGCAGATGAAGAGCCTGCCTGCGACCGCCGTCGCTTTTGCCGAGGAGAGCGTGCCCTACGTTGAGGTGGAGACCACCCCCGACGTGGATGTGGCGCTCCATCTGCTTTTGTCGGGCGGCGTCGTACTGCTCATCGAGGGGTACGGCGAAGCGGTGCTCATCGACGCGCGTACCTATCCCGTGCGCGGTATCGCCGAGCCCGAGAGCGACCGCGTGATGCGCGGCGCGCGCGACGGCTTTGTGGAGACGCTCATCTTCAACACCGCACTGCTTCGCCGCCGCATCCGTGACCCCAGACTTCGCGTGGTCTACAAGAGCATCGGCAAGGCCTCAAAGACCGACGTTGCTATCGCCTACCTCGAGGGGGAGGCGGATGCAAAGTACGTAAAATGGCTTTCGGACAAGCTCGATGCCATCGACACCGACTGCCTGCCGATGGGGCGGCAGAGCCTTGCCGAATGTCTCATCGGGCGCAAATGGTATAACCCCTTTCCCAAGATCCGCGCCACCGAGCGCCCCGACACGGCGGCGGCACAGCTTGCCGAGGGCAGTGTGCTTTTACTTTGCGATACCACGCCCGAGGTCATGCTGCTTCCCACCTGCATTTTCGACTTTCTGCAAGAGACGGGCGACTACTATTTTCCGCCGTTTACGGGTACCTATCTGCGCATTGTGCGGCATATCATCTTCTGGCTCACGCTGTTTCTCGTACCGCTGTGGTACCTCGGCGTGATGCACCCTGCCGCCGTGCCCGATTGGCTTGCCTTTGCCATTCCGCGGGAGACGGGTGCCCTGCCGCTCATTGCTCAGCTTTACCTTGTGGAATTTGTCATCGACGGGCTGAAGCTTGCCTCGATGAACACGCCGAGCATGCTTGCCAACTCTTTAAGCGTTGTCGGCGGTCTTATCCTCGGCGACTTTGCGGTCAACATCGGCTGGCTGATCCCCGAGGTCATTCTTTATATGGCGTTCGTCTCGATCGCCAACTTCACGCAGGCAAGCTACGAGCTTGGCTACGCGGTCAAGTTTATGCGGATGCTCCTGCTCGGTGCCACTGCGCTCTTCGGCGCGTGGGGCTTTGCCCTCGGACTTGCGGCGATCCTTGGTATGATCGCCACAAACGGGACGGTCAACCGCCGCCGCTCCTACCTCTATCCGCTCATTCCCTTCAACGCCAAAGCCATGTCCCGTCTCCTCTTCCGCGTGAAGAAACGGTAAGGGGTAAATTATAGTTTAGCGCGCAGCGCTAAACAGTAGGGCGGGGGTTTGCTCGGAACCCCCAAAGCTCGCGTGGCTCGCTTCGGGGAACCCCACGCGCTCCCGCCGCAAGCAAAGAGATAAATTATAGTTTGAAGTTGTTTGCGAAAAACCCCTCATCACCCGCTTCGCGGGA
>JAZQHV010000077.1:0-13093 GCA_045540755.1 Eubacteriales bacterium
GTATAAACATGCTCGCGCCACTGCGCTTTCAGGAATGCGCGGGTGATTTCATCGGAGGGGAAGATGGAGGTGGTTGCACCGAGCTCTGCACCCATGTTGGTGATGGTGGCACGTTCGGGCACGGAAAGGGTCTTGACGCCCTCGCCCACATATTCCATGACCTTGCCGACACCGCCCTTGACGGACAGACGGCGAAGAACCTCCAGAATGACGTCCTTTGCCGCAACCCACGGACGGAGCTTGCCGACAAGCTCGACCTTGACGACCTTGGGATATGTAATATAGTACGCGCCGCCGCCCATAGCGACTGCGACATCCAGACCGCCTGCGCCGATTGCGATCATGCCGAGGCCGCCGCCGGTGGGGGTATGGCTGTCCGAGCCGATCAGCGTTTTGCCCGGCACGCCGAAGCGTTCCAGATGCACCTGATGGCAGATGCCGTTGCCGGGACGGCTGAAGTATATGCCGTGCTTTTTGGCGATCGAGCCGATAAAGCGGTGGTCGTCTGCGTTTTCAAATCCGTTTTGCAGGGTGTTGTGGTCAATATATGCAACCGAGCGCTCGGTCTTGACGCGCGGAATGCCCATTGCCTCAAATTCGAGGTATGCCATAGTGCCGGTCGCGTCCTGCGTGAGCGTCTGGTCAATGCGGATACCGATCTCGGTGCCTTTTTTGGCTACGCCGTCCACGATATGCGCGTTCAGTATTTTTTCGGTAAGGGTAAGTCCCATTTTTGTGTCCTCCGTGGGGTAAATAAGGGTGAATGGGTAAATTCTATCATATTTTCTTCCAAAATGCAAGAGTAAAAATAAAAAAGTTCATTTTTGTTGCAAAAAACATGAAAAAACCTTTAAAAAATCAAAAAAGGTGAACGAAGATTGTAAAAAACTTGCATTTTCGAAGATTTTTTGACCGCAAAGTGTACGACAATAAAATTTCAGCGCAGAAGCGGTTTTTCGCGTTGACGCACGCGGGAAAGTTTGTTATAATAAATAAGAAGAAAACTTTCGGAGGACCTCGCGCATGTATCCCGCTCTCAAAGCAAAACTGATGGAGTCCTTTGCCGCTGTGCTGCCGATCACGGGTATCGTGCTTGCGCTCAGCGTGCTGTTGGTTCCGCTCGACGTTGGCACGGTCATGATGTTTATGATCGGTGCCGTTTTGTTGATCTTAGGTATGGGCATGTTCCAGCTCGGTGCCGAGATGTCCATGGGGCCGCTCGGTGAGGGCATCGGCTCCCGCTTGTCCAAAACGGGTAAAACATTGCTCATTCTCGTTGCCAGCCTTGCTATGGGCTTTATCATTACGATTGCCGAGCCCGATCTGCAGGTGCTTGCCGAGCAGGTGCCGTCGATCCCGAACCTCACACTTGTTTTGACCGTGGCGGTCGGTGTCGGTATTTTTCTCGCCCTTGCGGTGCTACGAATCCTCTTTGCTATTGATCTTTCCAAGCTTTTGATCGGGCTGTACGTCTCGGTCATCCTGTTTTCTTTTTTTGTGCCCGACAGCTTCCTTGCGGTCGCGTTTGATTCGGGCGGCGTGACTACCGGTCCGATCACCGTGCCGTTTATCATGGCAATGGGTCTCGGTCTTACTGCGGTGCGTACCGACAAAAATGCGGGCAGCGACAGCTTTGGTCTGGTCGCGCTTTCCAGTGTCGGTCCTATCCTTGCGGTCATGATCCTCGGCTGCTTCTACGACCCGCACAGCGCAGAGATCGCCGCGGCGCACGTGCCGACCGTCAATACGATGATGGACGTCAGCGGTGCGTTTGTGGTGGAGCTCCCGCATTATTTTGAAGAGGTCGTGCTTTCGCTTTTGCCCATCCTCGGCGTATTCTTCCTGTTTCAGGTGCTCAGTCGCCGCTATCCCGCACGGCAGAAACTGCGTGCGGCGATCGGTTTCCTCTATACATATTTCGGACTCGTGCTCTTCCTTTGCGGCGTCAACGTCGGCTTTGCGCCCGTGGGTACCGTACTCGGACAAGAACTTGCCGCGTCCGGACAAAAGTGGTTGCTCGTGCCGATCGGCATGCTGATCGGTTACTTTATCGTCAAGGCAGAGCCTGCTATCCAGATCCTCAACAAGCAGGTGCAGTCGGTCACCGACGGTGCCATTTCCGCAGGTGCGATGAACCGTTGCTTGCAGATTGGTGTTGCAACGGCAGTCGGACTTTCGATGCTACGTATCCTTCTTGGTATTCCGATCCAGTACATCATCATTCCGGGCTACGCCATTGCGCTGATCCTGTCGCGCTTTGTGCCCAAGATCTTTGTCGGTATCGCGTTTGACTCGGGCGGAGTTGCCAGCGGTCCGATGACGTCCACCTTCCTTGTGCCGCTTTGTATCGGCGCTTGCACCACCCTTGGCGGCAACATTATGACCGATGCCTTCGGCGCGGTCGCTCTCGTCGCCCTGACGCCTCTGATCTCCGTGCAGATCATGGGCGTTGCCTACCGCGTAAAGCTTGCCGCACAGGCAAAGTATCGCACCGAGATCCTGCTCCCTGCGGACAGCGACGACATTATTCTGATCGAGGAGGTATAACATGGGTACAACCGAAAAACTGCGCGCCTTGTTCCTGATCACTTCCTCCAAGATGGCGCAAAAGGCGGCAATACTGTTTGACGAAAGCGGCGTGCCGATCCACTATCGCACAAGCGGTACGGGTACGGCATCGAGTGAGGTCATGGATCTTCTCGGTCTTGCCAATACCGACAAGAAGCTTTTGCTGACCGTTTTGCCTAAGGCGAGCGCAGATGTCATGCTCTTAAAGCTACATAAAGCGCTTCGCATCGGCACTGTCAACAGCGGTATTGCCTATACGGTGCCGCTGGATGCCGCCAGCCGACTCGTCTTCCGTATGCTGGAGGACATGGACAAGGATATCGAACGAAAGGAAGCAAAGCCTGTGAACGAAATGAAAAATGCAATGATCGCCGCGGTCGTCAACCGTGGCTACAGTGAAGAAGTTATGGTTGCCGCACGAGCCGCAGGCGCCGGCGGCGGCACGGTGATCCACAGCCGCTCGGTCGTGGACGACAGCGCTCTGCCGCACGTTGGCGCAGGTCTTGCCGAAGAGAAGGACATCGTCCTGATCGTGGCAAATGCTGAGACCAAGGTCGCCATTATGCAGGCGATCGGGGAAAAGTGCGGCATTCGCACCGATGCTAAGGGCATCGTATATTCCCTGCCGATCGACAGCGTGATCGGACTCTCAGATTAAAACCAAATCCCGTCAAGGCTATGTCTTGACGGGATTTTTTTCTTTTTGCAGGAGCTTTTGTAACCATGCGGTCTCTTCCTTGCCGATAGCGCCGAGCAGGCGCGCAAGGGCGAAATACAGTGCCGCAAACAGGAGACATTCGCCAAGAAGTGTCCATGCACCTTGCGGCGGGGCAACACGGGAGAGGAGCCATGTTGCAAGGTTGCCGGCAAGCACGGCGGCAAGGAGCGGCGCAAGCAATAGTTTGCCCACGCGCACGCGCAGACGTGTCAGCGTAAGGAGTTTGCCAATGCTGAACACCGTGTTGATACATTCGGAGACGTAGAGCACCGCGATATAGCCGTACACGCCCATGCGTGGAACGAGCAACCATACAAGCACGACGCTGATCGCCGCGTCGACAATGTTGACGCACATGGTGTAGACCTGCTTGCCGAGCCCTTTTAAAATCGAGTCGGTGACCGTGTCGAGGAACATCACGGGCATCAGCGGCGCAAGTGCGCGCAAGAATTCCGCCGCCGTGCCGTCGCCGTAGATCACGGCGCAGAGGTCGGTGGCAAAGACCGAGCAAAGGCCTGCGGCGAGGATGGAGAACAGCTCAGTGACGTAAAAGGCGCGCGTGGTCACGTAGGCGACCTCTTTGCGGTTGTCTAAAGCATACAACTCGGTGATCTCCGGGATGATCTGCCCCGCAAACGCGCCGACAAAGGCCGAGGGGTAGAGCACAATGGGCAGGGCGATGGCGCTGACGGTGCCGTAGGTAGCAAGCGCGTTCGCATCCCCGTAGGCGGAGAGGCCGATGGGGATGAGAATATGCTCCAGCGTGACGAGGCCCGAACGCACGTAGGCGGAAAACGCCACGGGCATGGCGATCTCGGTGACACGGCGTATACCGATCGCCTTGCCGCTGCCCCGTAAGGTGCGCTTGTCGGAAAGATAGGAGAGAAGTTGTGTACCAAAGGAGAAGATCTCGCTGATCGTACCGCCGAGCACCAGTGCAAGACAGGCGTATTCCACACCTTCGGGCAGAAGCAGAGAGAGCAGAAAGGTGCAGGAAAGGATCTTGACGGTCTGCTCCAGCACCTGCGAGATCGCGTTTTTGTACACGCGGCGCACGGCGGCAAAATAGCCTGAAAACGCTGAGCAGAGCGAGAGAGGGAGAAGCGAAAGGGAGAGCGCGCGCACGCTCATGCCCGCGCGCGGCTCGTTCAGCATACGGAGTGCGACTGCATCGGCGAAGAGGAAGAGTGCAAGGCTTGCCAACGTGCCGAATACGGCGCTGTAGAGCAGGCATTTTCGCATGGCACTGCGTACACTGCCGCCCTCGCCCCTGCCGTAATAGAGCGCGACAAGCCGCGTGGCGGCGAGATTGACGCCCGAGGTCGCAAGCGTGACCGCGAAGGTGTACACGCTCATGACAAGGGAAAAGAGCCCCATCCCCTCACTGCCGACCTTTTGTACACAAAATGCGTTGAACGCCACGGACACCGTCCGCATGAGTAGCATGCAGGCAGAGAGGATAAAGGCGTTCAGCATATACCGTTTTGCTCTGTTCATCGGGTTTTCCTCCGTTTTTATAAATACTATGCAGGAAATCCCGAAAAAAGGTAGCATTGTCCGAATTTTTATTGTATAATAGAATTTGTTGATTATAAATGAGTGAGGAAATCATGGCATATATCGTTTTTGATATGGAATGGAATCAGCCAATGTGCGCGGCACAGCCGCAACGCGGTCGCAATGGCGTCAAGCTTTCGGGCGAGATCATGCAGATCGGCGCGGTACGGCTGGAGGAGGACGGCGAGATCAGCGGCAGTTTTTCGCTGTGCGTAAAGCCCCGCTTTTATCGCAGGCTCAACAAGCGTGTGCGCGAACTGACGGGCATCACCAAGGAACAGCTTATGGAGGCAGACGAGTTTCCCGCCGTATTCGCACAGTTTGACGCCTTTTGCGGCGAGGATCCGATCCTCTTGACCTGGGGCTTTGATGACGTCCCGATCTTAAGACAAAACCTGATCGCGTGGGATCTCAGCACCGAGATCTGCGAGGTCTCCTATAATTTGCAGACAGTGTTCAACACCCAGACCGACGGCGGAAAGGGTCAGCGTTCGCTTGCCTACGCGCTGGAGCATTTCGGTATCGTTCCCGAACTCGAGGCGCACGACGCTTTGCATGATGCGTACCATACGGCGCTCGTGGCACAGCGGCTCGACCTTGCGGGCGGCATTGCCGCATACGGCGGCGGTAGTTCGGGTACGCTTTGGGAGCATCCGCTTGCCACCGACAGCTTTTATCCGTATGCTACCAAGCGCGATGCCTTTGCCGACAAGCGCCTTACCGTGATCCGCTGTCCGCACTGCTCCGCGGAACTGGAAACGGCAAAGTGGGTGACCAAGGGCGGCAATTTCTATGTCGCGACTGCCGCGTGCCCCGAGCATGGCGCTTTGATCGGTCGCATCAAGTTCTCGCACCCGAACAAGGAGACGCTCTCCGCGGTGCGCGGCGTGTACAAGGGCTCCGAGTACGCGGACGAGCATTATGCGGCGGTGCTTTCCAAGTCCGAAAAACGCAAGAATGCGTTCAAGGATCGCATGCGCGAGCAACGCAAAGCCAAAAGAGCCGCCAAAGCGGCGAACCCGACGGAGGAGTAAACGTGAAACGAGTTCTTCTTTATATTTTTGCCTGTGTACAGGTAGCAATTCCGCTTTTCTTGCTTGCGGCTGTTGGGTATGACAGCACGGCGCTGTTCCTGTTTCACCTGCTGCTATCAGCAGGAGCCGCTTTTGTGTGCTGTGTGCTCGCCGCGCTTTTACGGCGTGCAGAGAACGATGACGCCGGCGCGGAGACCTTCCGTGCACAGCTCGCATCGCAAAAGCGCCGCGTGGAAGCACTGGAGCAAAAGCTTGCAGAGATCGAGAAAAAAGAGAGATAAATTGGAATTTGAAGAGGATACCCCTCATCCACCGCTAACGCGGTCCCCCTTCCCCCCAGGGGGAAGGTAATACAGCGTACCAATAGCTTCCCCCTGGGGGGGAGCTGTCACCGAAGGTGACTGATGAGGGGTTCAAAGACTTTCAAACTTCAACTTATTTCTTACATACGCAAAAAAAGGATCCCATGTTTGGGATCCTTTTTGCTTTAATCTTTCTGCTTCGGAGGAGCGTCGGGGTCGTCTTCGGGCGTGAGCTCGTCTACGCGGGCGGCGGCTTCTTCTGCCGCTTTGCGTTTCGCCTCTGCCTCCTCGGCTTCGCGGCGGCGCTTTGCCTCGGCGTTTTCAAACTCCGAGCGCTTTGCACGCTCGCTCTTCAAAGCCTCGATTGCCTCCATGTCGGGGTTCTCGGCCGCCATGGCTGCTTCGAACTGGTCCTCTTCCATAACTTCGTTCTTAAAGAGGAAGTTTGCAATGAAGTGGAGTTTATCCATATGCTCCTTGAGGATGCCCTCGACCTTGACGTATGCTCCCTTAACGATACGCTGGATCTCGGTGTCGATATCCGATGCGGTCTTGTCAGAGTAGCTCTGCGAGGAAGAGAAGTCTCTGCCGAGGAACACGCTTTCCTGATCGTTACCGTAGACAATGGGACCGAGCAGGTCGCTCATGCCGTAGCGGGTGACCATGTTGCGCGCGAGTGCCGTGGCACGTTCGATGTCGTTGGATGCACCCGTGGATACGTCGCCGATGATGAGTGCCTCAGCGCATCTGCCGCCGAGCAGCATAACGATCTGTGCCTCCATCTCGTTTTTGGTGAGGTGGTTGAGATCCTCCTTGGGGAGGGTAACGGTCACGCCTGCGGCGCGACCTGCGGGAATGATCGAGATCTGGTGTACGCTTTCGTTGGGGCAAACGAGTTTTGCCGCGATTGCGTGGCCTGCCTCATGGTATGCAGTGATCTTCTTATCCTTGTCGGAGATCTTTTTGGAACGCTTCTGCGGTCCCATGATGACTTTCATCATGGCATCCTCGATATCGTTCATGCCGATGAGTGCCTTTTTGCGGCGTGCCGCAAGGAGTGCCGCCTCGTTTAAGAGGTTGGCGAGATCCGCACCCGTAAAGCCGACGGTGGTCTTTGCGATGGTCTTGAAATCGACCTCGCTTTCGAACGGCTTGTTTTTGGCGTGTACGCGGAGGATCGCCTCTCTGCCGCGCAGGTCGGGGTAGCCGACGGTGATCTGACGGTCAAAGCGACCGGGACGGAGCAAAGCGGGGTCGAGAATATCGGCGCGGTTGGTGGCGGCAATCACGATAATGCCGCTGTAATTGCCAAAGCCGTCCATCTCGACGAGCAACTGGTTGAGGGTCTGCTCACGCTCGTCGTGTCCGCCGCCGAGACCCGTGCCGCGCTGTCTGCCCACGGCGTCGATCTCGTCGATAAAGACGATTGCCGCAGGATGGCGGCGCGCAGTCTCGAACAGGTCGCGTACACGCGATGCGCCGACGCCGACGTACATCTCGACGAAATCCGAGCCGGAGATCGAGTAGAAGGGGACGTTGGCTTCGCCTGCAACTGCCTTGGCAAGCAGCGTTTTACCCGTGCCGGGAGGGCCCATCAAAAGGACACCGTGCGGAATCTTGGCGCCGAGTTTTTCAAACTCCTTGGGATTTTTGAGGAATTCCACGACCTCTTCGAGCTCTTCTTTTTCCTCGTCCGCGCCTGCCACGTCGGCAAAGGTGACGCGATTCTTCTCATCCGAGCCCATCTTGACGCGGGCGCGGCCGAAGGATGCGATCTTTCCGCCGCCGCCGCTCATCTGGCGGGACATATAGATCCAGAAGGCGATCATGACCACGGTCATGATGATATAGGGCAGGAAGCCAAGCCAAGCGGGGAGCGGCTCGGTCGCAGGATAGTCATATTCTTCGAGAACACCTGCCGCCATCTGTGCTTCGGCGAGTTCGTGTGTGTCCTGATAGAACATGCCAAGGTCACGCAGATTATGGGTGATCTTCTTGTTTTGCGAACGGCCGTTCGGCAGGGTGATCTCCTCGTGCAACGTAATCGTCAGCACATTGTTTTCGTTGACAGAAAAGGACTTGACTTCCTCATTCTGAAAATAGGAGAGGATGTCGCTGTAGGTGATCGTATCCTCACCGCCGCTGAAGTCTCCGAGTACGGCGGATCCGATCAGGATCAGTGCGCCGAAGACCAGAATATAAGAGAGGATGACCTTAAAGTTTTTGTTCATGAAGCAGTTACCTTTTTATATGGATTCTAATATAGTATGTGCAAAATTATTTTTCGTAGACCTCAGGTTTCAGCACGCCGATATAGGGCAACGCGCGATACATTTCGTCGTAGTCAAGACCGTAGCCGATGACAAACTCATCGGGAACAGTGTAGCCGCAGTAGTCGGGCGTGAAATCGACCTCGCGGCGGGAAGGTTTGTCAAGCATCGTGCAGGTGCGTACACTCTTTGCGCCCTTTTGCTTTAAGTATTCGCAGAGGTAGGACAGGGTACGGCCGCTGTCGATGATATCCTCGACAACGATGATGTCGCAGTCCTCGATGTTGGGACGCTGCCAGTCAAACTGGATCTTGATCGCGCCGCTTGAGCGAGTGCCGCTGCCGTACGAGGAGACCTTCATGAGTTCGATCTCCGGATTGCTTTTGACCTTTTTCATCAGGTCGGCGAGGAAGGGAATGGAGCCCTTCAGGATGCCGAGCAGAACCAGATGCTCGCTCTTTCCGCTATAGTCGCGGTCGATCTCTTTTGCAATGCGTGTGGTTGCTTCGTCGATTTGTTGTTCGCTGACAAGGATCTTCAAAATGTCGTTATTCATATGTTCTCCTCGGTTTTGATAAAAATACAAGGTCCGCTGCCGCTTTTAGGAAAGGCCCTGTCGCTGACAGCAGGGAGATTTGTGTACAGGACGGTGTCGTCCGCACAAAGAAATATAAGTTTGGCTTTTTCTGCCGCCGACAGTTTTTTGTCGGCGATCATGCGTTTGATCTTATGTGTTTTGCCGAACTGCCGTATGGTGTCGCCCTCTTTTCGGGAGCGCACGGTCAGTCTGCCGCATAGGGCATCGGCGCGTAAAGGCGTGCCGTCCGTTTCGCTTTCGGAAAGCAGAACGGTGATGCCGTTTGGCAACTGCAGCGGCTTGCCGATCTCGACCGGTAGGCAAAAGTTCTCGCATTGCGGCAATTGGCCTACAAAGGATAGCAGACCGCGCTCGCAAAGGCAAACGCCGCCCGGTACGGAAAGGGAGAAATCCTCTTTGCCGCTTTGGATCTGACTTGAAATAGCATCGATATGCACCTCGGCAAGACGGGATGCTCCATGTGTATTATACAGCGTTTTAATGACGCGTGAAAGCAGTGCCGGGTGAAGGTTTTGTGCGCGTTTTGTGTCGAGTACGCCGCCTTTGACCAGTCGTTCGTATGCCTTTTTTGCCTCGGCGGAAAGGTAGTCAGCATCCTGCGAGAGCAGCGCGGCGGTGCGCACCATACTGTCCGCATATCCCGCGGAGATCGCGGCAAATTCGGGCAGCACATGTAAGCGGATGCGGTTGCGGCTGTACTCGACCGATCGGTTGGTACTGTCGGTCACAAAGTCCAGCTCGCGCGCCTTGTTGTAACGAAGGATCTCCTCCCGACTGCAATCCAACAGGGGGCGCAGTACCTTGCCGCGGACCCGCGGGATCGAACGCAGCCCGTCAATGCCGGTGCCGCGCACGAGGTTTAGCAGCATGGTTTCGCAAAAGTCGCCCTGATGATGCGCAGTAGCGATATAGCATAGGTCACCGCCGAGCAGATCTTCCAAAAAGGTGTAGCGTGCATCTCGCGCGGCTTCCTCTATGCATTTTCCTTCGTGCTTGGCAAGCGCGGCAATGTCCACGCTTTTTGTGTATAGCGGAATACCGTACTCGGCGCAGAGCCTTTTACAAAAGATCTCGTCGCGTTCACTTTCTGTACCGCGCAGGTTGTGGTTGAGGTGTGCCGCAGCGACGGCGTAGGGAAAAATGCCGCTTCGCTTTGCCTCGGAAAACAGGTCAAGCAGACAGACCGAGTCTGCACCGCCGGATAGGGCAACCAGTACGCCACCGCGGATCTGCAGTTCCTGCAGTGCGGCGAAAAATTTTGTCCTGACTGTTTCCATAGGCTGATCCTTTACATATCCATATCGTTGTCGATGGTGCGGAATTTGGTGTACTGTCCGATCCAGCCGACTTTGATCTCACCCGTACCGCCGTGACGGTTTTTCGCGATGATGATCGACGCGGTGTTTGCTGCCTGCTCCTCTTCGCCCGCGGGGCGGTCGGTCTTATAGTATTCGTCGCGGTAGATGAACATAACCACATCGGCGTCCTGTTCGATCGCACCCGAGTCACGCAGGTCGGAAAGCATCGGCTTTTTGTCGGTACGCGATTCCGGTCCGCGCGAAAGCTGCGCGCAGCAGATGATCGGTACGTTCAGCTCTTTTGCCATGATCTTGAGGTTACGGGAAATGTCCGCGACCTCCTGTACACGGTTGTCGATCTTGCGGTCGGAGTTCATGAGCTGCAGGTAGTCGATGATGACAAGACCAAGGTTTTTCACGCGGCGGAGCTTTGCCTTCATGCCTGTGATGGTCTGACCGGTGGTGTCATCAATGAGAATGTCGCACTCGGCAAGCTCGCTTGCCGCATGTGCAAGCTTTGTCCAGTCCTCTTCGGTCAGGTTGCCGCCGCGAAGGGCGTTGCTCTCAACCATGGCTTCGCTGGAAAGGATTCGCGTGACCAACTGGTCGTTGGACATTTCGAGCGAGAACATGGCAACCGCTTTGCCCGTCGCTTTTGCGACGTTAGTGCCGATGTTCAGACAGAAGGATGTCTTACCCATACCGGGACGCGCGCCGACGAGCACAAGGTCACTGTCGCCCATGCCGACGAGCACGCGGTCGATGCCGGAAAAGCCGGTCGAGGTGCCTTTCAACGCGCTCTTATCCTTGGAGATCAACTCCAGATGCGCGTATACGCGTGAAAGCACATCGCTGATTCGTTCAAAGTTTTTGCTCTCGCGCTTTTCCGCGATTGCAAAGATGCGCTGCTCGGCAGCGTCGAGCATATGCTCGACCTCGCCAATCTCGGTGTAGGCCTCGTTTGAAATGTCATCGCAAGCGTTGATCAGGCTGCGCAACGTGCTTTTATCCTTAACGATCTTGGCATAGTCAAGGATGTTTGCCGCCGTCGGCATCGTCGTTGCGATGATCTTGATATATTCTGTACCGCCCGCCTTGTCGTACACACCGTCGCGCACGAGTGCGTCGATCAGCGTAACGGGGTCGATCTCTTTGTTCTTCTTGTAGAGCTCTTTCATCGTTTCAAAGATGTTTTTGTGCTCTTCCAGATAGAAGTCGTCGGCGGTGATCAATCCCGCGATCTTGTCAAAGCTGTCGGGGCTGATCAGGATCGAGCCGAGGACCGACTGCTCCGCCTCAATCGCGACGGGCATTTTTCTTGTAAAATCACCGTTCATAGCTTATTTTTCGGTTACGATCAGATTGATTTTGCCCTGAATCTCGCTGCCGTAGAGCTTGACAGGGATCTCATACTTGCCGTATGCCTTGATGGGGTTGTCCAGCACGATCTTGCGCTTGTCAATGTCAATGCCGCTGAGCTTTTTCAGTTCGTCTGCAACATGCTGCGAGGTGATGGAGCCGTAAAGACGGCCGTCGGCACCGTGCGAGGCCTCGATTTTAACAAGGATGCCCTCAAGCTTTGTTGCAAGCTCTCTTGCCTCGGCCTTGTCCACCTCGATCTTGTGGAGTTTTGCCGCTTCTTTATTCTTCAGATCGTTGAGCGCACCGGCGTCTGCCGCCTTTGCCGCACCCTTTGGAATCAAAAAATTGCGTGCAAAGCCGTCGGAAACGTCCTTGATCTCGCCGGCTTTTCCGGTACCTTTTACATCTTTGAGCAGAATTACTTTCATGTTTATATCCTCTTTTCTACTTATTTTTCGTTTCTTGCAGATTCGTTTTCTTCCAGATATTCGTCGATCGCCGCCTTCAGGCTTTCAAGAACATGGAGCATCGGGTCGGCACTCTTGGCGCCCGCACTGTCAAAGTGTCCGCCGCCGCCGATCTTTTCCAGAATCAACTGTACGCTGACCGATGCGCCCGAACGGGCGGAAATATGCGTTTCTCCGCCGATGCGGATCAGGGCGAATGCTGCGTCCACGCCCTGAATGGTCAAAAGCGTTTCGGCAGCCTTTGCCGCCGCAATGCGGTCGATCGGTTCGCCGTCGCTTTCGTCCTTGGCGATTGCAAAGCGCCCCTTGTAGATCACAAGGTCGGACAGGATCTTGGACTGCTTTTTGAATTCGTTAAAGCCGCTTTTGAGCTCACGCGCGGATTCATAGATGCTCGCCCCCGCGCTACGGAGATAGATTGCCGCATTGAAGGTACGCGTACCCGTGGACTTGGTGAACTGCTTGGTGTCGAGCAGGATACCGCCGAGCAGGGCGTCGGCTTCTTCTTTAAGAAGCTGTCCCTCGCCGAGCGACTGCTCCAGAATCTCCGAAACCAGCTCTGACGCGCTCGACGCCGAGGGCTCAATGTATTCCGCGAGCCAGTCGCGCTTGACTTTGGAATCGGTTTTGCGGTGGTGGTCAATAATGACGCCGTCGTTTACGGCGAGCGCAACGCCTGCGGAGAGCATGTGGTCCATATTGTTGACGTCCACAACGACGAGCAGGGTGTCGGAATTGATAAGATCCTGTGCCTCGTTTTCGTCAACAAACATATCGGCATAGTCGGGAAGCCCCTCGAATTTTTCGAGGAAATGCTGCGTATTGCGGTCGTTTTTATCCACAATAATATAGGGCTTGACATAGCAGTACGTCGCAAGACGTGCAATGCCCACAGAGGCGCCGAAGCAGTCCTGATCCG
>JAZQHV010000078.1:0-15001 GCA_045540755.1 Eubacteriales bacterium
CACGACCAGCAAGGAGAATACCGAGCGCTGGCTGTCGATCTACGGCGGCTCCCGCTCCTCGGAAACAACCTCGTATGATACGCACGTGATCGTCAAGGCGGGCACGTGGAGATATATCTTCGGCGGTCACAATGATGCAACCTTCAACGGCGATTCGGTGGTGGAGGTTTCGGGTGCCGTTGTCGAAAGAGTTCTTTCTGCGAAGAATGAGAGCGGTACCTTTAGCGGTACGGCGACACTGATCGTAGATCTGCGCGGCGGAAAGACCGTTACCGCAGATACCTATGTCCAAACACCTTCCGCCCTCACGGATGACGGCTATATCGCCGTTCTCGAGGGGGATACCTATTTGCAGAAGGAAATGGTGACCGGCCCTGTGTATGTGGACGGTACGGGCGCGACCGACGGCGCGTATGACACGCTCGAGTCGGCGCTTGCGGTTCTGACTATCGAGGGTGGCAGTGTCATCGTATGCGGTGATACCACGGTCGGCACTTCGGGCGAAATGGTAATGCTGCCCGCAAAGAACGGCACGGTCACGCTGACGGGTGAAAACGGTGCCGTGCTCACGGTCGCAGGCGATCTGATTCTCGGTAGCGACATAGAGATGGAGAACATAACGCTTGCCTCCGCCGGTGCGGGCAGCGTGCTCCGCGTTGCGAACGGCGTTACGCTTACGGTTACGGACACCGTAGAGACTGCGGGCGATCCTCTGACGGTCGAGCTTGGCAAGGACGGCACCGCGACCGTTACGAGCGATGCGGTCACCGTGACGGCTACAGAGAATTATGAGCTTGTCATCACGGGAAATACCTATACGACGCAGAGAAGAGCGGGAACGACCGTTGGCTTTATCTCCAACGGTAAAGGAAATGATGACAACGACGGTCTTTCGGACACCGCGCCCAAACAGAATCAAGGTGCGGTTGACGGACACGGACTCCGCAACCTGATGTACGGCGGCGGAACGATCGTTCTCTGCGGTGATATGCACATCTCCTCGAACGAGAACTGGGATTACGGCGGCAAGGTAACGGTTACCGGTAGCTACGGTGGCAAGGATTACAGAGATCCCGAGGAGGGAACCGGTCTTTTCGTGCTGCACGACAACAAAACGCTTTCGGTGAACAGTTATGATCTTGTTTTTGATGCGCTGATCGTCGAAGCGGCAGCGAACAGCGCGATCCGCGTTATAAACGGAGCGACCTTTACGGTCACCGATACGGTCAGCGCGCTTGGAAATGCCCTGGTCGTTGAGGTCGGCAGAAACGGCACCGCGATCATCAACAGTGACGCGGTCACCGTCAGAGCAGCCGCAGGCTGTGAACTCATCGTAGACGGTAATACCTATACCGCGCGAAAGCTTCCGGTCACCGGCTTTATTTCCAACGGTAACGGAAGGGACAGCAACGACGGCCTTTCGGACACAACGCCGAAACAGAACCAGGGTAAGGCGGACGGAAACGGACTCCGCAACCTGATGTACGGAGGCGGTGGAACCATCGTTGTTTGCGGCGACATGAACATTTCCTCTAATGAAATTTGGGATTACGGGGGAGCGGTTACCGTTACCGGCAGTTACGGCGGCAAGGATTATAAGGATGAGAATGCGAACGGCGGTATCTTTAAGCTGCATGACAACAGAACGCTCACGCTGGGCAGCGATTTGACCTTTGACGATATTCTGTTCCGTCCCGGCGCGAACTCCGTGATCCGCATTCCGAGCGGTATGACGCTGACGATCACCGATTCGGTGCAGATACTGACGGATACCCTGACCGTCATTGTGGATAAGGGCGGTACTGCGAATATTGCAAGCGGCAAATACGTGGCGATCAAGGGCGAGGGCACGGTAACGGTAACGCATTGTGAGCATGAAGAGGTCAAGATCGGTGTAGAACTGCTTGCCCCTACCTGTGTGCGCGGAGGTATACGCTACGACCAGTGCAGATCGTGCGGTCTGTACATCGGCGTACCGCAGGCGGATATGTCCATTGATCCGGATGCACACGATATCCTTTGGACGTACGGCGAGACGGAAGCGGTTGCGACCTGTACGCACGGCTGCGGCTATTCGGTAACGCAGGTCTACGCGCCTGTTACCGAGATCCACGTTTCGAGCGCAGGCGCGCCCGACGGCGATCTTTCCGCCAACAGTCCTATCAACGACTTCGGTACGGCGATGGCGATCGCGGCGGCGCAGGACGGCGACGTAACCGTATACATCCACGACTATGCGATCATCCCGGAAAATGGGGGACACGCGTCCTGGAACGTGTACATAGAGCCTGCACACACCAACATGATCACGATCTCTGGCTACAAGGACCATCCCGTCCTGCGTTTTAACAATGATATGGACGCGGACATTCTGCTGTATGCTCTCAGCGGTCCCACGACCTTCAAAAACCTTGAGTTTTCTGCTTGGGGTGCTGACGAAGCGTACTATATCATGGCAAGACACAACCAACTGGTGCTTGCCGAAGGCTTAAGTACGGACGTGTTCCACAAGGGCGACATCGGTCTCAATATCGTCGGCGGCTGCTACAGAAACGACCTGTCTCCTGCGGGCGGCTGCGACGGACTTGACACGGATATTACCGTGCTTTCGGGTAACTACAACAACATTTATGCGGGTGCGTGGAATAACGGCAGTTGTTGTGTGGATTCCAATGCGAGCGGCGGCGACGTACACTTTACGGTCGGTGGCAGCGTTTCCGTATCCAGACAGATCCGCGTAGGCAACCAGGGTGAGTCCTCGGTATATGCGAATATGAACGATGTTTATATCGATATCGTCGGTACCGTTACCGTCCTGCGTTACTTCGTATTCGGCCCGTCACAGGCGCCCTATCAGGCAAAGAACGTGTATCTGCGACTGATGGAAGGCGAGGTCTATGCCAGCGATGAGTTGGGCAATTTCCCTGAATTCGGATACGTATGGGGCAGTGCTGCTACGGGAGAAGCCCTGACGGCGCGCATTTCGGAAAAGCTGTATGTATACGGCAACAGCGAAAGTGTTTCCGCTATGGCGATGTATGCTATCGTTTTAGCGGGACTCGCGGATAACCCTGCAAACACGGGCAAGTGGGAAGCATCTGTTATGGATGAATCCTATTGCGACGTGAACCGCGGCGATCACACGCCCGAAGGCGAGGCGAGCGACCATCTGGATGCAACCTGTGCGGCAGAGGGTTACGATCTGTATACCTGCTCGGCTTGCGGCGAGACCTATGCCGAAAAGATCGGCAGAGCACCGCACACCTACGGTGGGGCGATCACCATTGATGCAACCTGTATCGCTCCTACGCTGGAGCGCGAGGATTGCATCGTGTGCGGCAACACAAAGCATACCGTCGTCGGCAATGACTTTGCAGAGCATACCGATCCCGAAAAGACCGGATTCTGCCAGGTTTGTAATCTCGATCTTACGGCAAACTGCGAGCACATTTTTGGCGCGACCGAGGCGATTCAGTCAGGTTGCGGCGAGGGTACCAAACGTACCTGTGAGAAGTGCGGCAAGGTCGAGGTCGAGGTGAGCGGTGAAGCGCACCGCTACGGCGCATACGTCATGACCGTGGAGCCTACGGAAACCACCGCGGGGCTGAAGGCGCGTACCTGCAAGAGCTGCGGCAAGGTAGAAACCGCACTGATCTATGCGCAAAATGCGGCTTCGGCAACTGCCATGGCAGTGGATGTAACCGGTAAGCTGGCAGACTTCTCTCTCGAAAGCAATAAGCTTTCCAAGGCGGAAAAGGCGGTGCTGGATGCACTCTTGCAGCAGAGCGCATACGGCTCGGAGGTCAAGATCGCCTACGAAACGGATGGCGACGTTGTTAAAAATGTTATCTACATGATCCCCGTCCCTGCGGAATACACCGACTACAAGAATATCCGTGTGGCAGTCCGCGAGGAGAACGGAGAACTACAGTATGTCCATTTCGAGATTGAAAAGGGTTATATTGTATTCGTATTCTAAAACATAATCTTTTACAGTATAGGCAGAGGTGTAATCATGATTTATAATGAAAATAAGGTAGAAAATTTGAAGATCGCGTACATCGGCGGCGGCTCGCGCGGCTGGGCATGGACGCTGATGAGTGACCTTGCGGGTTGCGAGAGCATGTCGGGTGACGTGTATCTGTACGACATCGACTATGAGGCGGCAGAGCACAATGAATTTATCGGCAACAAGTTCAATACGTTGGAAGGCGCAAAGTCTACCTGGACCTATCACGCTGCCAAGACGGCAAAAGAGGCATACGAGAACGCAGACTTCGTTGTCATTTCCATCCTGCCCGGCACGTTTGACGAGATGGAGTCGGACGTACATACCCCCGAAAAGTACGGCATCTACCAGTCTGTAGGCGACACCTCCGGCCCCGGCGGTATCGTCAGAGCCATGCGTACTGTTCCGATGATTGAGGAGATTGCCGAGTGTGTTAAGAATTACTGCCCGAACGCATGGGTTATTAACTACACCAACCCCATGACGCTTTGCGTCAAGACGCTCTACAGAGTGTTCCCGAAAATCAAGGCATTCGGCTGCTGCCATGAAGTGTTCGGCACGCAGGATCTGCTGAAAAAGGCGCTGAAAGATATTTGCGGTATCGAGGGCGTTAAGAGAAACGAGATCAAGGTCAACCCCGTTGCGGTCAACCACTTTACCTGGCTCACCGAGGCAAAGTATAGAAACATGGATCTTTTCCCGATCTACCGCGAGTTTGCCGAGAAGTACTATGCAGACGGTTATACCGTCGGCAAGAGCGAGAACTGGAGAAACAACTCCTTTGACTGCTCCAACAGAGTGAAGTTTGACCTCTTCCTCAAGTACGGCTATATCGCGGCGGCAGGCGACAGACACCTTGCCGAGTTCTGCGAGGGCAAATGGTATCTGGAAAGCCCCGAGGTCGTAAAAGAGTGGGGCTTCGGTCTTACCACCGTTGACTGGAGAAAGAAGGATCTTGCGTTCCGTAATGAAAAGAGTCGCAGGATCCGCGATGGCGAGCACACGATGAAGGTCAATCCCTCGGGCGAGGAGGGCGTCAGCCAGATGTGCGCATTGCTTGGTCTGCACACGCTTGTCACCAACGTCAATATTCCGAACGCAGGTCAGATCCCGAACCTTCCGCTCGGCGCGGTCGTGGAGACCAACGCGGTCTTCCGCGACGACACTGTAACGCCCGTTATGGCAGGCGAGATCCCGCAGGAAATCTATCCGCTTGTTTCGAGAATTTGCTCTGAGCAGGAGATGCTCGACAAGGCGATCGCGGCAAGAGACGTGGAGGCGATCTTCAATATCTTTGCAAACGATCCGCTTGTAACCTGCTCCATGACCGATGCAAGAAAGCTGTTTACTGAAATGGTGCTGAATACCAAGAAGTATCTCGGCTCCTACGACCTTAGTAATCTGTAAAATATGATCTACAATTCCAACGCCTACATAAAACATATCGCCAAGGGCATCACGCCCTCGATGCGCTACAACTACGATACCGACTTTGCCGCCTGGCGCGAAAGTGCTGTGGCAAAGCTCGAGGATCTGCTCGGTCTGCCGCTTGAAAAGTGCGAGGACTGCTTCACGGTCGTGTCGGAGACCGAGTGCGACGGTTACAAGAGAATAGACTTTACGTTTCAGAGCGAAAAGGATTATTTTGTAAGAGCGACCTTTCTTGCACCCTCGGGTGTTACGGAAAAGCTCCCCTGTGCCATCTGCCTGCAGGGACACACCACGGGTATGCACATTTCTCTCGGCGAGGAAAAGTTTGAGGGGGACGGGCGCTACACCTGGGAAAGCGACTTTGCCCGCCGCGCGGTCAAAGAGGGCATCTGTGCCGTGGCGATCGAGCAGAGATACATGGGCTTGGCAGGGCAGAATGAAAAGGGCAGGCCCGCTTGTCTGGACACCTATTCCATGCCGTCGCTCCTGTTTGGCAGAACGCCGATCGGCGAGCGCGTATGGGATGTACAGAGACTCATCGACGTGCTTTTCGCACATTTCAGCGAGTATGTTGATCCCGAAAAGATTCTTTGTATCGGCAACTCGGGCGGCGGAACGACAACGTTTTACGCCTCCTGCATGGATGAGCGCATCAAGATCTCGGTGCCGTCCTGTGCGATCTCCACGTTTGATGCATCTATCGTTGCCATGTGGCATTGCCCGTGCAACGAGGTGCCTTCTATTCGAAAATATTTCGATATGGGCGACCTTGGCGCCTTGATCGCGCCGAGAAAGCTTTTGGTGGTCTCGGGCGAAAAGGACGACATTTTCCCCATCGAGCCTGCCAAAGAAACCTATTCGATCACAAAGAACGTCTATAAAATGCTCGGCGTAGCAGAGAACTGCAACATGGTCATCGGCGCGGGCGGACATCAGTTCTATCCCGATGAGGCGTGGCCGATCATCCACAAGTATTTAGAGGAACTTTAACCATGCAAAACAGAGTAGAAAAAGTCATACAGTTCGGCGAGGGCGGATTTCTTCGCGGCTTTGCGGACTGGATGCTGCAAAAGGTAAATGACACGACCGATTTTGGCGGCAGCGTCGTCGTGGTACAGCCGATCGAAAACGGCATGTGCGATATGCTCACCGCGCAAGGATGCGTGTACACGCATCTTTGTCGCGGCGTTGAGGGTGTCGAGGTACAGAAAAACGACGTGATTTCGAGATGCGTCAAGCCCTACGACGATTTTGACGCATACGTAGCACTTGCCGAAAACCCCGACTTCCGTTTTGTCATTTCCAATACCACCGAGGCGGGCATCTGCTTTTCGGATAAGGACAAGGTCACCGACCGTCCTGCAAATACCTTCCCCGCAAAGCTGACGCAGCTACTGAAAAAGCGTTTTGAGCTCGGACTTTCGGGCTTTGTGTTCCTCCCCTGCGAGCTGATCGACAAAAACGGCGAGAACCTCAAAAAATGCATCCTGCAATATGCGGATCTCTGGAACCTCGGCGACGGCTTCAAGGCATGGATCGAAAAGGACAATATCTTCTGCAATACCTTGGTTGACCGCATCAACACGGGCTACCCCAAGGACGAAAAGATCGACCTCGGCTACGAGGACAACATGATCAACACCTCGGAATATTTCCACCTGTGGGTCATCGAGGGCTACCGTGACCTCTTCAAGGAGCTTCCGTTTGACAAGTGCGGACTCAACGTCATCGTCACCGACAAACTCGAAATGTATCGCACGCGCAAGGTCCGCATCTTAAACGGTGCGCACACCTCGCTTGTGCCCTATGCACTCCTCGAGGGCTTTGACACCGTAAAATCCTGCGTGGACGACCCCAAAATGAGCGAGCATATCCGTAAATGCGTGTTTGAGGAGATCATCCCCACGCTCGATCTGCCCGAGGATGAGCTCAAAGCATATGCAAACGACGTGCTCACGCGCTTTGCAAACCCCTACATCAAGCACTATCTTTCCTCGATCGCTTTAAATTCGGTCAGCAAGTTCAAGGTGCGCGTGCTCCCGTCCATTCTGGAGTATATCCGCCGCTTTGGTAAAGCACCCGAGACCCTCTGCTTTGCCTTTGCAAAGCTCATCGCGTTCTATCGCACGGATATGACCAACGACGGCGCGGAGGTCACAGCCTTTATGAAGACCGCATCTGTCGAAGAAATCCTGAAAAACACAAATCTTTGGGGCGAGGATCTTTCCTGCCTCGAAAGCGAGATCAAAAAGTATGTTGATTAACAAACTGGATAACGTGGAAGTCAATATCGGGGACGGGCACAAATACGCTGTCCGTGACATCGCTGTGGGCGAAAACGTTATCAAATACGGCATGCCGATCGGACATGCCACCGCGGATATCCGAAAGGGCGAGCACGTCCATACCCACAACCTGGGGACCAACCTTTCGGGCAAGACGGAGTACACCTTTACCGCACCGCAACCGTACAGCCATACCGAGACCGACCGTACCTTTATGGGATACGTCCGCGAAAACGGCGACGTCGGCATCCGCAACGATATCTGGATCGTCAACACGGTCGGTTGCGTGAACAAGACAGCCGAAATTCTGGCAAGAAAAACGGGCGCGAAGTATTTTCCGCACCCGTTCGGCTGCTCCCAACTCGGCGACGACCAGACCACAACGCAGTTGATTTTACGCGGCATGGTCAACCACCCAAACGCGGGCGGCGTGCTGGTGCTCGGACTCGGCTGTGAGAACAACAATATCGAAGTGTTCAAAAAAGTGCTCGGCACGTGGGATGAAACACGCGTAAAATTCCTCGTTGCACAGGAGCATGACGACGAGATCGCAGAGGGCGTGCGCCTCATCGAAGAACTGCGTGCTAACGCAGACAGATGCAAGCGTACTCCCGTGCCGCTCTCGCGCCTGCGCGTGGGACTCAAATGCGGCGGCAGTGACGGCTTTTCGGGCATCACCGCAAATCCGCTTGTCGGCAGATTCTGCGATAAGCTCACTTCTTTCGGCGGTTCTTGCGTATTGACGGAGGTCCCCGAAATGTTCGGCGCAGAGCAACTCCTTATGGCGCGCGCCGAAAGCAGAGAAGTGTTTGATAAGACGGTCAGCCTTATCAACGACTTCAAGGATTACTATACAAGACACAATCAGGTCATTTACGAAAACCCCTCGCCCGGCAACAAAAAGGGAGGCATCACAACCTTGGAAGAAAAGTCGCTCGGCTGTGTGCAAAAGGGCGGACTTGCCACGGTCGTGGACGTGCTGGACTACGGCGATACCGTGAAAAAAGCAGGACTTTCGCTTTTGAACGGCCCCGGCAACGACATTGTTGCCGTTACCAACCTGATGGCGGCAGGCGTACATATGATCCTCTTCACCACGGGCAGAGGTACCCCCCTCGGCACGGCGGTGCCCACCGTCAAGATCGCCACCAACAGAGATCTTGCCGAGCGGAAGAAAAACTGGATCGACTTTGATGCAAGCGGCATGCTTACGGGACACGATCTGACCGACGCACTGCTCGACCTCGTGACCGACGTTGCAAACGGCAGTAAAACCAAAAACGAAGAAAACGGATACGAAGAAATATCCATATTTAAGGACGGCGTTACGTTATGAGTTTTATTCACGATGATTTCATGCTGAAAAACGAGACGGCAAAAAAGCTGTACCACTCGTTTGCAAAGGATATGCCTATTATCGACTATCATTGCCACATTTCACCGAAAATGATAGCCGAAGACTATAAATTCAAGAACGCATACGAGCTTTTCCTCGGCGGCGACCACTACAAGTGGCGTCTGATGCGTACAAACGGTGTGGATGAGGAGTACATCACGGGCGGTGCCGACGATTTTGAAAAGTGGTGCGCGTTTGCAAGAACCGTGCCGCTGATGATCGGCAACCCGATGTACCACTGGACGCACCTCGAGCTGAAGCGTTACTTCGGTATTGATGAGTTCCTTTCCGAAGAAACCGCAAAATCTGTCTGGGACAGAGTAAACGCATGTCTTGCCAAGGACGAGTTTACCGTGCGCGGACTCATCAAAAAGTCGAACGTCGAGGTCATCTGCACCACCGATGCGCCCTACGACACGCTGGAGTACCACGATATGCTCCGCGACTACGACGTCAAGGTCATCCCCGCGTTCCGTCCCGACCTTGGCGATATTCGCCCCGATATCACCGAGAGAATGGACTACTTCCATTCCAAGGGATGCCGCCTTTCCGACCACGCCGTGGACGAAATGAGTGATGAAACCATCGAAAAGCTCATTTTCCTCGGTGAGGAGTATGCAAAGCGCGGCTGGGTAATGCAGTTACATATCGGCGCCATGCGCAATAACAATACCAGAATGTTTGAAAAGCTCGGTCCCGATACGGGTTTTGACTCGGTCAACGACTTTCCGATCGCCGAGGGCGTTGCCAAGATCCTGAATGCTCTCGAAATGAAGGATGCCCTGCCGAAGACTATTCTTTATACCCTCAATCCCAAGGACAACTACGTGCTCGGCACCATGCTCGGCAACTTCCAGAAGGGGCCGACCGCAGGCAAAATTCAGTTCGGTAGCGGCTGGTGGTTCAACGACCAGCGCGACGGTATGGAAAGCCAGATGCAGGCACTTGCAAACCTCGGACTGCTTTCGAAATTTGTCGGCATGCTGACCGACTCGCGCAGTTTCGTTTCCTATACCCGCCACGAGTATTTCCGCAGGATCCTCTGCAACCTCATCGGCAAGTGGGTCGAGGAGGGCGAGTTCCCCTGTGACATGCATCTGCTCGAAACCGTCGTCAAGGGCATTTGCTATGAGAATGCCAAGGCGTATTTTGCGTTTTAAAGGAGAAAGATCATGCTGGACGTAAATAAGATCATCGAAGAGATCGGCATTGTGCCGGTCATCAAGCTTAGCAATCCCGAAAGAGATGCGGCACCGCTTGCCAATGCCCTTGTGGAGGGCGGCGTACCGGTCGCGGAGGTCACCTTCCGTGCGGCAGGTGCCGACAAGGCGATCGCGCTGATGAAAGCGGCATGCCCCGAGATGATCGTGGGTGCAGGTACCGTGCTGACCACCGAGCAGGTGGATCGTGCAATGGCGGCGGGCGCAGAGTTCATCGTTTCCCCCGGTTTTGACCCCGAGATCGTGGCATACTGCAAGGAAAAGAATATGCCGATCTATCCCGGTTGCACGACGCCGACCGACTACCACGCGGCGTTCAAGTTCGGGCTTGCGGTCGTCAAGTTCTTCCCCGCAGAGCAGTCGGGCGGCCTTGCCAAGATCAAGGCGATGAGTGCGCCGTTCCCGATGTTCAAGGTCATGCCCACGGGCGGCATTTCGCTGAAGAACCTGAAAGAGTATATCTCGTGCCCCGTCATCTGTGCGTGCGGCGGCTCCTACATGGTCACCGCAGACCTCATCGAGGGCGGCAAATGGGCAGAGATCACCGATCTTTGCAAGCAGTCGCGCGAGATCGTTAAGGAAGCCAGAAAATAAAAGCAAATTTCAATACACATGGGAGGACTGTTATGAGAAGAATCCTTTGCCTTATGCTTGTGGCACTCATGCTTCTCGCATTGCCGACGTCGGTATCCGCCGCGGAGCTTGACGGGCAGGTTGCGGCGGAAAAGCTGCACGCGCTCG
Organism: Eubacteriales bacterium; assembly: GCA_045540755.1. Taxonomy (GTDB): domain Bacteria; phylum Bacillota; class Clostridia; order Oscillospirales; family CAG-272; genus UMGS902. The sequence continues at coordinate 11,083 of JAZQHV010000078.1, forward strand.
GACTTCTGGCGGGAGTCGGCACCAATGCGGACGGCAGTGTCAATTTTGATACGGCGGGAAATTTGAACCGTGCGCAGGCGATCACGCAGATCGTCCGCTTTCTCGGTGCGGAAAAGACCGCGCTTGCGGAAAACAACGCGCATCCGTTTGACGACGTGCCCGCATGGGCAGTGCCGTATGTAAGCTATGCTTATGCCAATAAAATCACAAACGGTGTGAGCGCAAAACAGTTCGGCTCGGATGCTCTCATGAGCGATGCGGCTTTTCTGACGCTCGTTCTCCGCGTTCTCGGCTATGACGACGTGGCAGGCGATTTTGCCTGGGACAATCCGTATGCGCTTGCGAAAAAGGCAGGTCTTGTCTACAGTGACGTCGCCGACCGCGACTTTACCCGCGGTGAAGCGTTCCTCGTTTGTTACCGTGCTCTGACGGCACCCGTTAAAAGCGGTGACAGCCTGAAGGATCAGCTCATTGCAAAGGGTGTTTTCACGGCAGATGCTTTTGCGGCTGTCACAAAGGACGTGCCCGAAAGCAGACTTTACACCATCGACGAGCTGAATGTGGACACGACAGCGGGCAGCCATGCGGAAGAGGATATTTTTGCTACATCGCTTGAGATCAATTACAGAGATACCGTACAGCTCAGCAATAACCTTGTCGGTACGACTCTCTACACCGATGTATTTTATCCCCGTATCCAAAAGGTAAGAGACGACCTGTACCTTCTTACCTATATGACCGGACAGTTCGGCGGCAGCGTGCTGTATTATGCGACATCCGCGGATGGTGTAAACTGGAACTATCCCGAGGAACTCTGGGTGCGAACCGAGAGAGAGGGTGGCGAAAGGTTTACCTATGAAGAAGGACCGCTTGCCGGCAAGACCTCCTCGCTCACTGCCGTTAACCCGGACTTTTGCGTTTTGCAAAACGGAGACATTCTCGCGGTATATTATGTCCGCCCCACGACCTCGCAGGATAAGTACGAGCCCTATTTCCAGTATTGCGGCGTCTTTCTCAAGAGAGGTACCGTGAATGCGGACAATACCATTACCTGGGGCAAGCAGCAGCAGCTCACCCGTGGCCGCGGATGGGAGCCGGCGATCCACCAGCGCCCTGACGGTCGCATAGAGGTATATTGGACGAACGCTTCTACCGGTATTCAGACCTACGGTGATGCCGACTGGTCGTGTACCTGTATGGTCTATTCGGACGATAACGGCTTTACCTGGACACCCGATATCGAGGCGTGGAAGGATACGAACTATCTGTACATCGACATCTTCCAGCAGCATGCCGGCATGTATCAGCCTCCGATCACCGATGCGGAAGGAAAGCTTGTGTATCCCGAGCCGGTACCGTTCTTCAAGGGACAGATGCCCGTTGTTACTACGTTGTATAACGGCAAGTCGCTGCTTGCAGTAGAGGTCAGAGCCAATGAAGGCAATACGGCCTTCTTCATCACGCTGGCAACCAGCGGGGAGAACGGCGAATGGACTCCGCTTGCTTACGGCGAGGATGCTACGGAGATCACCGATGCGATCAGCATCGAGAACCGCACAGAGGGTTCCGGTCCGTACGTTTCGACTTTCCCCTCCGGAGAAGTATTTCTGGTATATTCAAGATCAAGCAGAACGCTCGGCAGACTGGTCAGCCCGGACGGAAAGACCGAGGGAACCGAATTTCTGCCGATTCCCCAGATGACGAACGCCATCTGGCCGTGCTGCGCGGTCGTAGACAGCCACAAGGCCATGAGTGCAGTCCGCAGTGACGGCGGCGACGATGGCGTGAGCCTGTTTATCAATACACTGTATCTCAATCACCGCATCAGCGCCAAGAAGACGGCGATCGAGGTGGACGGATACACAAACGATTGGATGGCGAACAAGGATGCGCTTTTCGTGGGCAGTGAATCGCAGGCACAGACGACTGTCCGCGTAGCACACGATGAGACGAACGTATATTTCCTGTTCTCGCTTTTGGACTATTATCTGACAGGCGAGGATGCCGTGACCGTGTGCGTTGCGGATACCGCGGTATCCGACCGCCGCATCACCGTCTTCACCGACGGCAGAGCGACGCTGGAGACCTATCAGGCAGGACAAAAGTTGAAGTCTGCTGCTCTTTACGGTGCGAAAACGGTCATCAAGGGAACCGTGAACGATGACTCTGACAAGGATGAGGGCGTCGTTATCGAGATCGCAGTGCCCAAGGCAACGCTTGGCCTGGAAAACGCAAGTGACATGCAGGTGCGCCTTATGCTGACCAATAATGACGGTGGCGAATCGGTGACCGACACTCTTACGGACGTGTCGGAAGTTTACACCGAAAACTGGCCCACGGTCACTCTGGACTAAGAGTATATAAGGGGGTAATTATGAAAAGAATTGTTTTTCTTCTTATATCTGCCGTATTGTGCATCTGTATGGCGGTCGCCGCGTTTGCGGCAGAAGCCGGAAAGGTGGGCTTTATTTCCAACGCATGGGGAAATGATAACGATGACGGCCTTTCGGACACCAGCCCGAAGCAACACCAGGGTAAGGTCGGCGGAATTGGCATTCGCGAGATGCTGTACAACGGCGGTACCATCGTCGTCGTCGGTGATTTTCACATCTCCTCCAACGAGACGTGGGATTACGGCGGTCCGATGACCGTTACCGGAAGCTATAACGGAAAAGATTACAAGAATGCGGGCGCAAACACGGGCGTTTTTCAGCTGCACAGCGGCAAAACGCTTACGGTAAGCGGCGAGCTTACCTTTGACGATCTGCTCTTCTATCCCGAGGGGCCTAGGTGCAGGATCCTCGTGCCGAACGGTGCAACGCTCACGATTACCGAAACGGTCAGCATGCTGACCGAGGCTTTGTGCATCGAAGTGGAAGAAGGCGGCAAAGCGAACATTCTCGGCGGAAAGTATCTGTCGGTCGAAGGCGAGGGCGAGATCACGGTCGGCGAAAATGTCGAGCTCATGGAGGAGGCAGTTGTATTTGTTTCCAGAACCTCGGGTGACAATACAGATGACGGCCTTTCCGCAAAGAATCCAAAGCGCGATCTCGGCTCTGCCAACAGACGGGGTATTTTCAATCAGATCAAGGGAGGCGGAGTGATCGTTGCCTGCGGAGATTTTCTTATCCCGGGCAGCTATGATTGGAGCTTTGGTCGCGGCATTACCATTACCGGCAGTTATGACGGCACGGATTACAAGGACCTTGACGATTACAAAGGCGTTGTAGAGCTTGAGGATCAGACAACGCTCACGGTATCGAGCGATCTCACGCTGGACAACGTGTACCTTGTTCCCGGCAAGACAAGAAACATCATTCTGGTCAAAAAGGGTGCAACATTTACGCTCACCGACACGGTGGAAACGCTGGGAGAAACCGTTGCCATTGTGGTTGAGCCCGGTGCTACCGCAAATATAGCGGGCGGAACGTATCTTGCAATCCAGGGCAACGGCGAGATCAAGCTCGGTGAAAAGGTAAAGGAACTGCAGGCGAGTATCCCCGCTTACATTTCCAATGCCAACGGAAACGATGAAAACGACGGCTTTTCGGCTGCTACACCCAAGCAGCTGCAGGGACTGCCCGGCGGCATCGGCGTCCGCACGTTGCTGGAGGGCGGCGGAACACTTGTCGTCTCGGGTGACTTTACCATCTCCAACAACTATGTATGGGAATACGGCGGTCCGATGACCGTCACCGGCAGCTACGGCGGTGTAGACTATAAGGATGCGGGTGCAAACACCGGTGTCCTCAGGATCTATGAGGGCAAGGCGATCACCGTCAAGCACGATCTTACGCTGGATGATATTATCATCCGTCCCGGCGATACCATCAGCGGCATCCGCGTTATGTCGGGCGCAACGCTCACGATCACCGATTCCGTAGAGATCCTGAAGGATACGATGGTCATCATCGTAGAA
>JAZQHV010000079.1:0-4948 GCA_045540755.1 Eubacteriales bacterium
CTTGGAGAGGCGGTCATAATCCGCTACGCCGTACTCCTCTTTATAGAGTGCGTAGAACTTTTCAAAATCGATCTCTCTCTCGTACTTTTCACCGCTCACGTACACCTCGACCGCATAATCCTCTGCCAGAAGCTTGTCGAGGATATCGGTCAGTACCGTGTACTTCTCCTGCATACGCGGATCGTTTGCATAGAGTTTCAGGAACTCGTCGGCACCCTCGGTATACTTTGAAATGTAGTAATTCCGTGCGATCGGGAAGCCGAGCTTTGTATACATGACCGTGCGGACGGTAAAGCCCATGGAACTGCGCGAAAGCGGCATGATCACGCCTTCTTCGTTTGCATCACGCTGATTCTTGAGCAACGCGGACAGCGCCGCAAGCATTTCGGGATCGTCGAAACGGGTGTCGTCGTACTCTGCATTCGAAACCTCGATCTCGGCATACGACATGTTGTCGGCGGCAGGCACGTATTCGTCCATTTTGAAGATATCAAAGGCAACGACCGTGAGGAACAAAGCAAACGCCGCAAGGAAGATGCAAAGTCCCTTGACGCCCTTGAACATCGCCTTCGGCGACTTTGCAAGGATGGTGTTGAACAGCATAAAGCTGAGCACCGCGCCGCAGACGTAGCCGAATACCATGTGGAAGAAGGAGTAACCGATCGCCTCAAAGAAGAGTCCCGCAAACATCGTGACCGTAAACATAAACATAAACTTCAGCACGGTGCCGAGGGTCTTGAACACAATGGGACGCTCGGAGTTTTCAATAGCACGCCTCTTATAAACGGCAAGTGCGCCGAGCAGAAGCGTTACGGTGATCATGACACAAAGGACTGTGGGGAGCACGCGCATCGGTGACCAGTAGTTCCAGCCTGCGTAGAACGCAGGCGAAAGCCACTGCAAAACCTGCTCGGAGAAGTAGAAGCCATCCCAGAAATACTGCGCGTTCATCATGCGGGTGAGTACAAGTCCCGCATAGGTGGCAACAGGATAGAACAAGATCACAAGGCTCATCAGCGCCTGCACGAGTCCGTTGCCCGAAAAGCTGCCCGCAAACACCGTGATGGCGTAGGTCAAGAGGAAATACAGAATATTCTTTGAAAGGAGCAAAAAGAACGCTCCGAGGATCTCGGGGGTAAAGAGTGAGAAGGTCGCCATCTGCACCAGCGCAATGGCAAGTGTTGCCGCACCGCCGATGCCCACGCAAGTGAGCGCGCTGAGCACGCTTGTGGTGTACAGCGTTTCACGGCTCTGCGGCAGGGCGTGGTAGAAGTGTGCACTGCGCCGCTTCATCATATATCCCAGCGTAATGATGCCGAAATAGATGCCCAGCACAAACATGAACACGAGGTTAATGGTGAGCGTATCGCGCACGTTGTCCAAAGAACGCTCTATATATCGCTCCAAGGTATAGACGCCGCTCATCAGCCGCCTCTGCATATCGCCCATCCAGAGCATAAACGGCACCGAGATCGTAAAGAAATTCGCCAGAAAAGCAACGAGAATGTGCGGGAGACGGCGACGCATCAGGTTTTTATACAGTTTGGTGTCGAAAATCTTTTCAGAAGACAACTTTCGTGTAGTCATAGCCTCTCTCCTCCATTTCGCTGATAAATATCTCCTCCAGGGTAAGCGGGATGATCTCGTAAAAGTCGGGTGCAAGGCTCTCGATCTTTTCGCGGACCTCCTCCTCACTGCCGCGGACGACCGCGGTCACCATACTACCGCGTTGCTTGATCGATACCGTGCCGATCTTCGCGATCTCGTCGGTGCCGATCTCGCGGGAGAAGACTGCCTGCACGGTATGGATGTTTTCCTTGAGCGTGTCGATCTCGCTTTCAAAGAGGATACCGCCCTTATGTAACAGACCGATGTGATCGCAGATGTCCTCCAGCTCACGCAGGTTGTGTGAGGCAATGATAGGAGTCAGCCCATGCTCTGCCACCGCGTCCGCAAGGATACGCTTGACAAGCTGACGCATCACGGGGTCAAGTCCGTCAAAAGTCTCGTCGCAAAGGAGATAACGCGGCTTTGCCGCAATGCCGAGCAGGATCGCCGCCTGCTTTTGCATACCCTTGGAAAAACTTGCGATCTTGCGCGTGCCACTCAGATTGAAGATGCCGAGCAGCTTGTTGTACTCCTCCCACGAAAAGTTCGAGTACACCGCCGCATACATCTTTGCCATGTCACCAAGCGTGGAGCTCGGCAGGAAATACTGGTCATCCGAAAGATAGACGATCTCGTTTTTCAGTTTGACGTTTTCGTAGACGTTCTCACCGTCGTAGAGCACCTCGCCGCCATCTGCGCGGAAGATGCCGCTCATCACACGGAGCAAGGTGGATTTACCCGATCCGTTGGAGCCGACAAGACCGAAGATCGAGCCGTCGGCAATGTATGCGCTGATCGCATCGAGCGACTTGAAGTCGTCGTAGTATTTGGTAACGCCGTTGATCTGGATCATGCGTCTGTTCCCTCCTTGAAAATATTTGCGGCAATCTCTGCGATCTCCGCCTGTGTCACACCGTAGGCGGCGGCATCCTTTATGCTGTCCGCCACGGCGGCAAGCAAAGCGGCGTGATGCTCGCTCCGCAGTGCCGAAAGGTCGGATGCGATAAAGTTACCCCTGCCCGCAAGCGAGTAGATAACCCCTTGTCGCTCCAGCTCTGCATACGCCTTTTGAATGGTGTTGGGATTGATCGCAAGCTCTGCGGCAAGTGCGCGCACGCTCGGCATCGGCTCATCCGACTGCATCAGTCCGCGGATGGCAAGGTCGCGTACCGAGGCAATGATCTGCTCAAAGATCGGTGTACGGCTTCGCAGGTCGATGCTGATAAGACTCATATCCGTTCCCTCCTTTTAGGTGTATTATTCGTGTTAGTACAGTTATGATATCACGCCAAGAAGAATTTGTCAAGGGGTTTTCAAATTTTTCAGAATTGACAAACTCCGTCGCTTTTTGTATGATATAGGTACAGAAAGCGAGGTCCCTATGAAAAAACTGTTGATCACCGCAGTGCTTGCGGCACTGCTCGTCGGATGCGCACCGAGCGCACCCGTAGAAACGACTGTCGAAACCACGCAAAGCATCCCCGTGCCCGAGGGCATGCCCGCCGCCTACTCCGAAAAGGAGATCGAGATACGCAACAAGGAAGCCAAGGAAAGCGGCACGCTGACCGTGGTGATCGACCCCGGCCACGGCATTGCCGACCCCGGTGCGATGCATGACGAAAACCTCGGCGACGTCACCGAGGCAGACCTCACCCGTGCGATTGCCGACAAGCTTGCCGAAAAACTGACCTTGCGCGGCTACACGGTCATCCTCACGCACGACGGCGTCAGTGCGCCCACCGTAGACTACGACGACGGCAAGGAGGTCTTCGGTCCGAGCGAGCGTGCATGGTTCTCCAACGCGACCGAGACGCACCTCTTTCTCTCCATTCATTGTGACGCCTTCCCGCAAAACGCGGACGTGTACGGCACACGCCTGTACTATCCCGTGAGCACGCCCTACTCCACAAAGCAGGACAAGGTACTTGCCAAGGCGCTGAAAAAAGCGATCGAGACAGCCTTCCCCGACGGCAAAGACGTCTCCTTAATGGATATGCACGGGCAGGACTGCTATACCGTGCTCTACAAAACGCGCGTTCCCTCCGTCCTTGTGGAATGCGGGTTTATCACGAACAAGGAGGATGCCGCACGATTACAGGATGCCGCATGGCAGGACAGTTTTGTCTCTGCCCTTGCCGACGGCGTGGACAAATACTTCGAATAAAAAAGGAAGCACCTCGGTGTGCTTCCTTTTTGCTTATCTTCTGTAAAGAATTTGTCCGTTTGCCACAGTGAGGTAGCAGACGTAGCCGTTTTCGTCAGCGAGAGTGTTCCCTGCCGTATCGGTAAAGGAGAACGGATCCTGCTCATAGCCGAGCACGGCGATATCCGCCTTCCTGCCAACGGCAAGTCTGCCGCATTCGTTTTCCATGCCGACAGCCTTTGCCGCATCATAGGTGACCGCGCGGAGCACCTGCTCCTCGGTCATACCTGCGGTACGTTGCATGCTCATGCAAAGGGTCAGCCCGTAGCGACCGCCTCGGTTAAAGACAGAGCCACAGGTGAGGTCGGAGGAGATAGTGTCGGGGAGACAGCCGCCCGCGATCGCCTCGCGCAGAACGGCAAAGTTTGTATGTACGCGACCTGCGTTGCCCGTGTCGAGGATGATCCCCTTTTCCTTGGCAAGCTTATACGCGGCAAAACCGTCGGCGGTGATCGGATTTTCGTCGCCGTGATAGACGTGTGTGAGAATATCGCCCGCCGAGAGGGTCTCCACAATGCTTAACATCGAGGTGGGTGAGTGGTTGCAATGCACCATGACTTTGACGCCGTGCGCCCGCGCAAAAGCACAGACCTCTTGCAGATGCGCAAGCGTGACAGTCTTGTTGCCGCACGCATCGTCGTACATCTTGATGCCGATCGCCGCATCGCCGTAGGCGGCAAGTATCTGCTCGGTACGGGTAAAGTCCATTCCCCGTTCGGTGATGTCCGTGATGGCAAACACGCGCGCCTTGACCATCATGGTATCGAGGAACGCCTTGTCCGAAAACTCCGCGCCGCCGTCTACGGTCGCGGTCGCGCCGAAGGGCGCACAGCAAAGCTCTGCGGGAAAGCCGAACACGTCGGTCGAGACCTTATACAGATGCGTATGGACGTCCAGAAGTCCCGCAGAAACAATGCGTCCTTCTGCGTCATATACAAAGTCTGCATCCGTATCCGCAGATGCATCCAGGGACACGACCGTGTCCTTTTCGATCAGCACGTTGCCGCTTGTAAATTCGGTGCCCGTCCAGAGACGGCCGTTTATAATGAGGAATCGGTTAAACATAGTTTGCCTCCGTTGTTTTTTTACAGTATAGCACCGAAAGAAAGCACCCGTCAATGGAAATTACGAAACAAA
>JAZQHV010000080.1:0-53626 GCA_045540755.1 Eubacteriales bacterium
GAGGAGCTTGCCAAGGAACCTACGGTTCCTACGCTGCGGGCGGAGCGGTGGCGCGGGAAAACCTGCCACTGGCAGGTTTTCTGACACGCGCCCTTCAAGTCCTCCCCCAAAGCACAAAAAAGGCATCCCAAATGGGATGCCTTTTTTGTGGTGCGGGTAAGAATTGTCTTGCTTCGCAAGCCATTATTCGTTTGCTGGCGCAAACGAGCTTTACGCCGCACGGGCAAAAGCAAAAAGCACTCCTATTGGAGTGCTTTTTGCTTTTGGTGCGGGTAAGAGGACTTGAACCTCCACGAAGTTGCCCTCACTAGAACCTGAATCTAGCGCGTCTGCCATTCCGCCACACCCGCATGTGTGGGGGTTGTGCCTACTTTAACGTAGCCACACCCGCGTGTGGATGCTCTTCAGACAATGTCTGCCGCGTGCAGTACGGATACCACAATGCCGCTGACACAGTACAGAAGAACAAGCTGTTTCAAAATGTTGACCGCGATGCCGACTGCCACGGGGAGCTCGAACAAGCCGATCACCACCGAGACCGCAACCACGATCAAGGTATAAATAAGAGTGCTGAGAATAACTGCTTTGAGTTTCTTTCCTTTAAAGCTCAGAGGAAAAACCTTTCGCATCTCAGCCCTCCGATTTTTAAATAAAGGCAAGCACAAGGCTTGCCTTTGGTGCGAGAAACGGGACTTGAACCCGTACGGTGTGAACCACACGCCCCTCAAACGTGCGCGTCTGCCAGTTCCGCCACTCTCGCATACCATGCCGCTAGGCACTCCTATATTATACGGATTCCAAAGTGGATTGTCAATACCTTTTTTGAATTTTTTTAATTTTTTTCATTCTACACAAAAGCCTCCCTTTCGGGAGGCTCTTGTTATAGAAATGATACATTAAAATCTCTCGTTTACAGTGACGAGCTCGGCGTCAAAGAGGCTGACGGTTGCATCACCCACGTTGATAACGACCTCATAGGTGGTCTTATCCTTAGCGATCATGGGAAGATAGATCACGCCGCGGCCGTTCTCGCCGGTTCTGTGGAGGGGCGCGCCCGCGTATTTCTCACCGTCTACGGTGATCGTAGCGTTGACAAGGCCCGTGCCTGCGTTGGCAAAGGTCAGCTTCATCTGTACCTCTGCATCCGTGGCAGCATTGACCGTAAAGCGGATCTCACCTGTGTAGGTGCCGTCCTTGGTCGCGTTGGAGACCGCCACGCTACCCGCATCCTTTTCCTCTACGCGGACAACGTATACCTCGTCCACGATAGCATATCGGTGCGATGCCGTGCCCGCAGGAACGGAGAAGCCGACCACTGCGGTATCTGCCGCCGCCGTAAAGGTGATCTCACGCTTAACGTAGACCTCCTGATCGTGTACGGTGACATATTCCTTGGCATTACCGTTCTCTACGAACATCGTTGCCGTGGTCGCAGAAGCCGTGGTGATAAACGCGGATACGCGGTAATCCTGCCCTGCTACAAGTCCTGTAAGGGTCTTGGTCAGCGCGGATTCCTTGGCACCTCCGCTGAGTTTTGCACCGCGGTCACCCGAGAAGGAGCCGACCGCGTTTTCCACGGTGCCGCTGACCTTGTAGCCGTCGAGCGTGCCGTGCTCAAACTCATCGGTAAACACGGTTTCGGTAAGCGAAAGCGTATTCACAGGGATGTAATACTTGCCGTTTTCGATCTTACCGCCGTTTGCCAGCAGATTGCGCTCAAAGTTTTCCTGATACAGATCGAGAATGTCCGCAAGAGCAAGGCGCTCGTCCATGCCTGCGCAGAACATCCAATAATCGTCCTTGGTATCGGGGGGATTGCGGTTGACGATCACGCCCTTGCCGTCCTGCCAGATCTTCTCATTGATAATGCGCTTGGACTCGGCATCGAAGCCGCTCCAGCCGCAGATGGCCGCAACAACTGCCACACCCGTTGCGGTGGTGCTGTCACCGCCGTGGCCTGCGAGACCGATGATCTTGCAGGTCTCATAGAAGTCGCCCTCGCCATAGAGGAGACCGATGAGGATAAACGAGCAGTTGATCGAGCTTTCGCCCATGGAGGAGGAGCTGTCATAGTGTTTCTGCCATACCATCTGCTCGGCGTTGATGACCGCGCGGCGCCAATCGTCGGGATACTGCGCGTGCAGATCAAAGATCATGTCGATGACCTCGTCCTGCCAACAGCCGTCGGGCAGGATCTTCTGCGCCTCACGCATCATCGCGGGGATATCGTCCTCGATATACGCCATCGAAATGAGCGCGGTGAAGTACTGCATCCAGCGGATGGGGTCGCGGTCGGAGGTGGCAGAGCCAAAGACGGTCGCCTGCTCTACCGCAAGGTCGGGCATGCCCGCCGCGCTGAGTGCCAGCGTTTCGTTTGCGATGTAAGGCTCGCCGTTGACGTTGTAGAGGTTGCCGAACTCACGGTTGCCCGCCTGCAACGGCAGATAGCCATGCTTGTTCATCAGACCGTATGCGCCCTGACGGCGATGTCCGCCGCCCATGTCCCAGACGTCGTACTTGACCCAACCGTCGGTGATCTTTTTGGTCGCAAACCGACCGTACTCCTCGTACATATCCGCAAGGATGTACTGGTTGAGAATGTCGATGGAGAAGTCGTCGTCGTTCCAGACCTCCCACATGCCGGTTGCCTCGTTGATGCGGAGCTTGTCCTCATGCGGATTGCGCGAGGTACGCTCGGCGTAAGGACCGTTGCAGAGCACGAACCAATCGTCGGGCATGGCAACACGCATGGTGCCGTCGGTATTTCTCGCAAACTCATAGCCCGAGAGGAATGCCGCGATCTCGGCAAGGAATGCGCCCTTGGTCTTGTCCTTGTACTCCTCGACCGTGAGCACGTAGTAGCCGTTCTCTGCCGCACGCTTGGTGGACTTGCGCACCTCTACGGCGGTCTTTGCCTCCTCGACGGCGTCGTTCAGCGCGATGGCGCCGATGACCTGCTTTTCGATGAGGTTGTCCTTGACGAGTCTACCGTTCTTTGCATCGGCAAAGAGTGCATTCCATGCAAAGCGGAATGCGTCGCCGCGGTCAAACACGACGCCCTTTTTGTCAGTGGGGATCATGCCGACCTTGTTGGCAAAGGCATACGGATCGCTCCAGGTAAAGTCGCCTTGTGCATCGCTGTAGCCAATGGCGCGGAGCATAAAGGTGAGGTACTGTGCCTCGGTGGTGACGTCATCGGTGCCGAACTTGGTCGCGCTGACGCCCTTGGTGATATTGTTGGCATAGGCGTAACCGACATAGTTCTTTGCCCATGCGGGAACGTCCGAGAAGGGATGCGAGAAATTGCCCGCCTTGACCTCGTTTTCTACGCCGAGGAAGCGGATGACCTGCACGACCGTCTGCACGCGGGTCATTTTATCGGTAAGACCGAAGTTTGTACCCGTAGTGTCGTAGCCCTGCGCAAGTCCGAGCAGGAAAAGACCTCTTGCGCTGCCGTATTCCGTGAGGTTGATGTGAGCGTCGCCGCGCACGTTTACGATCTCCTCCTCAACGCCTGCCACCGTATCAAAGTTGGCGGCGATGTCCGCAAAGTTTGCCTGTGCCTTTGCCGCATCGGAGGCGCGGAGAACCTTTGCACCGCGGAAGGTCAGCTTTGCCGCAGGGGTTGCCGAGCAGTTCCACTCAAAGCGGTTGATGCTGCCGCCGTTCCAAAGGAACTCATAGCCGCCCGCGGTGGTGACCTGTGTACAGCCGTAGAACACGCCGATATGTGCATTGTCTGCGATCTCGACCTTGACGTTGCCGACTGAAATATTGTCGGGGTATGCGGAGGAGCCGTGCAGAACGGATATGTCCGCATTGCCGCCGATCTTGACGTTTGCCGTGCCCGTATAGTCGCCGAGGATCTCACGGGTAAAGGGAACGACGTAGATCTTGGAGCCCGAAAGCACCGTGATGTTTGTGTCACGGTCGGAGGTGGTTGCCGCCTTGCCGGCGCCCTTCTGATAACCGCCGAGGATGGAGAAGGAGCGCGCAATGGAGCCGCCCGTAAGCTGGTCACCCGTGATCGTCACGCCCGTGCCCACGGTGACGGGATAGAATTGGCCGACCACAAGCAGATATTTACCCGTGGCAACGAAATCCATGTTTTCAAACTTGGTGATACCGTTGCAGATAAAGCGGGTATCGGCAAACTGATAAACAGCGCCGTCCTTGCGGTAGTCCTTACCGCCGAATACCGAGGTCAGGGTGACCGTACCGCCGTATTCCTTGCCATAGTCAAAGACCTCTTTTTGTGTGAATGCGCCGCAGATGACCACGGTGCAGTCCTTGGACAGATCCAGCGCATCAAACGCATCGTCGAGGTTGTCGAGCGCCTTATCTGCGGAACCGCCGTTGCCCGTGCCGCCATCCTTGACGTACACGACGGTCGCGCCGCGCAGAGCATCGGGGTCGACCTCTACGGGCTTATCCGCAATGGCATTGACCGTATCAAAATTTGCCGCGACGGTGGCATAGTTTGCCTGCGCCTTGACGGCAGGCGATGCGTTCAGCACGCGCGCGCCTTTGACCGCAAGGTCAGCCGAGGTCGTGTACTTACAGTTCCACTGGAAGTCTTCGATCGTGCCGCCCGTCCACGTGAAATCGTAGGACTCCACGGTGACCGCGTTGGTTGCACCGTAGAATACGCCTACGTTTGCGTTGTCGGTGATCTCCACCTTGACCTTGCCGAGCGTGTAACCGCCGGGACCCGCATTGGAGCCGTGCAGAACGGAGACGTCGGCATTGCCGCCGATCTTGATGTTTGCCGTTCCCGTGTAGTTGCCCTCGATCTGGCGGGAGAAAGGCACGATATAGAACTTAGCGCCCGAAAGCACCGTGATGTTGGTATCGCGGTCGTCTGCCGCGGGAGGATCGTTAAAGCCCTTCTGCCAACCGCCGAGGATGGCAAAGGAGCTTGCGATGTTGCCGCCCTTCATCTGACTGCCGGTGACGGTCACACCCTCACCGACGGTAAAGGGATTATGCTGTGCGACAACAAGGAAGTTGGTGCTGAGCTCCTCAAAATCGAGGTTTTCAAAGCGGTATTCGCCAAAGCAGGAAAAGCGCACGGCCTTTGCCATGTACTTTGCGCCTGCGGTCGCGCGGTAGTCCACGCCATCGTATACGCTGGTGAAGGTCACGCTACCGTCAAAGCCCGTTTTTTCACGGTATACCCAGCTGACCGACTGCGTATAAGGGCCGCAGACCACGATGGTGCAGTCCTTGGACAGATCGAGCGCATCGTGGCACTTGGTCAGCGTGTCGTATGCGCTGTCGGGCGAGGAACCATCTCCGGTGCCGCCGTCCTTGAGATAGACGACCGTGCGGTCATGGTCTGCCGCAGTGACGGCGAATGCGAGCATGCAGACCGTCAAGAGGCAGAAAAACAAAGCGAGTATCTTTTTCATACAGTTCTCCTTTCAGGGGGAACATCCGCCCCCAATGTTTTGGGGGCGGTGCTTTTTATTTTACGGTATCGAAATTCTCGGCGATCGCCGCGAAGTTTGCGGCCTGCTTTGCCGTCTCGGAGGCGATGAGCGTAGAGCCGTTCGTCACAGTCATCGTCTTGCCGGGGGTACTGCTGCATACCCACTCAAACTTGTCGATCGCACCCGACTCCCAGTTGAACTCGTAGGAGCCTGCGGTGGTGTCCTGCGTACAGCCGTAGAACACGCCGACGTGTGCGTCGTCGGTGATCGTCACCTTGACGTCGCCGACCGTAATACCGTCGGGATATGCGCTGGAGCCGTGCAGGACCGAAACGTCGGCATTACCGCCGATGTGAATATTTGCAGTACCCGTATACGTGCCTGCGATCTGGCGGGTAAAGGGCACAATGTAGAGCTTGGAGCCCGAAAGCACCGTGATATGCGTATCCGCATCACTGCTCTCGGTAGCGTCCACGGTATCCTTCTGATAACCGCCGACAATGCAGAATGCCTTTGCGACCGAGCCGCCCGTCATGGCATCGCCCGCCATAGTCACGCCCTCTCCCACCGTAACGGGATGGAACTGTGCGAGCACGAGCAGATTGGTGCCGAGAGCCTCAAAGTCGATATGTTCAAAGGCGGTCGCGCCACGGACGTAGAAGCGGGAGGGCTCAAAACGGTAGATCGCGCCGTCCTCGCGGTAGTCCTTGCCGTCGTAGACCGAGGTAATGGTGACCGAACCGTCAAATTCGCCCGGAACATCAAAATGACCCGTCTGGGTGTAAGGACCGCAGATAACGACCGTGCAATCCTTGCTCTTGTCGAGTGCCGCATACGCATCCGAAAGCTTTGCAAGTGCGCTGTCCGCACTCTCGCCGCTGCCGTTTGCACCGTCCTTGACGTACACAACGGTGGCGCCCGTGATCGGCTCGACAGCGGGGGCAGCCTCGGTAGTCTCGGGTACTGCGGTGGTCTCGGGTGCCTTGGTCACAGCGGGCTTTTCGCCGCCCGCCGCGTTCTGGGCAAAGAACTCGTTGATCTGCTCGATCTTGACCTCCGCAGGAGAGCGGTAGGTCTCGTAAATGGTAGTCAACGACTGACCCGTGCGCACCATGGCGGTCAACTGCGTTTTATAGGTACCGATATTGTAGTAGATACCGAGGTCGTATACAAGGTTTGCAAAGATGAGGTCGAGCATCTCGGCACTCTCCTCGTCACGCGTATACTGACCGACCAGCGTCTTTTCGTAATACGCAGGCGTCAGCAGTTCCTTGCCCTTGTAGGCAAGCAGTTCGAGGATGATGCCACTGCGATCGAGATCCTGCACGCTCTCGGGCACGCAAACGAACTGTCCGTGCCACGCCGAAACGAGATTGCGGTAGCTTTCCTGCTCTGCATCAAACTTGGGATACGGCAGAATGCCGAAGTCGCCCTCCAGGTCGCGCAGGTTGTCCATATAGAACATCGTGTGCGAGTAGAACAGTGCCTTATTGGTGTTGAACATGCTGATGCGGTCCTCAGCCGAGACTGCCATCCTGTTGGCACCCGTTACGTAGTCAAACTGGTAGTTGAGCGAGTGCGCATGGTCACCGACGATCTCCAGATACTTATCGTAGAGGTTGACAATGCGCTCGCTGTAGAAGGTGAGCGCCAACTTGCCCTCGTCATCGACCGTGCAGATGCGCTCATCCGCCGCCGAAAGAATAGCAAGGTGGGTATCGGTCGGTGTCATCAGACCGAAAACGTCGCCCGAGGCGTATACGCCGTCCTGATTGACATCCTCTCCCACGCTCTTGACCATCGAGCCGAACTTGTCGAGCGTCCACTTGTTGTCACGCACGAGGTCGTAGGGGTTCTCCATGCCGTATTCCTCGATCATGCTCTTGCTGAAGAAGAGCACGTAGGTGGCACGGTTGTCGGCAACCGAGATATCACCCGTGGTGTAGTACATCTTGCCCATCATGGCAAGATCCTCGTTTGCCTTCTGGTCCCAGTAGGACTTCGACAGGTCGATATAGTTCATATCGTTGAGGTCGTGGATGTAGCCGTTGTAGGCAAGCGTAGCAACGTCGTAGGTACCGATCATCGCCGCGCCGAAGTTGTCGTCGCCCGCCATGTAATCGGTGTAGATGCGCTGGAAGCCGTCGCCGCTACCCATCGCGGAGGAATACTTGACGATATCCTCGTTGGTGATGTTCACGCCGTACTCTTCTTCCATGAACTTGTTACGGCGATAAATAGCAGTGTCGGTAACGGTGCCGTCCTCACCGTCGCTTTCATAATCGTTCCACGCCCAGTTGCCTGCAACAAGGATATGGAAGTCGCCGCTGATATCCCCGATGTTTCCGGGGATATCGGGGAGATTCGGGTCGGAAGGCGTGATATCCTCTGCCACGGGAGCGGTGGTCACTTCGGTCGGCTTATCGCCGCACGCCGTAAAGAAGGTGAGAAGCGCGAGAGTGCAAAGGAACAGAGCCAATGCTTTTTTCATGCTGTTTTCCCTTTCTTATTTGTTGTATTTGTCTGCGTCAAAGATGTCGAAACGGAGCGAATCTGCCGCAAGTTCTACGCCGCAGGCAGTCTGTGCCTCGTTCGATGCATTGTAGAGCACGCGGAGCACCTTGGTGCCGTCGGCATTGTAGAACTCACCGCGCTTGATATAATACGGAAGCTTCGAGGTGTCGATGACGGTGAACTTGCCGTAGAAGTAGAAGTCTGCATACTTATTAAGTGCGTTCGAATACTCCTCGCACATCTTTGCATAGCCCTCGTCACAGCCGATATCGCGGCGGCAGACGTACAACTCACAGTCAAGACGTACACCTGTGGTGAGTGCCGCACGCATTTGCTTGGGCGAGGAGCCCTCACTGTCGCGGATGCCGCGCCCGGTGGTGATGACCACGGGGAAGGTGTAGCGGAAAAGTGCCGGGAACTGGTTGCTCTTGATGGTAAAGTCTACGTTGACCAGACCGTGGATGAACTGCGTGTAGGGCGCCGCAACGTCGGTAACGACCTCGCCCGCAAAGACCTTGTCGTTTGCCTCGCAATATTCCACTGCCGCCTCAAAGAACTTGCGGTGACCGGTCCACTCGTCATCTACGCGCGCGCCATGCTCGTGGCGGTCGTTGAAGCAGGGCTGATACGGGCAACCGCAGAAGCAGTCTGCGAAAACGCAGTCCGCGCCGAGCTCTGCCATCTGTTTGAGCTGTGAAAGCACCTGATTTCTCCAACGCTCGGTGCCCGTGCAACAGATCGGGAACTGCACCTTGCCGTACGTGGCGCGGAACTCGCCGCGACCGGGATATACGAATGCGGGACGGATCTCGTTGCCGTTGATGTCGAGGATCTTGACCTCGTCACCGTACTTTTCATAGTAGGGGTTCTTGGGGTCCATGAAGTGGCAGTTGCACTCGAGAATGACACGACCACCCATGTCCTGTACCTTTTTGATGTTCTCGGAAAGCTCCTTGAATGCGCCCTCATACGGTTCCTGATAGGTCGGATAGTTGCGGTCCATGCCCTCCTTCCACCATGCAAAGAGGAAGATGGTGTGGATGCCGTGCTTTGCGCCTGCCTCGTAGATCTTCGGCAGATCGGATGCCTTGTAGTAATCCTCGCCGTACTGCGAACGCATGATGATACGCTGCCAGCCGGTCATCTCGGTGACCCACTTGTGCTTTTTGGTCACGCTGAAGAAGGTCTTGTCTGCCCAAGCGCGGTAGACGTCCGCACCCGCTCTCCAGTCGCCCTCCAGCATGCCGATCACGGTCGAGGGAATGACGAGCTTTTCACCGGGACGTGCAAACGGGAAATGGTCAAAGCCGACCATCAGGTTGGTGGGCTTTGCGTGGATGCGCTGTTTTACGGTCATAAAGCAATGGCGCGCCACCTTGTCGTATCTTGCAACGTACAAGAAGTGGTTGTTCGACTCGATACCGAACCAACCCATCGTTGCGCGGGGATAATGGTAGTGCCAGAAGATCTCGTACTCGTCATGCTGGTACCAGACACTCGTCATGTCCTGCATGAATTTCCAGGGATTCTCCACACGGGTGCCGAGACCGTTCGGGAAATAGATGATGTCATCCTTCTTCTCACCGTACAGCTCGTTGAAGTCCGCCAAGGGGCAGAAGCACTCGTTGACACGGACGTTCTTCGTGTTGTTTTCCACCGCGGGGGTAAACTTGAGAAGACCGTCCTCCACCTCTACGGTGACGGTAAACTTGACGTCGTATGTATCGCCGTACTCGCTCACAAGCTTGTCGTAGGTGATGACCAGCTTGTCGCCCTCCATGACAGCCTTACCGGTCTGCTTTGCGGACATGATCGGGATCTCGGTGCGAAGCCCGTCGTCCAGGATCAGGCGGAAGTAATCGGAGGTACGGACAGCCGCATCCTCTTTGCCTTGCAGAATGAAACCTGCATTGCCGCCGTTTTCATCAATGGCAAAAGTAAGAAGTTTGGTGGATACTTGCATGATAATACTCCTTTTTTAGTCGTTTTGGCAAAAATCCCCATGTCACAAAGGGGATTTTACAAAAGTTTTACAAGTACATTATACCGCATACGGTCATTTTCCTCCATACACTACGATATAAAATGTTTTCAAAATATGAAACTATTTTTGCATTTTCATTGCATTTTAAGGCAAAAAGCGTATAATAAAAGAAAACACCTTACAGGAGGAAGACCATGCTCGCATACGATCTCTCTTCCCTGCCGCGCGTCAGCATGACCGGAAAGGCGCGCGAGACCGAGGGCTGGAGCCACAGCGGCAGAAGGATCCCCGTGAATCTGCTGATCGTTTTTCACGGCGGCAGTTGCTCCATCAGCATTGAGGGGCAGCAATATGACTACGCGAAAGGGGACGTTGCCGTCATCCCGCGCGACACCATGTATGCACCGCACACACCAAACCTGTGCGAGTATACCTTTTTCCATTTTGACGGCGATCTCCCCCAGATCGAAAAATCGCCCGAAGAGATCACCCCCTTTGACGAGGTCTCCTACAAAAAGCCGTCCTACGGCTACACCAGCCATACCGAAACCGACACCGAGCTGCTCCTTGACTACAAGATCACGCTTGGCAGTCAGCAGAAAAACGTGGACCTTCTTGTGCGCAAATGCATGAATACGCGCCTGCACTACGAGGAAAAGCAGCAGCTTCTTCTCACCATCCAGTTTTCCGAAATGCTGTTCCACATTTCGCAGGCGCATTGCGAGCGTTTCCGCTCGGCAAGCGCGTTTTCCACGCAGGTCAACAAGATCCTTACCTATATTAAAGCCAACTACACGGGACCGATCACGCTGGACGACATCTGCAAGAGTATGAACGTATCCAAGCAATACTGCATGCGCGTTTTCAAAAAATATATGCATACAACGATCAACGAGTACATTCTCGACCTGCGGATGCGCCATGCCGCCTACCTGCTCTCCAGCACGTATATGAACGTCAGCGAGGCCGCCGATTACCTCGGCTTTTCGAGTACAAGCTATTTTTCGCGCGTTTTCAAGCAGTATTACGGCGTTTCCCCCAGCGAATATCTGGAGTAGTAAAAACAAAAGCACCCGAACGGGTGCTTTTGTTTTATCATTTACCGCCGCGGTTGGCAGCCGCGGCTCGGAGGTTGGTCAGTTAGCATCCGCTAACTGATGATAGAATACACGTTTCAGCGCGATTTGTCAAGACCTTTTTTGCATTTTTTTCAAAAGAACTTTCTCTTGCAAAAAGGGAAAAAATATGCTATCATTATTATAATATATCTGCAAAGGAGGTTTGGAGTATGCATTTACAGGAATCCGGAGAAATGTATCTGGAAACGATCCACGTTCTCTCGAAAAACGGAAACGTCCGCTCGCTGGACGTCGCCGAATATATGGGCTATTCCAAGCCGAGTGTCAGCCGTGCCGTCAAGCTGCTGAAAAACGGCGGCTTTATCACCGTGGATGCGGACGGATATCTGTCCCTGACCGATGCGGGCCGCGACGTTGCCGAAAAGATCTTTGAGCGGCACACCATCATCACAGCCCTGCTCACCCGTCTCGGCGTGGATGCAGAGACTGCGGCAGAGGATGCCTGTAAGATCGAGCACGCCATCAGCGACACGTCCTTTGAGGCGATCAAGAACTATTTTACAAAACTTTGACAAAAAAACTCCCGCCATCGGGAGTTTTTTGTTTGTTTTGCTTTTTTTCAAAAAGTTACCAAAAAAGGTATTGACAAGAAGAAAAAATGGTGCTATCCTATCTTCGGTTAGCAAATGCTAATCAATAGGAATGAGGAGGCACCCTGCTGTATGATGAATCTGACGAACGCAGAAGAAGGAAAAGAATACATCATTCAGAGCATCGAAACGGACGACGAAGAACTGAACGCCTTTTTGTTCTCGCTCGGCTGCTACAGCGGTGAGCCGATCACCGTGGTATCCCGCCGTAAAAAGACCTGCGTGGTCTCCATCAAGGACGGTAGATACAGCATCGACAATCAGCTTGCCGAAGCGATTTTGATCTAAAAAACAACAGCGAGCATTTCGCTGTTTCGTTTTTGCTCTAAAGTTAGCGTATGCTAACTGACAACTCCACGTATTTTACAGTTTTCCTGCAAAATAAATCACAGTCACTTCAAGGAGGACATACCCTATGAGAATTGCTTTGGCGGGCAATCCGAACAGCGGTAAAACAACCATGTTCAATGCGCTGACCGGCTCGAACGAGAAGGTCGGCAACTGGGCAGGCGTTACCGTAGAAGCCAAGACGCACCCCATCAAGAAGGTGTACGCAAACGGCAGAGACCTGATCGCCGTTGACCTTCCCGGTGCGTACTCGATGTCGCCCTTCACCTCGGAGGAAAGCATCACCAGCGCCTACGTCAAGAACGAGAACCCCGATGCGATCATCAACATCGTGGATGCAACCAACCTCAGCCGCAGCCTGTTCTTCACCACACAGCTCTTGGAGCTCGGCATTCCCGTGGTCGTTGCGCTGAACAAGGCGGACGTCAATGAGAAAAAGGAGACCAGAATCGACGCAGAGGCGCTTTCCAAAAAGCTCTGCTGCCCCGTTATCGACACCGTTTCCACCTCGGGCGAGGGTCTTGAAAAGGTCGTTGCCGCCGCTGTAGAGCTGATCGGCAACAGCCAGAAGGCGCCCTACGTCGAGGATGCCATCGACCTCACCGACAAAAAGGCGGTCGAGGCGGCAGACCGCAAGCGCTTTGCATTTGTCAACGGTATCGTCAAGGCTGTCGAGACCCGCACGGTTCTCACCAAGGACAAAAACGTCGGCGACAAGATCGACGAATTCCTCACCAACAAGTGGCTGGGCATCCCGATCTTTGCGGTCGTTATGTTCCTCGTATTCCAGATCTCGCAGGTCTGGGTCGGTCCCTTTATCGCAGACACGCTGGTCGCGTGGCTGGAGGTCTTCCAGGGTTGGATCGGCGAGCTCCTCGCAGATGCAAATCCCCTGCTCTCCGCACTGCTCGTTGACGGTGTCATCGGCGGTGTCATCGCGGTTATCGGCTTTTTGCCGCTCGTTATGGTCATGTACTTCCTCATTGCGATCCTCGAGGATTGCGGCTACATGGCGCGCGTTGCCGTCGTGCTCGACCCCATCTTCAAGAAGGTCGGTCTCTCGGGCAAGTCGGTCATTCCCTTTGTTATCACCATCGGCTGTGCCGTTCCCGGCATCATGGCGAGCCGTACCATCCGCAACGAGCGTGAGCGCCGCGCAACCGCAATGCTGGCTCCGTTCATGCCCTGCGGCGCAAAGATCCCCGTGATCTCTCTGTTTGCAGGCGCATTCTTCGAGAATGCAGGTTGGGTCAGCACCGTTATGTATCTCTCGGGCATCGTGCTCATCTTCCTCTGCGCACTGCTCATCAACAAGATCACCGCATACAAGGCAAGAAAGTCCTACTTTATCATCGAGCTTCCCGAGTATAAGGCTCCCAGCCTCGTAAGAGCATTCACCTCGATGTGCAGCCGCGGCTGGGCATACATCGTCAAGGCGGCAACCATCATCCTGCTCTGCAACACCGCCGTACAGATCATGCAGACCTTTGACTGGAGATTTAGGGTCGTTGAAGAAGGCATGGAGAACACCTCCATCCTCGCATCCATCGCAGGTCCCTTCGCATACCTCCTTGTTCCCGTAGTCGGTATCCTCTCCTGGCAACTTGCCGCGGCGGCAGTCACCGGCTTTATCGCCAAGGAAAACGTTGTCGGTACCCTCGCCGTTTGCTTCGGCATCTCCAACTTCTTCAATTTAGAGGAGCTTGAAATGCTGGAGGGCGCGGGCGCAGAGGTCGCAGCCGTATTCGGCATCACCAAGGCGGCCGCACTTGCTTACCTCATGTTCAACCTCTTTACGCCTCCTTGCTTCGCGGCGATCGGCGCCATGAACGCGGAAATGAAGAGCGCAAAGTGGATCTGGGGCGGTATCGGTCTGCAGCTCGCAGTCGGCTTTACCGTTGGCTTTGCTGTATACCAGATCGGCACGCTTATCACTGCCGGAACGCTCGGCACGGCATTCCTCCCCGGTCTTGTCGCCGTCCTTGCAATGGCTGCGTTTATCGCAGCGATCTGCATCCGC
This sequence comes from Eubacteriales bacterium, assembly GCA_045540755.1. GTDB lineage: Bacteria > Bacillota > Clostridia > Oscillospirales > CAG-272 > UMGS902. Next base: position 14,028 of record JAZQHV010000080.1, read on the forward strand.
TCGGAGAAGAAGCTGAAGGCAGAATACGCAAAGAAATAAACTACATATAAGGAGTTCCCTATGACAGACATCATTGTTATTGCTGTTCTCGTAGTGATCGTCGGTCTTGCCGGCTTCTATGTCTACAAAGCAAAGAAAAGCGGCAAGAAATGCATTGGCTGTCCCGATAGCAGCTCCTGCTCCGGCGCGTGCAGTTCGTGTAACTGCGGTTGCTCGGAAAGCAAAAAGTAAAAGAAAATGTCCACTCAGTTTGAGTGGACATTTTTTTCTTGTTTCATCGGAATCAGTTTTGCCTTGCGCAAGGCGACCATCACCGCGGGAATCAGCACCAATTGCAAAAGAATCCCGGGGACCGCGTTTAAAAACGCACCCGACAGAAACGCGGCAAAGGTAAAGCCGCCCTCGCCGATTCCCAGTAAAAGCATCTGCACGATGCCCCAGACTGCACGTCCCGCCAGCATGGAAACAAGCATACTTCTGTACAAAGAAACGATGCAACGCCATTTCGACCGCGCATAGAGAATGCCGATCACAAAACCGTAGGTCGCCAGTTCAAACGCCATGGAGACCGCCGTCGGAAACATCGGCGGCATGGAAAAAAGGAAGGAGCGCAGGATCGGTAGTACAAAGCCGACGGCAAGGCCACACTGCCAGCCACAGAGAAGCCCGCAAAGCAAAACGGGAATATGCATCGGCAGGAGCATATTGCCAACCGTAGGAATCTGCCCCGTGAGGAACGGAAGCACCAATCCAAGGGCGAGAAACATCGCCGCAAGCGTTAGATTTTTGATATGTGTGGTCATCATACACCCCGCCGAAAAGAATCTTTTTCTTATTGTACTGCTATTTTTCTTTTTTGTCAATCTTCTTTCCTGCACCAAAGAGCACCAAAAGCCTCCTCGAAAATATACTGATAGCAAGGAGGTACATCATGGATAATTTTGTCATCATGGCACTTGCGGCAACGCTTGGAACATGGTTTGTGACCGCGCTCGGTGCGGCGACCGTTGTATTTTTCAGATCCCCAAGCCCCAAGGGGCTGAACGTTATGCTCGGTTTTGCATCCGGAGTGATGATCGCCGCCAGCTTCTGGTCGCTGTTGCAGCCCGCAATAGAACGTGCAGAAGCCGCATCCGACCTGCCGGCGTATCTCGTGGCGACGGCAGGCTTTTTGTTTGGTGCTTTATTTATATGGGCATCCGACAAAATCGTTACGTTTGCACGAAAAAAAGCAGAGGGCGCGGAGGCAAAAGGCAATGAGCGACTCCGTCGCATCGTCATGCTGGTCCTTTCGATCACACTGCACAATATCCCGGAGGGATTGGCGGTAGGCGTCGCTTTCGGCGCACTGGAGGGCGGCTGTACACCCGAGAGTCTCATGGGCGCTATTTCCGTAGCGGTGGGGATCGGCCTACAAAATTTTCCGGAAGGGGCGGCAGTTTCTGTCCCTCTGCGAAGAGAAGGCTATTCCGGCAGGAAAAGTTTCTTTCTCGGTCAGGCATCGGGCATGGTCGAGCCAATCGCGGGACTGACCGGCGCATTGCTGGTCGTGTATGTAGAGGCGATCCTCCCCTATGCCCTTTCTTTTGCCGCCGGAGCAATGATTCTGGTCGCCGTGCACGAGCTCATTCCGGAATGCCAAAGAAATCAAACGACACAGCCCTATTCCGCGACAATGGGCATCGTTCTCGGCTTTGCCGTTATGATGCTATTGGACGTGATGTTGGGCTGACAGAAAGCGGCACAGTCGTAAAAACGACTGTGCCGCTGTTGCTGCTCTTACTTTTCGATCTTAAAATCGGTGCCGTCGCGGGTATCGATCAAGGTGACGCCTTTTGCAAGCAGCTCGTTGCGGATGGCATCCGCTAAAGCGTAATCCTTTGCCTTCTTTGCCGCGATACGCTCAGCGATCTTCGCTTTGATCTCCTTGACAAAGGGATCGCTGTCCTCGGCGGCGGCCCCCGCCTGCTCTGCTTCGAGTTCAGCCTTTGCCGTCTTGACAAGGTCAAGACCGAGCACGTAGTCAAAGTCCTCGATGAGGGCGAGCTTGGTGGCAGGCGTGGTGTCTGCCTTAAGCACGTCATAAATAGCGGTCACGCTGAGAGAGGTGTTGAGGTCGGTGTCGAGCGCCGCGCAGAAGCCTGCCTTCAGCGAATCAAATGCCGCCTTGTCTACCTCACCCTGCTCATCCTTAAGCAGTGCAAGTAGGCGTGCGACGATCTTGTTGTACGCGGTCGCCGCATTGTCGAGATTCTCATAGGAGAAAACAAGCGACTTGCGGTAATGCGACTGCAAGCAGAAGAGTCTGTACACCAGCGGATTGTATCCCTTGCTCTCCAGGAGCGAAACGGTCAAAAACTCGCCGCTGGACTTGCTCATCTTGCCCGAATTGGTGTTGAGGTGGTGGACGTGGAACCAGTAATTGCACCACTTTTTGCCCGTATATGCCTCACTCTGCGCGATCTCGTTGGTGTGGTGGGGGAATGCGTTGTCGATACCGCCGCAGTGGATGTCAAGCTGTTCCCCGAGATACTTCATGCTGATGCAAGAGCACTCGATATGCCAACCGGGGTAACCGATGCCCCACGGGCTGTCCCACTTCAGTTCCTGATCGTCAAACTTGGACTTGGTGAACCAGAGAACAAAGTCTGCCTTGTTTCTCTTATTGCCGTCCTCCTCAACGCCCTCGCGCACGCCGACCTCGAGATCTTCCTCCTTGAAATCGTTAAAAACGTAATACTGCGAAAGCTTGGACGTATCAAAATAGATATTGCCGCCCGCCTCATAGGCATAGCCCTTTTCAATGAGGGTCTCGATGACCTTGATAAACTCATCGATGCAGGAGGTCGCGGGTGCGACCACGTCTGGCGTCTTGATGTTCAGCTTTGCACAATCGGCAAAGAACGCATCGGTGTAGAACTTGGCGATCTCCATGACCGTCTTTTTCTCACGGCGTGCGCCTTTCAGCATCTTATCCTCGCCCGTGTCGGCATCGCTCGAAAGGTGACCGACGTCGGTGATGTTCATGACGCGGGTCACGTCGTAACCTGCATAGCGCAGATACTTTTCCAAAACGTCCTCCATGATATAACTGCGGAGGTTGCCGATATGGGCATAGTGATAGACCGTAGGGCCGCAGGTATACATTTTTACCTTACCGGGCTCATTGGGCACAAATTCGTCTCTTCTTCTGGTAGCGGAATTATACAGCAGCATGATTTATCTCCAAAGTTAGTTTTCTTTTTCTTTCTCGGCGAGCTTCTTTTCCAGCTCGTAAATGCGGCGTTCTACGCGGCAGATCTCCTGTGCCACGGGGTCGGGAATGTGTACGTGGTCGAGGGCATCGTCTACGCGCTTGCCGTTGATGCGTACCACGCGGGCGGGTACGCCGACCGCAGTTGCGTTTTCGGGAACCTGCTCGAGTACGACTGCGTTGGACGCGATCTTGGCTCCGTCACCGACCTTGAAGGGGCCGAGCACCTTGGCACCGCTCCCCACCATGACGTTGTCACCGAGAGTGGGATGGCGCTTGCCCGTATGCTTACCCGTACCGCCGAGCGTGACGCCCTGATAGAGCGTACAGTTGTCGCCGATCTCGGCTGTCTCGCCGATGACGACGCCACTGCCGTGGTCGATGACCAGTCCCTTACCGATGGTGGCACCCGGGTGGATCTCGATACCGGTTAAAAACTTTGCGCCCTGGCTGATAGCGCGCGCCGAAAGTTTGTGTCCCTTTTTGTGGAGCGCGTGCGCCGCACGGTGCAATGTAACGGCATGAAAGCCCGAATACAGGAGCATGACCTCCAAATCACTCGTTGCCGCAGGATCGCGGTCGCGGATCGCCGCCACGTCGTAGCGGATATCCTTGACCACCTTTTTGACCTTTTTCGCGACCTTAGTAAGATCGGGAAGTGTCAGGTTTATGTCAATTTGCATTTTGTCTTTCATAAGTACCTCGTATCATGACACGATTATACACGAGCAAGGGTAAAAAGTAAAGTAAAAGCCTGAAAATCTTGTTTTAATGAGGGATTTTTTTCCAAGACTTTTTATCCTTTAATATAGTATATAACTCGACGTAGCTTTCGTGACGGCTCTTTTCGATCTTACCGTCGGCGAGCGCCTCTACGATCGCGCATCCGTCCTCGCAAAGATGGGTGCATTTTGTATACCGACATCGACCGATGTGCTCTTCAAATTCAGGAAACGCATACGGCAGATCCTCCGCCGTCATAAAGTCAAAGCGCATAAAATCCAGCATACTGAAGCCGGGCGTGTCCGCAAGCATGCCGCCGAGCGCACAAAACAGTTCGACGTGACGGGTGGTGTGCTTTCCGCGCGCGATCTTTTCGCTGATGCCGCCCGTAGCAAGCTCAAGTTCGGGGAACAGAGCGTTCAGGAGCGTAGATTTTCCAATGCCCGACGCGCCTGCAAACGCCGCCGTCTTGCCGGGGAGGTTTTCCACGAGAAAGGCGCGGAGCGCCTCGATGCCCTCGCCGTCTTCGGCACTGAGCGTAAACACTGTAAAGCCGCTGTTGCGGTATAGCGTCGCAAGCTTTTCGCCGTTTTCGGGATCGAGATCGCACTTGGTGATCACAAACACCGGAATAATATCCGAGTGTACGCAGATCGCACTCAGCTTATCAAGCGTTGCGGGAATGGGCGCAGGCTTTGCCGCCGCCGCAGTGATGAACATGTAGTCGAGATTCGCCATCGGCGGGCGGATCAGCAGATTTTTGCGCGCACCGATATCCTCGATGTAGGCATCCCCTTCGTTTTCGATGCGGACGGTGACGTTGTCGCCCACCTCGGGAGAGATCTGCTCATGACGAAACACGCCGCGCGCACGTGCAGTGATGCGCTCACTGCCGCAAAGCACAGTGTACTTTCCGCCAACGCCCTTGATGATCTTTCCTTGTTTTCTTTCCATTTATTCTCTGTTAAAACGGCCGCTGAGCCAATCGTCAAAATCGCTCTTTGTGGTTGCCGTAGTGGTCTCTTCGGGCGCCTCGGTTGCCGTGGTCTCCTCCGGTACCGGCGGAACTACGGCGACAGGCACCTCAGTCGTCACGGGAACAGTGGTCTCCACGGGCACCTCCGTAGTTTCGGGAGGTGCGGTCGTTTCCGGTGCGGGAGGCTGTGTCACGACGGGAGCAGGTCCCTTGGAGATCACAAAATTGATCTTCGCCACGCCCTTTGGCACAGTGGAACTCGGCGCGAGACTCTGTTCGAGCACGATACCGTAGGAAGCAAATTCATCATGTATATAAGTGATGGTGCCGAGACGCAGATCGCTCTTGACCAGCATCTCGTATGCCTCGACCGTATTCGCACCAAGGAAAGATGGTACGACGACCGTTTCAATGACCTCGCCCTCCGAAACGGTGAGCACGATATTGGCACCGCGTGCGATGGGTTCACCTGCCGCAGGCACCGTGGAGATCACGCATCCCGCGGGGATCACGTTGTTGAACTCCTTGGTAACGGTCACCTTAAAGCCAAGATTTTTCAGATCGATGGTCGCCTGCCGCTGATCGTAATAGGTGTAATCCTCCATGACCAGCTCCTCGATACCGCGGCTGACGTAGATCGTCATATCCGCGATCGGTTTGCCCTTGATTCCCTTGCGCGTTTGTCCCGCGCTCGGCTTTTGCCGCAGGATCTTACCGCTTTCAATGGTCTCGGAATATTCGTAGTGTACCTTGAGGCGATAGAGCTTTTCCAGTTCGGCTTTCAGCGCATCGTCGTAGACCGCGCCAAGGTAGTCCTCCACCGTAATGGTGATGGTATTGTCTGCCTCTTCGCTGAAGAAAACAGTATTGACGATCGAAAGCGCCGCAATGATCGCCACCAGCAAAAACGCGGTAATAACGCCCATTGCGATCGGCAACATCGTCATGCGTTTCCGATTCTTCTTGGCATTCTGCGACGACGAAGACTGATTCTTCTGGCGGAAGACGACCGCGTTGTTTTCGCGCACCTTGAGCAACAGATCGATCATCTGCGTCGCGGTCTGGAAACGCTTGTCCTTGTCCTTTTCCATCGCAAACAGAATGATCTGCTCGAGTCCCTTCGGGATGGTGGGAACAAGCTCGGTCGGCTTTTTCGGCTCCTCGTTGATCTGCTTAAGTGCTATGCTGACGGGGTTTTCGCCGTCAAACGGGAGCTTGCCCGTAATCATTTCGTACATCATAACGCCGACGGAATAGAGATCGGCGCGGCGGTCGATGCCCTTTTCGCCTGCCGCCTGCTCGGGAGAAATATAGTAGACTGTGCCGATCGCCTTATCGGTAGCGGTCAGCGTCTTGGCATCGGGAAGCTTTGCAATACCAAAGTCGGTCACCTTGATCTGTCCGTTTTTGAGAAGCATGATGTTCTGCGGCTTGATATCGCGGTGGATAATGCCGTTCAGATGTGCGTGCTCCAGCGCGCGCAGGATCTGAATCGAATAGGAGATCGTCTCCTTGACCGACAGCGCCCCCTTGCGCACCATATAATTCTTCAATGTGATACCGTCGATGTACTCCATGGCGATATACTTGTGCTCGCCTTTTACCGAGATATCGTAGATCTTGACGATATTGGTATGCGAAAGCATCGAGACTGCCTTGGACTCATTGATAAAGCGCTGTACCGAGACCTCGTCGGTGGCAAACTCCTCTTTGAGGATCTTGACAGCGACGGAAATGTTGCGTAGCGTATCCTCTGCCTCAAACACCATTGCCATGCCACCAACGCCCACCAGCCGCTTGATCTTATAACGGCCGTCCAGCACAAGTCCGATGTAGTTTGTATACTGATCCATGTTTACTCTCCGACCTTACTTCAGTTTTGCGATCACGGCGGTGATGTTGTCACTGCCGCCTGCGGCATTTGCCTCAGCAACCAGTTTTTCGCCGAGCGCCTGTGCTTCGGGAAATTCGCGGTTCAGCGCGGCAAGCGCAGACGCATCGAGATATCCCGAAAGGCCATCCGAGCAAAGGAGAAGCGTTTTGCCCTTGTACTGCTTCTTCTCCAGCACGGACACGTCCACGCTGACCTCTTTATCCACGCCGACTGCGCGGGTGATTATATTCTTTTTGGTACTGTTCTTTGCCTCCTCGGGCGTAAGCTTGCCGATATCGACAAGATACTGCACAAAGGAGTGGTCCCGCGTGATCTGCATAGCACCGTCCTTATCAATGAGATAGGCACGGCTGTCGCCGACGTGCGCAATATAGACCTTGTCGCGAATGTGGAGCGCGGCGACCATCGTGGTCCCCATGCCCTCGTATTCCGCATCACTCGTGGCGAGGGAAAAGATCTTAAAATTGGCGCGGTCAGCTGCGGAAGCAAGCGCCGCCTGAATTGCCGCGGGCTCGGTCCTGCCGCCCTCGCGGAAAAAGCCGTCAAAGTATTTCTCCACCTCGTCGCGTGCCATAGCGGATGCCATTTCGCCCGCCTTTGCGCCGCCCATACCGTCAAAAACGGCAAGCAAAAGCGCGTCTCCGTATTCCTTGACGAGGTAGGTGTCCTCATTCATCTCACGGACACTGCCAACGTCGGTAATGCCAAAGTATTCCATAGGGTCTCCTTTCTCCGGATCGGCGTTATGCCTGTCCGGGTGAGGTCTTTCCCCTGCGAAGCTGACCGCAGGAGGCGTTTATGTCGGGACCGAGTGTGCGGCGGACGGTAGCCGTCAGCCCTGCATCGGTCAGTGTTTTCTGAAACTGTTCTATACTGCGTCTATCCCCTTGCGAAAATCCGCTTTCCTTGACGGGATTTACGGGAATCAGGTTGACGTGTAATGCATCCGAGCGTCCGAAGTAGCGGCGCAGAAGCGCAATGAGCTCTTTCGCGTCCGCCTCGCTGTCATTCTGCCCTGCGATGAGGGTATACTCCAGCGATACGCGCCGTCCCGTCGCATCGAAGTAATGCTTGACCGCGGATAAAAGTGCGTCGATATTCCACTTGCGATTGACGGGCATCAGCGCATTGCGACGCTCGTCGTTCGAAGCATGGAGCGAGATCGAAAGCGTGATCTGCATATCCTCCTTTTCGAGGTCGCGGATACGGTCCACAAGCCCCGAGGTGGAGACAGAAATGTGTCTTGCGCCAATATTCAGCCCTTCGGGAGCTGTAACAAGGCGCAGAAATTTTACGGTACTCGCATAATTATCGAGCGGCTCGCCGATGCCCATCATCACGATACCGTCGATGCGCTCACCGACGTCGCGCTGTGCGGCGCTCACCTGTCCGAGCATCTCGGAGGGGGTAAGATCGCGCACCTTGCCGCCAATGGTGGAGGCGCAGAAGCGACAGCCCATACGGCAACCGACCTGCGAGGAGATGCAGATGGTGGTGCCGTGCTTGTAGAACATAACGACCGACTCCACACACTCGCCGTCGGGAAAGCGAAAAAGGTACTTGACCGTACCGTCCACTGCCGAAACGAGTTTTTTCTCGATGGCAGGTACACCGCTGTAGCAGGTTTCCGCAAGCTTTTCGCGAAGCGTCTTTGAAAGATTGGACATTTCCGCAAAGTCCACACCGCGGCAGATCCACTCATGGATCTGCTTTGCGCGAAAACGGCTCTCACCGATCGAAACTATGTAATTTTCCAGTTCGGCAAGCGAAAAAGAGCCGATGTCCGTCTTCATAATTACCTCTTTGTCAGTATGCTGATAAAAAATCCGTCGTGCTCCCCGTTCGGATAGAGCGTGAGCATGCCGTTTTCACTGTGCAGATCGCCGAGGGCGAAGTCCTGCGCCGCAAAATCGGGATGCTCGTGTAGAAAGCGGGTGAAATTCTCCCCGTTTTCCTCCTTGGTCAACGTGCAGGTGGAATAGAGAAGTCTGCCGCCGCTTTTGAGATAAGATGCCGAAGCGCACAGAATATCGTAGCCGAGCGGCGCAAGCTCCTTCCATGCCTCCGCGTCGTGATAGCGGATCTCGGGCTTTTTCGCCATCACGCCGAGCCCCGAGCAGGGCACGTCGCAAATGACGAAATCGCACGTATCGACAAGCGTTTCCTCCGCGGTACGCGAATCCCGCGCCGCCGTGCGGATGATATCAATGCCGAGCCGGTCGGCACCGCTTGTAATGAGCGGCAGTTTGCTTTCGTGCAGATCAAAAGCGAAGATCTCACCTTTATTCTCCATCGAAAGTGCCGCGTGAAAACTTTTGGAGCCGGGACAAGCGCAGGCATCTGCACCGCGCTCCCCCACTTTCGGAGAAAGGAGTGTGATGGCGATCTGCGATGCCTCGTCCTGCACAAAAAATCCGTTTTCGCCGAGAATATCGCAAAGCTGATCGTAGCGCACGTTGCCGCGGATGCGGATACCGCGCGGCGCATAGCGGCAGTTCTCTGCCGTAAGCCCCGCATCGGTCAGCCTTGCAAGTGCAGTCGCGCGGTCGGTCACAAGCGTGTTGACCGCAATGGTCATAGGAGGTTGCTTGGCAAGCGCGTTCAGCGTTTCCTCGGCTCTGTCACCCAGCTCCTCGCAAAGCAGGCGCACGATCTCCCGCGGAAAGGAATACTGCACCGCAAGGCGGTCGTATTTTTCCGTAGGCAGTGCGATCTGTTCTTTTTTCTTTAAACAGCCGCGCAGAATGCCGTTGAGAAATGCGCGTTCCCCTTGGCTTTTGCCAAGGCGCACAGTCTCACTGACGGCGGCGTGCGGAGGGATACGGTCAAGGTACAAAAGCTGGTAGAGCCCCAGCCTTAGCGTCATCACGAGTCGTGCGCCGATCTTTTCGATCGGTCGGTCGCTGAGGCACGCGATATAATAATCCAGTGTCACGCGCCGCTCAGTCACACCGTATACAAGCGTGGTAAGCAGGGCGCGGTCGCGCTCGTCACACTCGATATTCTCCAGTGCCGCATTCAGCGCAAGCGCAACGTATTTTTCCTTTTGCTCTGCATCTCGGAGGATGGAGAGCGCTGTCTTGCGAACGTCCATTTATCTGCGTCTGCGGCTGTTATTGACGAGCAAAAACAGGCGCAACAGGTTGGCAAGCGAGACCGCGAGTGCCGCAACGTAAGTCATTGCCGCCGCGCGGAGCACCTTTTTCGCCCCTTTGACCTCCTCGTCGGTCGCACCTGTGGTCTCAAGAGTCTCCACAGCGCGGGAGGATGCGTTGAACTCAACGGGGAGTGTGATCAATTGAAACAGCGTGGAAAAACCGAATGCCGCCACACCGAACATCGCCAAGGACGGCGAGGAAAGCAACAGACCGATCAGTACGAGCGGCATAGCAAGATTGGAACCGATCTGCGTGATCGGGATGATCGCCATACGGAGTTTGATCGGCGCATAGCCGACCGCGTACTGCACTGCGTGTCCCGCCTCGTGCGCGGCAACGCCCACCGCCGCAACGGTATTGGCATCGTATACGCTGTCCGAGAGGCGGATGGTATTGGTCTTGGGGTCAAAATGGTCGGTAAGATTTCCCGAAACGCGCTCGATCTTTACGCCCGTCACACCGTTTGCCATGAGGACACGGCGCGCACTTTCCGCGCCCGTCAGCCCCACACGCGATGCGACCTGACTGTACTTTTTGAAGGTCGAGTTTACACCCGCGCTTGCGATCATCGCAAAGATTGCGGCAAGCACGACAAAGATCATTCCAACGTCGAAAAAACTGTAGTAAAACGGCATTTTACACTCCTAAAAGGTCGCCGACAGAAACCTGTCTGCCATTGACGAGATCTGTGGCGCTCTGCGCCTTTTTCCCCTCGGGCGTTGCCACCTCTACGATGAGGTGACCGCCGCACGCGGCGATCACGATACCGTTTTTATCGGCACGGAGCACCCTTCCGTATTCTTCCTCTTTGGTGCATCTTTCATACCTTGCACGCACGATCTTGAGCATTTTGCCGCTCGGGAGCGTGGTAAACGCAAGCGGGAACGGAGACAGACCGCGGATGCGGTCGTGCAAGACCTTTACGTCGGTCGAAAAATCAATACGGCACTCCGCCTTGTCGATCTTTGCCGCATGGGTAGCCAGGCTGTCGTCCTGCTTTTCGGGATGCAACTCGCCTTTTTTTGCCGCCTCGACCGTGCGGAGCAGTACGCGCGCACCCGCTTCACCGAGTTTGTCGTGTACGGTCTCAAAGTTGTCGTCCTCAGCAATGGCGACCTCCTCCTTAAGGAGCATATCGCCGGTGTCCATTCCCTCTGCCATATACATGGAGGTAACACCGCTGACCGTCTCGCCCTCCATGATCGCACGCTGCATGGGTGCCGCGCCGCGATACTTGGGCAGAAGTGAGCCGTGGATATTGATGCATCCGTATTTCGGATAGTCCAGCACGTATTTCGGCAAAAGCTTGCCGTAGGCAACGACCACGATCATTTCGGGGTCGATCGCCCGAAGTTCCTCTTCAAACGCGCCATCCTTTAAGGTCGTCGGCTGATACACGGGAATGTTTCTTTCGACGGCGAACACCTTGACCGGCGGCGGCGTGAGCGAAAGTCCGCGACCTTTAGGCTTATCGGGCTGGGTGACCACGCCGATGATCTCCTCGCCTGCATCATACAGTGCTTTCAGCGAAAAGAGCGCGTAGTCGGGCGTGCCCATAAATAGAATTCTCATGTATTCTCCTTAGTTCTCGACTTCGTCGGGGTCCAGCATACGAACGATGTGTTTCTTGTCAATAAACAATTCACCGTCGAGATGATCCAGTTCGTGGCAGAAGGCGCGTGCCAGCAGGCCCTCGCCCTTGTACTCCACCGTTTCTCCCTTGCGATTGAGGGCACGCACGGTCACCTTGGCGGGACGGCGGGTGACAGCCCACTTGCCGGGCACGGAAAGACACCCCTCTGCCTCCTCCTGCAAGCCGACCTCTTTGACGATCTCGGGATTGATGAGTTCGATCAGACCGCTCTCCTCGGTCTCGATTACGACAACGCGACGGAGCACGCCGACCTGCACTGCGGCAAGACCACAGCCGTTTGCGGCGCGCATAGTCTCGGTCATGTCGTCAAGCAAAGTCAGGATACGCGGCGTGATCTCGGTCACGGGGCGGCTGATCTTGCGGAGGGTATCGTCTCCCTCTTTTACGATTTGTAATTTTGCCATGTCTTCTCCTCATATGCCCGTGGGGTTGATGTCTGCCCCGCAGGTCACGTTCTTATATTTTGCGGTCGAGGTGCTGAGCACCTCGCCGAGCATTTGCAAAAGTTTTTTAGAGCGGCGGCACTTTAGAACGATGCGCATGCGATAACGCTCGTCGATCTTATAGACCGTCGCCTCGAACGGACCGAAGGATATGATCGGCACGTCCTTATACTCTCCCGCCATCTTCGTTTTCATCTCGTTGAACGCCTCGAGCGCCGCGCGCTCGCAATCGGTCTCCGAGGTCGAAACAAAGGAAAGCACTGCGATATCGCAGAAGGGCGGGAAGGTATACGCCTTGCGCAGACGGATATCCATCTCGTAAAACGCCTTGTAATCCTGCGCGGCGGCAAGACGGATCACGTCGTGTCGCGGATTCATCGTCTGGATCACGGCGACGCCGTGCTTTTCGGCACGCCCTGCTCTGCCGATGACCTGCGTAAGCATCGAAAAGGTGCGTTCGCCCGCGCGAAAATCGTCCATGTACAGCGTAGAATCAGCGTTCAGCACACCTACAAGCGTAACGTCGGGAAAATCGTGTCCCTTGGCGACCATCTGGGTACCGAGGAGCACGTCTGCCCCGTGCGCACGAAAGGCAGTGAGCATTTCATCATACGCGCTTTTTTTCGTAGTGGTGTCCGCGTCCATACGCAGGATACTGCCGCGGAACTTTTCGGAGAATTCCTCCTCCACCTTTTGCGTACCGTACCCCATAAAGGCAAGGTGATTCCCCTTACAGGAGGGGCAGGTCTGCGGAATCGGAGACCGATAGCCGCAGTAGTGGCAAAGCAGATGATCCTGCCGCCCGTGCTTATGGCGCGTAAGGGCCACCGAGCAATGCGGGCAGGAGACCGCCTCGCCGCAATCGCGGCAGGTGAGAAAGGCGTTGTAGCCGCGGCGGTTCAGAAACAGGATCGCCTGATTTTTTGCCGCAAGCGTTTCGGTCAGTTTTTCGGAAAGCAGGTCGCCAAACGGCGTGAGATTTCCCCCGCGCACGTTTTTCTTGAGGTCGTCTATGTACACCTCGGGCAGTCTTGCCTTGCCGTAGCGCTCGGTCAGCTCGACAAGCGCATACGTCCCGCTTTTCGCCTTATAATAACTCTCGACCGACGGCGTTGCCGAAGCGAGAAGCAAAAGCCCTTTACTGCGTCCGAGGCGGAATGCCGCCACGTCACGTGCGTGGTACTTCGGGCTCATATCGGATTTGTAGGTATGCTCCTGCTCCTCGTCAATGACGATCATACCGAGGTTTGGGAGCGGTGCAAAGACCGCACTGCGCGTGCCGATAACCACGTCGACCTCGCCTGCGGCAATGCGGGTATAGGCATCGTAACGTTCCCCCGCCGAAAGCGAGGAATGGAGCACTGCGACGCGCTCACCGTAAAAGGCGCAGAAGATACCGACCGTTTGCGGCGTAAGTGATATTTCGGGAACGAGCACGATGACACCGCGACCGTCCGCCGTAACGCGGTCGATCATCGACTTCATCACGCGAGTCTTACCACTGCCCGTCACACCGTAAAGAAGCGCGCATTTCGCTTCACCCGACGCATACAGCGTCTCCAGACGGTCAAACGCCTTTTGCTGGTGTGCGCTCAGCACGTTCACCTTGCCCCCTTGCTCCTTGCAGTCGGCATACGGATCGCGCCAGACGGTTTCGAGCTTGACCTCGACCGCCCCTGCGGTGCGGAGTGCTTTAAGCTGTGCCGTGCCCGACTCGGTCGCGGCAAACAGCTCGGCGACGGGCAGGAATTCGTCGCCGATGGCGGCGTACAGTGCCTTTTGCTTTTCGCCGCGCGGCGAAAAGTCTATCCCCGTGCGCCGCACGTACACGATGCTCTTTTCCTGCGTCGCGCTTCTCAGCGCGGCAAGCGGCGGTGTGACCGCCCGCACGGCATCGCCCGTGGTGCAAAGGGTATACTCTTTCAAAAAGTCACAAACGGCAAGTTGTTCCTCAGAGAGCGACACGCGCACGTGGACGTCCAGAATATCCTTGGTCCGCACGCTTTCGGTCGTGTCGGTCACTTCGGTGACAAGCCCCATACGCCGCTTGTTTGCCTGCGAGAAAGGAACAAACACAAGCGAGCCGCGGCACACCGCTGCCGAAAGATGCTCGGGAATGCGGTAGTCAAACGGGCGGTCGAGCGCACTCGGCGCATCGAGTAGCCATACCTTGGCAAACGCTTCCATATGTCCTCCTTTCCCACGCCGGACTTTGAAGTGATCGAATTACTCTTCGGTGTGTACTACCTTATATTCGCCTGCATACAGTTTGGCAACTGCATTCTTGACCGCCTTTTCGTCGCGGATGTCCTTGTCGATCAGCGCGCTGATCGGCTTGTCGGTCTCCTTGCGCTCTACCAGCTTCTCTGCATAGGCTCTCTGCTCTACGTATTCGTCGGTAATGAGACGTGCGCACTTTGCGGTCGCGATGACCAGCTCATAGCGGTTCAGTTCGTCGTTTGTCATTGCTTCTACAGAAGGCTTGTTGATCATGGTTTTATTCTCCCTTGAAATAGTTTTCTTTAAATTCAATGTTGCACGCCTTTTTGAGTTGCTCGGCGCGCGCGAGCGCGAAGAAATCGTCGACGGCTTCGTTGATGCCGCCCGTTTCGTTGATGATCAAATAATCATACTGCGGCAGATACTCCAGCTCCTCCTTCGCGCGGCGAAGGCGCTTTGCGATGGATTCGGCGGTATCGCGACCGCGCGTGGTCAAGCGGCGACTCTGCTCCATAGCATCCGGCGGCGTCACCATAACGAGGACCGCCTCGGGATACTTCTTTTTGACCTGGGTCGCACCGTCTACCTCGATCTCAAGGATCAGATGCTTGCCTTGCTGCTCGGCGCGTTCAAACTCGGAGACGAGCGTACCGTAGTAGTTGCCGCAGTATTCGGTATACTCCAGCACGCCGCCGGCTCTGATCTTTTCCTCAAACGCCTCGCGCGTGATGTAATAATAGTTGACACCGTCCTCCTCGCCTTTCAGCATTGGGCGGGAGGTCGCGCTGACCGCGCAGATATATCCGTCGTCACGGGCAAGGATCTCGCCAACGACAGTGCCCTTGCCGCTACCGGCAGGACCCGAGATAATGAATACCATCAGACCTCCTCCTCGCTTTCCTCGGTGTAATCGCTGTCATCCACCAGACGGTTGGAGATCGTTTCGGGCTGTGTTGCACTCAGGATCACATGGTCGCTGTCGGTCACGATGATCGAACGGGTACGGCGACCGCAGGTCACGTCAATAATGCGACCGCTCTCTCTCGCCTCGCTGATCAATCGTTTCATTGGGGCGGAATCGGGCGCGACCAGCGCGACCACACGGTCTGCCGCGACCATATTGCCGAAGCCTACGTTGATAAACTTCATTGTTCGTCCCCCTTACTCGATGTTCTGAATCTGCTCGCGGATCTTTTCCAGTTCCGCCTTGATGTCTACGACCAACTTGGCAATGTCAAGGCACTGCGCCTTGGAGCCGATCGTGTTGGTCTCTCGGTTGATCTCCTGCAAAAGGAAATCCAGTTTTCTTCCGCAGGGCTCGCCGCTTGCTAAAATGTCGTAAAATGCACCGAAGTGGCAATCCAGACGGGTAAGTTCCTCGTCAATGGCGACGCGGTCTGCATAGATCGCGCTTTCGGTGAGGATACGTGCCTCGTCGATGGCGATATTGTTGTCATCGAGGAACTGCTTTATTCTCTCGGTGAGCTTTGCATTGTACGCGCGGATCTCCTCCTCGGAGTACTGCGCGATCTGCTTTGCCTTTTCGCGGATGCCCTCGATCTTTAGAGCGATGTCCTTTTCAATCTTTTCGCCCTCGGCGGTACGGGCGGCAAAGAACTCGGCAAGTGCGCGATCCAGCACCTCGCGGATCATCTGCCAGTCGCCCTCCTCGTCATCCTCGGCGCGCTTTGTGGTAAAGACCTCGCGATTCTGTGCCACGCTCATCACGCTGATATCGTCGCGAAGCGAGAACTTGTCGCGGAGCGTTTCGAGTGCCTTGATATAACCGCTTGCATAGGCATCATCCAGCAGGATCTCCACCTCGGTATCCGAAAGCGTGTCCACGCCGACGTAGATCTCGACCTTGCCGCGGCTGATACCGTTCTGTTGTGCATAGGTCTTGACCTTGTCCTCCAAAAAGCCGTAACGGCGCGGAAGACGGACGGTCGCATCCAGATAGCGGCTGTTGACGCTCTTGATCTCCACGGTGATGTCCTTTTCCTCGGTCGTCACACGCGCACGGCCAAAGGCCGTCATACTTCTGATCATGGTTTTCCCTCTCTTTCAATTACACTTCCGAGGCACTATTTCGCCCATCTTAGTATAATTTAATATATTATATATAAAAACAGTAACAATGTCAAGAGCCGCCGCATGAAATCACAAGAATTTGGTGCGGTAAATTGGAAGTTGAAGGGGAGTTAGTTTGGCTTTGATCCCCTCATCCGACGGCTTCGCCGCCACCTTCCCCCGAGGGGGAAGGTAATACAGCGCACCAACAGCTTCCCCCCGGAGGGAAGCTCCCGCAAAGCGGGTGATGAGGGGTTTTTCGCAAACAACTTCAAACCATAATTTATCGCTCTGCGCAAAAAATCCCGACCTCAGTCGGGATCTGTATCAAAGCTCTATGAGCTGCACGCCTTGCTTTTTTGCATAAGCGTATGTCCTTGCGGCACCGCCGTCATTGTGCCGGATATAGCAAATGGCATTTTGCGCCTGCGAAACCATATACCGATTTCTTGCGAGGATCGCCGCTTTAAAGTAGTAGCGTTCCATCCCCTCCGGATATATCGTTTCGTCATAAGCACTGGAATCATATGTAAAAGTCAGATATGGCAAGACGAGGCAACATCGGATGTATGGATATTTCATTTTCACACGCCGCACTGCTAAAGCGCCACACCTGTCAAATTCACCCATTCCCCCGCACAAAAACAGATCCACTCCCCGTAAAACCAGCCCCTCGACTGCATCTTCAAGCAACGCAGAGTCCAGACGAGAGCAATGTGCGTGACCGATAAACACCGCCGTTTTTTCGCGCATTTTCATCACCTCACATTTATTTTATGCAAATATTGCATAAAAGTCAATATGCAATATTTGCATTGGTTATCATACTCTTGGTGATGAAGATGTATAAACGCATACGCGATTTACGCGAAGACCACGATTACAGCCAAGCGGAACTCGCAAAAATACTGAATGTGAGTCAATCCACGTACTCACGCTACGAAAGTGGTTTTCTGGATATCCCGAGCGAAATCCTGATCGCTCTGTCCAGACTGTATTCTGTTTCCGTAGACTACATTTTAGGCTTACAAGATTAAAAGATCCCGACCTCGGTCGGGATCTTTCTTTTCGTCATACAAACAGATCAATGAGATAGAGCACGGCGAAATGCAACGGATAAAACGCATAGAACACATACTGCCACTTTTTATCGCCGCGCTTTCCGTTGTGCAAAAGCAGTATCGGAATAGACAAAAGTGCAAAGAGACTATACGGGGATTCGAAAAAGCCGAAAAGTGCAAAAAGTATAACACCGATGCTATACAAAATACGCTTGCGTCTCGGACTGCGGCGCAGGACGGCAAACAAAGGCAAAAAGATGCCGGGCAGACCGTAATCCAAAACGATCTTCACGCCGATCTTTTTCTCCGCGACCGTACACAAAAGCCAGAGGATACCCGCGAGGAATACTGTGCCGAAAAAGATAACCGTCTTTTCAAAAACTACGCTGGGATAGTAATCTTTAAAGCTTTCACGCAGGCGAAGATAGGTCAGGCATACGGGAATCGAAAGCGAGAAAGTGAACAAAATATTCAGGTATATCTCGGTAACGTTTCCCTCGATGAGTTGCTGCCCCGTATAAAAGAGCTGACAAACGATTGCCAGGGCAAAAACGCGCAAAAAATAGCGAACGGGGCGCGAGGTATAATAGCACCCCTCTCCGATGAAATATGCAAAAAGAGGCAGTGCAATGCGACCGATCCAACGGAGGGCTTCTACTTGCGGAAAGAACAAAAATCCGACATGATCGATCACCATACAAATGCACGCGATCCACTTGATCTGATTGGAAGTCATAACAAGCTCCTTACAAACATACTACACCCATTATAGGAGGTTTTTCACGAAAAGTCAACAAAAAGTCAACGGGATTTCCTGCGCGGTCTTTGCGCACTTCTCCCTTTTTGTGCAGGCTTCTTGCCCGCGGGATTTCCCCTGCCCTGCGGCTTCCTGTCACCGGCTTTTTTCTGCGGCGCGCCGCTCTGTCGCGGACGGATGAGACAATCCGCACCATAGCCGATCAGGTCGGTCCTGCCGCATTTTTTCAACGCCTCGACCACAAGCTCGTAGTTCTGTGGGCGATTATACTGCAAAAGCGCGCGTTGCAACTGCTTTTCATGGTAGTCGGTCGCAACGTAGACTTTTTTGCCGTCCAGCGGATTGATGCCCGTGTAGTACATGACCGTAGAAGGCGTACCGGGCGTAGGATAGTAGTCCTGCACCTGCTCAGGCGCATACCCCGCGCGCTTTAAGCAAAGCGCAAGCTCGACCGCGCTTTCAAGCGTCGATCCGGGATGGCTGGACATCAGATATGGCACAAGATACTGCTCCAGACCGCACTCCGCAGAAAGTTGAAAATACTTTTTGCGGAATCTTTCATACACGTCAAACGAGGGCTTGCCCATAACGCGAAGTACGTTTGTATCGCAGTGCTCCGGCGCAACCTTGAGTTGTCCCGAAACGTGATCGCGCACCAACTTTCTGAAAAACTCGTCGTTTTTGTCGGCAAGCAGATAGTCAAAGCGGATGCCCGAACGGATGAACACCTTCTTGACCTTCGGCAATGCTTCCACTGCGCGAAGGAGTTCGATATACTCGGTATGATCAGCAACGAGATTCTTGCAGGGCGTAGGTGCAAGACACTTTCTGCCCGCGCAAACGCCGTCGGTCAACTGCTTTTTGCAGGCACCGTAGCGAAAGTTTGCCGTGGGACCGCCGATATCGTGGATATACCCCTTAAAATCGGGCATTTCAGTGATGATCTTTGCCTCGCGGACAACGCTTTCGATACTGCGGGAGCGTACTGTTCGTCCTTGATGGAAGGCAAGTGCGCAGAAATTACATCCGCCAAAGCAACCGCGGTTATGTGTGATGGAAAAGCGCACCTCCGCGATCGCAGGAACACCGCCGTCCTTTTCATACATCGGATGATAGGTACGCATATACGGAAGTGCATACACCTTGTCCAGTTCTTCCCGCTCCAGCGGAGGCATCGGCGGATTCTGCACCAGGATCTTATCGCCGTAGCGCTCCAAAACGGCTTTGCCATAGATCGCGTCCTGATTGCGATACTGGATACCGTATGCCTTGGCATACACGGCTTTATCGGTCTTCAGTTCGTCATAGTCAAAGGTCTCCACCGTGTCAAAATGCAATTTGTCCCCTTCTTTGGCAAGAAAGACCGTGCCGCGCACGTCGCGGATCTTTTTGACAGGTACGCCTTTATCCAGCAGTGCGGCAAGACGCAGAAGAATATTCTCACCCATGCCATAGGTAAGAATGTCGGCGCGGCTGTCCACCAGAATGGAGCGGCGCACCTTGTTATCCCAATAATCATAATGTGCAAAGCGGCGGAGGGACGCTTCCAGTCCCCCGAGGATGATCGGTACGTCGCCGTATGCCTCACGAATGCGGTTGGAATACACGATGCAAGCGCGGTCGGGGCGTTTACCCGCCTTGCCGCCGGGAGAATAGTAATCGTCCGAACGCTTTTTCTTTGCGGCGGTATAATGCGCGACCATAGAGTCGATATTGCCCGCGCTGACCAAGAATCCGAGTCGCGGTCTGCCAAATTCCTTGAACGCATCACAACTGCGATAGTCGGGTTGCGCCAAAAAACCGATGCGGTATCCCGCATTCTCCAGCACGCGCGTGATGATCGCCGCGCCGAACGACGGGTGATCGACATAAGCGTCACCGTTGACATAGACGAAGTCCACCTCGCCCCAGCCGCGCGCCTCCATTTCCTGTTTGTTAACCGGTAAAAATTCCATACTTTAGATAAAGGAGGACTTTATGAAAAGTCCTCCTTTCCCTTCTTTTGAAGTGTGTTTTATCTTTCGACTTCTTCCATGATGAAGGCTTCGAGAACGTCGCCTTCTTTGATGTCGTTAAAGCGCTCGAGACCGACACCGCACTCATAGCCCGACGCGACCTCACGCACGTCGTCCTTAAAGCGACGGAGCGAGGAGATCTTATCCTCAAAGATCACGATACCGTCGCGGATCACGCGGATCTGCGCATTTCTGGAGATCTTACCGTCCTGAACGTAAGAACCTGCAATGGTGCCGACGTTGGGAACACGGATAGTCTGACGAACTTCGGCATGACCGAGCAGAGCCTCGCGGAACTTGGGTGCCAGCATACCCTTCATTGCCGCCTCGATCTCCTCGATGCACTCGTAGATGACGCGGTAGGTACGAACGTCAACGCCTTGACGCTCTGCGGCATCCAATGCGCTTCTGTCGGGACGGACGTTGAAGCCGACGATGATCGCGCCCGAAGCGGAAGCGAGCATAACGTCGTTTTCGGTGATACCGCCGACGGCGCCGTGGATAACGTTGACCTTGACTTCCTCATTGGTGAGCTTGACAAGCGACTGCTTGACAGCCTCTACCGAGCCGTCCACGTCTGCCTTGACGATGATATTGAGGTCCTTGACGCCCTCGGAAATTCTGGAGAAGAGGTCTTCCAGCGATGCGGATGCATTCGCCTGGAACTTCTCGTTCTTTGCCTTATCCATACGCTGTTCTGCAAGCGTACGTGCCATTCTTTCATCCTCAACGGCGTTGAACTCGTCACCCGCAACCGGTACGGAGTCGAGACCGATGATCTCTACAGGAACTGCAGGACCTGCAACCTTGATCTCCTGCCCCTTATCGTTGGTCATGGCGCGAACGTGTCCGACCGAGGTACCCGCAATGACGATATCGCCCGCATGGAGCGTACCGTTCTGCACGAGGACAGTCGCAACGGGGCCGCGGCCCTTGTCGAGCTTTGCCTCAATGACGATACCTTTTGCACGGCGGTTCGGATTTGCCTTGAGCTCCTTGACCTCGGCAACAAGCAGTACGTTTTCGAGCAGGTCGCTGATACCCATGCCGGTGAGTGCGGATACAGGAACGCAGATGACGTCGCCGCCCCACTCCTCGGGAACGAGCTCATACTGGGTAAGACCCGTCATGACAACGTCGGGGTTGGCAGTGGGCTTATCCATTTTGTTGATGGCAACGATGATCTCGATACCTGCCGCCTTCGCATGGTTGATCGCCTCAACCGTCTGCGGCATGATACCGTCATCAGCGGCGACAACGAGGATCGCGATATCGGTTGCCTGCGCACCTCTTGCACGCATTGCGGTAAACGCTTCATGACCGGGGGTATCGAGGAAGGTGATGTCCTTGCCGTTAATATTTACGCGGTAAGCACCGATATGCTGGGTGATACCGCCTGCCTCACCGCTGGTAACGCTGGTGTGGCGGATGGCATCGAGCAGAGAGGTCTTACCATGGTCAACGTGACCCATTACGCAGACAACGGGATCGCGCGTAACGAGATTTTCGTCCGCATCCTCTGCCTCGTCAAAGAGCTTCTCCTCGATGGTAACGACCACTTCCTTGGTGACCTTTGCGCCGAGCTCGTCGGCCACAAGATATGCGGTATCAAAATCAACCGTCTGGTTGAGGGTCGCCATAACGCCCATCATCATCAGGCGCTTGATGACCTCAGCGGCAGTCACCTTCAGTCTCGATGCGAGTTCCTGTACGGTGATCTCATCGGGAACGGTGATCTCCAGCTGTTTCTTACGCGCCTTTTCGAGCTCCATCTTCTTGATGCGCTCACGCTCTTTATCCTTTGCCTTACTGTACTGACCGCGGGTATCCTGCTTCTTCAGCTTCTGACGGCTCTGCGCGTTGTCGGAGCCGTAGTTGCCTGCCAGTACGTCCAGCTTTTCATCATATTTGGAGAGGTCGACCTCGGAGGTACGGGTATCGACCACACGCACGCTTCCGCGCGGCTTTGCGGGACCGTCATTCGAAGAAGTGCGTTGCATCTGGCTGATCGGTGCAGTAAACTTCTGCACGGTGCGGCGCTCGTTGCCCTCGTCCTTGTCAAAGCCGCCCTTGCCGCCCATCGGACGCTGTTGCTTCTGCTGCGGCTTCTTGTCAAAGCCGGGCTTTGCACCGCCGTCAAAAGGCTTGCGCTCAAAGCGGTCGCCAAAGTTTCTCGGCTGTGCGGGGCGGTCACCCATCGGACGGTCGCCCTGCGGTCTCTGCGGACGGTCGCCGTATGCGGGACGGTCGCCCTGCGGTCTCTGCGGGCGATCGCCGTATGCGGGGCGGTCTCCCTGCGGTCTTTGCGGGCGGTCTCCCTGCGGACGTCCGCCCTCGCGCTGTGCGCGCGACTGTGCCGCCGCACGGGCTCTCTCCTCGATTGCCTGTGCCGCGCTCATTGCCTTTGCCTTTGCGGCCGCCTGTGCGTCTGCCTTTGCCTTTGCGGCGGCTGCTGCTGCCTCTGCCTCCGCTTTTGCCTTGGCTTCTGCCTCTGCCTTGGCTTTTGCCTCTGCAGCTGCCTTTGCCTCTGCCTCTGCCTTAGCTTTCGCCTCAGCGGCGGCCTTTTCTGCGGCCTCAGCATCTGCTTTCGCCTTTGCGGCAGCGGCCTTTTGTCCCTTGGTTACAATGACAACTTCGCCGTCCAGATAGGGGTCGAGATTGGAAATCTGATTCTGTTTACTGAGGACGTCCATGACCAGACCGAATTCATCGGGATCCAGAGCGGCGGACGAGGTCTTTCCCTCAATTCCGTTCGCGGCGAGTACGTCCACGATGTCCTTGCCCTTGAGCCCCAGCTCCTTTGCCAGCTGACTGATACGGTACTGCTGATTTTGTGCCATTCGTAAAACACCTGCCCCGCACCTTACGATGTGCGAGAATCCTTTCTTTGTGAGAATGCTGTATCTTCTATCTAAAGGCGGGAAATCTACTTTCCGTCAATGATTTTTTGAATCGCTTCCGCAAAACCGGCATCCAGGATGCCGACCGCCGCGACCGCACCGGTCTTGCCGATGCTTTTTGCCAGTGTCTCGGGAGACGTTTCCAGAGCCACGGCAACCGTTTTATAACTGTTTGCCTTGTCACACACGCGCTTGACCGAATTCTCGGACGCCTCGGAAGCATACACAACGAGGTGTACGCGCCCCTCTCGGAGAGCATCACAGACCATCGGCACTCCCGAAAGGAGCCGCCCTGCCTTTTTGCAGATGCCGAGCATCGAAAGCGCACGCGCTGTAGGAGTTCTGTTATCCATTATATTACTCTGCGATCGCAGCCTCGAGTGCCGCATAGACCTCTGCGGGGATCGCAACTTCCAGATTGGTTTCGAGGCGTCTCGTCTTCTGCGCCTTCTGCAAGCACTTTACCTGCTTGCAAATATATGCGCCGCGGCCCTGCGCCTTGCCTGTTTTGTCCAGCGAAACGACACCTTCGGGGGAACGGACCACGCGCCAAAGCTCGTTTTTGTCAAACCGCTCACCGCAACCGATGCATTTGCGTTGGGGGATCTTCTTTACTTTTTCCATTACGCTTTAATGTCGATGCGGAAGCCGGTCAGTCTTGCCGCAAGGCGTGCGTTCTGACCTTCCTTACCGATGGCAAGCGAAAGCTGGTCGGGGTAAACCGTGACTCTTGCACTGCGCTCGGAGTCGATCTCTACCGAGTAGACCTCTGCGGGCGAAAGTGCCTCGCGGATGAACTCCGCGGGATCCTCACTGTAACGAACGATGTCGATCTTCTCGCCGCGAAGCTCATCGATGATGGCACCGATACGCGCACCGCGGTTACCGATACATGCGCCGATCGGATCGACGTTCTCGTCTCTCGACTCGACTGCGATCTTGGTACGGCTGCCCGCCTCACGAGAAATTGCCTTGACCAGCACGGTTCCGTCTGCGATCTCGGGGATCTCCAACTCAAACATGCGCTTGACGAGACCCGGATGCTTACGGGAAAGCGTAACGATATGGCCGCGCGCCTCGTGGCTGACCTCGGTGATAAATACCTTGACGCGGTCGCCCACTGCAAAGGTCTCACCCGGGATCTGCTCGTTCTTGAGCAGGGTCGCATTGCTCGTACCCGTATCGAGTACGACGTTGCCGTTCAGATCGTCCACGCGGGTAACGGTCGCCGTAACGATCTCCTCGCGCTTGGACTCGTATTCCTTCACAATGTTTGCACGTTCTGCTTCACGGATGCCCTGCACGATGACCTGCTTTGCGGTCAGTGCCGCCAGACGGCGCAGATTCTTGGTCTTGATCTCGATCTCGCAGATACCGCCGAGCTTGTAGCGCTTGTTATGCTCCTTCGCCGCCTCTTCGGTGATCTGCAGGTCAGGATCCTCCACCGTTTCCACGATGTCAAGCTGCTGGAACATTCTGACCGTCTTCTTGACGGGGTCGATCGCAACGCGGACGTTGGAATTGCCGTTCTTGTCGCGCTTGTATGCGCTGATGAGGGCGGCCTCTACCTTTTCGAGCATGTACTCCTTCGGGATGCCCTTCTCCTGCTCCAGCAGGTCCAGCGCTTCAAAAAATTCAGAATTCATATCTATATCCTTTCGCTTCAGTTATCAAAAATCAAAAACCGTCGTCATGCGGGAGATCTTCTTATGCTCGATGGCATACGATTTTTCACCGCATTCGATCGTTACGATCCCGTCTTCAATGCCGAGAAGGATGCCGCGGATCGTCTTCTTGCCGTCCTGCGGGGCAAACAGCTTTGCCTCGACCTCCTCACCTGCCCACGCCGAAATATGCTCTTCGGTGCGGAGCACACGCTCAATACCGGGCGAGGAGACCTCCAAATGGTAGGCGTTTTCAATGGGGTCGTGCTCGTCGATCACGGGATCGATCGCACGGTGGACCGTCTCGCAGTCGTCAATGGTAATGCCGTCCTCACTGTCGATAGTGATGCGCAGATACCACTCGCTCCCCTCCTTGACGTATTCCACGTCCCAAAGGTAATAGCCGAGTCCGTTGACTACGGGCAGGAGAAACTCCTGTACGGTCTGTGCGATGTTCTTCGCGCTCTTCATGACATTTCCCCCTTTACAACAAAGAAAGAGTGGCAAGCCACTCTTTACTCTCCTTATCATTCTTACGGATGTAGTTTACCATATAATTATAACAAAATCAAGAGTTTTTTGAAAATTCAGGCCCTGACCGCCGAAATTTATGCAGTCCGCTTGATTTAGGTGCGGTTATTTGATAAAATAATCTAAAAACTATACAATGATCGGTGATAAATCATGAAAAATCTCAACATCCTGATGACCACCATGCAGATGGGCTTTGGCGGCGCGGAGACGCATATCTACGAGCTTGCCTGTGCGCTGACGAAAAACGGACACACCGTGACCGTCGCCTCTGCAGGCGGCAAATACGCCGAAATGCTGGAAAAGCAAGGGGTCCGTCACGTCACACTTCCACTCGCAAGCAAGAATCCCGCCGCGGTACTCAAAGCCTACAACGGGCTGAAAAAGCTGATCCGGTCCGAACGGTTCGACCTCGTACACGCGCACGCGCGCATCCCCGCCTTCGTCTGCGGATTGTTACAAAAGAAGCTCCGCTTCCCTTTCGTCACTACCGCGCACTGGGTATTCAAGGTCACCCCGCTCTGGAAGCGCCTTGCCAACTGGGGCGACGCACAGATGGCGGTCAGTGAGGACATCAAGCAATACCTCATCGACAACTACGCACAGCCCGCCGACAACATCTTCGTCACGGTCAACGGCATCAACACCGAGGTCTTTTCGCCCGCCGCCGATGCCGAAACGGTCAAGACGGAGCTCGGACTTTCGGAAAGCCGCCACCGCATCGTAACGGTCAGCCGCATGGACGAAAGCCGCGGCATGGCACAGCTTTGCCTTGCAAAAACAGCCGAACGCCTGCTTGAAACATACCCTGATCTGGAGATCGTGGTCGTCGGTGACGGCGTCATCGCCACCGAGCGCAATCTGCTCCTCGACGTCAAAAAGATCGCCGCCGATCTGGAGAAAAAGTATGGCAGAAAGATCATCTTTACCCCCGGTCTGCGCACCGACACCCCAAACCTGATCGCGGCAGGCGATATCTTTGTGGGTGCATCCCGCGCCGCGCTCGAAGCCATGAGCGTGGGCAAACCGACCGTTGTTTGCGGAAACGAGGGCTATATCGGCATCTTCGATGAAAGCAAACGCGATATTGCCTACAAGACCAACTACTGTTGCCGCGGATGCGGCGACGTGAGCGAGGACAAGCTCTACCGAGACGTCTGCAAGCTCTTTGACGAGACCGATCTTGCCGCCGCAGGTGCCTACTGCCGCGAGGTCATTCTTGCCGACTACTCGGCGGCACGCACCGCGCGCGATTACGAAAAGCTGTACGCGCATCTGCCGGGCGCCCCCACGCATGCGCACGGCGAGATCCTCGTCAGCGGCTACTACGGCTTCGGCAACGCGGGGGACGACTCGATCGCCGCCACCATCCTGCAAAACATCCGCGCCGTCAAGCCGGATGCAAGGGTAACCTTCCTTTGCAAAAAGCCGAAGGAAAACCGTAAAAAGTACGGCGCACGCACGATCGGACGCTTCAATCTGTTTGCTGTGCTTTCCGAAATGCGCCACGCGAAGCTCCTCATCAGCGGCGGCGGAAATCTACTGCAAAACACCACGTCTTCCCGCTCGCTTTTCTACTACACCGCCATGATCCGCCTCGCCAAAGCCATGGGGCTGAAGGTATACGTCTATGCAAACGGTGTCGGGCCCATCTTTGGCAAAAAACACGAGCAATGCGTGCTAAAAACGCTTGCACTTGCCGACCGCATCACCTTCCGTGAGCAGCAGTCGGTCGATTACGTCGCCTCTCTCGGCTTTGACAAGGATCGCATTCTTCTTTCCGCCGACCCCGCGCTGACACTGTCTCCCGCACCTGCTGAGCGCATTGATTACCTGATGCGTGCCGTCAGCGGTGACCGATTCTTCGCCGTTTCTCTCCGTAGTTTTTCTGCGCTCCGCAGTGAAGAGGTCGAAGGCATGAGCGAGGAGACCTTTGCAAAACTGCTTGCAGGCGAGATCGACCGTATCGCCGCCGAAACGGGCGCCGTACCGCTCTATCTGGTGATGCAATCCAGCCGCGACCGTGCTCTTTCCGAGCAGGTCAATGCCCTGACAAAAACGCAGGGCTTTGTGCTCCCCTCGCTGACTGCAAGCGAGCTGCTCGGCGTACTCACACGCACCGAGCTTGTTCTTGCCATGCGCCTGCATCTGCTCATTTACGGTGCCGCCGCGGGCAAGCCTCTCCTCGGTATCTCCTACGATAAAAAGGTAGATGCCATGCTTGCCTACATGGGCTACGACGCACCCATCCCCGTCTCCCGTCTGGAAGACAATACTCTTTCCGCACGCGCCATTGCCCTCTTCGGCAAGGAGCATGCCTGCGAGCATATCGACACCCTCCGCGAAAAAGCGAGAGCCGATGCCGCCGCCGCTGTGGCCATGCTGTAACCCGACGTCCTCCTTTATACGTTTCCCCCGCGGACAACGTACAAAGGAGGACTTTTCTTTTGCCCGCGATGCATGCGCCGTTACCGCCTTTTATATATTTAAATTAGGAAGATTTTCCCTTGTTTTTTCTGACAAGTATTGACAATATATAATAAAATAATATATAATTATCCTATTATTGCGCACGCAACGGCGTAGGAATACTGATTTGGGAGATAAAACATGAAAATCAAGCTTGCGATACTGGACCATGATAAGAATTACATTGAGCGACTGGTAACGGCGCTGAACGCCAAATTTGAGGACAAGTTCGAGCTGTACTCCTTTACCGATCTTTCGCTCGCTCTGCCCGCGCTGGAAAGTGCGCGCGTAGATCTTTTCCTCGCCGAGGATATTTTTGAAATTGCAGAAAAAGACATCCCGCAACGCTGTGGCTTTGCCTATCTCGTAACGGGCGCAGGCATCGATACGCTAAACGGACAGCGTGCGATCTGCAAATTCCAGCGCGTAGACCTTATCTACAAGCAGTTGCTCAGCATCTATTCCGAAAAGGCGGGCGCCGCCATGTCGGGAATGCACGGAGACGGCGCACTGAACGTAGCACTTTTCGCTTCCCCCGCAGGCGGTACGGGCACCTCCTCGGTCGCCGCCGCCTTGGCAAAGCGTCTTGCCGCAGAGGGCAAACGCGTTTTGTATCTGAACCTCGAGCCCTTCGGCTCTGCCGACGTATTCTTTGCAGGCGAGGGTGCCTTTGATATGAGCGACATCATCTTCTCGGTCAAAAGTCAGAAGTCCAACCTCCAGATGAAGCTGGAAAGCTGTGCAAAGCAGGATGCGAGCGGCGTATTCTTCTATTCTGCCGCGAAGACCGCACTCGACATGCGCGAGCTGACTGCCGATGACTATGAAAAACTTCTCGGTGAACTGCGCCTTTCGGGTCTGTTCTCCTACGTTGTGATCGACACTGCTTTCGCTTTGGATAAAAAGTTCTTTACGCTTGCATCTGCGGCATATACGGTCGCATTCGTCAGCGACGGCTCTGCCGAGGCAAACGAAAAGACCTCCCGTGCCTGCACTGCGCTCGGCATCCTTGCCGAATGCGGCGAGGTGAACGTGCTGGAGCGCGCGGTACTGCTCTACAACAAATTCAGCAACAAAACGGGCAAGGCACTGGAGGGCATCCCGCTGCAAAACGTCGGCGGAGCTCCGCGCTTTGACCATGCCACGACCGAGCAGGTGCTCGAAAAGCTTTCCACTTGCGACATGCTCGCAAAACTGATGTAAGGCGGTAACGATATGACCTTTGAACAGGAACAGACTCTTGTCACCGACATAAAAAAATATGTCACAAGCAACCTCGCGCTTAGTGAGATCAGCGATGAAGATCTACAGGTACGCATTGAAGAGATCGTAGCGCAAAAGCTCATGGGCATGTACTGTCCCATCGACCAGCGCGTGTCGATCGTGGAACAGGTATACAGTTCCATCCGCGGCTTCGGTCTGCTCGACTCCATTCTGAAGGACGACACTATCACCGAGGTCATGATCAACGGACCGAAAAACATATTTATCGAGAAAAAGGGACGTCTTTTCAAGCTCGACAAGCAGTTTGAAAGTCAGAAAAGACTGGAGGACGTGATCCAGCGTATCGTTGGTCTTGCCGGCCGCGAGGTCAACCAGGCAAACCCCATTTGTGACACCCGTTTGCCCGACGGCTCGCGTGTCAACGTGGTCCTCCCTCCGATCGCACTTTGCGGTCCCACGCTGACCATCCGTAAGTTCTCCAAGACCCCCATGACCATCGAAAAGCTCATCCAATACGGCTCACTCACGCAGGAGATCGCCGACAAGCTTGAACTGCTCGTGCGCGCCAAGTACAACATCTTCATCAGCGGCGGTACCGGCTCGGGTAAGACCACCTTCCTGAATGCGCTCTCCAACTTCATCCCCAAGGACGAGCGTGTCATTACCATCGAGGACTCTGCCGAGCTACAGATCACAGGTGTTGACAACCTTG
The DNA here is from genome assembly GCA_045540755.1 of Eubacteriales bacterium. Classification (GTDB taxonomy): domain Bacteria; phylum Bacillota; class Clostridia; order Oscillospirales; family CAG-272; genus UMGS902. Next base: position 43,752 of record JAZQHV010000080.1, read on the forward strand.
TCAGCCTTGAGACCCGTAACGCAAACGCCTCCGGCGCAGGACAGATCACCATCCGTGACCTGATCAAATCCTCCCTCCGTATGCGTCCCGAGCGCATCGTCGTCGGTGAGGTCCGCGGCGGTGAGGCGCTCGACATGCTGCAGGCGATGAACACCGGCCACGACGGCTCGCTTTCCACCGGACATGCAAACTCCACCGAGGATATGCTCTCCCGTCTTGAAACGATGGTGTTGCAGGGCGCGGCAGGACTTCCGCTCGAAGCCATCCGTCAGCAGATCGCCTCGGCGGTGGACATCATCATCCATCTTTCCCGTCTGCGCGACAAATCGCGTAAGACAATGGCGATCACCGAAGTCGTCCGCTACGCAGACGGCGAGATCGAGTTGAATCCGCTCTATGTGTTCGAGGAGGACGAAAACTCGACGCTCGAAAAGGTATCGGGTAGCCTTGTGCGCACCAAGAACGAAATGAAACAGACCCACAAGCTTCAGCTGATGGGCATCCATACTCAGATATAAGGAGTCATGCATCATGGCTAAAAAGAAACAGGAGGCGGAATTTCTCCCCTCTCCGATCAACAATCTCATGCGCAATTACGCGGTCTACGTTCCGAGCGCCGCGGAGAATTTTCTTGCAAGACTCGTTATGTTCCTGCTCGGCGGCGTGACAGGCCTCATTTTCTTTTCGGGTCTGTTCAAGGTCGAAGGCGAGGCAACGATGGCGACGCACATCAGCGACGTTGTCGTGTTCTGCCTGATCGGCTTTGTGGCAATGTGCTTCCTTGCACCCGTATTCTTTGACCGCCGCCACAAAAAGCGTGACGCCCAACTCCGCAATCAGTTCCGCGACCTGCTCGACTCGCTTTCCGCCTCCCTCTCCTCGGGTGCAAACCCGCTGGAGGCGTTCCGCAGTGCCTATGGGGACGTCTGCTCCCAGTACGGTGAGCACTCTTTCATCGCGCTGGAGGTCAAAGAGATCCTGAACGGCTCCGCGCAGAACGTTTCGATCGCGGAAATGCTTTCCGACTTTGCAAAGCGCAGTCACAACGAGGACGTAGAAAGTTTTGCCAACGTCTTTTCCATTTGTATGGACAAGGGCGCAGACCTCAAAAGCGTGGTGCGCCGTACGCACGGCATCATCAGTGACAAGATGGCGGTCAACGACGAGATCGAGACCAAGCTTGCCTCCAACAAGATGCAGCACGACGTCATGAGCATCATGCCCATTGGTATTGTCGCACTACTACGGTATACCAACCCCGCTTTCGCAGATTCCTTTGCCTCGCCCATGGGCGTTTTGGTCAACATCGTAGCCATCGGTATCTTCCTCGGCTCTTACGTGCTGGGGCAGAAGATCATGCAGATCAAGTAAGGAGGAAAAAAGTATGCAAATGATCGTTTTACTCCTTGCCACCGTTGTGGATCTGATCGTGCTCGGCGGTTTGTTCGGCGGTAAAAAGTACCTCGAACTCATCACTTCCATGAAAGACAAGCCGCTGTCAAGTCTCTTTACCGTCGGTTTTTCCGTCGGCGATATGAAGCTGCTTTCGGGCTTCCGCAACAAGACGCTTGCAAAGCTCACGCAGAACACCACCCTCCTCTACGGAGAGAAATACGCAAAATATTACGCATTCGCCGCCTTCGGACAGGCAATGACCTATATCATGCTTATCCTTGCATTCGGTCTGACGCTTTCGACACTGCTGGACACCACCATGATGGTGTTCGTGATCGTACTTGCCGTGATCGGCTGTGCGGCAGTCTGGAACTTCTGCATCGCGGTCTACGCCGATACGGTCAACGAACGCCGTGACCTCTGCCTTGCGGAACTGCCCGACATGGTCATCCGCTTTGCCCTGCTCGTCAACTCGGGCATGGTACTGCGCGAGGCATGGCAGCTCGTGGCAAAGACCAAGCAAAACGCACTCTACACGCTCATGCTGGAGGCATGCGAAGACATGCGCAACGGTATGAGCGAGACGGCGGCGATCCATGCATTCGGCGTCAAGACCGACTGTCAGGAGATCCGCAAATTTACGAGTTCTCTGGTACAGGGCATCGAAAAGGGTAATGAGGAGCTTTCGACGTTCCTTGTGAACCAGTCGCAGGAAATGCTCTCCCACAAGCGGCAGATGATGTTGCAAAAGGGCGAAAAGGCGGCAGGTAAGCTGATCCTGCCCATCGGTATCACCTTTATCGGCGTGATCCTGATTATTGCCATTTCCGCATTGCAATCCTTCTCACTGTAATATTCAATCATGAATAAATGCATCTTGAAAGGAGGTGTACATATGCAGAACATGTTGAACGCACTGGTCGTAAAGGCACGCATGGCAGCAGAGAACTTCTTCAAGAAGGAGAACGGTGATACTAACTTTATCTCCATTCTGGTCGTTCTCGCGATCGTTATGGTCGTTGCCGGAACCTTTATCGGCTTCAAGGATCAGATCCTCGGCTGGGTACAGGACAGCATGCCTTCCTTCTTTGACAAGAAGCTGGAGGGCGCTACCGGTTTCTAAAAAACGGTTGAATCCCAAGCAAAAGCAGGGCTCTCTGCTTTTCGCAGAGAGCCAACGCTTTTGGAGGTCAAATGTGAAGATTTTAATGCTTTTTCTTGCCTTTTGCAGTGTGCTCGGTACGCTGACGTGGGCATTTACGTATATCGCGCGTCGCCTGCGGGCGGACGGGCAACCAACGGGACGGTATCCCGACACCATACAAAAAAGTTTTCTCTACAGTGCGGTGCCTGCTCTTACGGCCGCTACTGCAGGCTGGTTTCTCTATGACCGATGCTACACGTGGGTCGGTTTTCTGCAGATCACAGTGATCGCGGCAGGTGTGCTTGGCGCGGCGCTCATCGATCTGCGTTTCAAGATCATTCCGAATATTCTGTCCCTCTCGCTACTGATCGCGGGAGCGGTCTTACATAGCATTTCGCTTATCCGCGCATGCCTTGACGGCGGTTTTTCCTCCGCAGGCAAGCAATTGCTTCTCTTTTACTGCATCGCGGCAGTGGTGCTGATCTTTGTACTGTTGCTCGTTTCCAGATTTGCAGGCGGCATGGGGATGGGCGACATCAAACTTTTGGGAGTGCTCTGCTTTACAGGCGGCATTTCCCTTGCACTTTCCACCTTTTCTTTGGCATTGCTCTACGGCACGCTTTACGCCGTCTTCGCACTGCTCTTGCGGCGCAAAAGCATGCGGGACGACGTCCCCTTTGCTCCCTTTATCGCACTCGGCTGTCTGACAGCCATCGCACTCGGACTTGTATAACGCCAATTCTTACATCGGAGACAGAACATGAAAGCTATTATCGCACTTCTTCTTTGCGCACTGCTCGCCTTTGGTTGGATCACCGTGGCAAAAGCCATGCTCGGCACCACTGCGGAATACAACAGTTATGTAGAAAACGGTCAAAGCAGTTTTGAGGCATGCCTCTATGAGCAGGCCGCCGAGAATTTTCAAAAAGCACTTGCCATCAAGGACAGCGACCTCTCGCTGTACACCGCGATCAAGGTTGCTTACCGCGCGTATTACAACGAGCAGGGCACCGCAAGCGCAAAGGACAAATACATGACCGCGCTGGAAACCTGCTGTGAGGTATTCCCCGAGGATCCCCAGAACTACGAGGAGATCATTCGCATCTATTATGATGCAAAGCAGTATAACCGCGCCAACACCTATGCACATATGGCACTGCAAAACGGTGCTCTCACCGACTATATCCGCGAGGTGGGCACCACCATCAAATATATGTATCGCACCTCTCTCTGCAACTTTACCGACTACGACTACTCCCTGCGCGGCAAGTATACCGTGACCGACGGCAGTGAGTATTGGGTCGCCGATACAAACGGCAAAAAGCTGAGCGAATACTACGGTTTTGCCGGTCCGCTCAGTGCTAAAGGCACCGCGATCTACAAGGATTCGGCAGGCTTTTCGGTACGCGACGGCAATCAGATCAGCCGTCTGAAGCTGTCGTTCGTCATTGAGGACAGCGGTTACTTTGCCGATGGCCTTTGCCCCGTCAAAGTAAACGGTGTCTGGTTCTACATTAACGAAAAAGGCGAGGACAGCGGCATCGGCAGTTATGCTTTTGCCGCGAACTTCCATAACGGAAAAGCCGCCGTCTGCAAGGACGGCAAGTGGGGTATTCTCGCCGCAGACGGCAGTTACGCCGTTTCGCCGCAGTATGACGGTATCGCGCTCGATATGTACGGCCGCCACACGGGTGGTATGCTCTATGCACTGCAAAGTGGCGGACAGTACACCCTCGTTACCCCCGCCGGCGAGATCGGCAAGGTCGCGGACATTGATATCGCTACCGACGGTGACTGGTTTGCTTACAAGGACGCAAACGGCCTTTGGGGCTATAAGAACAGCAAGGGCGAGACGGTGATCGAACCTGCATTTGTCGAAGCAAAGGGCTTTTCAAACGGCTACGGCGCCGTCAAAAACGCCGACGGTCTTTGGGGCTTTGTCAACGAAAAAGGAGCGCTTTGCGTGGACTATACCTTCTCGGATGCAGGTTACTTCCTCGCAGACGAGAGTTGCATCGTGCAGGTCGATGGACGCTGTGCCGTACTGACGTTCACCTACAGATGATTATAAATAAGGAAGAAAAATGGAACCTATCTCAGTGATTCGCTTTGTGCTTTGCTACGCTCTCGTGCTTTTTGCGTTCCGTGCGCTGTTTGCACGTGCAAAAAAGCGGGTAGAAACACCTAAAAAAGAAGTGGCAGGTCACCTTGAAAAGCGCAGTTTCGTCAGCACCTATGATGTGGACAACAGTTCTTGGGAATTCTACATGCTCACCTACAGTTTTACCATCGACGGGCGCAAGTATAAAAAAACCTTCCGCGTGCCGCGCTCGGTAACGCCCGCCGACATCGCAACGATCTGCTATGACAAAGGGGCAAAGGATGCCTTTCTCAAGACGTATCCCAAGACCGCCCCCTCCCCCTCCGTGCGGATCTTCTGCTATATCATGCTTGCACCGATACTTGCGGCGTTGCTTTCTGCTATTCTTTCTTTGTTTTGGAGTTAAGGATGAAAAAACGCATACAAAAACTGCATAACGAAAACGGCGAGGTCATGCTGGAGTCACTGCTGGTCTACATGGTCACGATCTTTCTGCTCTTTATGATCCTGGCACTCACCTGTGTCTGGTTTCAGCGATTGACCGTCACGACCGTTGCAAACGATACCGCGGCGCGCATCGCCGCAGGCTTCCGCTACGGCAACGAGGACCTCTACGATACGTCCTACGATGAAGACGATCTTGCCGATATGAAGACCTACCGCTACTGGTTTGCCTACAAAGGGCTCAAGGAAACCGCGGCGGAGGCGGCAGAGGACTTTGCCGTAAAACGCCTGATGAAATCCTCTTTTGCCGCAAAAAAGACCTCGGAGACTGACGTGGACTTTGAACTTGTCAACGACGGCATTGGCAGAAACCACGTAGTCGTTACGATCACCGGCGAATACGACCTTCCCTTTATCGACATGCTCGAATTTCTGGGATTGCCGAAATACAATGCGTACACCGTAGAGGGTTATGCCGACTGTACGGACATCCTCAGTTACATCAACGATATTAAATTTGCCTGCACGGTAGCCAATACCGTAAAGGACGACCTCGGCTCCTTTGCCAAGGTCGGCGACAGTGCGATCAAGCTTGTCAACAAGGTGATCGGCACCATCAAAGAATTTGTGGACGAAGCAAAAGAAGCCGATGCCTCCTCGGGTACGGGTGATGGCGGCGGATTTTCCGCAGGCGGCACTGCCGGCGCCGGCGGTGGCGGTGGAGGAGGTGGCTCACGATGAACGAAAAAAAGCCGCATAGATTTATCAACGGGGCAAAGGGAGCGGTTTCGCTCTTCTTGATCGTGCTCATGCTCCCGTTCGTACAGATCGCCTCTGCGCTCATCACAGCACAGCGCTTTAACGCCGCAGTCGCCACCCTGGAGGAAATGATGTCCTCCTCGATGCACTCGACGCTTGCGGGATATGACGGTTTCGTCAGCGATCGCTTCGGTCTGATGTCAACTGCACAAAGCACCGAGGTAGACGAGGTGTTCGACACCTTTATTGATTACAATTTCGGTGTTCTGCCCGGCGCATATGCCGCGGCATACGAGACATCGCTGGAGGGGCTACTCCCCTTGACCGATAACAAGGTTCTGCGCACGCAGATCGACGAATATGCAAAGTACAATGCACCGATCCTGCTCATCAACCAGTTCCTCAATATCGGTGAACTCATCAAAACGCTGGAAAAATCGCTCAAGATCACCAATTTGCTGTCAGCGGTTTCCTCCGGTATGGATGCCTGCACCGAGATCATCGACTACACCAAAAAGGTAGATGCGCTCAAGGATCTCTCCGACGAGATCTACGACCTGATCGCGGATTATGACTCCGCGCACAGCACCTTCAAATCCTCTATCACAACACTGGCAGGTGACTATGCCGCGCTGGAAAGCCTTCAGGAATCGCTTGCGGAGGCGCAAGCCGCACATTCCGAGGAAAACGACATGTCGGCGACGATCTCCTCCCTGCAAACGCAGATTGCAAATAAGCGTACCGACATCTCCAACGACAAAACCGCGGCCGAAACGGCAAAGACCACCTATTCTGACCTGCACGGTACGCTGGTGGAAAAGATCACCCAGTATCACACCGACATCTCTGCCGTACTGCAAAGCCTGGAAAACGTAGGCAATAAGATCACCAATACCATTGCCAGCAGTGCCGCGGCATACGGCGACTCCCTGCAAAAGCAGGAGCAGGAAGCCAAGGAAAAGCGCCGTAAGGAAGTCGATGCCGAGATCCAGCAGATGAGCCAGACCTTAGGCGAAGATAAATATCAGGACTCGCATTATTGGGATCTGCTCAATGAAAAGACAGAACTCGGTACCGAAAGCAACTTTTACGGTGTTGCAGGGCAAACCATCACCGGCTTTCAGAATCTTGCAAACGGTGCTATGGACGACTACGAAAAGACGCAGGGTGTCTATGACCCTGCCGTCATCGAACAGCTCATTGCCGATCTTAAATCGCAGCGAGCTAAAGTGGATGCCTATAGTATCGACGGTGTGAACAAGGATACGACCGCGCCCACCGGCATGCACATGTCGATCGAGGGCATTATGACACGCGACGAGTTGACACAGCTGTACGAAAGCTTTGATACCTTCGCAAACGAAGCCGATAACATCCTCGGCTCACTCTGGGAGGGTATCAAGGATCTGGTCAGTTCGCTGGTCAAGCTGAATCTTGTATATGACCCACAGCTCCGCTCGGTGATTGATGCCGATTTCTATGAAGAGAATTACGACATCGACATTGACCGCCGCGATGCGGCAAACCCGCTTGCCACCGTCATCAATGCCGTATGCGACTTTCTCAGTGCCGTTTTCGACCTTGCCCGTGTAACCAAGGAAGATGCCTGGGATCTGTTTGCTTGGTTTGAGGCATTCTGGGCAGTTCTTGAGTCGATTTACAATTTGGTTCAGGCTATGATCGGCGTGCTCGAGTCGCTCGGCAACCTCATTCTCAGCCTGTTCAACGGCAGTCTGTTCAGCAATTTGTTCTTTACCTATTATCTGGTATTTAACCTGCCCTGCCGTACCGACTATCAAACGGGAAAGGCTATGACAGGATATGCCTACGGTGCCATCCCTTACTCCTACCACACCGACGGACTCGATAATCTGCCTGTGATCGGCGGTATTGCCTCCCTGATCAACATCACCTTTACCCCACGTGAAGCAACCGATAAGATCTTTTCGGGAGCGGAACTGGAATACATGATCGTCGGCTCTACCGACGAGGTGGAGAACCAGTGTGTCTCCTTTGGCATGCTCTATATTCTGCGCCTCTTGTGCAACATCCCCGTCGTTTCCTCGCCCGAGGTTACTGCGCTTGCCGCAGGCCCGCAGGCTCCCGTCGTATATATCCTTTATCTGTTGCTTGAACCCTTTGTGGACATGGTACTGCTCGTCAACAGCGCAGAGGTGGAATTTATCAAATTCACACCCTTCCTGTCGCCAACGGGCATTCCCAAGATCATCAAGAGCCTCACGCCCATCATTGATAAAGTCTTGGGCAAGAGCGGCACAAAGGATCTGCAAAACTCGTTTGCCAATGCCATCGGCTACGAGGGCACGATCGGAACGCTGAAAGACGATCCGCTGACCAAGCTGATATCCTTCAACTACAAGGAATACCTCTTCTTTGTCATGTTCCTCTTCGCCAATGAGGCAAACGAACTGGAGCTCTACAAAAATATCATCCAGATGGAAGGGTACTCCTATTATAAGGATAAAAACTTCAGCGACTTTGACATCCGGAAAGCCTTTACCGCGGTGGAGGGCTCCGTCGAGGTACAGGTCAACGAATTTATGCCACAGCTTTTAGCCGGTGACCTGTTCAAAGTCAAGAGAACACTGATGCGGGGGTATTAACGATGGAAAAACAAAAGAATGAACGCGGTGCCATCACCCTTGAGGCGTGTGTCTCCGTCACGATCTTCACGTTGTTTATGCTCTTTTTCATCGGTCTGTTTTCGATGTTCCACACACAGCAGACAATGTCGCATGCGATCATCCAAAGCACACAAAGCCTTGCCCTCGAGACCTACGGCACCAAAAAGCTGGAATTTGAGATCGGTGGCGGTAGCGGCATTACCTCGCTGGTCACCGAAGCGATCGCCGGGATCTATGACCTCGTGAATCAGCCGTCCGAAAACTTTTCCGACGACAGCTTCTGGTACAACACCGCCTCCATCGGCGTCGCCGAGAATGCGGCGGCAGTCGCGGCAAAGGCGCGCTTTATCGGCTACCTTACAGGCGGCGACGAAGAGAAAGCCGATGCCCTGCTCAAGAATATGCGCGTGGTAGACGGCCTCGACGGTCTCGACTTTTCCGAAACCAAGGTGGAGAACAACGTGCTCTACACCACCGTCAAATACAAGCTTGAATTTATGTTTACCGTAGGCGACATCGGCGTGATGGATATGCAACAGACCTTCAGCGCCAAATTGTGGCTATAAAGGAGAGAATTATGAATTTTACCTATGAAAATCAGGGTGCCAACACGTATCTTGTGTACACAGTCGCCCCCACCGATACCGTGGATGAGATCAGCCTCGGTATGCTCACCAACAATCACATCCCCGCACTGCTCCCGACCACCTTTACACAGATGGATGCTGAGCGCCGTATCCGCTACAACGTGACCACAAAGATCTCCGCCAAAGAGTTCCTGCTCGGTCTCGTAAACGCAAAGCGCCTTTGCGGCGTTTTCCTCGGCGTGACCGAGGCATTCCTCGCCGCAGAGGAATACATGCTGGAGTGGAGCAGTCTGCTACTGGACACCGAGTACATCTTCTCCGACGTTACCACCTCGGAAACGCAGATGCTCTGCTTCCCCGTCCAGCGCGAGGCGGCACCCGTAGATCCCAAAGCATTCTTCAAGACCGTCCTTTCGGGCATCCAGTGCGATCAGACCGAAAGCACGGATTATTACGCGCGGATCATGACCTATCTCAACTCGCCCACCTTCTCGCTTGCCGAGTTCAAGGGGTTGCTGGAGGACATCCTCGCCACCCGCGGCGTTGCGCCCGCACCCAAGGTAGCACCCGCGCCGCAACCGATGACGTCGGCTCCCGCTCCTGCGCCGGCACCTGCACCCAAGGTAGCACCCGCGCCCGTAGCGGATCCTGCTCCCAAGGCAGCACAGCCTGCACCTGCCGCACCGAAATACGCCGTCAGCGGCGTATTTGACGGACCCATCGCGCCTCCGCCTGCCCCCAAAGCACCGAAAGCGCCCAAGGCAGACCCCGTTCCCTCTATTCCCACCCCCACGCCCACG
>JAZQHV010000081.1:0-19819 GCA_045540755.1 Eubacteriales bacterium
TGTTACCGTTAAGCGTTGCGGCACGTGTGCCTGCATAGAGCGAATAATAGCCGTATGCATTATCGGAAATCGTGATTTCGACATCACCGGTGTGGGTGATGTTGTTGCAATAAGACGCACCGTAAATGTTCGAGCCGAACGCACAGTTATCTTCAAGAGTAATATGCACGTTTCCCTTGTGCGTGCGTGCAGCACCATCCGTAACACCGAGAGAGCCGCCGACAAGTCCTACGGGAGCAGCAGCGCCATAAATCAGTGCCGCCTCGCCACCGAAGGTAACATGCACATCGCCATCAAAATTGCCCCAATAGTTGCCGCCGACAACCGAATAATCCACGCAGCCGCCGGTAAGCGTAACGTATGTGTTGCCTGTAAAGGTCGCATTGTAATTACCGCCGTACACGTTGCGGAAATATCCGCTCTTGATTGTAACGTGCGTGTCACCCGTGTAGGCTGTAGAATAAGTACCTCCGACAACAGAAAGCCACTGCTGTGCGGTGTAGTTTAAGCAAATCACGCCCTTATCCATGGTCAGCGTATTGCCGTTTGCAATGATGAATATATTGCCGCTTGTAAGCTTTTCACGCTCCAGCACAACATCCTTGAATACCGTTTCGCCGCCGAGAGTGAGATTTGCATAAAAGTTTATTTCAGCGGTGTCGGTATAATCCTCATCGCCAAAGACACTTGTAATAGTGATTGCAGGAGTTTTAGTAAGGGTTATTGCAGAACGGATATCCACATCACCTGCAACAACCACCGTACCGCCGTTTGTGAGTGCCGCTACCGCAGTTTCGAGAGAGACGTATGCCCCCTCTGTTTTGCCGCTGCCGTCCACGTAAACGACCGTGGGTGCTTCGGGAACAATTTCCTTTGCAAGATACGTGGTCGCACCGCCGACTACGGTCGTGACAAGCTCATAGCCGTCAGGAACCCTTGTGCTGACCGTGCCTGTACAAGAGCCGATCGTTGCACTTGCGCCTGCGGCAAGGTCAACCGTGACATCGCCTCTGACCTCGCCGCCGACTTTACCACTGTTGATAAGATTTGTGACCGTACCGCCGACACTTCCCGTGCGTGACTGCGCGGTAAAATTGACATTAACGGTACCGCGGCGCAGCTCTGCATGAGAGTTGCCCGTAACCACGCCGGTATACCCACCGCCGTACACGTTGCCTGTGACCGTTGTGTCTGCATCCACAACGACCTTTACGTTACCCGTAACGGTACCGCTTTGGCATCCTGCACACACGGTCGTGGATGCAGCCGTGGGCTGGGTGAATTTCACGTTGTCGCTGACGGTTACGGTAATGCCGCCGCTACCCGTGGTAATATTGCCGGAGTAGCTGCCGCCGTAGATATGGCGGCGGACGTTTGCATTGCCGTAAATATCTACCGTGATGTCGCCTTTTACGGTAACGTTGGAGTTACGCGTACCGCCGATGATATTGGCATACACAACGGCATTTCCACCGATGTTGATATCGACGTTGCCCGTAAAGGTGCGTGCCGTTCCGTTAGCAACACCCACTTCCGCACCAATAAGACCTACTGCGGAATTGCCCACAGTATTGTACTCCATAACGGCACTTCCACCCATATTGATTGTGGCGTTACCGGTGAAGTTGCCCGAATAGCTGCCGCCGCAAAGGGTCAAAAGAACGGTTCCGCCGGTGAAATCCACGACCGAATTGCCCGTAAAGGCACCGTTATAGTTGCCGCCGTATACGTTGCGCCACGTGCCGCCCTTCACGGTGACATGGCTGCCGCCGCTCGATGCCGCGCTGTATGCACCGCCGACGACGGAAGGATAAACGATCCCACCGGATGCCGACGTGCAAACGACACCGTCCTCAAAGGTGACGGGATGGTTTGCCGCAACGATGAACATACTTGAAGTTGCAGAATTGTGAATGGTTATGTCGTCAAACACCGTCTCGCCGCCGAGGGTAAGACGTGCGCCGAGCGAAAGGACTGCGCCGTTCACAGCGGAAACGTGCAATACGCCTGCCGTATTCGGCAGTACCGTTGCCGCAGAGATCGCCGTGTCGCCCGCAATGACGATGTTACCGCCGTTCGGCAGAGCCGCCACCGCATCCGAAAGCGAGCTGTACGCACTGTCGGTGCCGCCGACGTACACGGTATCTTCCGCCGCGACGCCGACACACAAGAGAGCCGTCAAAAGAAGGAATAACGCAAGGAAAGCAAGCTTTTTCATGGTAGTTCTCCTTTGAAATGGTTTATGCTTCAAGGATAACCGAAAAGCGCGGCAATGTAAATTCAATATAAGGTGCGATTTATGAAATGAGGCTTTATTTCTTTCAAAATGCTTGATTTTATTTGCGATTTAAGGTAAACTCAAGTTCGAGAGGAAGTGATTTGATGCAATCCTTGTTTGAATGTCATCCCATGGTAAAAAAGGTTCTCGGTGCAGCCGGCTATTACATCAAAAAGGGCGTTTATCCGCGATATCCGAACGGCAGACCGAGCGACGCCTTTCTCTACGTGGTAGAAGGTACGCTGATCGAGGATTTCGGTGACTATACTCTTGAAATAAAGACAGGGGAGCTTTTGTATATCGCAAAGGGAGCTACCTTTACGATCACTGTTTTGCAAGAGCGTTGCGGCGTTTTGCAAATGGATTTTCTGTTAGACGTGCCCGAAGGTACAAGGCTGAAAAGTGAGCTTGTCAAACCCCACGGCGGCAGAAATATCGAGTATCGGTTCCGCACTGCCGCGACCGCATGGCAAATGATGCACCATGCAAGAGAAATAGAATGCTTAGCTGCACTGTATTCCGTGTACCATGAATTTTTAAACGCAGGACATTCCTCCTATTCTTCGCCTGTAAAAAAGCAGAAAATGGAGGATGCGGCAGAATACATAGATGCGCATATTTCCGAAGAAACGCTTGGCGTGAAACAAATTGCCTCCGTTTTTTCCATGAGTGATTCCTACTTCCGACACATGTTCAAGGAAATACATAATATATCCGTGTCGGAATATATCCATAAACGTCGCATAAGAATAGCCAAAAATCTTTTGCAGTTTTCAAACGACTCTCTTACCTCTATTGCCAAAGATCTCGGCTTTTCCAGCCTGTATTATTTCAGCAGTGCATTCAAAAAAGAAGTAAAAATGTCGCCGAGCGAATACCGCAAACGGCGACAGCCCAAAAGCTGACAAAAAAAGGACTGCTTTCGCAGTCCTTTTTAATTTTTAGCCAAGTACGGAGAGCAGACCCGAGTTCATGATAAATTCCATGAGAATGCCCTGCAACTGTTCAGCAGTGTAGCCTGCGACCGAGGTGTACTCGGTGGGCATTGTGGGAGCCTCCACGCCCGTCTCTACCGCAAGGCAGATGCCGTATGGCGTGAGGTCCAGAGCAAAGCCGCCGACGGAAACTTCCACAAGCGTGAGCTCGGTCTTATTTTCGGTCTGTGCCTTCGCGAGTTTGACACCGACGGTCTCGCCCTCCAGGGTCACGGAAACGTCAACGTCCTCGGCAACGTCTACCGCAAGGCGGATCGTCTCTACATCCTCCGTAGAGCCGACAAGCAGGAGGTTTGCCGTATCCTCACCGATACTGCACTCCATGGTTACCGTAGAATTATTGTCTTCCACTCTTGCCGTGCAGCCACCCTCGGTTCTGGTCACGTCAATGGATACGGGTTCGTCATCCGCAACAAGATTCAACTCCAGCGCCACAAACGCAGAGGTCTTCTTGACTGCGGTCAGCTTGATCGTGCCGCTAAAGCCCGACTCGGTCAGCTCTGCGGTCATCTCTGCCGCATCCACAGTCATATTCTGCAGTTCTTCCACAGCCATTTCACCGCCCGCCTGACGCATCAGGTCAAGCATGTCGGCATCCTGCTTGATCTCGGTAACCAGCGCACAGGTGATCGCCGCTACGTTCTCGGGCGTAAACTCGCCGCTGACGACAACGTTTTTATCCGCCTTCTCTACCGTAAGCGACATATGCTCGCGCACGAGCTCCTCCAGCAACGCCTCATAGCGTGCATCCAGCTCGACCGTGGTCTTTTCCAGATCTGCCGAGATCGAGTTCTGCATCTGCGTCATCAATGCTTCCAGATCCGAGCCCGTAAGGGTCTCCGCGAGGGTAAGCAGTTCCTCCACCGTACCGCCGTAGGTCGCCGAAAGATGCTCGGAGGCGAGTGCAAGCGTCTTGCCGTCCGTGATCGCGCTGAGCGAGAGGGGCGCACCACCGAGGGCGGCCGCAAGGTCAAGCTGTGCCGACGCTTCGGACGCGGTCACACCGACCGACGCATCACGGATCTCGATGCCGCCGAGATCCGCGCCAAGCAACGTGCAAAGCGAGGAAACGTCCTTTGCCGAAAGAGTCACGCGGGTGGGAACGAGCTCGGCTGTCGGACCACCGAAGACAGACTGCATTGCAATCTCGGACTCCTTGAGCGCCTCAAACATGTAGTCTGCACCGTCCTTCTGCTCGCCGCAACCGATCAAAGTCAGGCAAAGAGAAGCGACAAGGAGCAGTGCCAAAAAGATCTTTTTCATGGTATTTTCCTTTCTGTATGTAAAATACTTACGGCTTCAGTATACAACATTATGCGTAAAAAAACAATAGATGTCCGCAAATTGCGAAAAAAACGGCTTAAAGCTTTTTTTCGCGCAGAGTGTCTGTTGACGAAACGGTAAAATAATGATAGGATAAAAGCATCAGAAAAAAAGGAGAGTACGCATGGTTACAGTCCGAGAGCTTTACGTCCGCCACGGCGGGCAGAATATTCTTGACGGTGTGAGTTTTTCCGTGGCACGCGGGCAGTCGGTGGCGCTTGTCGGCGCCAACGGCAGTGGCAAGTCCACATTACTTGCCGTGCTGGCGGGCAGTGTCGCACCGAGCGCCGGTGCGGTAACACTTCGCGGACGGGTCGCCTACCTGCCGCAGGAAAACGCACTGATCGAGGAGCTGACCTTTGCCGACAATCTGCGCTTTTTCGCCGCGCTTGCCGGTGTGAAGGTGCCAAAGGAACTGCCCCTCGGCGCGGATGCTTTGCGTAAAAAGCGCATTTCCCGCATGTCCGGCGGCATGAAGCGCCTGTGCAGTATCGTCTGCACCCTGCTTTGCGATGCCGATATTTACCTGTTTGACGAGCCGTGCACGGCGCTCGATACGGCGCATCGCGAGCAGTTCCTTTCGTATGTGCGCGGCCTGTCCGATGCAGGAAAGACCGTGCTCTACGTCGGGCACGACCGTGCGGAATACGCCTTTTGCGACACGGTGATCACACTGACCGACGGCAAAGCCGCGGTATGCGAGGGTTGCCATGCATAAGCTCGCCGCACTGCTTCGAAAGGACCTTGCGCTCTACGGCAGAAAAATACTCTCCCTGCTCCTGCTTTCCGCAATTCTCCTCGGCGGCACCGCCGCCATCCTGTACGCAACGGTAACAGGCACCGAGCGCGCACCAATGCACCTTGCACTGGTGGACAACGACCGCTCCGCACTTTCGGATGCCGCGATCCACGCAGTCGCGGACAGCGAGGACGTTTCCTCGATGTTTACGGTGGAATACTGCACCGAGGATGAGGCCCTGCGCGGTATGCAAAGCGGCGAATATGCCGCCGCACTGCTCTTTGCCGACAACTTCTTCTCCAAAATCTTAGACGGAGACAGGGCGATCACCGTTTGCCTGTCCGACCGCCTTTCGGATGCCGCGTTTGCGGTCCCGCACTTTGCAAAAACGGGTGAAACGCTCATCAAGGTCGCCGAATACGGTGTTATGAGCGCGTGGGAGCCCCTGCGCGCCGCCTACCCCTATGCCGAAGCGAGCGACGCGCTCTCACGTCTGGAAATGCGCTATGCAATGCGCCTGCTCTCCCTGCCGAAGACTGCCTTTGCCGTCGAAATACTGCCCGTAAGCGAAAGCGGACTCGGACTTGCCGAAAGCTATCTCGTTGCCTATCTCGTTTTCTTTTTCCTGCTCACCGAGATCCTGTTTTTCCCCTTTACCGTGCGCGATCTCACGCCGCCGATGCTCCGCCGCATCACAAGTTATGGTATACATCCGCTCCTGCTCCTTGCACAGAAGACGATCCTGCCGTTTTTTACACGCGCAGTTCTCGGCGGCGGCATTCTGCTGTTCACCGTGCGGCGCATCCCGTTCTCCGCTTCGGCAGGGATCGCACTGCTCCTTTGCAGTCTGCTCTGCACGGCAATGACCGCACTGCTTTCGCAAAGCCGCATCGGACTTTCGCTCTGCTTTGCCCTTCCCCTTGCAGGGCTTCTGCTCTGCGGCGGTCTTGTGCCGCGCGCGATGCTTCCCTACACCGTCTTGCAGATCGGCAGATGCACCCCATTCGGGCTGCTTTGTGACGCATTTGCGCCCCTCTTCGGTGGAAAAGCCCATCCGCTTGTCCTCATAGGGCTCGCACTTTGGTGCGCACTTTTGTGGCTTTTTGCATGGCAATATACCAAAGTCCTTTTGCGTAAAGGAGGTGGCGCCGCATGATGCTGAAACGTTTACTCCGCAACCCCGCGCTTCTGTGCATGCTGGCACTGCTGTTTACCGCGGTCCTCCTTTTGGGTGCGCTGACCAATGCCGAAAGCATCCCTGCCTGCGGCGTAGTCTGTGGGGACGATACGGTCGCCGCCGCGCTTGGCAGTCGGTTGACCGCCGACGGTCTGCACCTCTACGAAAATGAAGCGGCTCTCCGCGACGGGATCTACCGTGGCGAGATCGCCATGGGCATACTGCTCCCCGACGATCTGACAAGCCGCCTTGCCGCAGGCAAGGTCAACGGGCTGATCACCTTTCTGGAAGCTCCCGCTGCCGTACTGCAACCGCTCTACCGCTACCGTGTCGCCGCCTACCTCATGGAGGCCTATGCCCCCTATTTGACAAGCGACCTGCTCCGCGATGCGAACGTTTTGTGTACTCCCGAGGAGATGCAAGCCGCCATCGATCGCTATCTCGCAAACGAGACTGCCTTTGCCTTTCAGTTCACCACGGTTTCGGGAGAGGCGATCCACGCCGATTCCTTTGCAGAAAAATGGACCAAGGGTGCCGTCGCATTGCTCCTCTTTTTTGCGTTGCCCCTCTTTGCCGTCCCCTACACCGAGCGACAATTTGCGCCCATCGTGCGCCGCATCGGCGGCAAAGCCGCCTGCCGCGTCTATGCCCTTCCGCAAATACTCCTCGTGCTTTGCCTGTTTGCCTTGACCGCGGCGGCGGCACTGTGGCTTTCGGAGCTTTTGTTTGCAAGCGGTGCGTCTGTTTACGTCCTTTCGACAGTCGTTTACACGATCTTTCTCGCGGCACTCGGCGTGCTTGCGACGGCGCTGTTTGGCGACACCGCGGTCTTACGCATACCGCTGATCCTGCTCACTCTGCTCTCTCTTGGCTTTTGTCCGATCCTTGCCGACCTGCCCGCTCTGCTCGGCTTGCCCACGTGGCCACGGTACATTCTGCCACCGATGTTTTTCTATGTAGCGATCGAACATCCGATTTTCTCGGCGATCACAGCCATTGCTCTGTTCGCGGTGGCTCTCGGCGTTTATTGCAAAAAGGTTGTAAGAACCATGTAAAAAAGGAACGCTTTCGCGTTCCTTTTTCTTTTACTTTTTGCGTACAACCAGTGCGCACCAGTCGTTTTCGACCAGTTCATCAAACACTTCAAAGCCGTTTTCCGCCATGCATTTTTCTACCTCTTCACGGCGGGGACAAATGATACCCGAGGCAATGAGCGTTGCACCCTCTTCCATATATTTTGCGATGTCGGGCATCATACGGATGATGATATCCGCAACGATGTTTGCCGCAACGATGTTGTACTTGCCGCCGCTAAGGTCAACGCCGCGGAGCAGGTCGGAAACGTCGCAGGTGACGTCGGTCACGCCGCTTGCCTCGATGTTCTCACGTGCGACCTTGACCGCGGTGGGGTCGATGTCGTATGCCTTGCACGCCGCCGCGCCGAGCTTGCGCGCACAAATAGCGAGAATGCCGCTACCCGTGCCCACGTCCAGCATGCGGTCTCCCGCACGGACGTACTTTTCGAGCATGGCGATCACAAGGCGCGTGGTCTCGTGCGTGCCCGTGCCGAATGCCATACCCGGGTCCATCGTCACGATGATCTCATCCTCGGCGGGGGTATATTCCTCCCATGCAGGCACAACAACGATCCTGCCGACCTTGATGGGGTGATAATACTGCTTCCACGACTCTGCCCAGTCCTCCTCACGGCAACCAAGCAACTCAATGGCGTACTCCACGCCCTCGGCGGCAAGCTGATTTTCGATAAACGCCTTTGCCTCCATGACGTTCTTGGTCTCGGGGATGTACACCGAAACGGAAGCCTTAGTCTTGTCGGCGTTGAGCAGGCTCTCGTCAAGCAGCGCTCCGTACATGCCGTCGGTAGTAACGTCGCTGAAATCCTCGATCTGCAACGAGTTGTCCACCATGCTCATGACCGCGCTGATCGTGTCAAGATCGGTCGTTTTTCCCGTCACCTTGATCTGTATCCATTGCATATCCATAGTTATAATCCTTTATTTGAATAAATCCGCGAACTGCTTGAAAAAGCTCTTGCGCTTCGACTCTACCTTATCGCCAAAGGTCTCGGCAAGTTCGCCGAGCAGTTCCTTTTGCTTTGCATTCATGTTCTTCGGCACGTCCACCTTGACAGTGATGTACAAATTGCCGCGCACCGAGGAATTGACACGGTTGATGCCGCGTCCGCGCAGAGTAAAGGTCGTGCCCGTCTGCGTACCCTCGGGAATGGTGTACTTCTCCTTGCCCTCAAGCGTGGGAATATCGATCTCGTCGCCGAGCACCGCCTCCCAATAGTTGATCGGCACCTCGCAGTAGACGTCACTGCCGTCGCGCTCGAAGACCGCATGTTGCTTAACGGCAACGGTGATGATCAGATCACCCGCAGGTCCGCCGTTGCGTCCCTCGTTGCCCATGCCGCCGATGGAGATGTTCTGTCCGTGGTCGATGCCTGCGGGAATATTGACCGAAAGCGTCTTGGAGATCTTGACGTAACCCGTTCCGCGGCAATTCGTGCACGGCTCCTTGATGATCTTACCGCTACCGCGACACTCCTCGCAAGCGCGCATCGACTGCATCATGCCAAATGCCGTGCGCTGTTGCACACGTACCTGACCGCTACCGCCGCACTTCGAACAGGTCTCGGCGCTCGTACCCTTTTTGGCGCCACTGCCCGCGCAGTCCGCGCATTTCTGCACGCGACCGAAAGTGATCTCCTTTTTGCAACCGTGGACCGCCTCCTCAAAGGTAAGCGTGACACGCGCATAGATATCCTCGCCGCGCATCGGGGCATTGCGTCGGCTTCCGCCGCCGCCAAAGCCGCCAAAGCCACCGCCGCCGCCGAAGAAGGAGGAGAAGATATCGCCAAAATCAAAGCCCTCAAAGCCGGCGCCGTAACCGCCGCCCGCACCGCCGTTTTCAAACGCGGCATGGCCGAACTGGTCGTACTTCGCCTTCTTTTCCTCATCGGAAAGAATGGCATACGCCTCGTTGATCTCCTTGAACTTCTTTTCCGCCTCGGCGTCACCCGGATTCACGTCCGGATGATACTGCTTGGCAAGCTTGTAGTATGCCTTTTTGATCTCCGAAGCACTCGCCGTTTTTGCAACGCCCAGCACTTCATAATAGTCTCTCTTCTCTGCCATAACTTTACCTTAAATAACGCGAAAGACTGAGCCGCAAAATGCGGCTCAGTTTTTCGTTTACTGATTGTCGGTCTTATCTTCGAAATCTGCGTTGTAGTAGGTGTTGCCGTCCGCACCCTGCGCGCCTGCGTTCGGGTCAAAGCCTGCACCGCCCTGTGCACCCTGCTGCTGGCTGTAGATCTTCTGTGCGATCTCTCCGAATGCCTTTTCGAGCGCCTCGGTGTCTGCCTTGATGGCGGCGGTGTCACCCGTAGCCACAGTTGCCTTCAGCTTTTCAATGGCAGCCTTTACGGGAGCCTTTTCGTCCTCGGAAACCTTGTCGCCAAGCTCGTCAAGCGTCTTTTCGCTCTGGAAGATCAGACTCTCTGCATGGTTCTTGGTCTCAACGGCTTCCTTTGCTTTCTTGTCCTCTTCCGCAAACTTCTCCGCATCCTTGACAGCGCGGTCGATATCCTCCTTGGACATGTTGGTGGAAGAAGTAATGGTAATGTGCTGCTCCTTACCCGTGCCCTTATCGGTTGCGGTAACGTTTACGATACCGTTGGAGTCGATGTCAAAGGTAACCTCGATCTGGGGAATACCGCGGGGTGCGGGAACGATGCCGTCGAGGCTGAAACGACCGAGCGTGGTGTTACCGGCCGCCATATCGCGCTCACCCTGCAAAACGTGGATCTCAACCGAGGTCTGGTTGTCGCTTGCCGTGGAGTAGATCTGGCTCTTCTTTACGGGGATGGTGGTGTTGCGGTCAATGATACGGTTGAATACGCCGCCCATGGTCTCAATACCGAGGGACAGAGGCGTAACGTCCAAGAGAACGATGTCCTTAACGTCGCCGCCGAGAACGCCGCCCTGAATTGCCGCACCGAGTGCTACGCACTCATCGGGGTTGATGCCCTTGAAGGGCTCCTTGCCCATAAAGTTCTTGACGGCATCCTGTACCGCAGGGATACGGGTGGAACCGCCGACAAGCAGTACCTTTGCGATATCGGAGGGCTGGAGACCTGCATCCGAAAGTGCCTGCTTTACGGGGGTCATCGTTGCGCTGACAAGATCCGCGGTGATCTCGTTGAACTTTGCGCGGGTCAGCGTGCCGTCAAAGTGCTTCGGACCGGTCGCATCTGCCGTGATAAAGGGCAGATTTACGTTTGCGGATGCCATGCCGGAAAGCTCGATCTTTGCTTTCTCAGCCGCTTCCTTGAGTCTCTGCATCGCCATCTTATCCGAACGGAGATCAATGCCGTTTTCTGCCTTGAAAGTATCTGCGATCCAGTTAACGACGCGATCGTCAAAGTCGTCGCCGCCGAGACGGTTGTTACCTGCGGTCGCAAGCACCTCAAATACACCGTCCGAGATCTCGAGGATGGATACGTCGAACGTACCGCCGCCGAGGTCGAAGATCATGATCTTCTGCTCTTCTTCCTTATCCATACCGTAAGCGAGTGCCGCCGCGGTAGGCTCGTTGATGATTCTCTTAACGTCAAGACCTGCGATCTTGCCCGCGTCTTTGGTTGCCTGACGCTGTGCGTCGGTGAAGTATGCGGGAACGGTGATGACCGCCTCGGTCACGGTGGTGCCGAGATATGCCTCTGCATCCGCCTTCAGCTTTTGCAGGATCATTGCGGAGATCTCCTGGGGCGTGTATTCCTTGCCGTCGAGGGTGACCTTGTAGCCGGTACCCATCTCACGCTTGATGGAGGAGACCGTCTTGTCGGGGTTGGTCACGCTCTGACGCTTTGCGACCTGACCGACCATTCTCTCGCCGGTCTTAGAGAATGCTACGACCGAGGGGGTGGTTCTCGCGCCTTCGGGATTGGGGATCACGATGGGCTCGCCGCCCTCAAATACTGCTACGCAGGAGTTGGTCGTACCCAAGTCAATACCAATTACTTTTGCCATGATAATACCTCTATTTAATGATAAATTTTTAATAACGAATTCTGTTTGAAAGGCGGACATGCGCCGACTTTCAAACTCCTTAAAAGTCGCGAGCGGTGAGCGAGTCGCGAGACTTGCGACTTCCCCCACTTCAAAATGCTCGCATTTTGAAGTGCCTCAGTTGGCGGTTTTCACCATCGCGTAGCGAATGACTTTATCGCCGCGCTTGAAGCCCTTCTGAAAGACCTCTACGATCTCGCCCTCGCCATACTGCTCATCGTCAATATGCATGACTGCGTTGTGGAAGTTGGGATCGAAGGTCTTGCACTCGATCTCGGTAACGCCCAGCTTTTCCAGCGTTTCGGCAAACGCCTTTGCCATCATCTGGATGCCTGCCGCAGTGTTCTCATCGGTAACATATGCCGCCGCGCGCTCAATATTGTCAAGCACGGGGAGAAATTCGCCGACCACGTCGCTGCACGCCTCGGCATACACGCCCTCTCGCTCTGCCTTGGAGCGGCGGCGGAAGTTGTCGTACTCTGCCGCAAGGCGCAGGTGCGTTTCCTTTTGCTCGGCGAGCTCGGCTTCCTTATCCTCCAGTTGCTTTTTCAGCGACTCGATCTCATTCTGTGCCTTTTTGTCTGCCTTGCTCTTCTTTTCCTTTTTCTCCGCGGGAGCCGCTTCTTCCGCGGTCTCCTCTACGGAGTCCTTGATCTCTTCTGCCATGACTTACTTCCTTTCCTTGGGACTTTCCAGCAGTGCGCGCTCGTCATTCAGCATCTGCCCGACAGACTCGGCAAGCGCATCTACCGTTGCCATAACGTTGGCATAATCCATGCGGCAGGGGCCGATAATACCAATGGCACCGACGACCTTGCCGTTCTTCTTGATTTTTTTCACGACCAGCGTGGAATCGCTCATGCTGTCCGAAAGGTTTTCGCTACCGATCAGCACGCCGAGCTCGTCGCCGTCGAGGTGGGAAACCGTGTCCAAGAGTCCGCTCTTGTCCTCGATCGCACCGAGGAGTCCGCGCAGTTTACCGACGTCCGAAAATTCGGGATAGGAGAGGAGTCTCTCCATGCCGTCCACCTTGACGTCGCCGCCGCTCTGCTCCTCGACCGAGGCACAGATCTCTTTCATCGCCACCGAAAGCAGCCTTGCCTCACTGCCCATCTCTGCTTCCGCCTGCATCATGCGCGGCAGAGTGATCTCCTCTAAAGTATGCCCCGCAATGTAGGTGTTCAGCGTGCTGGCAAGATGTGCCGCATCGGTGGGAAGTACGTCAAAGTTCAGGCGCAGGTGGCGCGTTTTAGCGTTGCCACTGCCAGAAAGCATGACAAGGATCAGCGTGCGACTGTCAAAATACATGACCTCAAAGCGGATGATGCGGACCATTTCGGTACGCGGTCGGATGGTGACCGCCGTGTAGTTGGTCATACTGCCCGCCAGGCGGGATGCCTCCGAGAGGATCTTATCCAGCTCGTGTTGCTTGCCGCGGAGCGTTTCGCTCATGCGCTCGGTCTCTGCCTTGGTCTTTTTGTATTCACCCGCAAGGCAGTCTACGTAAAAGCGGTAGCCAAGCTCGCTTGGCACTCTGCCCGCCGAGGTGTGCGGCTGCTCGAGGTATCCGAGGTTTTCCAGCTCTGCCATCTCGTTGCGGATGGTAGCGGGGGAGCAGTTCGGCATCACGTTTTGCGCGATGTACTTGGAGCCGACGGGCTCGCCCGCCTTGACGTATGCCTCCACGACCGCACGCAGGATCTGCGCTTTTCGTTTGGAAAGCTCGTATTCCATCTCTGCTCGCCTCCTTTGTGGTGATTTTAGCACTCTTTTTGCGTGAGTGCTAACTTACGATTCAAATCTACCACTTTTCCACCCCTTTGTCAAGGGATTTTAGAAAAAAGATTTGTGTTTTTTCGGTGATGAATTTGCAAACAAGGCGAAAGGGTGCTAAAAGGATGCAAAAAGAGAAATTATAGGTTATCGGAGCGTTCTACCTTTGGCTCCCTCGGACGAGGGATGCTGTCATAGCGACGCTTTGCGTCGCATTGGCGGCTGACTGAGGGAGGGAAA
The DNA here is from genome assembly GCA_045540755.1 of Eubacteriales bacterium. Classification (GTDB taxonomy): domain Bacteria; phylum Bacillota; class Clostridia; order Oscillospirales; family CAG-272; genus UMGS902. The sequence goes on from JAZQHV010000081.1 coordinate 13,622, forward strand.
AAGCAAGAAATTCCATGGATCTCTCCCTCCGACACGCTACGCGCGCCACCTCCCTCGTCTGAGGGAGGCGAAGAAAAAGCTCCAGTTTACTCACCGTTAAATTCCAATTTATCGGGGACGCAAAAAAGCACCCGTTTGGGTGCTTTTCAATCATTTTGAATATTTATATCCATGTCCGCAGGCTGGGCATTTCGGATAATCAAAGTCGTGCTTGAAGCCGCATTTAGGGCATTCTCTTTGCGGCAAGGCCTCATCCGCAGGGATATCCTCCTCCGCCGTTTCCTTTGCCAAGGTCTTTTTTACGTCATCCAGTTTTTCGCCCGTCAAAGCCGCAAGGATACGGCGATTGATCCGTTTGTTCTCTGCCGTGCTCTCGATCAGCTCGCCAAAGCCGTACAAAAACAACGCCGTTACCCAAGAAACGACCACGCCGATGATCAAAAACAAGATCCCGCCGCTCTCCGCTGTTGCAAGACCCAAAATAACCGAGGCGATCAGGCTGAGCACAAACCAGATCACAGCAACACCCTTGATCTTGTCTCCAACGTTGTTGAACATACCGTTTCTCCTTTGCTTTTTTCTTCCATTATATCAAATATGTTTTTCTTTTGCAATCCTTTCGCATAAATCGGCGCATTAGCGGCAACACTATGGACGTACAAACCTCTTCCGAAAGGACATTTTACCATGGAACAGAAAAAACACGAACAGAAAACCGCACAAATTCTATACATTACCATGCTGCTTGTACTGCTCATCACCGCACTTGCAGTCGGACTTGTAACTGCGGCGGGCAGACGAAACCGTCCTGCCGAAACGACCGTACCCACTACCTTGGCTACGGTCACCACGCCGCCTGAAAAGGAACACATCTCCCCCTCAGTAACCACGCGCCGGCCCATCCTGACCACACCGCCCGTGACCGCGCCCGTGACGACAGCGCCGCCAGTGACGACCACCCCTGCGACCACGCCCAAGCCTGCCGTAGCGATGGAAGACCCCACCCCGACACTGCCACAGTTCATCATGCCGACCATCGGCAACGTGGCAAAGACCTTTTCGATCGACGCACTGGTCTGGTCGAACACGATGGAGGACTATCGTACGCACAACGGCATTGACGTCTGCGCCTCGATCGGTGAGGGGGTCATGGCGGCGGCAGACGGCATCGTGACCGAGGTGTACGTCGATCCGATGATGGGCAATACCGTTGTGATCGCGCATGACGGCGGTGCAGAAACGGTCTACCAGAATCTCGGCGACGACATCACCGTTTCGACGGGCGACACCGTAAAAAGCGGCGAGGTGATCGGAACAGTTGGCGAAAGCGCCCTTATCGAGATCGCCGAGGAGCCGCACCTGCACTTTGAAATGCTGGTAAACAGCACCCGTGTAGACCCCCTCGCCTATATCACCGAAGCCACCATGACCATCGTATACGAAGAATAAATAGAACGATAAATTGGAAGTTATCGGTGAGTAAACTGGAGCTTTTTCTTCGCCTCCCTCAGACGAGGGAGGTGGCGCGCGTAGCGTGTCGGAGGGAGAGATCCATGGAATTTCTTACTTTTTCCCTCCCTCAGTCAGCCGCCAATGCGACGCAAAGCGTCGCTATGACAGCATCCCTCGTCTGAGGGAGCCAAAGGTAGAACGCTCCGATAAACTATAATTTCCCCTACACTTCGCCAATCGAAAACAGCACGTTTTTTTCGTCCATGGACAAGATGCCGTAAGTAAAGCGACCGTCGTGCGGCGCGCCGATGGAGCCCGGATTGAACAGATACACGCCGCTTTCGGAATCGTACTCCTCGTGCGCGACGTGCGTGTGCCCGTAGAGCGCAATGTCGCACTTTTTCTCCTTAGCAACGGCAAGCAGACTACCGAGCCCGCCTTTGACACCGCGCGTGTGCCCGTGGCAGAGAAAGAGGCGGTGCCCGCCGATGTCGAGCACGTATTCGGTCTCCTCTACCCCATCCAAAAAGGTGTCGCAATTGCCGCGCACCGAGAAAAACATCCGTTCGGGGAACTCGCCGTCCAGATAGTCGATATGGCGTGCGCCGTCGCCGAGGAAAATGACCGTTTCGCACTCGGGATGGCGCTCCAGCGCCGCATGCGCCTTGCGCGGCGCACTGTGTATGTCGGATAGGATCAAGATTTTTTCCATGGTTATTTTTTCACCACCTGCGTCCCTGCAAGCATATCGCCCACACGAACTCCTTTATTCGCCAGAATAACGATCATTTCGATCATCGCAAAGAAAAACGTGACGTTGCGCAAAACGAGGGCAACCGCCTCTGCCTTGCCGCCATCCTTGGCAACCACGCGCAAGCCGCAAATATGCTTGCCGAGACTTGCGCCGCCAATGAGATCCTTACAAAGCGGTGCGGCGATAAACCACAAAACCGATAGGATCACGCCGTATGCCGAAAACATCTGTATGCTCGGATAAAGCAGATATTCGGGGGCAAACTCGGGACCGAGCAGCGAAAGTGCAAAGCCTACCGCAAAAATAGCTACCCAGTCTATGCAAAAACTCATAAACCGTCTTATCATTGTTGTCTCCCATCACTTATACTGTTTTTTGCTGTGGTAATAGATGCCGTAAGAACTCTGCGAAGCTTACTGCATTTAGCAAAAAGATCCGCATATTCTGCTTCGGTGATTATATTTGCATCCTTAAAAATGTCAAGCCAATAATGTGTTTCATAGCACTCTTTCATGGCTATTTGCAATTTGTTGATAAAATCTGCTTTGCTTGCGGCATAATTTGCCTCATGAATATTCGCGCCAATGCTTGTACCGCAACGCAAGAGCTGATTTGTAAGGATATTGCCTTTTTTGTTCTCTTTCAGTTTGGCACACAGATTGATAATGTCAACTGCAAATTGCTTTGACAGAATCACCAAAGCATTCTCTTGCATAAAACCCTTCTCCTTGCTGATGATTTGCGCGTACCGCGCATGATTTGACGCTATCGCGTCATGATTTCTCGCTACGCTCCATGATTTGATTTGCAACCTTTATGCCCGCGAGGGCAAATCATGGCGAAGCCAAATCATGAGCACGCAGTGCTCAAATCATGCAACCGATAGGTTGCAAATCATGAAAAACTTCGCTTTCAGCGAAGTTTTTCCTTTAAATACCTTCCCGTATACGAGCCTTCGACCTTGGCGACTTCCTCGGGCGTGCCCTCGGCAACGATTCTGCCGCCGCCGTCGCCGCCCTCGGGACCGAGGTCGATGATATGGTCGGCGACCTTGATCATATCGAGGTTGTGCTCGATCACGACCATGGTGTTACCGCCGTCACAAAGGCGGTTCAGCACGGTAATGAGTCTGGAAACGTCGTCGGTGTGGAGTCCCGTGGTCGGCTCATCGAGGATATAAATGGTGCGTCCCGTGGAGCGCTTGGCAAGCTCGGTTGCAAGCTTGACGCGCTGTGCCTCACCGCCCGAAAGCGTGGTCGAGGACTGCCCGATCTTGACGTAACCGAGTCCCACGTCGTAGAGCGTCTGGATCTTGCGCTGAATGGCAGGGACGCCGCTGAAGAAGGAAAGTCCCTCCTCCACGGTCATTTCCAACACCTCGTAGATGTTCTTGTCCTTGTACTTGACTTCCAGCGTTTCGCGGTTGTAGCGTCTGCCGCCGCAGACGTCGCACTTCACGTACACGTCGGGCAAAAAGTGCATCTCGATGCACTTCACGCCGTCGCCCTCGCATGCCTCACAGCGACCGCCCTTGACATTGAACGAGAAGCGACCCGACTTGTAGCCGCGCGCCTTGGCTTCGCGCGTTTTGGCAAACAGCTCACGGATGTCCGAGAACACGCCCGTATAGGTTGCGGGATTGGAACGCGGCGTGCGTCCGATCGGGCTTTGGTCGATGCAGATGACCTTGTCGAGATACTTCACGCCCTCGATGGCATCGTGATCGCCGGGGAAGGTGTTGGCACGGTTGAGCGTTGCCGCAAGGCTCTCGTACAGGATCGAATTGACCAGCGAGGACTTGCCGCTACCCGATACACCCGTGACCGCGACAAATTTGCCGAGCGGAATGTTGACGTCAATATTTTTAAGGTTGTGCTCGCGCGCGCCCTTGACCGTCAGGGTAAAGCCGTTCCCTGCGCGGCGCGTTTCCGGCACGGGAATGGTCTTGCGCCCCGCAAGATAATCGCCTGTGATAGAGGTCTTGCACTTTGCAACCTGTGCGGGCGTACCCGATGCGCAAACGTGACCGCCGTGGATGCCCGCACCGGGACCGATGTCCACGACGTAGTCTGCCGCACGCATGGTATCCTCGTCGTGCTCGACGACGACGACCGTGTTGCCGAGGTCACGGAGCGCGCGTAAGGTCGCAATGAGCTTGTCGTTGTCGCGCTGATGCAGACCGATACTCGGCTCATCGAGAATATAGAGCACGCCGACCAGCGAGGATCCGATCTGCGTCGCAAGGCGGATGCGCTGTGCCTCACCGCCCGAAAGCGTGCCCGCCTTGCGGGCGAGGTTGAGGTATTCCAGTCCCACACTGTTTAAGAAGGACAAGCGTGAGCGGATCTCCTTGAGGATCTCGCGTGCGATCTGCTCTTTTTCGGCGTCGAGCGTGAGGTTTTCGACAAATTCCAGCATCTTGTCGATCGGGAGCAGGCAGATCTCATAGATATTTAAGCCCCCCACCGTGACCGACAGCATCATTTTATTGAGCCGTCCGCCGCCGCATTCGGGGCAGACCTGCTCTTCGAGCAGGGTTTCGTAATATTCAAGACCGTAGCTTTCACGGCGGCGGTCGATCATGGGGATGATGCCCTCAAACGCGACCGTCTGATGGTGCGCGGTGCCGCCGAAATAACGTGTGACCTTGTAGAGCTCTTTGCCCGTGCCGTAGAGCAGCGCGTTGATGGCGGTCTTGGTGTAGGTGTTCAGCGGCTGATCGAGTGTAAAGCCAAACTTTTTGCCGACCGCTTCGATCAAGGGACCGTTCCAGCTCTCCTCATCCATGGTCTTGAACCCGTTGCAGGCGATACCGCCCTCGCGAAGCGACAGCGTTTTATCGGGCATAAGTTTTTTCTCGGAAACGCGGGTGAGCGCACCGAGTCCCGAACAGCGCGGGCATGCGCCGTTCGGCGCATTGAAGGAGAACATGCGCGGCTCCAGCTCGCCAAAGCTGATGCCGTGCTCCTCGCAGGCGTATTTGAGCGAGTAGTCAAACTCCTCTTCCCCGCCCTCGCGCGGCATGGTGACCACACGAACGAGTCCGTCCGTGAGCCCGACTGCGGTTTCCACCGAGTCGCCGATGCGACTGCGCGCGTCGGGGCGGTTGACGATTCGGTCGATCACGATCTCGACGGTGTGCTTGAGGTTTTTGTCGAGTGTGATCTCCTCGGAAAGGTCGTAGAGACTGCCGTCCACGCGCACGCGGGAATAGCCACTGCGTCGGGCATCGGCAAACACCTTTTCGTGCATACCCTTGGCAGAGCGCACCACGGGCGCAAGGATCATCATGCGCTCGCCCTCGGGAAAGCCGAGGATGTGGTCAATGATGGTATCCACCGTCTGCTGGCGGATCTCCTTGCCGCAAACGGGACAATGCGGCACGCCGCAACGTGCGTAGAGAAGGCGCAGATAGTCGTAAATTTCGGTGACGGTGCCGACCGTGGAGCGCGGGTTTTTGGACGTGGTCTTCTGGTCGATGGAGATCGCGGGGGAAAGCCCCTCAATGCTGTCTACGTCCGGCTTGTCCACCTGTCCGAGGAACATACGCGCGTAGGAGGAAAGCGACTCGACAAAGCGGCGGTGCCCCTCGGCATAGAGCGTGTCGAACGCAAGCGAGGACTTGCCACTGCCCGAAAGTCCGGTCAGAACGGTCAGTTTATCGCGCGGAATGGTGAGATCAATGTTTTTGAGGTTGTTCACCCTCGCGCCTTTGATTACGATGTCTTTTGTCATGGTATAGTAGACGGGAAAAACTTTTTACAAAAAGGTTATTCCCGCACCCTTTCCAAAAATTCTTGTGAATTGGAGCGACAAATTGGAAGTTGAAGGGGAGTTGTTCTCCTTGGGATCCCCTCATCCGACGGCTTCGCCGCCACCTTCCCCCGAGGGGGAAGGTAATACAGCGCACCAACAGCTTCCCCCTGGGGGGAAGCTCCCGCGAAGCGGGTGATGAGGGGTTTTTCGCAAACAACTTTTCAACCTATAATTTA
>JAZQHV010000082.1:0-221368 GCA_045540755.1 Eubacteriales bacterium
GTTTTCATTTTCGGGATCCCACCAGATACCGCCGAATTCGCTCATAAATGTGTAATGTCCAGGCTGCTTTCTACTGTTTTTGGGAACTACTATGGCACCTTCTTCAAGCGGCAAATAGCGTTCACGGAAGGTTGCGGGGTCCTGATCGTAGTCATGAGTATCCCAAATCTCAGTAGAATCGTCAAAATGCCAATATCCTGATGAATCAATAAACATACGGTCGGGGTCAAAAGACTTTGTAAAATCTTTGAGTGCCTTGACGAAGATGTGGAACTCGGGGGTGATGGGAGCGTGTGTTTCGTTCAAGGGGCACCAGCCGATGATGGCGGGGTGATTGCAGTCGCGCTCGAGGATCTCCTGCCATTCGGGGAGAAAGCCCTGCCAGCAGTGCGGACTTGCAAGATCCAGCCCCCAGCTTGCGTGCTCGCCCCACACGATGTAGCCGAGGCGGTCGCAATGGTAGAGGAAGCGCGGTTCAAACACCTTTTGATGCAGGCGCGCACCGTTAAAGCCCATGTCCATAGAGCGTGTGATGTCGGCAAGGAGCGCTGCCTCGCTCGGCGCGGTGTAGATGCCGTCGGGGTAGAAGCCCTGGTCGAGGATCAGACGCTGGAAGACTGCTTTGCCGTTGATAAACGCCTTGCCTTCCTTATATTCCAGAGAGCGCATGCCGAAGTAGGAGTATATCGTGTCGCCGTCAAGCTCCAGTACGAGATCGTAGAGGCGACCGTTTCCTATCTCCCAAAGCTGCAGCTCGGAGAGGGAAATGCGCAAGGACGCGGTCTTGCAGGAGACGACCGCGCTGTCCCGTCCGACCGCCTTGCCGTCGTAGTACGCGGTGGCGGTGAGCGTTTTGCCGTTTGCGTTTTCACAGATGGCTTCGATCGTGATGTTCTGATTCTCTACGCTTGGACGGTACTTGGCGCGGCGGATATAATGATTCGGCAGATTCTCCAGCCACACCGTTTGCCAGATGCCCGTGGTTCGCGTGTAGTCGCAGGCGTGGGAATAGTACATGCGGCTCTGCTTGCCGACGGGCTGCTTTTTACTGCGGCAAAGGTCGGTGGCGGAGATCACGACCGTGTTTTCGGTGCCCTGCAGCGCCTCGGTAATGTCAAAGGAAAAGGTCACGTAGCCGCCGATATGTCTGCCAAGATATTTTCCGTTGACCCAGACCTTGGTCTCGTAGTCGCAGGCGCCGATGTTCAGCACCGTGCGTCTGCCCTCCGCTACCCAGTCCTCGGGGAGCGTGATCTTGCGGCGGTACCATACGCAGTCCATAAAATCGACGTCGCCGATGCCCGAAAGCGTGCTTTCGGGGCAGAACGGCAGCTCGATGGTCAGCGGAAAATCTCCGCTTTGGTACATCTTTCTGTGTTCGCCGCTGTTGGCGCGGTCAATGGCAAATTCCCACTTGCCGTTGAGATTGATCCAGTTTTTTCGCTCCCATTGCGGGCGCGGATATTCGGGGCGTGGTATCATAGCATGTCCTCCTGGAAAGTCGGGTGTTGATTTTTCTTTACAATTGTAGTATACTATTTTAAAAAGGCAAAAAACAGATAAAATACAATTATAAAAATGGAGAAAATCATTGGGATACGATATTCGAAAAAATGAAAGACTGCGGATGCTCACTTTAGAAAGCAGCCTGCCGCTGTTTGTGCGTTCCATCGGCGTTTCTTATCCCGACAGCCGATACCGCGTGCGGCGCGGCATGTCCCAAACGACGGTGGTGGAATATATTCTGGAGGGCGAGGGGCACGTGCTGATGCACGGGAGTATGCACCGCGTAAAGCAGGGGCAGGTATACATTCTGCCTGCGGGCGTGCCGCACGACTACTATTCCGATCCCGATGCGCCGATGCACAAGATCTGGATCAACTATCACGGCCCTTTGCCCACGCGCCTGCTTTCCGATTACGGCATTGAAGAATGGCTGTTTGACGGGGAAGAGCTGCGGTATATTTTCGAGCAGGTGCAGGCGATGGTCTTTTCCGACATGGCGGACGTAGATTGCCAGCGCATCCTTGCGGGTCTGTACATGGAGTTGCTGGTAAAACTGCATTATATTCGCAAAAATGCGGCGCATGCACCGGAGGCAGCGAAAATGAAGGCGTATCTGGATGCCAATCTGCATCGCGCGGTCGGCAATGCAGAGCTTGCGGCGCACGTCTTTCGCTCCATAGACTTTTGCACCAAGCTTTTTAAGCGCGAGTACGGCATAACACCGTATGATTACCACTTGAAGCAGAGATTGCAGATGGCGTGCAGTCTCTTGCGGCAGACTACGATGGAGGTGGCGGCGATCGCGGCGGACGTCGGCTTCGAGGACCCGCATTACTTTTCCCGTCTTTTTAAGCAAAAATATAAGAAAACGCCCAAGCAGTATCGCACAGGGAAATAAAAAAGAGGTTCAACCGAAGGGTTGAACCTCTTTTGGGTTATTTCGTGAGTGTAGCTGTGGACGTCGCACCGTCCCAGCCGACGGTTGCGCCGAGGTTTTCGGCAACGAAGCGGACAGGGAGGTAGGTGCGGCTGTTTTCAATAAATGCGGGGGAATCCAGCGTAACTTCCACGCCGTTGACCTTTGCCGTGGTCTTGCCGATGACGATCTCGATCCGCTTTGCGGGTGTTTCTACCGTCACGGTGGAGGTCGCACCGTCCCAACCGACGGTTGCACCGAGATTTTCGGCAACAAAGCGAACGGGGAGCATCGTGCGGGAATTGCGGATCACGGGTGCCGCATCCAGGGGCTTTGCAACGCCGTTGACAAAGCCTTCTTTTGCGCCGATGGTGAGCTTTACAACGGTCGCGGTGCTCTTGACTGTTTCAAGCACGGAAAAGCCGGTTAGCTTTTCGCGGATGGGTTGCGGGTTGACATTCACTGTCCAGACCGTGTCGAGCGGCGCGGGATTGCCGCTGCCGTTTCCGACCTTGATACCGTTTTTATCTGCGATGATTGGCTCCACAAAGCTGTGGCGGGAGCCGGTCGCGTCCTTGCCGATGTAACCGTGGTAGCAGACCCACATCTTGCCGTCGGGCGACGTGAAGGCGGATGCGTGACCGCAGCCGTTCACCGAATCAGACTTGGTTAGGAAAGGCTCGGGAGCTTTTTCCCAACTTGCCTTTATGAGCGGATCGCCGCCGAGGAAGCGGAGGGAAGCAAGGCAGTACGCGGTGGTCCAGTAGCCGCTACCCGAGTAGACGATGTAGGTCGTGCCGTCGGGTGCCACCAGACCGAACGCGCCCTCTACGACCTGCATAGTGCCTTCGCCGACCTTTTCCCAATCGTATTCGGGATGGCAGATCTCGCTTGCGTTCGGGAAGGTCCAGGGGTTTTCAATGTTGGCAATAACGATCGCCTGATACGGCTTTCCGGTTGCCGACTCTGCTGCGCGGTAGGTGGTGAAGAAGAGCAGATAGGGCTTGCCGCCGATGCGCATGACAGACGCGTCTGCCGTGGTCTGCGTGGTGTTGTAGTTTGTACCGGGGAAGGAGAGTTGCATGGGTACATTGACCTCGCCTGTTTCGGGGTGACCCCACTGTCCCTGCAGATCGTCGGAGAGTGCTTTCAGTACGTACAGACGCTGGCCGCCTGCATTGGTTGTATCCTCGGTGTTGGAACCGCCGACATAGAGATACCAGCCGGCGTACTTTTCGCCGACCTCCTCTGCGGTGAAGTGGTGGATCTCAGGTGCCCAGAGGTTCTTGCCCCAGACGGCATCGTCCGCAGGGTTGTAAATGACCGTGCTGATGCCGTGCTGGAAGTCGCCGAAGTTTGCCGCCTTGTACAGGCGTACCTGCGCGCCGGAGGTGCAGGTGTAATAGTAGCAACCGTCGTGGTAGAAAAGGAACGGGTCGGGCCCCTGACGCAGATCATTCTGATATGCATAAGTGCCTGTAAGCTTTGCATCGACGTCGATGGCTTCGCTCACCTGCAATTTGCACTTGAAGCCATCCTTCTCGATGCCGGTAATATCGGTGAGATGCGAGAGATCGCCGCCCTGCAGTACAAGCGTAAAGCTACCCGAAAGCACGCCGTTTCCGTTGTTGGTCGCATGGATCACGTTATAGACCGTACCGCCGTTGATCGTGAGCGTCAGGTCACCGTCAAAGACGGTGGAGGCGCTGTTATAGTATGCGCCGAGAATGCCCGAGTAGAAGTTGCCGCCGTTGATGGTCAGACTGCCCTTGCCGCTGTGCGTCTTGTGGCTGGTGGAGACCATGTAGACGTAGCCGTGGAAATTACCGCCGTTGACAACGACATCGGTGCGGACGTTTGTAGGATTGTCGCCCGAGTTGCCGAGACGAAGTCTCTGCCAGTCGCCGCCGTTGACCGTGACCGTACCGCCGACGTTTTCGATATTGCCCTTGGCACCCGTAACGATGCAGGGGTAGGTGGTAGAGGCACCTGCATAACCGCCGATGATATCTCTGCCAAAGGTAACGTCATGGAAAAAGCAGAAGAAAGCGGCATTGTTGCCCTCGGAGATCAGGGTGACGTGATCCATATCGGTGTCACCGCCTAAATAGAAACTACGGGGGAGTACAAATTTTGCATCGTTGCTCTTGCGGTAGTCCACACCGTCCCAAAGGGAGGTGATCGTAACCTTGCCGCTGTGCTCCGGTGCCTGATAGAAGGACGCGGAGGCACGTACTTCGCCCATGATGACGAGTGTGCCGCCTTCGGAGAGTGCCGCATATGCATCTGCAAAGGATGCGGGGGAGGAGGGGCTGACGCCCGAGCCGGTCGCGCCGTCCATTGTAAAGACAACGCGCTCTGCCTGCTTGGTAAAGATGGCCGCCGCCGCGCCGAGCACGTCTGCGGTGATGCCGTTGCCGAGCGTGAGCGTTCCGACAGCGTTATTGCCTTCGACGACCGTCTTGCCGATCTTGCCGCCGAGGTATTGCAGATTGGTCTCGCCCTGCATATTGCGGAAGACAAGGTTTTGGATCTCGCCGCCTGCAATGGCAACCGTTGCTGCGGTATTGCCGCTCAGCGTGACCGTTTCTACCGTCGCGCCGCTGACGGTAACGTCTTTGACGTCGGTGACGGCGCCGAAGCTGCCGCCTTCAAGAAGAGCAGAGCCCTTGATGTCAAGCTTTGCATTGACCGTGACATTCTGCGCGACGGTAAATACGCCGTTTCTTGCATCGATCACGCCGTTTCCCGCAAGAAGAATGCCTTCGAACTCGGTCGTGCCTGCAAGTGTATACGTACCGCCGAGCGTGAGCACCGCTTTTTCGTCAGCGCCGCTGATAACGACCTTGCCGTCATGTGCCGACTCGGTGAAATCGGTCACGGTGATCGCGCCAATGACCTTGACCACTGCATTTTTCTTGGCTGCCGTCGCAAAAGCATCGGCAAAGGAGGCGGGATCCTTTTCGGAGCCACTGCCGTTTGCACCTGCTTTCGCATAGACGTAGGTCGCATTGATCACCGTGTCATAGCCCTCGGTGAGCATGGCAACTTCCTCTGCGGTGTAGAAGTTTGCATCGTAGGTGACCGTCTTTTTCTGATTTGCCTTGACGGCGTATTCTTCAATTTCGGGGGAAGCGTAGGAAACGGTTGCCTTGCCGACCTTGGCGCCGCCGAAGGTGACGTTGCCGGCACGTACAACGTTGTTAAAGTTGAACTCGGCGATCTCGCCGCCGTAGAGGCGCACGGTACCGTCGCCGTAGGCACGGCGGGTGACGTCGCCTGCCGCAGAGAGGCGGTTGATCGTACCGCCGTTTACGGTGATATCCACATTCAGCGCCGCGTGCGCCTCATGCGTACCGCCGTACACGACGTTAAACGTACCGCCGTTTATGGTGAGATAGTTCGTGTTCTGAAACTTGATGTGTCCGCTTTTGCCGCCGCTTTCCAGCGTGCCGAGCGCGCGGGAGCCTGCAACGACGAGGTAGTAGTCGCCGCTCTCAAAGGTGAGGTGTGCGTCGCGGTCGATGGGGGTGACGGTGTCGAGGGGCTGGCGGTATCCGCCGTAAACGTAGATGCCCTTGCCCTCCTCGGTCAGCTTGTTGAACTGCACGTTCTTGCCGAACTTCTGCGGAAAATAGTTGCCGACGAAGGTGATGGAGCTGGTGTAGTCAAAGGTGATGTTTTCAAAGGTCGTCGGACCGGGCAGGTTGAAGCGCGCGGATTTTCCCATAACAAGCTTTGCACCCATCGCGCCGTAGTCGGTGATACCGTCGTTTGTGGTGATGGTAAAGTGGTTTTCGTGCTCAATGCCCTTGGTTACGCCCGAAAGCTTGTATGCGTTTACGATGACGATGGCGACGTTGTCGCTGTCATCATGCTTTGCGGCGTAGCGGCAGGCTTCGGAAAAGGTCTTGACCGCGCGGTAGGGGGTAAGACCGTCGTAATCGTCGTTGCCGTTTTCGCTGTCCACGTAGTAGCAGACATCAAAGCCTTCGTCCTCTGCCATAGCCGCTACGGTAAAGACCGACAGCAGCAGAGCAAGGGAAAGGGCGAGAAATAAAAGTTTTTTCATAAATACCTCCTTATTATTGCCACTCGGCAACCGCCTCTGCGTAGAACTGGTTGATGATCTTCAGCGTGGCGACCGCGCTCTTTTCATACGTGTCGTACATCGAGGAGAAGTTGGTGCTGTAGGCACGGAGCTGATCCATGATGCGCTCGTTGTAGGAGCCGATCTGGTAGTAGTAGCCAATATCATAGACAAGGTTGTCAAAGATGATGTCGAGCATCGGCTCGCTCTCCGCATCGCGGGTGGACTGACCGACAAGCGTCACGTCGTAGAGCGCGGGCAGAACGGTCTTCTGTCCGTAGTATGCCAGCGCCTCGGTGATCACGCCCGTGCGCTCCACGTCGTTCTGCACGAGCGGCACGCAGAGGAACTGCGAGTTAAAGGGCGCGATGCAGGTATAATGGTTCTCCTGCTCGACGGTCAGCTTCGGCACCGGCAAAACGCCAAAATCGCTTTCCATCTCACGGATGTTCGGGAGATTATAGATCAGCGTGGTCCAGAACAGTCCCTGGTTGTTCTGCCACATGTTTGCCGGTTTGGTACCCTTGTAGCGCTGATAGGTGATGGCATGCTGCTGATCATACGCGATCGCCGCATACTGCTCCAGCGCAGCCAGCGTGTTCTCATTGTACAGCGTCAAAAGGATCTCGCCATCGTCACTGATGGTACAGCAGCGCTCGCCGGCGGCATTGACCATCGCCATGATCGAGTCATCCCAGACCAGCAGACCGTAGCGGTCGTTTGTATCGTAGATGCCGTCCTGATTGAGATCCTCGGAAACGCTTTTCACCAGCTTTCCAAAGTTCTCAAGCGTCCATTCGCCGTCGTTTACAAGATCATACGGGCTTTCAAGATTGTAATCGCTCAGCAGCTTCTTGTTGAACAGCGTGCAAAAAGCGGTATTGTTGTCCGAAATGGTGATGTCGCCCGTGGTAAAGAATACAACGTCCTTGACCGCAAGGCTCTCGGTCGCGTTCTGATCCCACCAGGATTTGGAAAGGTCGATGCTGCCTATGGAATTGAAGTCGTATAGATATCCGTTGTAGGCAAGCACCGACACGTCGTAGCCCGCGACGAGGCAGAGGTCATAGTTGCAGTCGCCCGAGTTGATCTGACGGCTTACCGCCATAAAGCCGGGGCCGCCGCCCATCGAGGTCTTGACCTGACGGTCCTGCACGATGGTGATGTTATAGTCCTCCTCCACCTTGAGCTTGCGCTTGTACTGCGCGTTGTCCAGAGGCAAAGAGGTCTCTTCTTCATATTCATATTCGTTGAACGCCTGATTGCCTGCGGTCAGAATATTGAAGGTGTAGTCGCCGTAGTCCGCGGTGAGCGGAATACCGAGCGTTTCACCCGCATCCTCCGTAACGGTCACGGTCGGAGTTGCGGTGGTCTCTGCGACCTCGCCGCCGCATGCCGCAAGGCAGGTGACGAGCAGGGAAAGGCTCAGAAGAAAAATAAGTCTTTTCATAGGATACCTCTAAAGAAAAAATTACTGTAAATTCATGATAGCATTTTTTTACGGAAAAGACAATGGCGAAAATGCAAACATTTGCATGGGATGATACAAAACGACAAATTGGGAAGTTAGAAGGGGAGTAAACTGAAATCTCTCTTTTGCCTCCCTCAGACGAGGGAGGTGTCGCCCGCAGGCGACGGAGGGAGTGATCCGTAGGTTTTGTCTCTTTTTCCCTCCCTCAGTCAGCTCGCGAATGCGATGCATAGCATCGCTATGACAGCATCCCTCGTCTGAGGGAGCCAAAGTTAGAACGCACCGCTAAACTATAATTTATCTTTGTTTTTATTTGACAAGCGTTTTAAAATATAGTACAATACTTCTGTATGAAATAAAGAAGGGAAGTACAGACACTTGAAACGTCCCGAACTGCTCGCGCCTGCGGGCAATTTTGAAAAACTGAAAGCCGCCGTGCTTTACGGTGCCGACGCCGTTTACCTTGCGGGAAATGCGTTTGGCATGCGTGCCGCGGCAGATAATTTTACGAATGAAGAGCTGACCGAGGCGGTCGCTTACGCGCATGCGCGCGGCGTAAAGGTGTACGTCACCGTCAACACCATGCCGCGTACCGCCGAGTACGCCGCTCTGGAGGAATACCTTCGCTTCCTTGCCACCACGGGAGCAGATGCCATCATCGTGAGTGACCTTGGCGTGCTGGCGCTTGCAAAGCGCGTGGCACCGTCGCTTGAGATCCACGTTTCCACGCAGGCATCTTCTGTCAGCGTTGCCGATGTGCTTGCATGGCGCGACCTTGGCGCAAAGCGCGTGGTGCTTGCTCGCGAGCTGACCATGAAGGAGGTTGCCGAGATCTGTGCCGTAAAGCCTGAGGACACCGACATCGAGTGCTTTGTCCATGGTGCGATGTGCGTTTCCTACAGTGGGCGTTGCCTGCTTTCCAATTATTATACGGGCCGCGACTCTAATCGCGGCGCCTGTGCACAGCCCTGCCGCTGGAACTATCGCACACTGGAGATCTACGAGGAAAAGCGCCCCGAACAGCCACTCCCGCTCTACGAGGATAAGGACGGCACCTTTATCATGAGTTCGCGGGACATGTGCATGATCGAGCATATCCCCGAATTGATCGAAAGCGGCATTACCTCGTTCAAGATCGAGGGGCGTATGAAGAGTGCATACTATACCGCTGTCGTTACCAATGCCTACCGCATGGCGATCGACGCATATCTTGCCGATCCTGCGGGCTACCGCTTTGATCCCGCGTGGCTTGACGAGCTTTGCAGTGTCAGTCACCGCGATTATGCCACGGGCTATTGGTTCGACCTGCCGTCCGAGACGGCGCAGACCTGCGAAAATATGGGATATATCCGTGAAAAGGCATACATCGCCACCGTCACCGCATACGATGCAGAGAGCGGCATGGCTACCTTTATCCAGCGCAACAAGGTTTCGCGCGGCGAGGCAGTCGAACTGATCTCCCCCGGCAAGATCGGCGTTGGATTTACCGTAGAGGAGATCTTTGACGAAGAAGGCGCGCCGATCGAATCTGCGCCGCACCCCACTATGCTTTTTAAGGTGCGTATGCCCTTTGCCGTTAAGGTCGGCGATATTATGCGAGGAGCAAATTAAATGAAACTGTTTATTGAAGTGGTCAAAACGATCCTGCTCGGTATCGTGGAGGGCATTACCGAGTGGTTGCCCATCTCCAGCACGGGACACATGATCCTGCTCAATGACATTCTGCACCTTGATGTGTCGGATGCCTTTTGGGAGATGTTTGAGGTCGTTATTCAGCTTGGCGCGATCCTTGCGGTCGTGGTGCTTTACTTTGGCAAGCTTTGGCCTTTTATGCCAAACAAGAATCTGGAACGCGGAAATTGCCTGTTTGTCATTGGCAAGGTCGGTGTGAAAAAGAACACTATGCTCCTTTGGGCAAAGGTACTCGTCGCCATGCTGCCTGCCGCTGTTTGCGGCATCCTGCTTGACGATTGGATGAACGCGCATTTCTATAACTCTGTCGTGGTTGCCGTTACCCTGATCCTATACGGCGTGCTCTTTATCCTTGTGGAGGGGAGAAACCGCGGCAAGACCTTCTCGGTGAATTCGGTCGAGGAGATCGGCTTTAGAACTGCGTTTTGTATTGGACTTTTTCAAACGCTTTCGCTCGTTCCCGGTACTTCACGCAGTGGTTCTACCATCCTCGGCGCATCAATGCTTTCGGTGTCGAGAGGCGCGGCCGCCGAATTTTCGTTTTTCCTCGCCATTCCCGTTATGCTCGGGGCCTCGGCGCTGAAAGTGCTGAAATTTTTCCTCGACGGCGGTAGCTTCGGCGGCATGGAGAGCTTGTTGCTTGCAATCGGCTGTGCAGTCGCTTTCGCCGTGTCGATCGTTGCGATCCGCTTCCTCACCGATTTTGTGAAAAAACACAGCTTTTCTGCCTTCGGTGTCTATCGCATCCTGCTCGGCGTGATCGTTTTACTTGTGTATTTTGTGAGGTAAGTATGGAGAATAACGAACTGCTTCGCACGTTGGACGGAGCGTCTCTCGCCTACCTTGGCGATTGCGTGTTTGAACTCTGGGTGCGGGAACGTCTGCTCAGACAGGGAATCGTCCATTCGGGCGCGCTGAATGCGGCATCGCACAAATACGTTACTGCCAAGAGCCAGTCTGCGGCATTCCACCGCATCGAGGCTTTGCTTACCGAGGAGGAAACGGCATTTTTTAAGCGCGGGCGCAATTCGCCGCACCTTTCGGTGCCGAAAAGTGCCAGCGGTGCCGAATACCGCACTGCCACGGGCTTTGAAACGCTCTGCGCCGCCCTTTGGCTCGGCGAGAAAAAAGAAAGATTGTTTGCACTGCTGGAGCAAGCATTTGACGTATAAATGTAAAAGGGATTCTTCGGAATTCCTTTTTCTTTACAAAAACTTTACAAAAGCATGGTAAAAGATTTGACGTTGCACGGGTATAATGAGCGTGTAAAACTTTTGTAAAGGAAAAGAAAACATGGACATTTTTAACGTACTTTCACTTCTTGGCGGTCTTTGCCTGTTCCTGTTCGGCATGAATCTGATGGGCGATGCGCTGGAGCGCCGTGCCGGCAACGGCCTGCGTACCCTTCTCGGCAAGCTGACCACCAATAAGGCGGCAGGCTTTCTCACGGGCCTTAGCATTACCTCGATTATTCAGTCTTCCTCTGCGACGACCGTTATGGTGGTCGGCTTTGTAAACTCCGGCTTGCTTACGCTTGCCCAGGCGATCAACGTCATCATGGGCGCAAACGTCGGTACCACGGTAACGGCATGGTTGCTTTCGCTCGGCGGCATTGATAGCGACGTACTCTGGTTGCAGTTGCTTAAGCCTACCTCGTTTACCCCTGTGCTTGCACTTGTCGGTATCATCTTTACGATGTTCTCCAAAAACACAAAAAAGAAGGATACGGGCGTGATCCTTCTTGGCTTTGCTACGCTGATGTACGGCATGGATTCGATGTCTGCGGCCGTCAGCGGTCTTAAGGACATTCCTGCTTTCCAACAGCTTTTCGTCACGTTCTCCAATCCGATCCTCGGCGTGCTTGCGGGTGCGATCCTCACCGCGATCATCCAATCCTCGTCGGCATCGGTCGGAATTTTGCAGGCACTGTCCGCAACGGGTGCGGTCTCGATGGGTGCCGCCATTCCGATCATCATGGGCCAGAACATCGGTACTTGTATCACCGCGATCCTCTCCTCCTTCGGCACCAACAAGAATGCAAAGCGCGCCGCGTTTGTGCACCTTTCCTTTAACGTGATCGGTACGGTGATCCTGCTCATCGTATTCTGCATTGTAAAATCGCTTGTGGATATCCCGTTGTTAGCCTCGCCCGCGACGCATTTCAACATTGCGGTGGCACACTCGGTGTTCAATATTCTCTGCACGCTGATTCTGTTGCCGATGGCAAAGCTTCTCGAAAAGCTTGCCATGACGCTGATCCCCGAGTCCAAGGCGCCCGAAACCGTGGCAGAACTGGACGAGCGTCTTCTCACTACGCCTGCGGTCGCGCTTGAGCGTAGCCATGCCGTTGCCATGGAGATGGCAGAGTGCGCGGTGGATACGCTTAAGGATGCCATTGCGGCTTTGTACGGCTATACGCCCGAGCTTGCACAGTCGGTGCGTGAAAAAGAGGACAAGACCGACCATTACGAGGACATCCTTGGCACCTATCTTGCTAAACTCAGCCCTCTGCAGCTCAGCGAAAGCGACTCTGCGGAGGCAGCAATGCTCCTCAAGGCGATCGGCGACTTTGAACGCATTTCCGACCACGGTGTCAATATTCTGGAAAGTGCGGAGGAGATCCTTGAGAAGAAGATCGTGTTCACCGATGCCGCAAGTGCGGAACTGCACGTGCTTTCGGATGCGGTTTCCGAGATCCTCGACCTTGCACTCCGTGCCTTTCGGGAGGGCGATGCCGCGGCAATCGCGGGCATAGAACCGCTGGAGCAGGTCATCGACGACCTCAAGGAGCGCCTCCGTACCAATCACATTCTCCGCTTGCAGCAGGGCAATTGCACGGTAGAGGCAGGCTTTGTCTGGTCGGATCTGCTGACCAATTTCGAGCGTACCTCCGATCACTGCTCCAACATTGCAGGCGGTATCCTCGACTTCCACATTCACAATATGAACATCCATGAAAACGTTCGCGCCGTCCGTGCGGCGACCTCCGAATATCAGGAGCGTTTTGAGGACTATCAGCGCAAATACGCATTGCAGTAAAGCAAAAGCCCGCCGAATGGCGGGCTTTTTGCTATCCGAAATCGTGGCGTGAGCCGCCGTCGCTACCAAGCGCTTCGAACAAAGAAACGATTTTTTCAATTCTTTGAAAGCATTCTTTATCGTCCAACTTTTCGCTTGTGAGAATGGTTTTGATTGCCATGAGTGCCTGATAGCAGGACAGATGTACGATCTCCGTCGTGTCGATCTTCAAATTCGGAAAAGAGATTGATACGTCTTCATCCTTTAAAACGTTGATGAGTATTTCTTTGTAAAGTTCCATAACTCCCTCACAGAATATGAGGATTATATCCCCTTAATAAAAAGAATTATAACCCCCATAATAGTAAATGTCAAGAGGGGGAAGAAATATGATAAAATTCGACAAATTGTGGGGAACAATGCAGAAAAAAGGCATTTCGACCTATTGGTTACGTGAGAATTGCGGAATTGACAGTAAGACGGTCAGACGCCTGAAGGCGAATGAAAATATGGAAACGAAAACGCTAAACAAACTTTGTGCAGCGCTTAATTGCAAATTGGAAGATATTGCGGAATACATTCCCGAATAAGAAAGCCCGCCTTTTGGCGGGCTTTCTTTATCTTATAAAATTCGTTCTTGCTTTTTTCTCTTCGTACTTCGGTGGTCTTACGCCATTCTGTCTGCCGCATTCGATCAGGCGGAGCAGGTAGGCGACGTTCTCCCCGAGTGTACGCATGGTCTGGAGCCCCTCCGCATCCTGCAATGCTTCTTCTGCGGTATTGCCGTGGATCTGATTCCAGTATTGCGAGGTCGCAACGATCATGTTGGAGATGCCGAAATACTTGTGTAGTTGGTCGTATGCCGCACTCGCGCCGCCGCGGCGGCAGGAGACGACTGCGGCGCCGACCTTGCCTGCCATTTTGCCGCCTGCCGAGTAGAACAAACGGTCGAGCAGGGCGCAGAGTGACGCATTGGCACTTGCGTAGTAGACGGGTGAACCGAGGATGATGGCATCGAATTCGTCCAGCCGCGCGGCGATGACGTTCACACTGTCGTCAAACGCACATCTGCCGAGCTTGTAGCATGCTTTGCAGGCAATACAACCGGAGATCGGCTTTTTGCCGATCTGAAAGATCTCGGTCGCAACGCCGTTTTGCTCCAAAACTTTGGCGACCTCCGAGAGCGCGGTGTAAGTGCAGCCCCTTTCGTTCGGACTGCCGCAGATCAAAAGTGCTTTCATGTGTTTTCCTCCGTATTACAGGGTATGCGCGCCCGCCGAAAACAGAACTGCTGTTGCACGGATAAGATCGTCAAGATCGCGTGCTCCTGCGGTCTCGTATGCAGAGTGCATGGCAAGCTGTGCGAGGCCGACGTCTACCGTGCGTACGGGGAGGAGCGTGCTTGCGATACTGCCGAGCGTGGAGCCACCCGCAAGGTCGGAGCGATTGGCGTAAGTCTGTACCGTGACGCCCGCTTTTTCGCAAATCGCTTTGAAGAGTGCGTCCGAGACCGCGTCGGTCGCGTAACGCTGATTTGCGTTGTATTTGATGACGATACCGCCGTTTATTACGGGGCAGTTGGCACTGTCGGCGTATTCGGGATGGTTTGGATGCAGGGCATGGGCGTTGTCCGCCGAAACCAAGAAACTCTTTGCAAGGAGTCTTTGCTGTTCTTCCGCATCAATGCCGAGGGAATGGGCAATGCGGCAAAGCGTATCCCGTAGGAAGGTGGAAGCCGCGCCCTGTCTTGTGGCGCTGCCGACTTCCTCGTTGTCAAATACGCAGACGACGGGGATCGCCTCGCTTTCGGTTGCGGCAAGGAAGCCCTCGGTCAGCGCCCACGCGCATTCGAGGTCATCGAGCCGCGGTGCGGCGATGAATTCCTCTGCGGCACCCAGTAGCGTGCCGCCGCCGCGGCAGTAGAGAAAGACGTCCTTGGAAACGACGTTCTCCGCGCGCACCCCCGCTTTTTGTGCCAGCAGGGAGGTAAAGCACTCCTTGGCATCTGCATCTCCGAAGAGCGGCAGGGTATCCACGTTTGCGGCAAGCTTTACACCGTCGTTTGCCGCGCGGTTCATATGGATGGCAACGCTCGGGATCACGAGCAGATCGCGGTCGATATCGACGAGCTTTTCCGCGAGTCCCTCTTCGGTTTTTACAATGACGCGACCCGCAACCGAAAGCGGACGGTCAAACCAAGTGGACATCAGCATGCCGCCGTATTTTTCGGTGTTGAGACGCACGTAGGGTCCCTGTGCAAGCTCGGCATTCTCCTTGACCTTGAACGTGGGGCTGTCACTGTGCGCCGCCGCGAGGATATACGAGCTCGGCGCGCCTTTCGGTATGCGGAACGCAAGCAGGGAAGAGGAATTCCGCACGGTAAAGTATCTGCCGCCGGCTTTGAGAGACCATTTGTCCGTCTCGCAAAGCTCGACGTATCCCTCGCCTGCAAGGCGGGTACGCAGGGCGTCGATGGCGTGGTAGCAGCTTGGACTGCGGTCGATAAAGGAAAGAAAATCGTGTACGGTACTCATAGTTTTACTCCTTGATGATACTCCAGACCTCGGTCAGCCGCTGGGGAGTCCAGGCGGCGTTGGCGGGGCTTGTGGAGGGAAGTGTAGTTGCTTCTTTGCCGACGTGCGGCAGAATATACTTTTCATAGAGGGCGGCGGCAGTCTTGCCGTTGACAAAAATGCGGCGGATATCCGCGCCTGCAAGGATGGGCGCAATATCGTTTGCTACGGCGTCGCGGATACTTGCATCGGAGGAGCCGTTGATCTCACAGGCGGCGATCACATCCCACAAAGCGATGCGATGCCGCGTAAGAAACGCCTTTTTTTCCTCGATACTTTCGGGGATCGCGTCGCCGAAAACGGAGGCGGTCACCTTCCAAAAACGGTTCTGCTTGTGTCCGTAAAAGAAGCCGCATTCGCGCGATTTGACCGACGGAAAGGAGCCAAGGATCAGCACGCGGGAATCGGCGTCCCAAAAAGGTGGGATCGGATGGGTGATATACAAAGGAAATCTCCTCCCGAAATATTGACATTATTTGCGAAAAACGCTATACTGAAAGAGAACACGGAGGTGTTGACTTTGAAAAAATGTGAATATTGCCACGAGATGCTTGAGGCAGATATGCGATTCTGTCCCAACTGCGGCGCACCCGCGCCCGAAGCTCCTGTCACGGCGGAGATCGCGGCACAGCCGATCACGCCTGCCGCAGAGAAAAAGACCAACGGCTTTGCCACGGCGGCACTGGTGTGCGGCATACTTTCGATCGTGCTTTGCTGTTGCTGTCTCAGCCCGATCCTCGCGATCCTCGCGATCGTGTTCGGCGCTGTCGCACTCCCGAAGATCAAGCGGGAGGGAAGTGCAGGCAAGGAGATGGCGATCATTGCGATCATCCTTGGCGGCGTGGTGCTTTTGTTTATGCTGGTCGGCGGTATTTTCTCCGCGGTGACGGGAGATTTTACCTATGACTATGACCTCGACCTGCCCGATTCGTACGATGCACCGTACGAATTTTACGAGGAATTTGAGTTCGGCATGCCCGAATTCGATACGATCCTTCCGCATACGGGTAAGATCTGACATTTATTATAGCACAGATCTTGCGAAAATGCCACAAAAGGTTGCAGTTTCGGTAAAAATGTGCTATATTGATTGTATTCTGAGAAAGGAGGTCATATCATGGATAAAATTAAGCAGTTGTTCCCGCTTTCCTTCAAAGGCGCGGAACTGAAGGATATGATTGTCTCGATCATCCTTTACATTGTTGTTGCGGCGATTGCAAGCGTACTGATCTGGGTAGCTCTGCTGATTCCGATCGTAAATCTGGTCGTCGGTCTCGTCGGCACGATCGTGGACTTGTACGTCCTTATCGGCATCGTTCTCGCTGTGCTGAACTACCTGAACGTACTGAAATAAAATAAAAAAACAGCCGAAAAGGCTGTTTTTTTGTTGTCGTGTATGGTAGAATAAGGATACTACTTTTAGGAGAACGACGTTGAAGACCTTACTTCGTTATTTAAAACAATACAGCGGGCGCATGGCAGTCGGCTTTTTGATCAAGGTGCTCGGCACGCTTGCCGAGCTGATGTTGCCGTACATTCTCAGCCACATTCTGGAGGACGTAATCACACGCGAGATGCACGATATCCTCCTCTGGGGCGGGCTTATGGTGGCGTTTTCCGCCGTTGCTGCGCTCTGTAACGTGATCGCCAACCGTATGGCGGCGCGCGTTTCGCGCAACTTTGCCGAATCGATGCGCCGTGATCTGTTCCGACGCACGCTTTTGTTGTCCGCGGCGCAGACGGATGCTTTTACCGTCCCGTCGCTCGAGTCGCGCATCACAACGGATACGTACAACGTGCATCATTTTGTCAACATGATGCAACGTCTCGGCGTGCGTGCACCCATTATGCTGGTCGGCGGCATTGTCATCACCATGTTTATGGATTGGCGGCTGTCCTTTGTCATGGTTGCGCTCTTGCCGCTCATTTTCGTTTCGGTGTACTTCGTTTCGAAAAAGGGTGTGCCGCTTTACGCGCAGGTGCAAAAGTCTGTGGACGGCATGGTGCGCGTGGTGCGTGAGGATGCACAGGGTATCCGTGTGATCAAGGCGCTTTCCAAGACCGATTATGAGCACCGCCGTTACGACAAGGTCAACCGTGCGCTTTCGCGGGACGAGACCCGCGCGGGCATCATCATGGGCATCACCAATCCCGTGATGACCATGTGCATGAACGTCGGCAGTGTGGCGGTCATCGCGCTTGGCGCATTCTGCATTGCAAAGGGCGTTTCCGCCCCCGAAACGGTGGTTGCCTTTATGCAGTATTTTACGCTCATTTCCATGGCGATGATGTCGGTCACGCGCATGTTTGTGATGTACACAAAATCCTCCGCTTCGGCAAGACGCATTGCCGAGGTGCTGAACGCAAAGGAGGATCTTGCGGTGGAAAGCAAGGATAAGCATCCCGACAATGCCACCGATGCGCACGTGCTTTTTGATGGCGTTTCCTTTTCTTACAGCGGTAAGAAAAACGACCTTTCGGATATTTCCTTTGCCCTTGCGCGCGGCGGTCATCTTGGTATCATCGGTGCAACGGGTAGCGGCAAGTCTACGCTTGTCAAGCTTTTGTTGCGCTTTTACGACGTCGGTAATGGGGCGATATACGTTAGCGGCGAGGATGTTCGCACAATGGAAAAACGCCGATTTTACGCTACGTTCGGCTCGGCGATGCAACAGGATTTCCTCTATGCGGATACGGTGGCGGAGAACATCCGCTTTGGCAGAGAGCTTTCGGACGATGCCATCCGCACGGCGGCAAGGATCGCGCAGGCGGACGGTTTTATTACTGCGTTCCCCGACGGCTACGACCATATGCTTTCACCGCACGGCACCAACATTTCGGGCGGACAAAAGCAACGCATTCTGATCGCACGTGCCATTGCGGCGCACCCCGAGATCCTCATCCTTGACGACAGCTCCTCCGCACTCGACTATAAGACCGATGCGGCACTGAGAAAAGCGCTTGCCGAGCATATGGCGGACACTACGGTCATCACTGTGGCACAGCGCGTCAGCTCTGTCAAGGATTGCGATGCTGTGATGGTGCTGGACGGAGGCAGGATCATCGGTATGGGCACGCATGAGGAACTTCTCGCCTCTTGTGCCGAATACCGCGAGATCAGCGAGTCGCAGATGGGAGGTGCTTTCGTTGAGTAGGCCCAAAAAACCGGATCGCAAGACCGCCAAGGGGGTATTCCTCCGTTTGTGCGGCTACATTTTGCATTATTGGTACCTCTTTATTCCCGCGATCGTTCTGACGCTCTTTTCCAATCAGCTTTCGCTCCTCGGACCGAAATATTCGGGTGCGGCGATCGATGCACTTGCAGCTGCGGGCGGCGTGGATTTTTCCGCCGTGCAGTACAACGTGTTGCGCATGCTTGTGTGCTATCTTGCGTCTGCAGCGCTTTCCTACGGGCTTTCTGTGCTGATGATCTTCATGAGTCAGCGCATCGTGTACACCATGCGCCGTCAACTTTTTGAAAAGCTGACCTCGCTTCCCGTCGGCTATTTTGACCGCAATCCCACGGGCGATATCGTCAGCCATATTTCCTACGATATCGATACGGTGGGCAGTACGCTTTCGCACGACCTTGTGCAGATCATGACCAGTCTGTACACGGTCATCGGCTCGCTCATTTTCATGTGGAATATTTCAAAGCCGTTGATCGCGGTATTCGTCATCACCGTGCCGACGGCGATCCTGTTCACACGCTACCGTGCAAAGCGTGTGCGCCCGCTCTTCCGCGAGCGCTCGAAAAAACTCGGTGAACTGAACGGCTATGCGGAGGAGATGCTCTCGGGCAGCCGTACCATCCGCGCCTACGAGCGCGAGGAGGAGATCAGCGAGCGCTTCAACAAGCGCAACACCGCCTCGATGGACGCTTACTACAAGGCAGACTATTACGGCGCGGCGATGGGCCCCTCTGTCAACTTTATCAACAACTTGTCGCTGTCGCTCATCATGATCCTCGGCGGCATACTGTATATGCTCTCGCAAAACGGCACCGTTTTAGAGGCATCGCTCTTTTTTATCTCGCTCGGCGGCGTGGCGCAGTTCGTGCAGTATTCGCGCAAATTTGCGGGCCCCATCAACGAGTTTGCCAATATCTTAAGCGAATTGCAGTCAGCATTTTCGGCGGCAGAACGCGTGTTCCGCATACTCGACGAGGCACCCGAGGTGGCTGACAGCGCGGATGCGATCGAGCTTTCCGACACCGAGGGCAGAGTAGACCTCGCCGATGTTGTGTTCGGCTACACCGAGGACAAGACCATTCTTCGCGGCATCTCCTTTACGGCAGAGCCGGGCAAAACCGTTGCCATCGTCGGTCCCACGGGCGCAGGCAAGACCACCATTATCAATTTGTTGATGCGGTTTTACGACGTTACGGACGGCTCCATTGCCGTAGACGGCACCGATATCCGCAGCATTACGCGCAAGTCGCTTCGCCACGCATATACCATGGTGCTGCAGGACACCTGGCTGTTTTGCGGCAGCATCTATGAAAACATCGCCTACGGGCGCGAGGGCGCAACCCTTGACGAGGTGAAAGCGGCGGCAAAGGCGGCGCGTATTGATAGTTTTATCGAAAGTCTGCCGGACGGATATGATACTGTCCTGACGGATGACGGTGTCAATATTTCCAAGGGACAGCGTCAGCTGATCACCATCGCGCGCGCCATGATCTCCGGCTCCGAAATGCTCATTCTCGATGAAGCGACCTCCAACGTGGATTCGCGCACCGAGATCAAGATCCAGGAGGCCATGCACACCTTGATGCAGGGGCGTACCTGCTTCGTCATTGCACACCGACTTTCCACCATTCAGAATGCCGATTGCATTCTCGTATTACAGGACGGCAAGGTCACCGAAAGCGGCAATCACGATGCACTCATGGCAAGGGGTGGATTTTACAGCACGCTCTACAATTCGCAGTTCCAATAAGAAAAGCAGCCGAAAGGCTGCTTTTTTGCTGCTTTGCAAGAAGCAATTTGTACTTTTTACAGTGGTTGGATCTTTTGCGATTCGATTCAATTTTTTAGCGCGGTCAGAATTTTTTCTTGCATTGATTTTTTATGAAGCATTTGGTATTCTATAGATGTTAAAAAACTATTTCGGAGGACTATACGCACATGAGTAGACTTCAAGTGACTTCGACTGCTAAGGCAGAACGCACCGTTCGCGCCCTGTATGACAGTCTGAGCCGCCGCGTTGCCGCCTCGCCCGTGGGCAATTGCCCCGTGGAGCTGACCGCGGCATTCTTAAAGCTTTGCCTGGCGCAGAGCTGCGGCAAATGCGTCCCCTGCCGCGTCGGTCTTGACAGACTTGCCGCGTTGACAGACGGACTGCTTGACGGTAAGGGCGACGCCAAAACGCTCGACCTGATTGAAAAGACCGCCCGCGCGATCGCCGATTCGTCTGACTGTGCTATCGGCTTTGAAGCTGCAAAGCTGGTGTTGGACGGCATGGCGGCCTTCCGCGACGACTATCTTTCGCACATTGAAAAGGGAAGATGCACCGCAAATTTCGCCTCCATCCCTTGTACCACAGAGTGCCCCGCGCACGTCGACATTCCCGCATACATAGCCCTTTGCGGCGAGGGCAGATACGCGGATGCTATCCGCGTGATCCGCAAGGACAATCCGTTCCCGTCTGTCTGTGGGCTCATCTGTGAGCATCCTTGCGAGCATCATTGCCGCCGCAGTCTTGTAGACAGCGCTGTCAACATCCGCGGTCTCAAGCGCTACGCGATCGACAACGCAGGGAACGTACCTGTACCGGCATGCGCGCCTGCAACCGGCAAGACCGTTGCCGTGATCGGCGGCGGCCCCGCAGGTCTTACTGCGGCATATTACCTCTCGCTGATGGGACACAAGGTCACCGTATTCGAACAGCGTACCCGTCTTGGCGGTATGCTGCGCTACGGTATCCCTTGCTACCGTCTGCCCGATGCGTATCTGGATGCGGATATCGACGCGATCCTTTCACTCGGCGTTGAGGTCAAGATGGGCGTGCGCATCGGCAAGGACGTAACGCTTGACGAACTGCGCAAAACGTATGACAGCGTATATATCACCATCGGTGCCCATTCGGATAAGAAGCTCGGCATCGACGGGGAGGAAAAGAAGGGCGTGATCTCGGCAGTCGAGTTGCTCGGCGGCATCGGCGACAGAGAGATCCCCGATTTCACGGGCAAGAACGTTGTCATTATCGGCGGCGGCAACGTCGCGATGGACGTTACCCGCACCTCGATGCGCCTCGGCGCGGCAAGCGTAAAATGCGTATACCGCCGCCGCGTGGAGGACATGACTGCGCTCCCCGAGGAGATCGAGGGCGCCATTGCAGAAGGGTGCGAGATCCTGCCTCTGCTTGCTCCTGCACGCGTGGAGAATGACGGCGAAAAGGTCACGGGTCTTGTCGTCAAGCGCCAGGTCATCGGTGCATACGACCGTGGCAGACCGAAGCCGTATAATGCAAATCTTCCCGAAGAGACCATCCCCTGCGACATCATCATTGTTGCGATCGGTCAGGCGATCGACTCCGCACACTTTGCAGAGTCGGGTGCGGAGCTCAAGTGGGATCAGATCGTTGCAAACGCCGCAGGCGCCGTACCGGGAATGGACGGCGTGTTCTCGGGCGGCGACTGCGTTTCCGGCCCCTCGACCGTGATCAAGGCGATCGAGGCAGGCAAGGTGGCCGCGGCCAACATTGACGAATACCTCGGCGGCCACACCGAGATCGAGCTCGACGTGGAGATCCCCGCCGCAACCTATCGCTTCAAGCCTGCTTGCGGTAGAGTGAACAACTCCGAGCGCGAGGCGGCAGAGCGCAAGGGCGATTTTGAACTGATGGAACAGCCCATGACCGAGGAGGAAGCGATGCAGGAATGCAGTCGTTGCCTGCGCTGCGATCATTACGGCTGTGCCGCATTGAAGGGAGGCAGAGTGCGCAAATGGTAAAGCTGATCATTGACGGTAAGACCGTAGAGGCAGCCGAGGGAACCACGATTCTCGCCGCGGCAAAGTCTGTCGGCATTCACATTCCCACGCTCTGCTATTTTGAAAAACTGAACGAGATCGGCGCATGCCGCGTCTGCGTTTGCGAGGTGAAGGGCAGTGAAAAGCTGGTCGCCGCCTGCAACACGGTCGTCAGCGACGGCATCGAGGTCTATACCAATTCCGCGCGCGTGCGTGCCGCGCGCCGCGTGAACGTGGAACTGCTGCTCTCCGCGCACAACTGCAACTGCGTTGCGTGCGTTCGTAGCGGCAACTGCGCACTCCAATCGCTTGCAAACGACCTCAACGTGCGTACCGTTCCTTACGAAACCAAACTCGAAAAGAATACGTGGGATGAACTGCTTCCGTTGCAACGTGATGCCTCCAAGTGCATCTCCTGCATGCGCTGTGTCAACGTTTGTGACGAACTACAGGGACTTGCCGTCTGGGAAGTCAACGGCAGTGGCGCACATACCAAGGTTACCGTGCGTGACGGTCTCAGTCTTACCGAGGCGGGCTGTGCATACTGCGGCCAATGTATTACACATTGTCCCGTCGGCGCACTGACTGCACGCGATGATACCGATCGCGTTTACGAAGCCATCGAGGATGCAGAAACGGTTACCGTCATGCAGATCGCACCTGCGGTTCGCTCCGCGTGGGCAGATTCGCTCGGTGTAGATGCGGCACTTGCTACCGAAAAGCGTATGGTCGCCGCGGCAAAGGCACTCGGCATAGATTACGTATTTGATACCAACTTCGCCGCCGATCTCACCATTATGGAGGAGGCGTCCGAGCTGATCGAGCGCATCACAAAGGGGGAGGGCAGGATGCCCATGTTTACCTCTTGTTGCCCCGGTTGGGTACGCTTTATGCGTTACGCATATCCCGAGTTTGCAGAGAATCTTTCCTCGGCAAAGAGCCCGCAACAGATGTTCGGCGCGGTCGCAAAGACCTATTTTGCAGAAAAGATGGGCATTGACCCTGCAAAGATCCGTTGTATCTCGGTCATGCCTTGTAGCTCCAAGAAGTATGAATGCGACGTTCCCGAACTCAACGCTACCGATAAAGACGTAGACGTTGTTCTCACTACCCGTGAGTTTGCACGCATGCTCAAAGCAAACCACGTGGGCGTGGAAGCACTGGAGGAGTGCGAATTCGATTCGCCGCTCGGCGTCGGCAGCGGTGCGGGCGTGATCTTCGGCGCGACCGGCGGCGTGATGGAGGCGGCACTTCGTACCGCGTACAATATGCTCACCGGCAAGAATCCCGATGCAGACGCGTTCAAGGCCGTTCGCGGCGGCGAAAACAGTGGTATCCGCGAGGCAGAGGTTACCGTAAACGGCACTACGCTCCGCGCGGCGGTCGTCAGCGGTCTTGCCAATGCCCGTATATTGCTTGACAACATCAAGAGCGGCAAGACAAAGTACGACTTTGTTGAGGTCATGGCTTGTCCCGGCGGATGCGCAGGAGGCGGCGGACAGCCGATCACCGACGGCCTTGAGCTTGCGGCTTGTCGCGGCGAAAAGCTGTACGCACTCGACAGTGCAAACACGCTCCGTTTCTCGCATGAGAATCCCGAGGTCAAGGCGCTGTACGAAAACTATCTCGAAAAGCCTCTTTCACACAAGGCACACGACCTGCTCCACACCGAGCAGAAAAACTGGACGGTATAAGAAAAAGCAGCCGAAAGGCTGCTTTTTCTTATAAGCTGCGGAAATTCTTTACGCGGTGGAACGTGGAATAGTTGGAATCGTGGTAGTTGTGCGCGCCGTTCATCGCCGTGCGGCAGAGGAAGATGATGTCCTCACCCTCGATCTCAAAATCCACGTACTGGAAGCCGATCTTGTCAATGTCGCCGTGGCGCTCGTCAAGGAGGTCGCAGACCGCCGACCAGCTCGCAAGATCATCCGAGACAAGCAGGGAAAGGAGATTGCGGCGGGTGGCGGGCTCGTCGATGCGGCGGGAGACGATGGAATAGTATCTGCCGCTTATCGCATCCTTTTTGATCATGAACTTGGAGAGATTACCGGGAAAGGCGACCGCGTGCGAATAGGCGATGGGCGCGTCGGGATCCTCGGTGTTTACAAGATAGGCAAGGATCTTTTTCTCGGCGGTCTGGTAGCGCATGTAGTTGTAGAGCTTGCCGTCGGGTGCGACACAAAGTGTGCCCTCGATGTTACCCTTGCCACCGTCGGGCGCAACGCCCTCCCATGCAGGGTCATATTTGACGGGCGGTGTGAAGTGCCAGCTCTCGGGCAGAAGAAGGTCGGCATCCTCTTTTGCGGACATGACCATGGCGGCATGATAATAGTCGGCGTTTTTCCAGCTGCCCCATTCGAGCGTTTCATAGAGTCTGCCGCCGTATCGGACGACGTTTTGCGGATTTTTATGTATGCCGACCGTTCCTGCCTTTCCGTTTGAGCCGCGCAGAAGTGTCGTTGGTGTGGAAAACGTCTTGCCACCGTCGGTCGATCTGCCGATCAGAAGGTCGCCGTATTCGGTCGAGACGGAAAGCATATAAACGTCGCCCTCGTGTAAGAACAGCTTGCCCCAGAAGCAGGGCATAAGCTCGCTTTGATAGTGCCAGGTCTCGCCGTTGTCCTCTGAGCGGAAGATGAGCGT
Source organism: Eubacteriales bacterium (assembly GCA_045540755.1). Taxonomy (GTDB): domain Bacteria; phylum Bacillota; class Clostridia; order Oscillospirales; family CAG-272; genus UMGS902. Next base: position 24,884 of record JAZQHV010000082.1, read on the forward strand.
TAGGTTCTGCGGCATGCCGGTGGCATACACGTCCATGGAGGCGAGCAAAGTGCCGTCGGGAAGACGCAAAAGGGAAGGCGAGCAGAGATATCTGCCCGAAAACAGATAGGCATCATCCTCCGGGTGCAGGTAGTTTACTACCGTGCCGACGGTCTCCCCCGTCCGCGCAAGGCGCACGCGGCTCTTTTTTTCACCGGCGGCAACAAAAAATTCGTAATCGGTATCTGTTTGCAACCCCATAATGTCAAAAGCAGTATCGGGAGTTTCGCCGCATATCGAAAATGCTTCCTCGCCGCGCACACGGCAGAAGACCGTGTATGTTTCGCCGATATCCAGCCATTCAAAGTGAATAGTGGTTTTAGAGGGGGCAATGCGACAAATATAAATATCGCCCGTTTCCCACAAAAAGGGTTTGTAGGGAGTATAGCTCCACGTGCTTTGTCCTTGCATAGTAACCTCCTTATATGCCTACAGTCTGCCGCGCGATCTCGGTGAGTCTGTACACGTCCTCGAGTTCATGTGCAAGAGCAGGGAGCGTGGTGTCCTTGACCGAGCGGCAGACGTCTGTAATGGGAAGTCCCTCGTATTTTGCAAGATAGCGCTTGGCGCAGATAGGATAGCACCGCGCTTCGATGACCGAGAGCATACCGAGATACTTGTCGAGCGTGTCTGCACGCGGGTCGTCGCGGTGCTCATACATCCAGACGTACAGATCCGGGTGAAAATTTGCCATCACACCCGAAAAGCCGTTGTAGCCAAAGCGGAGCGAGTCGAGGAGCGTTGCGCAGTTGGCATTGTACAACCCGAAGTCCTTGTCAAATGCCGAGCGGAGCTTCTCACGGCGGCACATGACTTCCGTGTCGCAGGCGGTATCCTTGAGAAAACGGAAGCGCCCTGTTTTCACAACAGCCTCAAATTCGCGGTCGGTCAGGTGTTGCCAGTGCGGATAAGGGCACTCGTAAAAGCCGAGCGCGATCTCTTCGGGGATCTCGCGGCAGATGCGTTCCAGATTCCGCAAAAATTCGTCCTCGCTTTCGCCAAGACGGTTGCGCAGGAATACAAGCCCGTCCGCACCAATGTCGGCAATGCGTTTTGCCTCTTCGATCTGAGTATCAATTCTCTCCGTGGTCATGCCCGACACGACCACGGGGATCTTTCCCTTGTACTTTTCCATTGTCAGTCTGCCGATGGCGAGTTTTTCCTCCATGGTGAGGAAAAACATCTCGGTTGATTGGCAAACAGCAAACATACCGTGCACACCGCGCGCAAGATACCAGTCGAGCAGAGCGCTTTGTGCGCCGAGGTCTACGGCACCGTTTGTATCGTAAGCGACGAGCATCGTCGGAATAATTCCACCTTGCAGTTTCATGTTGTCTCCTTATTGTCTGGTAGTATCTTTTCTGTATTGGCTAAGGGTACAGCCCTCCTTGTTGCGGAAAAAGCGTGCCAGCGAATATTCGCTTGTAAAGCCGCTCAAAAAAGCAATTTCGTGCAGGGCGTATTCGGTCGTGGCGAGCAGCTCACGGATATAGAAGCACCGTTCCTCGTCGAGGATTTGCCGCGGTGTCTTTCCGACTGCTTTTACGGTAATGCGGCTTAGATGACGGCGGCTGAGATGAAATGTCTCGGAAAGATCGTTTACTGTTGGAAAGTTACTGCCAAGACGGCTGCGAATGAAGGTATATATACGCTCAACAAGCTCATTTTGACCGTCGGATTTGATCCGCGGCGGCGTTCCGAGTTCTGCTGCGGGAAGAATCAGTTGTAAAAGTTCAAAGAAAAACGCTTCGGTCAGGCAGCGGATCTGCAGCCCCGCTATGGACGGTTTCCCACCGGGAAGCAGGATGAGCAGTTCAGCCATCTGCCGCAGAATCAAGGATTCCTTGCAAACACCGAGAGGAATGTGGAACAATGCATCCGCCAATACGGCGTCAGTGAGTTGTACATCAAACGCAAACACCAATTTCCGCGTATGCGGCAGTGCGGCGAAGATTTCATGATAGTTCTCGGGCGGTACAAGCAGAAGATCTCCGGCACTCAGGTGATGCATTTCTCCTGCAACACGAAAATCCATTCCGCCGTCCAGTACGTATTGCAGCTCATACAGTTTGTGCTTTGCGTTGGCGGTTAACAGACTTTCGTTATCCGACAGGACCTGTCGAAGCCAAGCAACGGTCAATGTCCCAAAATCGCCATTTATTTTAATGTAATAGCGACTTAACTTTTTTTGCATATATACGTTTCCATTCCTGTTAAATCTTTGGTTTTATTGTATCACAGTTGATTGGCATATACAAGAGTATGTCCTGTTTTGTTATTTTTTTGTCCTGTAGCGTGATTGCCCTGCAGTATACAAGTATGCTATCATGAAAGCACAGGAGGCGAAGAATATGAAACGAAAGATAATTGCGCTTTTGATTGCTTCAATTTTGAGTGTATCCGTCTCTGCTGCAGAGATCACCGTCTGGAATCGTGAGATCGAGCATCCCGCGACGGAGGCGAATACAGGAAACATGAACAGTATCCCGTATAACAATCCGGATGCTGTCATGGATCTGGAAGCGGGAACATGGGTAAAACCCGCCGTAATGGATTATGACGGAGACGGATATTGGGATATCGTTGCCGGCGGTACCGGAATCGGATACAGCGGTACTTACGTGTTTTACGGTGATAAGGATTCTGCAGAAACTTTGCTGATGAGCAAGGCGGATAGGGTTGCTGATTCGAAGAGGTACCTGTTTGCTACCTATTTGTATGACAAAATTGAGAAAGATGGGAAATATACCTATGCATATCAGGACACGGTGTTGTTTTACAACAGCCCCTATGCTTTTTCTGATTTCGAGAATACCCAATATACAAACGGAGTTCCCCATGGGGCGGATGTGCAATGGCCGTACGCGCAAACCCGTGATAATGCGCGGAGCCTTGTGGATTTTGACGGCGATGGCGTGTACGACCTGATCCGTGCAGTAGACAGTTGGACAGAGTACGGCGGTCTTACCGGCAATGCTTACACGGCTGACGGCACTTGGGGAGACGGAGACGATCCGTTGCACGGCTTTGTGATGTGGGCAAAGAACTATGGCACAAACGAAGCCCCAAGCTATGCAAAAACGGGCACGACGATCTGTGTGAACGGGGACATCGACACCCCAATTGACACCTATGGTGGCGCGTATCCGAATTTTTATGATTTTGACGGCGACGGCGACCTTGACCTTATTTGCAGCAATTTTGTTGACGACATTCTCTACTATCAAAATGTAGGCAGTGCCACCGCTCCTGTCTATGCAGAGGGCGTTCAGGTGCTGCAGGTAGAGCTATGTATGCCTGCGACAACGGTATTTGACTGGGACGGCGACGGTGACTTCGACCTTTTGATCGGCGAGGAGGACGGCAGGATCGGTTATTATGCCAATACGGGTGTGTTTGCCGAAAACGGTGCCCCTGTTTTTGAACCTTGCCGTTATTTTCAAACGCCTGCCGATACGCTTTCTGTCGGTATGTTGAATACGCCGTTTTCCATTGACTGGGACAGTGACGGTGATGAGGACCTCTTTTCGGGGGATTCTGCCGGCTTTTTCAACTATGTGCAAAATTTGAGTATAGAAGAAGACCGAAGCTTGACCGATCCTTCTTTTGCACCGCCCGTGCGCCTGACTGATGAAAATGGCAACGTGATCCGCATTCTTGCAGGACGTGAAGGCTCTGTGCAGGGACCGTCCGAGGAGAAATGGGGTTACACGGTTATTTCCATGGGCGACTGGGACGGAGATGGGGATGCGGACATCCTTGCCAATAGCATTTGGGGCAAGATCGTATGGCTGGAAAACCGCGGAAGCGATGCAGCAGACCCCACGCTGGATTTCTCTGCACCGAAAAGAGTAGAGGTGGACGATCCCACGCCTGAAAAGCCCTTGTGGAACTGGTGGGATCCCGAACCCTATGAGTTGGTTACCCAGTGGCGCACCACGCCGTACATGATTGATCTGCCGATCAAGGATACGGACGGGGACGGCAAACTTGACGGGGACGGGCTGATGGATATTGTTATGCTGGACAGCCACGGCTATCTTGCATTTTATGAGCGCTTTGTAGACGAGAATGGCGTGCGGAAGCTGAAAGCACCACAGCACGTCTTCTTAGACGATGGCGGCAAAAGCCTCTCTATGACCTCCAACACCAAGGGCTCCAGTGGTCGCAGAAAGATTCTTTTGACAGATTGGGACGGAGACGGTGATCTGGACATCATCCAGAACAGCAGCTATACGGTCCGCTGGTTTGAAAATATCGGCGATGCTGAAACGCCCTATAAGTTTACCGATTTCGTTTGCCTGTATGACGAACGTGATATTGCACAGCATTCCACCTGTCCTACAGTATGCGATTGGAATCAGGACGGTGTTCCCGATCTGATCATCGGTGCGGAGGACGGACATTTCTACTATTTCACCAACCGCACGGAGCAATACGATCCTTCTGCAAAGAATGACGGCATTGATGCACATCTCGTTGCACATTGGGACTTCATCGGCGAAACCTTGGAGGAAAGGCTGAAAGACAAGGCGGCAGACTCGGCATATACGGCAAGCACTACGGCAGACGACCTTACGGTTGTTGGCGGTGTTACCGTAGAGGACGGGATCGCTACCCTGGATGCAAATGCAGGAACCTATCTGAATGCGGGAAATCTTGCCGACGTCAATCAGCCGGGGCCGATGACCGTGTTTATGCGTGTCAAACTGGTAGGGGAAACCATTACGGATTCCTTTATCGGACTTGCGGACAAACGTGTATTTAAAACGGGTGATGATGCGAAGAACCGCGCCTATGCCTTCGGTATCTGGAAGGACTGGGGCGTTACAGGGATCGCCCGCACGACGATACACCGTACGGGAACGCTTTTTCCTGCAAATCTTTGGCGTGAACTTGCCTTCGTCGTGGACAAAAACGCGGACGGATATATTACCATCACGCCGTATCTGTCAAACGGACCGTATACCGATTCTTCTTCGGACTTTGCCGCACTGACCAAAAAGACAACATCGCTTACTGCGTTAAGCACTGCAAGCATAGGGGATTTGCTGCTCGGCAGAAATCCGGATAAACTTGCGTCCGGTGTTGAGGTCGTTTTTGACGATGTACGCATTTACAATACAGCCTTGACTGCTGCGGAAATGGCGTCTATTCTGGAGTCGCCGATTTCGCTTGCCCTTGCATCGCTTTCCATAGACGGTGCGAATCTGCTCCCCGTCTTTACTCCCGAAAAGGCCGCATATACCGCGCGTGTTGCTGCCGGTGTGGAATCGGTTACCGTGCGTGCAAGTGCGGGGCAGGCTGTTATTCTCACGGTAAACGGCACGGCACTCACGGACGGTGCGATCACCCTGCCGCTTGCTACGGGAGAGAATCTGATCACAGTACGCTCTGCACTGCCGGATGATGCTGCCTGCTACAATGAGTACACTGTTACCGTTACACGCGAGGATGATGGCGTGGATCTCACGGGTACGCTCGTCGGCAAATGGGATTTTGAGGGGTTGACACAAGCCGAGCAGCTCGCCGACAAAGGCGACAACAGCAGCAGTACGCCGCTTTCTGTCTATGACGGTGTTCATGAGATCAACGCCGTATGCGTAGAAAGAGGCATGGTAATATACAAGAAGGGCACGATTTCCTATCTTGTCGCCGAAGGCACCCAAGAACTGTCCATTACGGGCGACCTGACGTTGGTGGCGCGTGTAAAACTGGACGGGCACACACCGGGGCACGGCATCATCGACCATAGAAATCTGTCGGATCCCTCCGTGCGCCCATATGCGATGTATCAGGGCTATAACGTCAGCGACCGGAGCCGCTTTGGTATCGGCGGACAGATCTCCAATACCACTTCGCACACGAAGACCGTGAGGGAGAATATGCACAGTAGCGCAAAGCTCGGCGAGTGGGTGACGCTTGCAACGGTCGTTCGGAACGTGGAAGGAAAGATGACGATGTATCTGTATGCCTCTACGTGTGAAGATCCCACGAGCGGTGCGGATTTTGTTTTGTTGCATACGCCGCAGTCGATCTCTCCGAGTTCACTGGAGGCAACGAGCTATCCGCTTTACATCGGTAATAATCCGAGTATGACTACGTTGTACGATACCATGTATATTGATGAAGCGCGGATCTACAACGTGGCGTTGACTATGGAACAGCTTGGTGCATTGCAGATGCATGTGAAGGATACCGCCTCCATGGAAACGCTTATCCTTTATGCAAAGGAGATTTCTCGGCGTGACTACACGGAGGAGTCCTACACGGATATGCTTGCCGCACTTTCTGCCGCAAAGGCGGCACAAGGGGAGGAGATCACGCCTGCGTATCATTCTCTTGCCGACGCGATCCATGCACTCGTTCCGGTGTATCCACTAGTCATCACGCCTGCATCACTTGCAGATCTCGTTCTTTTGGCAAAGGGCGAAACGGAGGAAACGCTGGGGAAAGAGAGATATGCTTTGGTCCGGGCACGGATCGACGAGGCAGAGACCCTTTTACAGTCAACGGTATCTCCTTTGCCCGAGCCGCCCGCACTCCGCACAGCGTATCTTGCGTTGCGTTTGGCATTGGAAACGGTGCCCGGTGACGTGGACGGAGACGGAGAGGTTGATATCAAGGATGCAATGATGGGCTTGCGGTTGTTGTTGAACGCAGAATATGACAGCCTTGCGGATGTAAACAATGACGGCTCCTTGACACTAATAGATATTATTCGTATTTTAAACCTGTCAATCGAATAAATAAAAAAATACAGGCAGCTTACGGCTGCCTGTATTTTTTATTCCAGAACCTTGAGTCCTTTTGCACGCAGGATGTCCTTGGCGCGCTCGATCTCCGCCTGCTCGGGGAGAGGTGCGCTTTCGGCATCGAGGTCGTAGGGCATTTCGATCGAAGCGTATTTCATGCTCGAAAGGCTGTGGTAGGGAAGCACACGCACGCCCTTGAGTGCGTGCAACGTTGCGAGAAAATCCGCGATCTTTTCGATCTCGCCGCTGTTCTGCTTCGGCACGTAGGGAATGCGGACCTCCATCAGCTTACCCATGCGGTCGAGATAGCGGATGTTGTCGAGAATGCACTCGTTCGGCTGTCCCGTGAGTGCCTTGTGCAGATCGGAGTCGATCGCTTTGACGTCCACAAGGAAGGTGTCGGTGTAGGGAAGCACGCGGTCGAGCTGCTCGCGCGTGGCGAACAGGCAGGTGTCCACTGCGGTGTTGATACCCTCCGCCTTCAGACGTTGCAACAGTGCGCCACAGAACTCCGATTGCATGAGCGGCTCGCCGCCCGATATGGTTACACCGCCGCCTGAGTTCTCGTAGAATTCGCGGTCGGAAAGGAGCTTTGGCAGAATGTCCTCCACCGTGACACGCTCGCCGTAAAAGATGAGCGCATCGGCAAGGCACTCGCTTGCGCACTTGCCGCAGGCACGGCATTTTTCGCGGTCAAAGCGATGTACGCCGCCCTCCATGACGTGTGCGCCATAGGGACAGATCTCCGCGCAACGACCGCAGGAGATGCATTTGTTTTCATAGTATCCGAGCTCGCTTTTCGGAGCGATGCTTTCGGGATTGTGGCACCACTTGCAATGCAAAGGACACCCTTTGACGAACAGGGTGGTGCGCAGACCGTCACCGTCGTGGATCTCAAAGCGTTTGAGATTGACGATGCGTCCAAGCGTATTTGCCATCATCAGCCCTCCGCGTTTTCACACTGACGGATCAGATCGTTCTGCTCTGCCTCAGTCAACTCGACGAAGTAGACGTTCCAACCGCAAAGACGAACCTGCAAGGTCTTGTACTTTTCAGGCTCCTTCTGCGCCGCGCGCAGAACGTTGGGAGAAAGCACGTTCATCTGGATCGCAAAGCCGCCGCGTTGCATGTTGGTCTTGACGAGTGCGCTCATTGCCATGAGACCGCTCTCGCCCTCTGCGGCAGAACTGTGGAGCATGATATCGAGTACCGTGCCGTCGGGCACCTTGGTGTAATCCACCGATGTTGCCGAGCGGATGAGCGCGGTAACGCCCTCCTTATCCATGGCGGTGACGGCACACATGTTTTTCGAAAGCATTTCGCCGTGCTTGCGTCCGTCGGGCGAAGCGGTCATGCGTTCGCCAAAGGAAATACGGTAGTCGATGGAGAAGAGACCGAGACGGAATACGCCGCCGCGGTGGTTGGGTTTGCCGTTGATCTCCGAAGCAACGTAGTCTACGATGTCCTTGCCGTATGCATCGACTTCGGCGATGCCGTTGCCGTATTTCGGGAATGCCTGGCGTACTTCACGCAGAAGCAGTTCGTGACCCTCCCAGTTGTTTTTCAGGATCTCTGCAAGTTCGGAGAGCGTCATACGCTTCTGATCGTAAACAAGCTTTTTGACCGCAGTGAGCGCGTCTACCGTGCTTGCTACACTGAAGACAACGATCGAGGAGTTGCTGTAGACTGCGCCGCCGTCGTACACGTCACGGCCACGCTCGATCGCGCTTGCAAAGGTAGAAGAAAGCAACGGTGCCTGGCTGACGTAGGGGCAATAGTCCTCTACGGCGCAGATCTTTTCCATGGTGGCGTCGATCAGGCTCTTGATCTGTGCTTTGACGGCAGTATAGAACTCGTCAAAGGTCTTGTAACTGTCGGGATCGGCGCGTACAGAGCCGATCGGACGATCCAAATAGGGGTCAACGCCCGCATACAGGACGGTGAGCAGTGCCTTGGACATATTGACTCTGCCCGCGCAGGTCCAGGGCATCTCTTTGCCGAGGGCGCAGGGCTCGTAACAGCCGATGACGGTGTAGTTGCGCGCATCCTCGGGAGAGTCGCCGATACCGATCAGCGCCTTTTCGATCACGTTGTCGTTGACGAAAACAAAACTGCTGCGACCCATGCGGATCGAGCGGAGCACGAGCTGCAAAAACTCGTCGGGCATTTCGTCATACCAACGGATATGGATCTTCGGGTCGTGGATATCCAGTGCCGTGTATTCCTCTACGATCAGATAGGAAAGCTCGTTGATACCCGAGGAGCCGTCCGGCAGTCTGCCGCCGAGGAAGAACGGGATGTTCGCGGTAATGTGCATCGAGTGGAACTTGTGGAAGTAGTAGCGGAAGAGCTCGCGCGCCTGTTCCTTTGTGAGTTTGCCGCTCTCGATATCGCGTTTGTAGAAGGGATAGAAGAGTCGGTCGAGACCGCCTACCGAGCGGATCGCCTCGCCCTCTACGTGCGTTTGCAGGTTATAGAAGATCATGGAAAGCTGCATGGCCGCCAGCAGGTCGCGCGGAGCGCCCACCGTAAGCGAACGCAGACTGTCGGAGATGAAAAGCATCTTTTCGCCGCCGAGTTTCGCCGTTGCGTCGGCAAAGCGACCTACAAGGTGGATCGCCGATTCCAGCGTCGTGATTACGCAGTTGTAAAAAAGATCCTGCTCCGCGGTCTTTTCGCCGTTCTCCTTTGCCGCCTTTGCGCGGGCAAGCAGACCCGGAAGGCCCAAAGTCATAACGGCATCCCAGTCGGGTGAGCAGTGGCCGAGGTCGAGGCTGCCGGTAAACGCGAGCCCCTCAACTTCTGCGTCGTACTTTTCGATCACGTCGTTTAACGACTTCTTTTCATGACGCAGGCTACGGATCCAGCGGTCACGGATCCTCGTGATGATATAGTCGTGACGCAAACGCTCGGGGAAAAAATCCCCCTCACGCACATCAAGTTGTGCCTTGTGCAGTACGGTCTCCAGCATCTTTGTTTTTGCCAACATGCGGTTGTCGGCATACTCTTTTTCAATAGAAAGGCATTCGTCAAGCAACGCTTCGGGCGTGACACCGCTGGTTTCGTCCCATTTGCGAACGTCGTACAGCGAAGCGATCTCAGCGCGGTCCTTTTCAAAATTTCCCCAGATCATAGTATTACCTCCGATCTTATCCGGACGGGCTCCTCCCGCCATGTTTCCATATTTCTCTAATTTTAGAGTAACGCAGACCGAACAAAAAGTAAATGCAACTTTCGGTTATATTTATACTTTTCGACTTACTATTTTTGCATCATCCCTTGATTTTTTTTACATTTTTTGATTAAATAAAAACAAAAGGGGAGGTGTAGCACAATGGAACTTTTGGATCTGCGTCCTCGTATTGGTACCTTTTATCAGGTGGTGGAGGGCACGATCGATCGAGTATTCATCCCTGCGGTCGCTCCGCGCCCTACTTCCGGGCTTATTTTTATATTGGAAGGCTCAATGCGTTACCGCTTTACGGATGAAAGTGAGTTGGTCGCCACGGAAGGGGACATTTTGTTTCTTGCGCGCGGATCATTCTATTCGATGGAGCTTGTTACCGGGCCGTATCGGTTTGTCTTTGCAAATTTTGACTTTGTTGACGGTACGGAGAATTTGCACTCTTCTGTCTTTTCGATGCAGAATGCGCGCGTGATGGAGAGCCAATTCCGCCGCATGTTGGAAAAATGGCGCCTGCAAAAGCCGGGTGCCGAGGAGGATTGCCTTTCCATCCTCTATGCCGTGTATGCCGAGCTGTTGCGTCAGCGCACGGCGGCGTATATTCCCGCGACCAAGCGCACACGTTTGGATGCGGCGCTGCAATATATCTCCGATAACTTCGCCAATGAGGGACTCAAGGTGGAGGACGCCGCAAAAGCGGCGGGTATGGGGGAATCACACTTCCGCCGCCTGTTCAAGAGTGCTTACGCCGTTTCTCCCATTAAGTACATCTGCCTTCTGCGTGTTAACCGTGCCAAGGAGTATATCCGGTACTCCGGCGATTCCTTTGCAGAGATCGCACAGAACTGCGGCTTTGCAAGCGTCTACTATTTCAGCCGCATCTTCAAAAAGGAAGCCGGCTGCACCCCCGGCGAATATCGCGCCAAACACAAGGAATTCCCCGAAATATAAAAAGAAGTCGTCCAAGCGGACGACTTCTTTGCATTTTACGCTTCTACGTTGCCGGTGCGGACGGCTTCGAAATCTGCCTCGACTTCTTTGGAGGGAGCCTTGGTCAGGAGCGAAACGACGACGATGCAGACCGCGGAGAAGATGAATGCGGGGAGCAGCTCATAGATGCCCCATGCACCGCCGAGCGGCTTGATGACAAGCTTCCAGAGGAAGACCATGCCTGCGCCGCTGACCATGCCGGCGATTGCGCCCGCTCTGGTCGTGCGCTTCCAGAAGAGGGAGAAGAGCATCAGCGGGCCGAAGGTCGCGCCGAAGCCTGCCCATGCAAAGGATACGATCTGGAAGATGACGCTGTTTTCATCCAGCGCGATCACGATTCCGATGAGCGCAAGCACGAGCAGTGTGATGCGGGATACCCACATGACCTGCTTGTCGGTCGCGTTCTTCTTGCAGATGCCCTGGAAAATGTTCTTCGAGAATGCGGATGCCGCGATCAGCAGATAGGAGTCGGACGAGCTGATGGTTGCGGCAAGGATACCTGCCATAACGAAGCCTGCGAGGATCGCGGGCAGGGAACTGGTCGAAAGGGTGATAAAGATGTTTTCAGCGGCGGAGGCGGTCAGGTGCGCTACGGGGAAGAGCTGACGGCCTACGAGACCGATGAATACTGCAACGGCAAGGGAAATAACGACCCAGATCATGGCAATGCGGCGGGAGCGCTTGAGCTCGTCCTCCTTGCGGATCGCCATAAAGCGGAGCAGGACCTGCGGCATACCGAAGTAGCCGAGACCCCAAGCCATCATGGAGCAGATGGAGAGGAGACCGTAGGGCGCGGGATCGCCGAATACGGGTGCGCCGTCAGCAACGACCTGTACGCCGTTTTCCACAGTCGGCGTTGCCAGACCGAAGAAGTCGAGGAAACCGGGGATCGCCTTTGCGTTTTCAATCACTGCGCCGAAGCCGCCTGCATTGACCGTGCTGATGATGACGATAACCGTCAGCGCGGTGATCATGACGATCGCCTGCATGAAGTCGGAAATACTTTCAGCGAGGAAGCCGCCAAGGAGCGTGTAGATCAGTACGAATACCGCGCCGATCAGCATCATTGCCTTGTAATTCAGACCGAAGAGCGAGGAGAACAGCTTGCCGCAGGTGACAAAGCAGCTTGCCGCATAGACGGTGAAGAAGACAAGGATAAATGCCGCCGCGATAAAGAGGATGACCTTTTTCTTCTCGCGGAATCGGTTGGAGAAGAACTCGGGCAGGGTGATCGCGTTGTTGGCACGCACGCTGTAGCGGCGCAGGCGCTTGGAGACGATCAGCCAGTTGAAATATGTACCCACCGCGAGGCCGATGGCAGTCCATGCCGCATCGGCAAGGCCGCACCAGTAGGCAACGCCGGGCAGACCCATCAGCAGCCAGCCGCTCATATCCGAGGCTTCGGCACTCATCGCCGTGACCCAAGGACCGAGCGAGCGACCGCCGAGGTAATATTCCTCGGAGCTCTTGTTGGCTCTCTTGGCGTACAAGACACCGATCAGGATGACAGCGGCCATATAGATGACCATCGCTATCAGAATCTGTAACGTATCGTTCATGTGTAACCCTCCTGCGGGAATGCTTTTTTACATTAGCGCGCTAAAGCGAAATGTATATTGCTATTACTATAGCACACCCAAACGGTAAAAATCAACCCTTTTTGCATAATTCTTTGGATTTTCTTGCAAAAAAATGCAAAAAACATGCCTTTTTTAGCTTTGCATTCCGCAAAATGGATTTTTTGCCCATGTGCTTTTGCAGGGAATTGCATTTTCCGTGTCTCTGTGGTATACTGATACCAAAGGAGGTGACCGCTGTGACGGAGGTATATATTGCGCGTGTGGATGCACTGTGTGACGATGCGGTTTTCACCGCGCGGTATGCACAAGCACCGGCAGAGCGCAGAGCAAAGATCGATGCCTTGCGGCATGCGGCGGACAAGCGTCTCTCCCTTGGCGTATGGCTTTTGCTGGCGGCGGCGCTCCGTAAGCGCGGTATCACCGTGCCGCACCTTGCTTATGACGAAAACGGCAAGCCATACCTCGCCGACTGCCCCTCATTGCACGTCAGCCTTTCCCATTCGGGCGAGGCGGTGATGTGCGCCGTCTCGGACGGTGAAGTCGGCTGTGACATCGAGCGCCTCGGCGATGCGGATATTTCTCTTGCGGCACGTTGGTTTCACCCCGCAGAGCAGGCAAGGCTTTTTTTCGCACCGACGGAGGAGCGTCGAGCTCTCTTTTACCGTATTTGGACGGCGAAAGAGAGCTTTGCCAAATGCACGGGGCGGGGGATCGCGCACGGAATGCGCGACTTTTTCTTGGAGCCTGCGGGCACCGTCCACTGCGGCGAAAAGCAGTATCATATAAAATATGTAGATTTTGATGGCTATGCTGCCTGTGTCTGCACGGAGGCACAAGAGGATATTGACGCGACTCGGGATATTGTGTTATACTAAATAAAACCAACTTTCAAGGAGAAGATCATGTATCAGAAGGACATACATAAGGTCTGGCTGGCGACAGGAGAAAAGCGTGTATATCTTGAGCCGTCGATGGCAAACCGTCACGGTCTCATCGCGGGCGCTACCGGCACAGGTAAGACCGTAACGCTTAAGGTGCTTGCCGAATCCTTCAGTGACATGGGCGTGCCCGTGTTTGTTGCGGACATCAAGGGCGATCTGTCGGGTATGTGTACCGAGGGTAAGGAAAACAAGCACATCCGCCGCAGTATCGACACCATGGGGCTGACAGATTATACCTATTGCAAATATCCCGTGCAATTCTGGGACGTCTACGGTAAAAAGGGACTCCCCGTGCGTACGACCATTTCCGAGATGGGCCCTGAACTGCTTGCAAGACTGCTTGGTCTCAACGATACGCAGAGTGGCGTGCTCCGCATTGTGTTCCGTGTTGCGGATGAGCGCGGACTGCTCCTCATCGACCTCAAGGATCTGCGCGCCATGCTACAGTACGTCGGCGACAACGCAAGCGAGTTCAAGCTGACCTACGGCAACGTTTCCGCACAGTCGGTCGGTGCGATCCAGCGTGCACTCCTTACATTAGAGGATGCGGGCGGCGAGCAGTTCTTCGGCGAGCCCTCTCTTTCGCTTTCCGATTGGTTTGCGTGGGACGAAAACGGCAGAGGTTATATGAATATTCTCGAATGTGCCGAGCTGTTTCAGAATCCGCTTCTGTACGGCACGTTCTTACTTTGGATGCTGTCGGAGATCTACGATATGCTCCCCGAGGCGGGCGACCTTGACAAGCCGAAGTTCGCCTTCTTCTTTGATGAGGCACATCTGCTCTTTGACGATGCGCCGAAGGCGCTTGTGGATAAGGTAGAGCAGGTCGCGCGTCTGATCCGCTCCAAGGGCGTCAGCGTTTGGTTCATCACGCAGAATCCCACCGACATTCCCGACAGTGTGCTCGGACAGATCGGTAACCGTGTTCAGCATGCGCTTCGCGCTTACACGCCGCACGATCAGAAGGCACTGCGTGCCGCGGCAAATTCCTTCCGCGCAAACGAGGCGTTCGACACCGCCGAGGCGATCCAGTCGCTCGGCACGGGCGAGGCGCTCGTCTCCGTACTGGATGAAAAGGGCATTCCCACCGTTGTAGAACGCGCCAACATTCTCCCGCCGCGTAGCAGTATGTCCGCTATTGAGGAGGTGCTTTTGCAGGCGACCGTGCTTTCGAGCGCGTATCATGACAAGTACGCTAAGGAAGTGGACAACGAATCGGCATATGAGGTTTTGACCGAGGAGACTGCCGAAAAGGAGAAGGAAGCCACTGAGGCAATGGAAAAAGCCAAAAAGGAAAAAGAAAAGAAAAAGACCACGGGCAGAAAGAAGACGTCGACCATTGAAAGAATGGTCAACAGCACTGCCAACACCATTGGTCGCGAGATCGGCAAAAAAATCGTCCGCGGTATTTTCGATACCTTTTTCAAATGAGCAAAAATAGCACCCCGACGGGGTGCTATTTTGCTGTGCTTTCAGATATCTTCGCGAAAAATTTTCATTTCGTTTTTCTTTACAGCCTCTATAAAATCCTGTTCGCTGAAAATGGGGTTTTCACAGCACATTCCTGCAAGACGTGTCATTTTGCCGCCTGCGTGATTGTCTGATCCTGCGAACGCAATCAAATTGTAGAACTCGGCGTAAATTTGCGCCATTTTGTTTTCTTCGTCTGTTCTGCTTGCGTTTATCACTTCCACACCGTGCACGCATCTCGGAAACAGTCTGATATGGTCAATGTATGCGCATTCTCTGCAAGGGTGTGCCTGTATCACAAGAGCGCCGTTATCGATAAGATATTTTAATTCCTCGCTTTTTTTCATCTCCTGAATTTGCGGATGTGCAAGGTACCACTCTTTATCTAAGCCGTAAATCAGAAAATCCGTGCCCTTGTAGGACATTTCAGCACCGCAAAATACTTTGATGCCAATTTCCGCCCCGATTTTTACACCGTCTTCAAAATCCGAAAAAAAGAAATGAATCTTCTCGGGATAAGGCATATCCTTATCCGCGTTTATATTGCCGTCAAGGAAATGATTCGTTATAAAAACACCGTCATATCCCAAGCTCTTATAAAACTCCAGGGATTCTCTGACATTTGCTTTTGCACATCGGCTTACCGGATATGTGTGCAGGTGTGTTTCGTATTTATACATGTAATCCTTTCTCCTGTAACATTTTAGCGCAAGATGAAAAGGAATTGGCGGTTTTACCGTCGTTCCTTTCGGTTGTCGGTTGCGTCTCTGCTTTTATAGAAGATTATATACAGGCATCAACTGGAATGTCAAGTCCATAAATAAATAAAGCTTTTAAGCATATGCAGTCCGATTTAGACTGTCTGTTTTTTTGTAGGCCTTCTAAGCAAAGCAAAAGAAGCGTAACTTTGTATCAAAATTACGCTTCTTTTCTGGCGCAGGGAGTGGGATTCGAGACCCACAAAGCGTCGCAAGCGACGCTTGATCCCTCGCTGTCGCGATGGAGGTGTGTTCAAATCAACCACCCCCACGCCGAGAAAAAGAAAAAGGCACCCCAACGGGCGCCATTTTCCTTTTGGCGCAGGGAGTGGGATTCGCCCGCCTGCGGGCGGAGCGGTGGTCGGCTCTGACTGCCACCGGCAGTCATTCACTACCGACCCTTCGAATCCCACCTTTTACTATCAAACAAAAAACAGATGGGCTACAGCCCATCTGCTTTTCGTTGGCGCAGGGAGTGGGATTCGAACCCACGCGGGTTGCCCCAAACGGTTTTCAAGACCGCCGCGTTATGACCACTTCGCTATCCCTGCATATTTGCAACATGGATATTGTACCACAAATTGCAGAAAAGTCAAGAGCGAAAAAACTTTTACCGTGCAGAAAAACATTGACACGGGTGCAGTTTTTTTGTACAATAAAATTAGAAAAAATCTTGCAAAGAGAGGTAATACATATGGGACTTATTAAGGCGGCAATCGGCGCTATCGGCGGCGCACTCGGCGATCAGTGGCTGGAAGCGATCGAAGCGGACAACATGAGCGACTCCACCGTGTTTACGCGCGGCAGACTCGTGAACAGCTCCGACCGTTCCTCCAACAAAAAGGGCACCGAAAACGTCATCAGCGACGGCTCTGTGATCCACGTGTACCCCGGTCAGTTCATGATGCTGGTCGAGGGCGGCAAGATCATCGACTACACTGCGGAGGAGGGCTACTACAAGGTAGACAACAAGTGCGCCCCCTCGCTCTTCAACGGTCAGTTCGGTGCGGCGCTCAAGGACGTTTGGGAGCGCTTTAAGTTCGGCGGCACGCCCTCCTATGCGCAGAAGGCGTACTTCATCAATCTGCAGGAGATCAAGGGAATCAAATTCGGCACGCCCACCGCGCTCAACTATTTTGACAACTTCTACAATGCCGAGCTGTTCTTGCGCGCACACGGCACGTATTCCATCAAGGTAACCAATCCGATCCTGTTCTATACCGAGGCAATCCCGAAGAACGAGGATCATGTTGACATCACCGATATCAACGAGCAGTATCTTTCCGAGTTCCTCTCCGCATTGCAGGCGGCGATCAACAAGATGTCGGTAGACAACATTCGCATCTCGCACGTTGCCTCGAAGTCGGTCGAGCTGTCGAAGTACATGGCAGATGAACTGGACGCTGACTGGAAGCAGATGCGCGGCTTTGAGGTGCAGGCGGTCGGTATTGCAAGCATCTCCTACGACGAGGAGTCGAAGAAGCTTATTGAAATGCGCAATCAGGGCGCAATGCTTTCCGATCCCACCGTGCGCGAAGGCTACGTGCAAGGCTCGATCGCACGCGGCTTTGAGGCTGCCGGATCCAATACGGGCGGCAGCGCGCAGGCGTTTATGGGCATGGGAATGGGCATGGGTGCCGCAGGCAACTTTATGGGCTCCATGAGCGAGACCAACCGCGCCCAGATGCAGCAGCAGGCTGCGCAGGCGCAGGCGGCTCCCGCAGCCAACACCTGGAAGTGCGTATGCGGCCGCGAATGCACGGGCAACTTCTGCCCGCAGTGCGGCGCAAAGAAGCCCGCAGCGTCCGCTGCATGGACATGCGCGTGCGGAAGCGAGTGCACGGGTAATTTCTGCCCGCAGTGCGGTGCAAAAAAGCCGCAGGGCTGGGTATGCCCCGATTGCGGCACCAAGAATGAGGGAAAGTTCTGCCAGAACTGCGGACGGAAAAACGAGGCGTAAGCCATGTCTGTTGTAGCATATAAATGCCCAAGCTGCGGCGCAGGCATTGGCTTTGATGCGGAAAAGCAGAAATTCGTTTGCGAATACTGCCTTTCTGCGTATACGGAGGCGGAGTTGCAGGCGCAGACCCCCTCCGAGTCCGAGACCGAGCCTGAAATGGAAAGCGCAGCACAGCGGGAAGCGGAGAACGCGGAATTCTGCGAAAATCTGCTTTCTTACACCTGCAAGAACTGCGGCGCAGAGGTTTTTGCCGATGCGGACACCGTAGCGGATTTCTGCGTATACTGCCACAACCCCATCGTCTGTGACGGTCGGCTTTCGGGGCAGTGGAAGCCGCAAAAGATCGTTCCCTTTGCCTACGATAAGGAGCAGGCACAGACAAAATTTTTGGAGTTCGCTTCGAAAAAGTGGTTCGTGCCGAGGGATTTCTTCTCCACTGCGCAGGTGGAAAAGATCCGCGGCGTGTACTATCCTTTCTGGTTGACCGATGCGGACATCACTGCGGCGGCAAGCGCGCGTGCCGAGCGTGTGCGCTCGTACCGATCGGGCGACTATCGCATTACCGAGACTGCGCACTATACGCTGTACCGTAAGGGAGACATCCACTTTGAGGATGTCACCACGGGGGCGTACACAGGCGAGGACAAGGCGATGCTGGAGGGAATTCTGCCGTACCCCACCGAGGCGCTGCAGGAATTCTCCATGCCGTACCTCTCAGGCTTTCTTGCCAAAAAGCGCAACGTGGAAAGTGACGGTGTGCGGGATGAGGTCAAACGCCGTGTGGACGGCTATGCCACAGAGATGCTCCGCGACACGATGAACGGCTACACGGCCGTGCATTCGGTCGGCGCAAACGTGCAGTACAACAAGCTGCATTGGGACTATGCGCTCCTGCCGATCTGGCTATTGACGTATACCAAGGGCGGCAAGACCTACACCTACGCCATGAACGGACACACGGGCAAGGTGTACGGTGAGATTCCGATCAGCGGCAAAAAACTTTTGCTTTTGTTCCTTGCGATCGTCCTTGCGGCGGCGGTTCTCGGTGTGATCGGAGGGTTGCCGCTATGAAAAAACTGATTCCGATCCTGCTTTGTCTCGTCCTTGCGATCTCGGCATCGGCATACGTGTACGACAATGCCGATCTGTATACCGACGAGGAGGAGGCGATCATCGTTTCCGAAGCGGAGGCCGTCTATGCACAAAGCGGTCTGCGCTGTGTGATCCTGACCGATTTCGGCATCGGCGATATTACCGCCGAGCTTCCGGAATATACGGAGGGCGCTGTGGATATGGCGCTTCTCACCATTGACATGTCGGCGCGTGAGTTCTATCTGTATCAGTATAACGGCGAGGACGGCGAAAGTGCGTTCTGCATTTCCACCGACGAGTCGGACGGCGTTCTGGACGGCATTTTGCCCGATATGGCAGACGGGGAATACCTCTTCGCCGCGCTGACTTATCTGGAAATGACTGCGGATGCTTTTACGGACGCGGATGTTTTTACCCCTGCCGTTACCGATGACGAGTACGTGTACGTGGAGTACCCCGAATACGGATGCGACGTTTACGAGGAGCCGCAAGGCTTTGATTGGGAAGTTCTTTGCATGCTGGTCGTCGGCGGCGCAGTCGTCGGCGGTATCGTGGTGCTCTGTGTCTGGCTCTCCTATAAAAAGAAGGTGCACGGCGCCATTTATCCGCTTGGCGAGTACGCAAATCTGCAGATGCAGGAAAGCCTTGACAACTATATCCATACCACCCGCACGCGTGTGCGCGTTTCGGATTCTTCCTCCGGCAGCCATAGCAGCGGAAGCGGCTTTAGTGGCGGCGGATCCCGCGGCGGCGGTGGCGGCGCCCGCATGGGCGGCCGTAAATTTTAAAATAAGGAGCCATTGGCGTACCTGCTTTATCGCAGGTACGCCTTCTTTATCGTTGTGCAGCAAAATATGTGGTATAATAAACAAGTCCATAATCTCTGCAAGGACAATAGCAGTATCCGTATGCTAAAATGTAAGCACAGAAAGGAGATGACTTTATGGAAAACAAAAACTTAATTGACAAAGCCATCGGGTTTATACAAAAGAATCCAAAAGACAATCTGTCGCTACAGAGCATTGCAGATAATGCAGGTTTCTCGTTAACCTACTTTGATGCAATCTTCAGACAGCATACGGGATACAGCCCCGTGGAATACTCTCGTATTTACAAACTCACGAGAAGCGCACTTGAACTTCGCAGAACACAAAAGACCGTACTTGAAATTGCTCTTGACTTCGGCTATGCAAGTCCCGAAAGTTTCACTCGCGCCTTCAAAAACTTTTACGGTATCACACCGAGTGAATACCGTGAAAAGTATTCTGGAGAGGCAGTCACTTGGCATGACCTTTCCGGTAAAATTGCAATTAGCCATTTCAGACGAAGTTTTCCCGAATTAAACGTATCGGATATTGATCTCGCCCTTGACTTTTGCTTTACTCATAATCCGCTCAAATATGCTGAGGACATTGTAGGAATGACTGTTGCAGAATCTGAAATTCTCACACTTGGTGATCCCGAATCACTTGAACATTTTGTTTATGTATCGGATTACAATTCCGTAGAGCCTGCCGTAATGCTTATCTGCGAAACAGAGGCAGATGCGCTGCCTTATTTGAAACTCTTAGGCAAACTCACAAACCCGAGATTTTCTGTACGCAGATCGGTTGATACGGAATGGGCTCTCTTTGATGCCGAAGTAGCAAAGTTAGGACTTACCTGCCGTTACGGATATGATATGATCTATCCCAAAGATACGGTTGCTGTTCCTGAATATGAAGGTATGGGAATTCGCTTGCTCACCATAGAAGAAATGCCTTTGATAAAAAACTTCAAGCAAAGCGGTGGATGTGCAGAATGCCATGTCAGAGCGATCCAAATTCACTTTGACGGAAAAGGCAACGCTGGTATGAAACCGATGGGTGTATTTGAAAATGGAGAGCTTGTCTGTCTTGCAATGCCTACACTTGACCAAATTCGTGAATTCAGAAAATACGACATAGGAGTTATTTTTACGATTAATTCAGCAAATGAAGAAAAAGCTATTGATTTGATCTGGAAGTATGCGATCGACACTTGCTTGAAAGATAATGCTATCATTGGAAACGCTAACTCGGACGAGGATGACTCACCTCTTGGAGTAGCCGCTTGCGAGCGCGTTGGTCTTGTAAAAGTAGCTAAAAATTGCGGTTATCATAAATGATTCTCGCCCCACCTTGCGCGGGGCTTTGCTTTTGTGTCCGCAAAAGCAGTGCTTGTCAGGAAAATTGACAAGGCATAGATGAACATAAAAAAGGCTCCCTTGTGTAAAGGGAGCTGTCACCGAAGGTGACTGAGGGATTGTTTTTTTGGTAGAATTTTGTTTTTTACAATCCCTCCGTCTCGCTTGCGCGAGCCACCTCCCTTTACACAAGGGAGGCTCATTACCGCCCGACAGTACACCTCAAAGGTGTAACACACTATACCTTGCAGAGAAAGGCGTATGAAAAGGAGTATGAACAAATCGTCCGTACTCCTTTTGCTTTTTTCGGCAGGTAAAACCTGCTTTATTGAAGGAGCCTTTTGGCTCCTTTTTTATTGTAGTGACATATTTCCTGCAAGGGTATCCTTGGCGATGCCGACGGCTTCGCGTGCCATATAGTGGATAAGCAGGGCATCGAGATACCGCGAGGCAATGCCGCTGACCTCTCTGCCCGAGACCTCCTCGGCAATACGCACTGCGCGAAAGACGTGAAAATTGTTGGTCACAACGCCAAAGGAGGCGCCCGCCTCCATCAGCGCAAGGCTATAGCGGATATTTTCATTGGTGGAGGTGGATTTATCCTCCATAAGAAGACGGCTTTCGTCGATGCCGCGGGCGACGAGGGTGTCAAACATACACTGTGCCTCGCTCATCGGCTCGTCTGCACCCTTGCCGCCCGAAAGGATAGCGACCGTATCGGGATTTGAGTGCAGGTACTCCTCGGCGGCATCAATGCGCCAGTAGAGCGGCTTTGACGGCACGCCGTTTTTATTGACACGCGCGCCCAGTACCACGATGTAGTCGAGTCCGTCCTCACCTTTGGCGCCCATTTCGGAAATAATAAAGCCCTCCAGCACGGCAAACACGGCGAAAATCAGCACCAGTACCGCGCAGATCGACCGAAACAGCCATTTGGGAAGCGGCAATCGTCCGTACTTTTTGGTCAGTGCCGCGCAGACAAGGCATAGCACGCCTGCCGCGCCCCAAAGCCAGAGCAGGGAAAAGGCGAAGCCGACAAAGAGCGCTTCAATAACGTAATACGCAATAAATGCAATGCCGAGCAGCAGCCAGATATTCTTTTTGATCTTAGTTTTTTTATCCATCATTCTTTTATGATCGCTCCGCCGCAGTCGCACAGGGGTTCGTCTGAGAGCGAAACGGCTCTGTAGCCGTTTTTCTCTATGCACGCCCGGATGCTTGCGGCATCTGTATGTGTATCGATATTCCCAAAGAAATATACTGTGTTTTCCAATATAAACGAGGCGCCGCCGATAAAGCCGTAGGCATACGGCGCCAGGGAGATCCCGCCTTCGCGTATGCACAGTACCTCGCAAAACGGCTCTGCCGCCTTGGCAATGCCGCGGTCGGCGGTAATGATCTGTTTGTCACCCAGCACAAGTGTGGAGCATTTTGCATACCCCTGCCGCACGTCCACGATCTCCATGCCGCACGCAAGTGCATATGCCTGCACGACCTTGGAAAAGGCTTTTTTGTTGCAGAACAGACGGTTGCCGAGCGTAAAGCCGTTAAACAGTACGTCCTTGGGGTACGCTTTGCCGAACGTCTCCCCTGTATCGGTACAGCCGAGCACTTTTGCGGTCTTTCCTGCCGAAAAAGTCCTGCCGCAAACCGTGACGGCAAGGATATCGGGGTGTGCGCCGAGCGGCAACGCAAGCGATGGCTCCGGCGGGAGCACCGAAAAGGGAACATGCAGTTTTTCAAGAGTATCCTTTTGCTTTTCGGATACCGTAGAGCCGATATAGAGCATACTTCCTCCGCGGAAAAAAAGAAGGCAGACGAAACTGTCTGCCTTGTTTTCAGAAAACGTTTTCTTAGATAGCGCGCTCGACCTTGCCGGAACGGAGACAACGGGAACAAACGTAAACGGTCTTGTTGGTACCGTTAACAACTGCCTTCACCTTTCTGATGTTGGGCTTCCAGGTTCTGTTGGTCTTACGGTTCGAGTGAGAAACGTTGTGGCCAAAGGTAACACCCTTGTTGCATACGCTGCACTTTGCCATGTGAATTGCACCTCCTAAAATAGCGGTAATTTATATTATTATTTATAAAACAACTTTACGGACATCCGATATTATAGCATAGCGATTCTGAAAAAGCAAGAGAAAATCGCAATTTTTTTGAAAAAGTTTCATATTATTTCAAGATGCCTTCTATATAAGTTGCACAAGCCTTGGTCAGCCTTACCTCATGTAGCTCGCCGTGCAAGGGAACGTCACTGTGTACGCGCACTTCGATAAAGGAGGCGGTATGCCCGCTCCACATGCCGTCCACCGTCTGTTCAAAGAGCACGGTCTGCATGGGACGCAGGGCGATCTCCTCTTTGAAGAGCTCGTCGGTGATGGAGGCACAAAGCGCGATCAGCCTTTGTGAGCGATCGTGCTTTACTGCTTCGGGTACCTGATTCGGCATTACTGCGGCGGGTGTGCCCGCACGCTTGGAATACTTGAAGATATGCGTTTGCAAAAAGCGCGCTTCCTTGACAAAGGCGACCGTCTCTGCAAAATCGGCATCGGTCTCGCCGGGGAAGCCGACGATAAAGTCGGTGGTGAGTTGCAAAGCAGGGATCGCCTTGCGCAGGGCGCGGATGCACTCCAGCGCCATTTCGGCATTGTACTTGCGGCGCATGGCGGCAAGCGTGCGGGAACAGCCGCTCTGCATGGAAAGGTGAAAATGCGGCGTCAGCTTTTTCAGTTTTTTGATCTTCTCGATAAACGCGGGGCGCATCAGCGTCGGCTCCAGCGAACCAAGGCGTATGCGCTCGATGCCGTCAATTTTTTCCACTTCGTACAGCAGATCGGCAAGGCTTTCGCCCGTGTCTCTGCCGAAGGAGGCGGTCTCAATGCCCGTCAGCACCACCTCGCGCACGCCGTTTTTCGCAAGTCCG
The DNA here is from genome assembly GCA_045540755.1 of Eubacteriales bacterium. Taxonomy (GTDB): domain Bacteria; phylum Bacillota; class Clostridia; order Oscillospirales; family CAG-272; genus UMGS902. The sequence goes on from JAZQHV010000082.1 coordinate 48,743, forward strand.
CGTACCTCGGCGACCGTGTCGGCAATGGATTTAGAGCGCACCAGACCGCGCGCATCGGGGATCTTGCAGTAGGCACAGCGGTTTTCACAGCCGTCCTCGATCTTGACGTATGCGCGTGTACGCGGTGCATGGGTGATGCACATCGACTCAAAGGGCGCGTTTTCCAGCGGAGAGACCTCGATCTTCGGGATGTTTTCGCCTGCCAGCAGAGCAACGGCGCGTTCTACAAGCCGCAGCTTGTCCCGCGTGCCGCTGACATAGTCAACGCCTTCAATGGCGGCAAGTTCCTCGGGCGCGACCTGCGCGTAACAGCCGCAAACCAGGATCTTGGCATGCGGCGCACTTTTGACAAGGCGGCGGATCAGCTGACGGCACTTACGGTCGCCCTCCGCAGTTACGGTGCAGGTGTTGATGATATGCACGTCGGCGGTATGGTCCCCTTCGGCAAAGCCACGCGCGAGCGCCGCTTCGAGGATCGCCTCGCTTTCGTATTGGCTGACCTTGCAACCGAGTGTATGGACTTTCATGGTGTAAGGCATCGCATTTCACCGCCTTTCTTTTTCGAACGCATCTATTTTAACATACTTTATAAAATCTGTAAATAAAAATCGAAAAATAACTTGCTTATATCCGCATATGCGTGCTATAATAAGGATAATGAAATATTAAAAACAAGGGAGAACAAAACCATGAGCAAACTGCAAGTATTTGACCATCCCCTGATCGCACATAAGGTGTCCATCATGCGTCAGACCGAGACCGGCTCCAAGGATTTCCGCGAGCTGCTCAACGAGATCGCCATGCTGATGGGCTACGAGGTCACCCGCGACCTGCCTCTCGAGGATTACACCATCGAAACGCCTCTGGAGACCATGGTAGCAAAGAGAATTTCGGGCAAGAAGCTCGCGATCGTACCGATCCTGCGCGCAGGTCTCGGCATGGTAGACGGACTTCTCAAACTGATTCCCGTTGCCAAGGTAGGCCACATCGGTCTGTATCGCGATCCCGATACGCATATGCCCGTTGAGTATTACTTCAAGATGCCCGAGGACATCGAGAGCCGTATCGTTATCGTGGTTGACCCCATGCTGGCAACCGGCGGCAGTGCGATCGATGCGATCTCCATGCTGAAAAAACGCGGCGTTACCAACATCCGCTTTATGTGCCTTGTTGCCGCACCCGAAGGTGTAAAGGCTCTGCAGGAGGCGCATCCCGACGTGGATATTTACGCGGCGGCGCTCGACCGCGAGCTTAACGACCACAAGTACATCCTGCCCGGTCTTGGCGACGCAGGCGACAGAATTTTCGGTACAAAATAAAGAATCACTTCAAAATGCAGGCATTTTGAAGTGGAGGGGCTCGAATGCTCGCGCGTCGCTCGACCGCGACCGAGCCGTTAAGGAGTTTGAAAGTCGGCGCATGTCCGCCTTTCAAACAGAATTAAATTTTATAAAGATGGGGTTTGCAAAAACCCCATCTTTTTCGGAGGCTACATGCGCGAACTCACGATAGGAAAAAACGATGCGGGACAACGGCTGGACAAGTTCCTCACCAAAACGCTTTTCGGTATGCCCCCGGCGCTGATGTACCGTTTGATCCGTCAGAAAAAGATCAAGGTCAACCGCAAGCGTGCCGAAAACGGGCAGATGCTTTGCGAGGGCGATACCTTGCAGCTTTTTATTGCTGAAGAATTTTTTGAAGGCGGCGAAAAGGGCGGAGACAAGGACGAATTGCTCCGCGTGCGTCCCAAACTCGACATCGTTTACGAGGATGAAAACATCCTTTTGCTGTCCAAGCGCCCCGGCGTGCTGGTGCACGACGACAAGGAGGGGCAGAACAACACGCTTTTATTCCATGCCAAGGCGTATCTCTATCAGCGCGGGGAATACGATCCCGAGGCAGAGCAGTCCTTTGCGCCTGCGCTTTGCAACCGTATCGACCGCAACACGGGCGGCATCGTCATTCTTGCCAAGAATGCGGAGGCGCTCCGCGTGATGAACGAAAAGATCCGCGACGGCGAGACCTCCAAGTTCTATCTTTGCGCGGTGCACGGCATCCTGCGCAAAAAGAGCGACACGCTCCACGCGTGGCTGAAAAAGGATTCGAGGACCAATATGGTCAAGATCTACGACGGGCAGAATAAGCCCAAGGATGCCAAAAGTATCGGTACAAAGTACAAGGTGCTTGCCGAAAAGGACGGAAACTCACTGCTTGAGGTCGAGCTGCTCACGGGCAGAACGCATCAGATCCGCGCACAGTTTTCGTATATCGGGCATCCCCTCCTCGGCGACGGAAAATACGGCGTAAACCGCGAGGACCGCACCAAGGGGTACAAGTATCAGGCGCTGTATTCCTACCGTCTGCGCTTTGATTTTGCCGACCGGACAGGGCCGCTCGGCTATCTCTGCGGCAAGGAATTTTCCATACCGAAATCGTCGGTATGGTTCACGGAAGACTTTTAAATTAAAGGAGAAAATACAATGGTACAGATCGAAATGGAAAACGGCGGCATCATCAAGGTCGAGCTCGACCACGAGGCTGCCCCCGTTACTGCGGCAAACTTTGAGAGCCTCGTCAAGGAAGGCTTCTACGACGGACTCATCTTCCACCGCGTTATCAAGGGCTTTATGATCCAGGGCGGCGACCCCACGGGCACCGGTTGCGGCGGCTCGGGCAAGAATATCGTCGGTGAGTTCGCGATGAACGGTCATCAGAACCCCATCAGCCACGTGCGCGGCGTTATCTCGATGGCGCGTTCGCAGAACCCCAATTCCGCATCCTCGCAGTTCTTCATCATGCACGCGGATGCGCACTACCTTGACGGTCAGTATGCCGCATTCGGCAAGGTCGTTGAGGGCATGGAGGTCGTAGACGAGATCGCAGAGGTCGCAACCGACTACTCCGACCGTCCCCGCATCGACATGGTTATGAAAAAGGTAACGATCATCTAAAGAGAAAGCCACACATCAGCGATGTGTGGCTTTTGTATTATGCGTCTTTCTGTTGCTTTTGCTGCAGCATGGCGTTGACCTTGTTTGTATTCCGCTTGGTGACAGAATAGATGATCGCCCAGATAACCAGATAGCCGAGCACAAAGATCCCGGAAAAGATCAGGATCGGCATCATGCCCGCCTCCAGCCAGTCGTTGAGCAGATACGTGGCCAAATAGCCGACGTACAAAACGCCGCCGTGCAGGAGAATGGCAACCGCCAGCGGCAGTCGCTCGACCCCGTAAACGGCATTCATGCCGCCTGCGATAAAGGCGAGTGCGGACAGGGAAAAGATTCCCGTGCAGACCTGACCAACGGTCAGCATTTCCACCGCGCCGCACTGTTGCAGGATCAGATACACAACTGCAAGCACAAGCGGACCCATGCCGCAGGCGATCGCGCCTCTCTTCAAAAAGTCAAAAATAAATTTTTTCATCTTCCTTCATACCTCCTTTTGATTTCCGCAAAACACCGTCTGGAAACGTACTCCCGATATCCGCATCGGAACACGGCATCCACACCTCCGTTGAACACGGCGGCAAATCGCAGGATGCGATGCTCGTTGGCAAGGGTGGATTTGTTGATGCGGATAAAGTAAGAGGGAAGCAGGCTTTCCAGATCGCGGAGTCTGTCCTGCAAGCGGTACTGCCTGCCGTCACTGTCGATGGCAATGACCTTTCTGTTTAGCACGGTGATGCATTCGATCTCCGAAAAAGCCAGCTTTCGCATTTCCTCGTCCCGATATCCCATCAGGTGATCTGCGCCCGAATCGTTACGGACGAGATTCTCAATTTGTTGTGTCAGCGCGGACGGTGCATGCACCACCGCAATGATCTCTTCTTCCGCTTCTTTGTTGATGACGAGTCTGTATTTCATCGCCGCAGCTCCTTTCTGTTTGGATTTGCAAAACCATTATAGCAGACCCAAACGGAAAAATGTTGTTTTTTTGTCTCTTCGGTCATTCTCTGCGCTTCATCGGTATAAGAAAAAGCCGATACCCGTTTTATGCGGGTATCGGCTTAGTTTATTTTGCGGTTTCGTATCTGCCGACGAACAAAAGTTCGCCGCTTGTGTTGTCGCGGATGGCGAAATAGAAGGGCTTGTCTGCCGTAAATTCGATCGGTTCCGTGGGTTTCATTGCCGAGGTCAGCTTTACGAGGATCGCGGTGACTGCCGCGGCTTCCGTACCGTTTTCGTCCAGCTTGACGTAGGTCTTTTGCAATGCATCGCTGACGTAAAGGTTGCCGTCAAGGGCACCCAAGTCCATCATCGCGCCAAGGTCGGCACGCTCACCGTCAAAGGCATCCACCATGCCGAGGGCAATGAGGATATCGCGCAAGGACAGCGAATATTCCATCTCAAATTTCGGGAGCTTTACGTGTACGCGCTCTCTTGCAAAGGGCGCGTTCTTTGTGAGAAACGCATCCACGTCCAGCGTTGCCGCAGGATCGTCGCAGAGCATTACGTACATGCTGAAGGAATAGCGCGCATCGGCAAGGTACGTCTCGTTTTCGCCGGCACGGCCGTAGTCGATCTGCACGGCACGCACGCCGTCGCCCTCGTAGTAGCCGAAGCTATCGGTCTTCTGCATGAAGGGCAGAGTGCCGATACTGCCGTCAAGGTTGTAGAACTCGCCGTTTGCCGTTGCCGCTTCGGGGAATCTTTCTGCCCACGCCGCTTTGAAGTAGACGGCATTGACAAGCGCTGTCGCAAACTGTCTGTGCTCCTCGGAGAGGATGGAGGGGATCTTTTCGTGCGTCTTGTCGTTGACCCACGCATTGACCTCTTCTACCGAATTTGCATCGGTCACCTCGCGTACCTCGGCGGCGTAAAAGTCCTGCATGGCGTCCTGATAGCCGACGAGGAACTTACCCTTGCCGCCAAAGCTGCTCTGGTTCAACCAAAGCGAATTTGCGGTCTCAAGGCTCATGACGCCTGCGTAGCTTTCATAGCGTGCAAGCAGTTCCTTGACTTCCGCATTGAAGACGTCAAGATCGGCGATCTGCAACATGTCGAGGATCTGCTGTCTCGTTTCGCCGCGTGCGCCGTTTGCAAGGAGGGCAAGGCAGAGCTTTGCCGAGTAAGGGGATACCATACGGTTACCGTCCGATACGGTCAGCCGCATCAGGTTGTCTGCAAAGCTTGCATCCGCCTTTGGCGGCGGCAGAACAAGCGATTCTCCCGCAAGCTCGGTGCAGATCGGGTCTGTCACCGTTGTTTCTGCGGGCGGAACCGTGCCGCAAGCCGACAAGCCAAGCGTCAGCAGAAGCAGCGCGGCAAGAAAACGCTTATTTTTCATCTTTGTTCTCACTTTCAATTTTTGCTTTCTTCTTATGCTTGACGGATACAACGACGATGACCGTGATCACGCCGATGATGACCGCGTAGGGGAAGAAATAGATCAGCCCGAACAGAACGCTCTCGCCAAACTCGGCAAAGCCCTCGCCCGAATCCTTGACCGTTTCACCGAGACGGTCGCCAAAGGTCTTGGGGGCAGGGGAGGTGTACTTGGTCACCTCGTTCAGGTTCAGATAGAAGGTTGCGTACTTCACGTCGTTATCAATGGTGCGCTGTGCGTTGGTCAGCGACTCGATCTCGTACTGTACGTCGCAAAGACGGGTCTCGATCTTCAGCATCTCCTCCACGGTTGCCGCCTTTTCGAGCATGGTAAAGAGGCGCTCCTCCTGAATGCGCAGAGCGCGCAGGCGGTTTTCGTTGTCGTAGTAACGCTCGGTCATGTTGTCGACCGTGTTGCGGATAGAGGCTACGTTGAAGTTTTCCGAAAGCCCCGTGAGGAAGGTGTCGTAATGCTCTTGGGGAATGCGCACCGTCATGGAGAGTGCACGGTAGCCCACGCTGTCGAGATTGCTTGCGTTTTCGGAGACGATGATGCCGCCGAGCGAAGCGATCGTCTTATGCAGGGAATCGTTTGCCGCTTCGAATTCCTCGGTCTCAAGCCCGACGTGCGAGGTGTAGACCAGCTTTTGCTCGACGGTGTTGACAACGCCGCCCGTGGCAGCCGAGCCGTAGGAAAGCGACTCTGCCTTTACCTCTTCCATCATGACCGTGCCGGCATCGTCCATCTCGGCGGCGTAGCTGTAGTAGACCTCACCGCGTGCAGGCGCAGAGGTCTTGTTGTCCATGGCAACGCCCGAGCCGCATGCGGACAGAAGCGTGCACAAAGCGAGACACAGGGAAACGAGGGTCAGTTTTTTCATGGCAGATTCTCCTTTACTTCTTAAAGATCAGGAACTTGGAGAGAACGTAATTTGCGATGACCACAAACACCGAGATGGCGATCTTGACGAGCCAGTCGTTCCAGTGCAGGAGCTCCACAAAGAGGGAAAAACCGCCCACCTCGACAAAGCCCGAGAGAACTCGCGCACCAAAAAAGGTCAGAAACTCACGCAGAATATGCTCGTCGCTTTTGTGTCGGAAAACGAAGAATTTGTTGGTGAAAAAAGCGAAGAGCACTGCCGCAAGCCATGCGACCGCATTGGCAAGGCTCTTGTTCATGTTCTCGGCAACGCCCGTCATCAGGGCATACGTTCCCCAGTTGACAAGCGTGGTCATGCCGCCGAAAAACAGATACGAGATCTGCTCACGGTATTTTTTGAAAAGTTCTCTTACAATTTCCATTTGCCTGTTAGTCGATCAAAAATCGAAAAATCCTCACTGCTTGGTTTGTTGTACTTTTTCCTGGAATTCTTTGAGAGAAGAGATCATGTTCAGCGCGTCGAGCAGGGCGTTTGCGGTCATGCCGCTCGGCAGGTCGTAGGCGGCGGCGAGAACGTCGCGCTTTTCGACGCTGTTTTCCCCGCCCGAAAGTCCTGCAAGATAGAGATCGCGCTTGGTAATCGGGGTACGGGTGACGGCACTTGCGTCCGCGTACTTGCGAAAGAGGTCGCGGAGTAGGTCGGCATCCATGCCCTCTACGCCGAGCGTGCCCTCCTTGGAGCCCTCTTTTTTTCGTTTTTCCTTGCCCTCGATCTTGGGGATGTATAGGTTGATGACCTTGCCCTCGGGAAGCATGCTTTTAATATGTGCGCGGATGACCTTGCCCGCGCCGTCACTGTCGCAGAGCAGGATCACACCGTTTTCGCAAAGACGGCGGATCAAAGCTTTTTTCTCGGCACTGTTGAAAATACCAAAACCGCCTGTGGTGATGACTTTGGCATCGAGGATCGAGTCGAGCTTGATCTTATCGTATTTGCCTTCCACGATCACGGGGAGGGAGATCTTTATCTTTTCCATATCATGCCCTCGCTGCCTCGGCGACCAGAGCCTTTAACCGCGCATAGTCCTTGGTTTCGCTCTTGATCGCAAGATCGGCATCTCGGCAAAGCGAAAGCACGTGGCTGATGCGTGTGAGACTGCTGTTTTTTGCCGCCGCCGCGTAGATCTTGGCGCGGTATTCGTTCATCTTGAGCTTTTTGGCGATGTCGGGAACGTACATGCCGCCGTCCATCGCCGCCTTGACGCGGTAGAGGTCGATGTAGGTGGAATAGATACCCGCAAAGGCGATGGCGGGACGGATGTGCTTTTGCTCCATGAGGGTGAGGATCTCCATTGCCTCGTCCGTCTTGCCCGCAAGCACCGCGTTGGAGAGGGCAAACGGTTCGAGCTCCTTCGTCGTACAGCAGACGTAGGCGATATCCTTTTTCTCCAAGGTGTCGCGTCCGTGCGCATGCAGATACGCACACAACTTGTCGATCTCGCCCACAAGCGTCATCATGTCACTGCCCGTTTGCTTGACGAGCAGATCCAAAGTAAAGCTGTCTGCGTCGATCTTATCCTTGGCAAAGTGCTTACCCGCCCAGACCACAAGGTCTCTTTGCGAGGCGCGCGGCAGGTATGCCATTTTTGCGACCTTGTCCAGCTTTTTATACAGAGCGGAAGGCTTTTTGATCTGTGCGCCCTTTGCCGTGCCGTAGTCGAGTGCGCCGTCGGCAAGGTTCATCACGATCACGGCGTGGTCATAGTCCGCCGCCTCGGCGAGAAAGTCGATTACCGCCTCGACCTCTGCCGCCTTCAGCTCCGAAAAATTGAACTCGGTCAGCTCAATGAGCTTTTTATCCTCGAAAACGGGCGGGGTCGCCAGTGCGTCAAACGCCGCATCCGCTGTAAAGCCCTTGGCAGGGAAAACGGCGTGGTTGAAAAGGGCATACGGCGAATCGCCGAGGACGCCCTCGCGGATCTTTGACGCGTAAAAACGCTTCAGATAATCCTCTTCACCAAACAGAACGTATACACCGCTTGGCGCTTTGTATTCTTTTTTGATGTCGATCTCTGCCATGCTGTTTCCTTACTTTACAGTGAGCGTAATATGTGTTTTTTCGGCGAGGATGCCGTTCATTTCCACAAGGTATTCGGCAACCATCTTGCCGCCCTCAAAGGAGAGTCCGTTCTCCAGCGTGATGGTGTTGATGCACATCTCGATGGGAAAATAGGGGGTCTCGTACATGCAGAGGTGGCGCTTGCCCTCTTCAAAGACCAGCGCGGTCGAGACAGTACCCTCACGCAGGATGCTGACAAGTGTCGGCTCTTTTTTATCGAAAACGACCTTGGTGGTGGCGCCCTCCATGCCCGTGATCTCGGACTCGTCGTATTCGATCTCGATCTTGCCGCCCTTGTCGGCTATGGTGCAGTCGGTGGTCAGTGTGGTGCAGTCGGCTTCGCCGTCTACAGCCATGGCGATCTCGCCGTCCGCCCCCGTGATGGTGCTGTCGCCGTTGTCCTCAAATTGCAGGACTTTGGAGACCAGCTTTAGTTTTGCAAATCTTTTTTTGATGCCTTTCATGTCTTTTCCTATACTGAAACGTTTGTTTTTTCAAATACTATCAATACAGTATATCATATTTTGAAAGGAAAATAAAGTGGCTGTACGAAAAACATTTTGGATTCTTTGCATTATCGTCGTTTTGCTCGCGATTCCTGTGCTTTCGACTGAGGCAGAGGTGCAGTACCTCGCCGAGGCGATTGCCGCCTTTGGCGACGAGCCGTACGTGGTGCGCGTTGCTTACGGTGAACTGCTCTTAAATCGGCTGGACAGCGACCGCTTTCCCGATACACTGTCTGCCGTGCTCTACAGTATGTACGGTGACCGTATCCCACGCGGAAAGCCCACCGAAAGTGACCGCCGCGCCGCCGCGACCGCCTACCGCCGTCTTCGCTTTGCGGACGGGGCGCTTTTTGTGCGCCGATGGAGCGAAGTAGAAAACACGCCGCTCATGTTACGGAGCGGCGTGCGGTTTTACGATTGGTTCTTTTATATATGACGAATATATGTGAGAACCTTTCCTTAAAAGGTTCTCGTATCTTCTTTGTTCTCCTCCACGATTTCCATATAGATCCGTCTGCGCAGGACGTTGGCTTCTGTGATGCGGATACGCAGGGGCATGCCCAGTTTATACTGGGTGTGACCGCAACCGAGCGTCTGCGTTTCCTCGCGATACTTGAACTGTTCGCCGAGTGCTTCAATGGGAATGAGCCCTTCGCAGGTGTTTTCCAACTCGCAGAAGAGACCGAACGGTGTGACCGAGCTGATCACGGCGTCAAATTCCTTGCCGACCTCTTTTTCCATAAAGATGACCTTGTACAGATCCTCGATGTCGCGTTCAGCACTCATGGCTTTGAGCTCGTTTTCACTGGAGGTCATTGCACTTTCGGCGGCAAATTTGGTGTAGCGCTTTTTTGCGGCATCATTGCCGTTTTCTGCCGCGTATTTCAGGATGCGATGCACCGAAAGGTCGGGATAACGGCGGATGGGTGAGGTAAAATGGCAGTAATATTCCAGCCCGAGACCGAAGTGATCGTCCCGCGTCTCACTGTACTTGGCTTTCATCTGTGCGCGCAAGGTTACGCGCGAAAGCACGTTTTCCATGCCCTTTTCGGCGGCCTCAGCAAGGACGGGGGCAAACGCCGATACCGTCAACTTTTTGACGCGCAGGGGCAGAGTGGAGAGACCTGCATTTTGCACGAACGTGCGGTAGACCGACATTTTTTCCTCGCTTGGCGCCTCGTGCACACGAAAGACACAGGGAAGCGAGCGCGCACACATATAGCGTGCCACCGCCTCGTTTGCAGTCAGCATAAATTGCTCGATCATGCGTTCCGCTTCTCCGCGCTCGCGCTTGACGATATCCACGGGCATGCTGTTTTCATCCAGCACAAAGCGCGCCTCCGCACTTTCCAACTCCAATACGCCACGCGCCTTTGCGCGTTCCTCCAGTAGTTTGAAAAGCGGATACATCACCGTCAGCGTTTTGTAAACAGGCTTGTACTTTGCGTAATATTTCGAGCGCGATTTTTTTGCAAGTAGGTCGTTGACCTCACTGTATACGCCGCGTACCTTGGAGCGGATGATTGCGTTTTCCACGCGACAGCCGACGATCGCGCCGTTTTTGTCCAGGTCAATGAACGCGGAAAGGGTGTATTTGTCGGTGTCCGCATTCAGCGAGCAAACGCCGTTGGACAGACATTCGGGCAGCATCGGCACGACCTTGTCGATGAAGTACACGCTGGTGCCGCGGGCAAACGCCTCTTTGTCGGTCGGCGTGCCGTAGCGCACGTAGTGGGAAACGTCGGCGATGTGTACGCCGAGAGTGTAGCCGCTTTCGGTCTTTTCGAGCGAAATGGCGTCGTCAAGGTCCTTGGCATCAGCACCGTCGATGGTAAAGATGGCGGCGCTACGCAGATCGAGTCGTCCGTCGGTCGAGATCGGTTCTTTCGCGGCTTCCTCGGCGCACCGCTTTGCCTCAATGGGGAATTCGGTGCGGATACCCTTTTCGATCAGGATGGATTCGTAGTTTGCCCCCAGCGAAAGCGCTTTGCCAAGGTCGCGCAGGATCTCGCCCTTCGGCGGTCGCTTGCCACTGCCGTAGTCGAGTAAGCGTACCTCTACCTTGTTGCCGAGCGGGATGTCAAAGACGTCGTCTACTTCGGCTTCAAAGTGCAGGCGCGGATCATCGGGAATCACGCGATAGGGCGAAAAACGCCTGCCGAGCAGATGCGCATCAATGATCAGTGTGCCGCAGAATTCGGTCACGCCGCGTGAAAGGATCCCGGTGACCTCGCCCTCAATGTGATACTTGCCGCCCGCCTCTTTGCGGAGAGCGCTTTTCTTTACGCTGACGGCAACGCGGTCGCCCGCAAGAGCGCCACCCGTCAGCCTTGCGGGAATAAAGACGTCCTCGGCAAGACCGTAGTCTTGGTCCGCTGTGACAAATCCAAAGCCGCGTTCCGCCGCCGAAAAGATGCCTTCAATGCGGACAGTGGGGGCAGGGGACTTTGCCGCAAAATAATCCTGCGGCGCACCGCGACGGCGGCGCTGTCCGTTTTTGGCATATCGTTTTGCCGCCTTGCTTTTCGCAAACGGCTTGCTGTTTTTCTTTCTCATAATTTTCCTTTTGCAAAAAAATATCCGCTTTTAGTATACACCAAAAGCGGATCGTTCAGTCTGTTCTGTTTACTGTGCGTCGGTCTCTGCGGGAGCCGCGGTGGTCTCGGGAGCAACAGTGGTCTCTGCGGGGGCCTCGGTCGTTACAACAACGCCCTCGTAGCCCTCAGCACCGCTGAGTCCAACGTCCGGAACGGTAACGTTGAAGTTCACGTCGGGCTGGATTGCGTATACTGCAATAACGATCAGTACAAATACGATTGCAACAATGGTGGTTGCCTTGGAAAGGATCTTGTCGATGGTCTTGCCCTTGGTCTTGCCAAAGAAGGTCTCAGCGCCGCCTGCGATGGTGCCGGAAAGGCCCTTCTGCTTGCTCTGCTGCATAAGAACAGCAATGATCAGGAACAGTGCCGCGATCAAAAGAACGATACCAAGTACGATTTCAAGTGTAGTCATGATGTAATCTATCCTCCGGGATTTTGAAAAATCTAAAAAAGCGCATTTATGCAATGCGGATTTTATTTTAGCACATCTAAATCAAAAAAGCAATAGCATTTTTGAAAATAATGAAAAAATCTTACCAAAAAATTTCACCCTGCGACACGTTTTTCATATTGTAATTATGAAACAGATATGGTACAATGAAGAAAATTCCATTTTCAGGAGGAACATCATGGCAGTACGCTTTCAAAACCCCATTCTGGAATACGGCGCAGACCCGTTCGTCGTTCTGTTTGAGGGCAAATATTATTATGTTTATTCGCACAAGGACCGTCAGTTGCAGGTAAGCTGTGCGGACAATCTGCATCAGCTCACCCGCGAGGGCAAGGTCGTTTTCGCTCCCGAGGACGGCTTGGAGTATTCCCGCGAGCTCTGGGCACCTGAGATCCACTATATCAACGGTGATTGGTATCTCTACGTTGCGGCGGATAACGGCAATAACTTCAATCACCGTATGTACGTGCTGAAGTCGGGGAACGGCCGTCCCGACGGCGAGTACGAGATGGTCGGCAAGATCACCACGCCCGACGACCATTGGGCGATCGACGGTACGGTCATCCAGTACAAGGGGGAGCTGTACTTCTCTTGGTCGGGCTGGGAGGGCGATGAGAACATCGCGCAGAACATCTACATCGCAAAGATGAAGTCTCCCACCGAGATCGAGGGCGAGCGTGTTCTGCTTTCAAAGCCTGAATACGAATGGGAAAAACGCCATTGCGGCGTTTGTGAGTGGGACGGCAAGTACCGCCCGCTCATCAATGAGGGACCGCAGATCCTGTACAAGGACGATACCGTACATATTATTTATTCCGCATCGGGAAGCTGGAGCCAGTATTACTGCCTTGGCAGACTGACCTTCCGCGGCGGCGACATCATGGATCCGAAGTGCTGGGAAAAGCATCCCGAGCTTGTCTTTTCGCAGAGCGAGGGTACGCACGGCACCGGTCACTGCTCGTTCACGACTACGAAGGACGGAAAGACCGACGTGCTGGTGTACCATGCAATGCGTACTCCCAACGGCGGTTGGGGCGCAAGAGGTGTGCGTGCGCAGACCTTCACCTGGGAGGGTGATGTTCCCGTATTCGGCAAGGCGGCAGGTCTTGAGGACTGGATCGAGATCAGCGAATAATTATAAAGAGGTAATACCGTGAAATACATTCTGGAAAACGATAAACTGCAAGTCGTTGTCAACTCGTTTGCGGCAGAGTTGCAGGGCATCCGTTTCAAGGAAACGGGTCTTGAATACATGTGGCAACCGGGCGCGGAGATCTGGAACAACCGTTCCATTCTCCTGTTCCCCAATCCCGGTCGTATCGCGCACGATCGCATCATCGTCGGTGGCAAGGTATATCCCGCAACCATGCACGGCTTTGCAAAAGATATGGAGTTTACCGCGGCAGAGGTCAGCGCAGAAAAGCTGGTGCTGGAACTTGCGGCAAACGATGATACGCGCTTCTATTTTCCCTATGAGTTTTTGTTCCGTGTGACCTTTGTGCTACAGGGTGACGTTTTGGAGCAACGCTTTGACGTTGTCAATAAGGATAACAAGGACATGTACTTCTGCCTGGGCGCACACCCCGGCTTCTACTGCCCGATCGAACTTGGCGAGAGCGGTGACGACTACGTGCTCCGCTTTGACCCGCCACAGCAGATGCTTCGTACTGAGACTGAGGCGGGTACCCGTCTTCTGACGGGCAAGACAACGCCCGTAGAACTTGAAAACGGTACGGATATGTTCGTTGGTGAAAAGTTCTTCAACGACGATCCGAAACTGTTTTCGAATGTCAAGGCAGATACCATCACGCTTCTGTCCAAAAAGTCGGGCAGATTTGTGGAAATGGGCATCAAGGACTTCCCGTACATGTGTATCTGGGGCGTGCCCGATAAGATGCAGATCTTAAGCATCGAGCCGTGGTGCGGAACGAGTGACCTCACCGACACCGACCACGTCTGGGAGCACAAGCTCGGCATTGAAAAGGCGGAGATCGGTGCAACCTGGACACGTACACTCACATTCCGCGTAGGTTAAAATATATAGGAAAAGGGGGGTGCCATCGGCAACCGCCTTTTGCTTATCTTGTTGCAATTGCAATCGTCTTCAGCGTATCCGCAGGAGAATACGGGTCTAAATGGAACGTGTAGGTATATGTGCCCTCATCCCAGCTTGCACCGTAGCCAAGCCCCCATTTTTCGCCGTTGACCGTAAAGGAATCTGTGGCAAAGGGGATGTCGGCGATGATGCAGATCAGTGATGCCGAAACCGATACCTCGCGCACACCCTTTGGAAGCGTCGCACTCGCAAGTGCGCCGTCTGCAAAGGTCAGGAGAAGATCGCCCTCTTGCGCTTTGTCCGTATCAACGGTCATGCAGTAATTCGGACGGACGGGGAGCAGGGAGGTGCGGTCAAGCTCGACTGTAAAAATGGTCGCAACGTATGCGTGTCCCGAAAGGTAGAGCGTGACGGTGTCCGTGTTCACACCGATGCCGTTGAGTACGACCGACTGATCAAAGCCGCCGAGTTTCTGGAAGTAGAATGTGTTCTTGTTTTGCGTGACCGCCTCGCCGCCGAGCATTTCGCTGTACGTGGCTTCCCCCGTGCCGTAACCCGCACTGCCGAGGTCATATGACCACAGTGCGCCGTTCTTGGCTTTTTCGATGTTCACACCCATGCGCGCCGCGTATTCGTCCATTGTCAGCGCACGGTCGTTTGCAACGTCAAAGTAGTACGTCTTGCGGCCACTGCCTCCCTCGGTACCCTGTCTGCCGATATGACTGTCCACGGTGATCGCCATAGCGCCGTCTGCATAGGCAAAATCATAGGAAACGTTGTAGATCTTGTAGTCGTCGCCCTTTTCCAACTCGCGGATGATGGGATCGTAGTCGGCGGCGATCGTCTGATTGAATGCCTCTGCCGCCGCTGTACCCGTTGTCAAACGCGGATAGGTGATCGACTGCTTGCCGAGTATGCCGCCACTATAGACGTTATAGGCATCACGGATATAGTTGCACGCATCCGCAATGGGAGGCGCATCCGCAGGGTCAATGTAGAGCACGATGCTTTCCAACTTGTCGTACGCTGTGTAGCCGTCATAGTAAAAGTCGAAGACGTCGCCCGCGCTGCTCCAGCGCTTCGGTACGCCGCCGTTGACCGAGAGCAGAGCATCGTTCAGCTCTGCAAAGTACGGGATGCACACCTTATGTGCCTTTACGGTGATGCGGTTGTCGGCAAATGCCGCAGGAGCGGTCGCGCTGACGATCTTCCCGCCCTCAAACAGGATCTCGATGCGGTCGGTGTCCGCTGCGGTGAGCGCAACCACGGCCTCATAGTTCGGACGGATGGGTTCCAGCGTTTCGCGGTCCAGTGTTACGGTAAAGGTGTTGGTCGTGTACATAGAACCACTGAAATAAAGGATAACGGTCTCGGGCTGAACAAGGGCGCCGTCCAGCTTCACCGAGTCTGCGAACTTGGTAAACCGCTGAAAATAAAGCACGTTTTCCGCAGTCGCGCCAAGGATCTCGGTATCGCCCGGCAGACGGAAGTTTACGTCTGCACCGTGGTCGGTCATTTCTCCGCCGTAGTCGGCGGTGTAGCCCGCGCGCGCAAGGTCATAGGACCAGAGTGCGCCCGAAAGTGCCGCTTCTTTGTCGACATCCATCGAGGCAAGATACTCGTCCACGGTCAGTTCGCGGTCGTTTAAGCCGTCATAGTAGAAGAAACGCTGGGTCGTGCCGCCCTCGGAGTACTGCCAGCCGCCGAATTCGGTATAGTGGAACATCAGGGTGTGATAGTCCTTGCCTGTGTATGCGGCGTTGTAGCCGATACGGTACAGCTCGTTGGCCTCTTTGTCGCTACGGAGCTTTTCCACCATCGGTGCGTAGAGCAAGCGGATCTTTTCGTTCAGCGCGGTGGCACCCGGTGCATCCGAAAGCACGCGTGTATACGCAATGGAATGCTTAAAATTGAAGTTGCCGCCGTAAAAGTGATCCTTTGCCTGCTTTTCGATCTTGTCTGCCTCTTCAAAGGCGACCTGCAGAATCGGTGCAGGCGGCTCGGTCACCGCAGTCGTTTCGGGGGCGGTGGTCTCGGGGATCGCTGAGGTCTCGGGTGCCGCGGTAGTCTCGGGCGCTGCGGTGGTCGCGGGTATCTCCGTTGTCACGGGAGGCACTGTCTCGCCGCAGGAGACAAGCAACAGCGCGAGGATGAGAATGCAAGTGAACAGTTTACGCATGGTATGCTCCTTTCTATTCGGAAATCACAAATTCGGTAGAAACGGGGGAAAACTTTCCGTCCGCAAAGGCAAAATCAATCTCGATCGAGCCGTAGAAGGTCGTTTCTCCAAGCTGACAGGGGAGGGAGCGGTGTAGAACACCGTTTTCGATGGAATCGTAGTAGAAATTCTGTGTGACCACGTAGTCAAACAGGGGCTCTTTGTTGCCGAAAATGCTCTTCTCAATGGTGTACGTATCTTCGCCGACCGTCAAGCGGAAGGCATCGGCATCGGCGGTGGAGGAAAAGCTTGCCCACACGCCGTTGTAGTCCACGTCGTACTCGGCAAGGGTCACGCCGTCAAATACCCGGGCGTGCGACCAATGCACCGTGCCGCCGTTTACAAAGGTCAGTATCACGTCGGGATATCCGTCACCCGTGAGGTCCGCGACCGTGGCGGTCGGCGGTGCATCAAAGGAATTGTGCTCTTTGAAGGTCTTGACGTAGTCGCCCACCGTCAGCTGCAACTCCGAGCCGAGAGAATGCTTGCGCAGAACGGTGACCGAGACCTCCTCGGCAGAGATCTTTTTAAGCGTGCGGCATACGGATTCGTAATTGCCGTATACGCCGTCGAGCATGGCGCTTGCTTTCTCTGTTTCAAAAGGGAAATGCAGCGCGAGCGTCTGTTTGGGCATTTCGTAGCGGTTGCCGAAGGCGTTTTCGTGGATGCTTTGCATGCCGCTTGGGAAAGAGATGCTTGTCAGCGACGTGCAGAAGAATGCGCGCTCGCCGATGTGCTCCACACACTCGGGCACGGTATAGTGCCCGCTCCTGCCAACGGGAAAAGCAACGAGCGTTCTTCTGTCAGGGGTGAAGACCACGCCGTCAATCGAGATAAAACGTGCGTGCTTGACGTCCTCAATATGCAGGTCGGTCAGCGTGCGGCGCAGACTGTCCAGCGGTACGTTGTAGGAAAGGATGTCCTCAAGCTCCGCATCCATTGGGAAGGTAAATGCCGTAATGGGGCGCTTTGTCATGTAAAAGTCGCCCTCGGCGACACCGCTATAGCCCAGGGGTACGGGGACGTTTCCACCCTCGGCAAGGTATGTCGCAGAGTAGGTCGTGTAGACCTCATCCGTGCCCTCATAGCCGCAAAAGCCGTAGCGGTTGCGTTGCACGTAGGACATGCCGAGCGTATTCTTTCCCGCGCCGTACTCCACGATCTCATGCTCGTTCAGTTCGGGAAAGATCTTGGCAAGATTTCCCGACGGGTCGGGGATGCCCACGTTGCCGCCGCGCACGCGGAGGGTGATACCGCCGATCGGGTATTCGGGTGTGATCGTGCTGTGCGGGAGCGTGGTGCCAACGGCGGTCAGCGTGCGGGGCAGAGAGAGCTCGGTGAGCCCCATGCAGCCCGCAAACGCGCCCTCTGACAGTTTTTGCACGCTGTCGGGGAGGTATACGCTTTCGATCTTACAGTTTGCAAATGCGTTTTCCCCGATGATCAGCGTGCCTGCGGGAATGTCATAGTGCCCCGACCGCCCACGCGGAAAGGCAACGAGTGTTTGCAGACCTTTGGTAAAGATCACGCCGTCCACCGCGGTGTAATTGGGGTTATCCTCGGCAACGGCAAGGGAAAGGACGCTTGCGTTCATATCCGAAAACTGCTCGTTTCCCGTCGGAAAGAACAACTCCGTGATCGGATAGGTGGGGATGGGAGCTTCCGTTTCCACAGGCGGCTCGACCTCGCCGCAGGCGACGAGCAGAAGCGCGAGTGCGAGAAGCAGGATAACAGAATTGCGTTTGGTCATAAAAACACTCCTTTCCGAATGGTCTTCTATAGTATATATCGTAAAAAAACACGGTTGGTCGCAGTTTTGTTCACATTTCTAATACCATTATCCCATATTTCTCCATATTCGTCAAGAAAAAACTTTCCCGAAGGATGGGCGTCCATCCTTCGGGAAAGCTTGCTCTATTGCAGGGTATGTGCAGAGAAGTCGGCGATCTCTGCGGTGCCGATGGCGGTCAGTGAAAAGCCGTCGGCGCTCTTCGGCGGGAAGATAAAGTCGGCAAACACCCTACCGTCCGAGGTGAAGGCTTCGATCACGGAATTGTCCAGCACCGTGCAAAGGGATACGAAGCCGTCTGCATCGGTCTGCACGGTAACGGAATGCGCCCCGCGCACGATCGCACCGGAGGCCTTTGCATCCAACGTGACACGAACCGCAGAGTCTGAAAGATATTCAAGCCGTATCGCCGTTTGACAGCCGTCACCCTCACGCATACCGAGCGTAAGGCTTGCTCCGTCATGAAGGCGTGCCTTCAAGTCGAAAAGTGCGTACAATGCGTTTGCGTTTTCGATTGCAAGCGCTTCGTTTGTGAGCGTAATGTCGGATACGTTGCAGAGCACGTCGGCTTTTGCCTGCTCCAACTCCTCAATGGGAGAAAAGTGGAGTACTGCTTTGCCGTTTTCGGTCACAAGTGCGGTTTCGCAGGGCATGGAAAGGATTCCGTGCCAGTATTTGTCCTCCAGCCGGAATGCGGAGGTCTGATCGCGCATCCAACTCATGAGGAGCGTGCGCCCTGCGGGATCGTTGTAGAAGTCCTGCGTAGCGTGATTGGCATCCGAGTAAAAGAGCGGTGCCACTTTTTCCTGCGTGGGGACAAAGCGGACGGAGTCGCCCTCCCACACGAGGTCACCTACGACGTAGAAGTCGCCGTCACCGATATAGACGTATTTTTTATTGGATGTATCTCCGTCGAGCGGCAGATGGAGCAGGGCGGGAAATTCGCTTTCGATCACGGTGCCGTCCGCATAGGTCATCACGCCCTGCGACGTCCATTGGATCAGGTCGGGCGAGGTGTACAGCGCAAAGGGACCGCCCGCGATCGCCATCAACCAGAGTTGCTTTTCCTCGATCCAAAGCACCTTGGGGTCGCGGAAATTTGCAAAATACGGCGAGGAGGCGATCACCGGATTGCCGCTGTATTTGGTGAAGGTATAGCCGCCGTCGGTGGAATAGGCGATCTCCTGGCGGAAGGGATTCGTAACCGTATAGAGTGCAACGACGCGGTTGTCGGGCGCTACGCTTTCGTCGAAGAGACCGCTCGTGTTTTCGCGATCTATCACTGCACAGCCGCTGTAGATCGCATCGCCGTCCGCAGGGCGGTCAATCGCGATCCCGTGATCCGTCCAATGTAAAAGGTCTTTGGAAACTGCGTGTCCCCAGACCTGATTACCCATGCGTAACTGCGTGGGATTCCATTGGTAATAGGCGTGGTATTCTCCCGTTTGCGCGTTATAGTGCAGGCCGTTTGGATCATTCATGAAATTTATGGGCGGCGTGACGTGCAGTTTCGGACGGTAGGTGTCTGTGTAGATAAGCTCTGTAGGGATGTCACGCCAAAGTGTAATCGTAGTTGTGGTCTTGCGGGCGTACCGGTCGCGCAGGTCGATCGCAAGGCGTGTTCTGCCGATGTCGGGCGTAAAGGTATATTTGCCTCCTGCAAGCTTTGTGTTGCCGAGCCTTGCCGTGTATCCGTCGGGGAGTGTCAGCGTGACTTCACCGTCGTATGCGCCGAGATCGACCGTTTGTGATACCGCGGCGGCAGAGAGCGGGAACTGCCGATCGCCTGCAGTGAGGGAAGTATCGCTTGCGAGCGGGATCACTTTGCCATCCACCGTGATCACGATGTCGCGGAAAGCGACCGAGGAACGGTAGGTATTAAAGCCGATGTAACCGCCTGCGAAGTCGGACTCGGTGCGCTCGAAGATGCATATGTTATCGAGGTAGTAGCGCACGGTACCGTCTGCATCCACGGTAAGACGCATGGCAAATTCGGTCTGCGAAAGTTGTGCCTCGGTGAGTGCGTGATTGGTGTCTGCACCGTTGGCAAACGTGCCCGTTTTTACGCTGAACAAACGTGCCACATTTTCCGCAACGGCAACGTTGGCACCGTACCAGCCCGCAGAGGGGGTGTCGGGATCGGTGACACCAAAGAGGATCGCACCTGTTTTTCTGCCTCCGAGTACCTCAAGCGTTGCTTCCACGGAGAAGGGCGTTTTACGCGGCACGTATACGTCGGTCATGGCAAAGCGGTCGGCGGCGTTGGCATTGCTTGCGGTAAGCGTGCCGCCCGCAAAGCGCCAGTTCCCGTCTACGGTATGGATCGGCGAGACGGAAGGAAGCGCGCATTCGCCGACACGAAGGGAGATGTTTTTAAAGGCAACGTGGCTTCGGAAGGCATTGAAGCCGACGTAGCCGCCCGAAAGATCCGCCTCGTCATAAGCGGCAACAAAGCCGCCGTCCAGATAAAAGGAGATCCTGCCTCTTTCCGTAACGGCAACGCGAAGTGTGTAGGTATCCTTGGCAAGCTCGGCATCGGTGAGCCGTCTTTGCGTGGCGGTGCCTGCGCCGACCGTACCCGTGCCGTTGGCAAACAGGCGTGTATTCTTTGCGCCTTTGTCCACGTTGACGCAGTACCACGCAAGAGTCGGCACCTCGGGTGCGCACACGCCAAAGGTGATGCCGCCGCAATTGCCTTCGAGGATCTGCATGGTTGCTTCCAGTTCAAACGCGGTACCGCTCGGAATATAGATATCGCTCATGCCGAAGCCGTCACTGTTGTAGGAGATGCTGTTCAGCGTAAGCACGCCGTCGGTATAGCTCCAGGAAACGTTTTTAGGCGTAAAGGTCAATGCTTGCGAGATATCGGTCATTCCGACGGGAGCGGGGCGGTTCAGTACGCGGCGAAGCAGGTAGAGGACGTCGCTGATTGCCGTTTTTCCGTCGCCGTCGAGATCGGTGGCTTCCTCGGCCGAATCTGTCATGGTAGCCTTGAGTACGTGGAGTACGTCTATTAAGTTTTCCTTGCCGTCACAGTTTAGATCACCGCTTCCCGCAAGGACGGTGAAGGAGAGCAAGAGGGAGAAGATAAGGAGCAGGAAGAATCTTTTCATACTTTGTTTCCTTTCTTTTACTCGTTTTTTTGCCAGATGGAGTGCAGTGCGTGTAATTCCAGAGAGGTGAAGGTGTAGCCGCCGTTTTTGGCTGTGAACTCTGCGTAAGGAAGATTCCGGTCGGGAATCGCGTTTTCGGTAATGCAGTACATGCAACTCTTGCCGCCGTCTGCATAGATCTCAAAGCCGAGGCGATCTATAAGGATCGTTACGTTCAGCGTGTCGCCGACGACACAGAGCGGGCAGACCTGCGTACCGCGCCAGGGAAAACGGAGCTCGTTTTTAGCAAGGTCAAGGGTGAGCACACGTCCGAAAAGCTTCACTTCGATCACGGCATCGCAGAGCGCCTCTCCCGAAATACGGATCAGATACGGTGCGTCCAAAAGCGGGATCCGGATGCTTTCTGCCGTTACGGTGAGGTCATTTCGTATTTCCGAATGGCAGTACAGGCTTTCCATTTCCCGCACGGGGCTGGCGGAGAGATAGCATTTTCCGCCGTGCTCCTCCATGGTATATTCCAGCGCGATCAGCTCGCCGCGGAATCGTTCGCTGTACATAGCGTTTCCGTAATTGTGCCAGACTGCACGGATGCATCTGCCGTCGGGCACACCCCAAAAGGAGATCGGAGAATGGTTCTTACTGCCGTAAAACAGAGCTTTGAGCCCTTCCTTGATGACGAAATTGCCGTTTTCAACCTCCATCACAACGTAGTGATCGGTGTTGGAGGTCACGATGTATTTCGTCTTGCCTGTTTGGGATTTGAAGGGGAGGATATCGGGAAATTCTATTTCTCCCACCAGCGTATAGGTGAAGAATTTTTCCCAATGCACGAGATCGTTCGACCGATAGAAAGCATAGTCGTTGTCGTGGAGATAGAGCGCCATAACGTAACAGCTGAGCTCCTCGCAAAAAATGATCTTCGGATCGCGGTCTCCTTTAAATTCCCGCGGCAGGATCGCTTCTTCCTTATATTTGCGGATAGTGCGGAATCCGTCGGTGGATACCGCCATCCATTGCGCAAAGGGGCGCGTGGCGGTGTAGTACAAGATCGCCGCCTTTTGTGCTTCCGTGTTCAGCCCGAGCAGATTCTGCTCGTCCACAATGGCACAGCCCGAAAACTTATCTCCTGTTTCATCGGGGAAAAGAGCAACGTTCCGCTCCTCCCAATGCACAAGGTCGCGGCTGACGGCGTGTCCCCAATGCATATTTTGCCATTCTATGCCCGCAGGATTGTACTGAAAGAACATATGGTATTCGCCGTTCAGATAGCATAGACCGTTGGGATCGTTCAGCCAGCCGTTTTTTGCCGTGAAATGTACTTGCGGCCGCAGGGGCTCCGCATACAGGTCGGGGAGATCGATCGTATCTGCCTCCCGAAGCTGCAGCTCCATCTGCGGAGAAACGGACAGCGTAAGCTCCCGCCCTGCAAAGCGGGCAACGTCGATATACGCATAAAAATCGGGGGCTATGCTGTCCAGCTTGATGTTGATGGCATAAAGCTCCTTGCCGTCCTCGGTCAACCTCAGGCGTTTGTAGGCTGTGGAATGGTTCACAGGGAATACCAGAAATCTTTTTTGTATACGGAGCCGCATGTCAGGACCTCCTTGTCTGTAATTGCTTGATCTTTTTCTCTGTTTCTTCGGAAAAGGCATCTGCGCTGCCACATACCACCGCGCTGACGTCTGCGGCCAAAGCAAGGCAGGCATCTATCGGGTAGCCGCGCAGGTAGTGTGAAAGGAATGCTGCGGAAAAGGCATCGCCTGCGCCGACGGTGGATACCGCGACGGTGGGCGTTGCCACGCAACGGAAAAATGAGTTGGTACGGGCATCAAAGCAGAAAGCACCTTTTTCCCCCAGTGTGACGAGCAACACATGAATGTTTTTATACCGTGCACAAAGTCGGTGTGCGGCATCCTCGGCATAGGAGTACGTGCCGAGTGCGCAAGCGCAAACTGCGGGGAGCTCCTCCTCGCTGATCTTGCAGATGGATGCCGTGCAAAGGCAAAGCTCGACGGTCTCTTTCGTATAATACGGGGCGCGCAGATTCAGGTCGGTAAAGATATGCCTACAGGAAACTGTACGTAGGAGTTGTTGCAACACTGCGCGGTTGGACTCTTTTCGCAAGGCAAACGTTCCAAAGGCAAGTGCATCAACGGGGAAGCGGATGTCCGGAAGGGGAATACGGTCAAACGCGGCAATTTCATCGTGCGTATAATGCGGATATCCGTCACGGCTGAACGTTACAACGCATTTGGCTGTTCCAAGCGGTGCTCTTGCAATATATTCGGTTTGAAGGTGAAAGCGTTTGGCACGTTCAACAGCGGCATCGCCGAGCGCGTCCTTTCCCACCGCAGAAACGATCCAAGCTTTGTTTCCGAGTGCTGCCGCATGCACGGCAAAATTCAGCGGTGCGCCGCCAAGACGGTGATCTTCACCGTGTACGTCCCATACGATCTCTCCAAAGGATACTATATTCATGGTTTTTCCGTTATTCCAGATTTGCATGGCGATCCCAAAGCATCGCAATATCGATATGCTTGCGATCGACGATCATTTTGGCGAGAATGTCTCCGTACAAAAGCAAAAATTGCTCAAAAAGGCTGGTCATGATCTGCGCGGAGGGGATCTCGTCGTCACGGTGCAGCTTTGTACCCGTGGGAACACGGAGTAAAAAATCTGCCGTTGCGGCGAGCGTGCTTTGCGGATTGGAACCGATCATCACGACTGCCGCACCGAGGCTTTTTGCCTTTTTTGCAATTTCCCGCGGGAGGATGGATTCGCCGCTGCCGGAAGCCGCCACGAGAAGATCCCCCTTGCCGATAGCAGGCTCGGTGATCTCACCGACGATATGCGTTTCGATGCCGATGTGTGCCAACCGCTTTGCAATCGCTTGCAGGGAGAGCAAAACGCGGCCGACACCCACGAAAAACACGCGGCGTGCCGAAAGTAGCATGCCAATCAGCCGTTCGGTGTCCGCTTCGTTTACGGATAACAATGCAGTTTTACATTCCGCAAGAACCGTTTCTGCATAGTTTTTATACATTATATTTCTCCTCAGCCTTTTGTAATATGTCCTGCAACCGCCGCAGGTTTTCTTCCCGCGTGCCGTCCGGAGAGAAGATCCCCTTGGTACCGCTGACAAACGTATGCACGCCGAGCCGTGCCAAAGCTTCGGTTTCGGCAAAGCCGATCCTGCCGTCAGCTTCTATCTCCGGATCCAGGCCGTATTTTTTTGCATATGCTTGCAGCAACAGGATCTTTTCTTCCGTTTGCGGATATATGCATTGCCCGTCCAGATGTGCGTAGCCTGCATCGATCCGCATCAGCAAAACAAAGTCACAAAGCGGGAGCAGATATTCTATGCTCCCGATTCCGATCTCGGGACTGATGGCGAGTCCTGCACGAACGCCTGCCGCACGGATTTTTCTAAGCAGAATGGAGGGGCGCGCCTCGGTTTCGGGATGAAAGCAGAGACGGTCGATCCCGCATTGCAGTAGCAAGTCAACGTACGGGGGATTATTTACGGACATCAGATGCACGTCCAGAGTCATGCCGCATATATCGCGGAGCGCCTTGACCGTACCGATGCCGAGCGGCATATCGGGGCTGAAGATGCCGTCCATAACGTCTACGTGCAGCATCGTGCATCCGATCTCTTCCAGTGCCTTTACTTCCGCACGGATATTACAGAGATCCGTGCAGATCAGCGAGGGGGCTATATTTCTTTTTTGCACAGTGTTCACCACCTTGCTTCCATTATACAAAAAGTGCATGGCGGCGCCTATTCAAAAAGCAAAGAAAAAAGTGGTATTTTTACAGATTATTATTCTGTTCCTATTGCTAAGCCCGAAAAAAACATGTAGAATACTCTATATAAAGAGGTGAAAAACATGGTAACGGAGCGATTGCAAAAAGAACATTGGATTAAAAACGATTTTGTGGACGTATCCCGCAAATGCCTTGCCGGAAACGTAGAAGAACATTGGCATGAGTTTTACGAACTGGAGCTGATCGTGCGCGGCGGGGGAACCTACACCATCGACGGGATCGCATATCCCATTCGGTGTGGCAATTTGTTTTTGATGAGTCCCAGTAGCTTTCACCGCATCACGTTTACCGAGGATACCGAGATCGTCAATCTGATGTTTGCCGCAGACGTTTGCAATGCGGACTTTTTATGCCGCTTGTTCTGCGAGGAGCCGCACTCTGTCATACGGCTTTACGGTGCGGAACTAAACTTTGTACAAACGCTGCTGGACGACATGGTAAAAAATGAATATGTTCCGTATCTGGTCGCCGCTTTGGATTGTTTGCTCGGCAAGCTGGTGCTTTTGTCCGCGCCCGAGCCTTTGCCTATCAAGGATGCGCAGATGCAACGCGCGATCCTCTACGTGCAGAATCACTTTCGGGAAAATGTTACCCTGGCAGAGGCAGCAAGGCTTGCTCACTATTCGCCAAATTATTTCAGCAATCGGTTTAAGACGTATTTCGGGGTGACCTTTAAAGAGTATATACTCGGACTTCGCTTTTCTTTGGCAGAGAAGATGCTGGAGCGCACGGGGATTCCCGTTACGGAGATATGCTACTCTTGCGGCTTTGCTGATTTTTCCAACTTTTTTGCGGCGTTCAAAAAACGCTACGGGGCAACGCCGCGGGAATTTCGCTTGCAGAGCAGGGGAGGATCCTTTTCGGCAGAGGGATACAATTCCGAATTATAAGCAGAAAAAACTTGCATTTTTGCTTGATTTATGCTATCATGACTCTATGTGAATAAATAAATTATATATAAAACAAAAGGAGGCGTTTCACTTTGAAGGAAATGCTTGAAAAAATCAAAGCCGAAGCGGCCGCAAAGCTCGGAGAGGCCAATGCCGATCTCGAAGCTATCCGTGTGCAGTATCTCGGCAAAAAGGGTGAGTTGACCGCCGTGCTCCGCGGCATGGGACAGCTGTCCGCAGAGGAGCGTCCGATCGTTGGCCAGCTTGCCAACGAGGTGCGCGCTTATATCGAAAACCTCATTGAGGAAAAGAAGGCTTCTGCCGCTGCGGATGCAATGGCAAAGAAGCTGCTTGAGGAGAACGTAGACGTTACGATGCCCGTCGAGCCTGTGACCGTTGGCAGCCGCCATCCGCTTTCGCAGGTGCAGACTGAGCTTGAGGACATCTTTATCGGTCTCGGCTTTGAGATCGTTGAGGGACCCGAGGTCGAGTACGACTACTATAACTTCCAGGCACTCAACATTCCCGAAAACCATCCTGCAAGAGACACGCAGGACACCTTCTACATCACCGACAACATCCTGCTGCGTTCGCAGACCTCGCCGATGCAGATCCGCGCCATGGAGCAGAAGAAGCCTCCGCTTCGCATCATCTCTCCCGGCAGAGTATACCGTTCGGACGCCGTAGACGCAACGCACTCGCCGCTGTTCCATCAGCTCGAGGGTCTCGTTGTAGACAAGGGCATCACCATGGGCGACCTCAAGGGCACGCTCGAGCTTTTTGCAAAGAAGATGTTCGGCGACGACACCAAGATCCGCTTCCGTCCCCACCATTTCCCGTTCACCGAGCCGTCGGCTGAGGTTGACGTTTCCTGCTTTGTCTGCGGCGGTAAGGGCTGCAGCCTTTGCAAGGGCGAGGGCTGGATCGAGATCCTCGGCGCAGGTATGGTGCACCCCAACGTGCTTCGCGGATGCGGCATTGATCCCGACGTATACAGCGGCTTTGCCTTTGGTATGGGTATCGAGCGTATCGTTATGCGCAAGTACAACATTGACGACATGCGTAATCTCTATGAGAACGACGTTCGTTTCTTGAAACAGCTTGGTTAAGGAGGTGCGGTAGATGAATCTTTCGAGAAACTGGCTGGCGGATTTTGTAGACGTCAGCGACATTGAAAACAAGGCATATTGCGACCGCATGACCGATACCGGCTCCAAGGTAGAGGGCTTTGAGGTTCTCGGCGAGGATATTGACAACGTTGTCGTCGGTAAGATCCTCACCATTGCAAAGCATGAAAACTCTGACCATTTGCAGATCTGTTCCGTAGACGTCGGAGAGGGCGCACCCGTACAGATCGTTACGGGCGCACAGAATATTTTTGAGGGTGCGATCATTCCCGTTGCCAAGGCGTATTCCAAACTGCCCGGCGGCGTTGTGATCAAGCCCGGCAAGCTCCGCGGCGTGGAGTCGAACGGTATGCTGTGCTCCATTGGCGAGCTCGGTCTCACCACGCACGATATGCCGAATGCGGCAGAGGACGGCATCTTTATCATGGATGTAGCCTACGAGGAAAAGATCGGCACCGACATCCGCGAGGTGCTGATGCTTTCGGACAGCGTGGTCGAATTTGAGATCACGCCCAACCGCCCCGACTGTCTTTCGGTCATCGGTCTCGCACGCGAGACCGCGGCTTCCTTTGACCGTGCACTGAACGTTCCCACTCCCTCTGTCAAGGAGGCAGGCGGCGATATTTCCGAATACCTGAAGGTCAAGATCGACGCGCCCGACCTTTGCCCCCGCTACACCGCGCGCGTTGTCAAGAACGTCAAGATCGAGCCCTCACCGCTCTGGATGCGTATGCGTCTGCGCGCGGCAGGTGTACGCCCAATCAACAATATCGTTGACATTACCAACTACGTCATGCTGGAGTACGGTCAGCCGATGCACGCATTTGACTACGCTTGTATCGACGGCAGTGCCATCACCGTTCGCACTGCGGCGAAGGACGAGAACTTCAAGTCGCTCGACGACAAGGACCACGTGCTCGAAGAGGGCATGCTTGTCATCGCTGACGACAAGAAGGCGGTTGCCCTTGCAGGCGTTATGGGCGGCGCAAACTCCGAGATCACCGACGACACCAAGACCGTCGTTTTCGAGTCCGCAAACTTTTACGGTGCATCTATCCGTATTACCTCGCGCAAGCTCGGTATGCGTACCGAGTCTTCGGGTCGCTTTGAAAAGGGACTTGATCGCGAGAACACCTATGCGGCACTGGAGCGTGCTTGCGAGCTTGTCAACCTGCTCGGCGCAGGCGAGGTCGTCAGCGGCATCGTAGACGTATATCCCGGTAAGAAAGAAGCACACACCATCAAGCTTGAGTCCGAGCGCATCAATAAGTTCCTCGGCATCAACGCCTCCGAGCAGTTCATGCGTGACACGCTTGCAAAACTGGACTTCAAGCTCGACGGCGACACCGTTACCGTACCCTCCTACCGTGAGGACGTGGAGGGCATGCAGGACCTCGCAGAGGAAGTTGTCCGCATCTACGGCTACAATGAGATCGAGTCCACGGGTATCTCGGGTAGCATGACGCAGGGACAGAGAAGCGTATCGCAGAATTTTGAGGTCGGTATGCACAAGCTTCTGCTTGGCATCGGTCTTGACGAGATCTGCACCTTCTCGTTCATCTCCCCCAAGTATTATGATAAGATCGGTCTCCCCGCAGAAGATGCGAAGAGAAACTCTATCGTGATCTCCAATCCGCTCGGCGAGGATACCAGCGTTATGCGTACCACCGCACTGCCGTCCATTATGGAGGTGCTGGCACGAAATGCAAATTACTCCAACGAAAAGGTCGGTCTCTACGAGATCGCAACCACCTATACGCCCACCGAGGAGGGTAAGCTTCCCGATGAGCGTAAGGTTCTCACCCTTGGCTTCTACGGCAGAGGCGACTTCTTCACCATGAAGCAGTATTGCGAGACCGTTGCAAAGTATGCGCGCATCAAGGTCGAGTACGTCAAGGATACCGCAAATCCGTCCTACCATCCCGGCAGATGTGCCAACATCGTGCTGGCAGACGGCACCAAGCTCGGTACCATGGGTCAGATCCATCCGACCATAGCCGCAAACTACGACATGGATATGCCCGTATTCGTGGCAGAGATCGACATGCCCACGCTGTTTGCGAACCGCGGCGCAGATCCCGAGTACAAGCACCTGCCTAAGTTCCCCGCATCCTCCCGTGACTTCTCGTTCGTATGCGACGAGGCGCTCGAGGTCGGTGCGATCGAAAAGGTCATGTACACCAGCGGTGTGAAGCTGCTTGAGGACGTCAAACTGGTTGACATCTACCGCGGCACACAGATCGGCGAGGGCAAGAAGAGTGTTACCTTCCGCATCATTCTTCGTGCGGCAGACCGTACCCTCACCGTTGAGGAAGCGGACAAGGCAGCCAAGAAGATCCTTGGCAATATGGAGCGTCAACTCGGTATTACTATCCGTCAGTAAAAAAAGAAAAGACCGCTTTGCGGTCTTTTCTTTTACTTAGCATTGGAAATTTTATCCATTTCTATTGACAAACCCAGTTTTTGGAAGTATAATAATTCCAGTATATGGAAATCGAGGGGATGGAAAAATGATAAGATGCGAGCTTTGCGAGGAGGAGATCGGAGATATCAGGGTATACGGATTCGTTTTTTTGGATGCGGTAAGCGGGGAAGAACTCTTTACTGTGCGGGACGTTTTTACCGACCGTGCGCGGGCAGTCTCCTTTCGGGACACTGTCAACGCAAGCGAAGTGTGCCGCGAACACATCCGCGATATTATAGAAGATGCTATTGCTATTTGAAAAGCATCCGCCTTCATGGCGGATGCTTTTTTGTAATTTATAAAAAAGCATTGAATAACCTTGCTGAATATGCTATTATTGTACTATTGAAGCATTTGAGGTATTACTATGATATACAACAACATTCTGGAGGCCATGGGAAACACGCCCATGATCCGACTGCAAAAGATGGTGGGCGCGGACAGCGCAGACGTTCTGGTCAAATTTGAGGGGTTGAACGTGGGCGGCTCCATCAAAACGCGCACCGCTTATAATATGATCAAGGCCGCGCAGGCGGTGGGAAAGATCCACGAAAACACGGTCATCGTCGAGCCGACTAGCGGCAACCAGGGTATCGGACTTTCGCTTGTGGGCGCGGTGTTCGGCTACAAGACCAAGATCATCATGCCCGACTCGGTCAGCGAGGAGCGCAGAAAACTCGTCAACCAGTACGGTGCCGAGGTCATTCTGGTGCACGATGCGGGCAATATCGGCGCGTGCATTGAGGAGTGCCTGAATCTTGCTTTGAAAATGCAGGCGGAGGACCCCAACGTTTTTGTGCCGCAGCAGTTTGAAAATCCCGCAAATCCCGAGATCCAGCGTGAGCAGACGGGCATGGAGATCATCGAACAGGTGAACGGCCCCATCCACGGCTTTTGCTCGGGCATCGGTACGGGCGGTACTATCACGGGTATCGGCGAAACACTGAAAAAGTACAATCCTGATATCAGGATCTGGGCAGTCGAGCCCGAAAACGCGGCAATTCTGTCGGGCGGCTCCATCGGCACGCACGTGCAGATGGGCATCGGCGACGGTGTCATCCCTGCGATCCTCAATCAAAGCATTTACGAGGATATCTGCATCATCAAGGATGAGGAGGCTATACAGACCTCCAAGGATCTCGCCGCCAAAGAGGGCATCCTCTGCGGCATTTCCAGCGGAACGAACGTTGCCGCCGCCATAAAGCTTGCCAAGGTGCTCGGTAAGGGTAAAACGGTCGTCACCGTTCTCCCTGACACCGCCGAACGCTATTTCTCCACGCCTTTATTCGGATAAGTGTAAAAAAGAAGTCGTCTTTGAGACGACTTCTTTTTTACATTGTCTGCAGGTATTCTTCCGCGTCTTTACGGGAGTGAAAGATAAAAATGTGCTTGTCCGCGTACTTTTGTAAAAGTTCCAGCACCTGCGGGCGGCTTTCGCGCGCGTATTCTTTAATAAAGGTAAGAAACTCTTCGTCTTCCTCGGTTTCCACCCACGGCATATCGGTGCGCGGCTTGCCGCGGCGCTCACGGATGCCGTCAAGGCACACCTCGGTCGGATAGTCGAGGAAAAACACCGTGTCGCAAAGCGCAAGGCGCATCTCCATCGTGCCGCCGTAGTTGCCGTCGATGATCCACGCATCGGTCGCAAGCACGGCTTGCAGTCGCTCATGGAAGACGTCTTTTTCCACCGTGGTGCGGTCGGCATTCCAGTAGAGCATATCGAGGTGACAGAGGGGCAGGTCGTTTTTTTCGGCAAGCGCGCGGGCAAAGGTGCTTTTGCCACTGCCGGGACAGCCGATCACAAGAACCTTTTTCATTGAAAATCCTTCAGATATTCTGCGACCGATCGCGTCATTTCCCGAGAGAAATCCGAGTTGTACTTGCGGTCGCAAAACGCTTGCATCCAATCGGTATACGCCTTGCCGAGCGGCTTTTTGCCAAACAGGGAGCGTAGCTCCGTACCGTCCATTTCGCGGTAGCCGTTTTCATGCACGATGTGCTGCATGTCCGCACGCTCGGGCTTTTGGCGCGTCATTTGTTGCTCGGTCGGATAGCCAAACACCAGCATGGCGGCAGGAAATACGTATTTGGGAAGGTGCAATGTTTCGCGGTGGATCTCGCAGTTTTCCATGATGTCGCCGATATAGCAGGAACCGATGCCAAGGCTCTCGGCGGCGGTCACCGCATTCTGTGCGGCGATATTCGTGTCGCTTACGGCAAGCAGAAGGTCGCCGACGCCGAGATCACGCGGCGCACTGCCTGCATCGAGAAATGCATCGTACCACTTTTTGCAGTCGGCGCAGAAGATCAGCACCATTTTCGCCGTGGCGATAAAGGGCTGATTGTCGCAACTGACCGCAAGCCTGTCCTTTAAACCTTGATCGGTCACGTCGATGATGGTATAGAGCTGTTGATTGCCTGCGGTCGGTGCCTCCACCGCCGCACGCAGGATCGCCTCTTTATCTTCCGCGGAGATCTCCTTTTCTGTGAATACGCGCACCGACTTCCGCGCGTACAGTTGCTTTAAGGTCTCATTCATGCTTGTTCACCGTTGTCAAAAAAGGTCATTTGCATCGAGGGCGTCTCCTTTTGCTGTGTAGGAAAGGGGATGCCGAGATGTTCATAGGCAAGGCGGGTGACGCAACGGCCACGCGGCGTGCGCGAGAGATAGCCGATCTGCATCAGGTACGGCTCGTAAACGTCCTCGAGGGTGATGGCCTCCTCACCGACGGTTGCAGCAAGGGTATCAAGACCGACGGGGCCGCCGCCGTAGAATTTGATGATGGCTTCGAGCATACGGCGGTCGGTGTTGTCAAGACCGAGCTCGTCGATCTCCAGTGCGGCAAGTGCTTCCTTGGCGACTCCCTCTGTGATCTTGCCCTCCGCCTTGACGGTGGCAAAGTCGCGCACTCGCTTTAAGAGACGGTTGGCGATACGCGGTGTGCCGCGACTGCGCGATGCAATTTCGATTGCGCCCGATTCCTCCATTTCCACGTTCAGGATCTCGGCGGAGCGCTTGACGATCTGTGCCAGTTCCTCGGTGGTGTACAACTCGAGCTTGAGCAGAACGCCGAAACGGTCGCGGAGCGGCGTGGTCAGCTGTCCCGCGCGCGTGGTCGCGCCGATCAGGGTGAAGCGCGCAAGCGGAATGCGGATCGAGCGTGCCGAGGGACCCTTGCCCACGATGATATCGAGGGCGTAGTCCTCCATGGCGGGGTAGAGGATCTCCTCGACCGTGCGCGGCAGGCGGTGGAGCACGTCGATAAAGAGCACGTCGCCCTCCGAAAGGTTGGTGAGCAGTGCGGCAAGGTCGCCCTGCTTTTCGATGGCGGGGCCGGAGGTAGTGCGGATGTTTACGCCCATTTCGGATGCAATGATGTTGGAAAGTGTGGTCTTGCCGAGGCCGGGAGGGCCGTAGAGCAAAACGTGATCCAGGCTTTCGCCGCGGATCTTGGCGGCATCAATGTAGATCTTTAGATTGTCCTTTGCCTTTGCCTGCCCGACGTAGTCGTCGAGCGTTTTCGGACGCAGGGAGACCTCGGTCTCCGCGTCCATGGCGGTGTAGGAGGTCTCTACGATGCGATTTTCAAAGTCCATGTCTTCGCTGTAAAAGCTGTCCATCGTGTTTCCTCCTTATTTCATAAACTGTGCGAGAGCCGCACGGATGATATCGCCCGATTCCATACCGTCGGTCGCGATCTTGGAGAGCACACCGTTTATCTCGGCACGGCTGTAGCCGAGTGCCACAAGTGCCTCTGCCGCCTCGGTAAGCTTACTGCTCTTTTTCGGTGCGGCGACTGTGGTGCCGACCGTGACCGCAGGTGTGTCACCCGCGTAGGAGAGTTTGTCCTTCAACTCCAGTACGATGCGTGCGGCACCCTTGGTACCGATGCCGTTGGCACGCGCGATCGCCTTGGTGTCCTCAGTGGTTACGGCACGGGCAAGCCCGTCGGGCGTGAACGCCGAGAGGACACCCATCGCCGCCTTGGGACCGATGCCCGAAACGGTGAGCAGAAGCTTGAAGGTGGAGAGCTCCTCCTCGGTGTAAAAGCCGAACAGCTCTACGTCATCCTCACGCACTGCCATATAGGTGTAGAGCTTGACACGGTCGGTACGGGATGCGGCGCGGTCGAGCTCGGAGAGCGTATTCTGCGAGATCGTCAGCTTGTAGCCGACGCCGCCGCAGTCGATCACGCAAAGTCCTGCCTCGCGGAGGGCTAAGGTTCCGGAAATATAGTAAAACATCAGTTTTCTTCCTTTGTCGTTTCTGGATTGTCGTTTTCAGGGGCAGGGGGCGCTTCTTCGGTCAGCGAAGCAATTGATTCGGCGATTGCCGCCGCACGGATCGCTTTTTTCTTTTTTGCGGCAGTTGTGCAGACAATAGCAAGCAGTACCGCCGCACTCACGGCGGTGATACCGATGCCGGTATACAACTGCTTCGGCACGTAGCGGATCTCGATATCATGCGTACCTGCGGAGGCATCGAAGGCAACCAGTGCCTGTAGATTCTTGTAGACCTCGACCTCCTCACCGTCCACCCATGCGCGCCAGTTTGCGTCGTAAGGGATCGAGGTGAATACGGTGGTGCGGTCCTCGGGAAGCGTCAGCGTGCCGACAAAACGTGTGTCGCTCCACTCGTCAAGGTCAAGCTGATACTCGGCGAGCTCCGTAAAGCTTTCCTCGTACACAGGCGTGTTCACGTACCAGAGCAGAGGCTCGTCCGCACGGATGTATACGCGGTCTGCCTTGAGCGTCAGCGCCACGGAAACGTCGTCGCCTTCGTCGTGCCAGCCAAGCGAGATCATACGGTCGGTCTCATTGGCGAGCGCTGTGCCGCAGTCGCGGCCGTTGACCAGTACGCTGACCTCACGCGGATAATCGGTGGGAATATACAGATAGTATTGATTGCTTACCTCGGCGGTAAATTCGTAATACAGCGAGGCGGAATTGTCTGCGTTGATGGGTTTGTACAGCTCGTGTCCCGTGGTGTAGGCATAATTGAGGTTGGTGTCGCGCAGGTCGATGTTTTCCACTGCCGAAAACAGCTCCACGGGCGCATCCTTGCCGAGCATCGCGCCCGCAAGGGCGTTCATGCGCTCCGGTGGCGTATAGTAGGCGTCAAAGGGGGCATACTCACCGTTTGCTATTGCCTCGTCATAGTTCTTGGGATAGGCAAGGTGTACGTCCTTTACACGCTCGTTTACCGCGTAGGCGATCGAAAGCGCGTGTGGGTTTTCGTATACGGTGGTAGCATTGCCCTCATAGCGCGGGATGTAGCCCTCGGGTACGTCGTATTCGGGATCGGCGATCACGTACTTCATCGCCATAAAGGAATCGAACGGAGCGGTGCCGCCGTAATACTTTGACCAGTGCGATTTGGAGGAAAGCCCCATGTAGCGCAAAAAGTCGATGGTCTCACGGTTAAGCGTGGAGGTCGAATTGGTGAAGCCGCGGATGCCGAGCAGCATCGGGGTGTTGATCAGCGGATGCAAGGTCTTGTCGAAGCGGTAGAATCCGTCGTCGTTTTCGAGGATCCAATCGGCGCTGTCTTCAAACTTCTTTTTGTTGTCGAGGAAGGAGTCGCGCGTGGAATAGACAACGTCGTCGTCGAGGAAGCAGATCGTGCAGATGCCCGAGACGAGCAGTTCGGCAGAGATCAGCACCAGCACTACACTTTCTGCGGCGCGCCGATAGGCACGACTGCGGAAGAGTGCGAGAGCACCGGCGAGTGCGCCCATAAAGAGGAGCGTGACGTAGAAGCAGAGCAGATCGCGGTTCAAGACGATCTTTTCTTCATAAAAGGAGCAGACCTTCTGACAGACGAGCACCGTAAGGAGCCATCCGCTCGTCGTTGCACAAAGCTGTGCGGAGGAAAAAGAGCGGATCTCGGCAAACGCCTTTGCCGCCGCAACGATCAGGATAAAGACCAGCATAAAGCTGTAGCGGTAGTTGAGCCAGTTCGGCTCCTGCATACCGTGCCAGAACTCATCGATCATATCGATTGAGAAAGAGAAGACAAAAATGCCGATCAGCGCCGCCGTGCCGACCTTTTCGGAAAGGGAGACGCGCTTTGCCATGAAAAAGAGGGGGAGGAGCAGTACCGAAAGCAGACCGCAGTAGATAATGGGCAGTCCTTCGGGGCGCACGGTGTCATATGCGTTTAAGAAGAGGCGGCTGACGAGGTCGAGCAGATCGAAACGCGGCTCAAACTCGTATACGGGGTTTGAAAAAGCGGTCTTGCCGAAGGAGAGGGAATAGTAGGTCGGCAGAATGATACATGCCGCAAGTCCGATGGCAAGTGCCGAAAAGATACCCATGCGGACAAGCGAACGCAGGAACGGTGCTTTCCCCACTTTGGTTTTGACTACGCAGAAATAGGCGTAGAAGAAGTACACAAAGCAGAAGATACACATCATGAAACCGATGTAGAAGTTGGAGAAGATCGCCAGTGCCAACGAGAGCGTAAAGAGCAGGTATCTGCGAATGCCGTATTTTTTGTTTTCGATCAGCGTTTCAATGCCGAGCGCAACGAGCGGGAGCAGATACATACAGTCGATCCACATCGTGTTGTGCTGATAGGTGATGCCGTAGCCCGAGAGGGCGTACAATGTGCCGAAGATCACGCGGGAGCGTGCCGAGCCGATCCCGTGCTTTTCCAGGTAGTACGCAAGGGTCATGCCGCACAGACCGCACTTGGTCGTAAAGAGCACGAGCAAGGCGTCGAGAAGCATGTTTTCGGGAAAGAGTGCGACGATCCAGGAGAGGGGACTCGACAGATAGTAGGCAAAGATGCCGAGGAATTCGCCGCCTGCCGCGCGGGAGAAAGAGTAGAGAAGGCTACCGTCGCCGTGGAGCGCGTTGCGCAGAGCGCCGAAAAAGTAGATGTATTGCGCGTTCAGATCCAGTACCAGCACCGATTCTCTGCCGAACGGGAACACGCCGAACAGAAAATAGACGGTGTACATCAGAAGGCATGGGAGGGCAAACGCGGCGAAGAGGCCGAGACGGCGGTTTCGTTTGTGCAGGCGCTCGGACTCGCGGATATCGGGTAAAACAAGATTAGGATTCATGATTTTCTCCGTTATTGGTGGTTTGTACGTTGCGGATCGCCTTTTCCAACTTCTCGCGCGGGAGCGTCATGTCCCGACCGCAACCGAGACAGATCACACGTACGTCACTGCCGATGCGGGCAACGCGCATTCGATTGGTTCCGCAGGGGTGCGGCTTTTTCAGTTCGAGAATATCGTCTACCTGCAGACGTATGATGTGCATGACCGTACCTCCGAAAACGTAATTATAATTATTATAACATAATTATAGTATGTTTTTCCATAGAATCCGAGAAAAAATATTTTTTTCGGGTATACTGTTCGGGGGTGAAAAAGGAATGTGGCTTTTACAAAAGGAATTTTGCATGGCATTTGCAGATGTGTCCGAGGGACTTGCTTTGTACGATCTGTATGCTGCGGATGGGGACAAGATGCGGTTACTTATGGCGGCGGCCGCCGCCGAGGCAGGGGAAACGCACCCCTTTGCTTCGGCGCTCACCGAGGCGGCAAAACGGCTTTGCATCGGTCTGCCGGTCGCGGAGGAGCGCACGCATTATGCGGGATACGGCATTTCGGTGTGCATCGGTGAAGATGCGTATTTTTTCGGGAATGCCAAAGGATTGCGCCGCCTTTCGGTACCGATCCCGTATGTCGTGCGGCGCGCCGACCTCCACGGTTGTGCCGTTCTCTATGCGGTGCGCAATGCCGAGTTCTGCGGCTTTTTTCTCTTTCGCCCTGCGGCAGCACCGATGGCGGAGACGGTGCTTGGTAGTCTGCGCGCCATGGGAAAGAACTGCTTTTTGCTTGGCGGCGGTCGGTCTGCAGAGCTGCTTGCACGGTCGCTCGGGATGACGCACTTTTCCTCCGAAAAGGACTTGCAAGAACGCAAAAAGCATGCTAAAATAAGGATGATCGGCGGCGAGGAGATCCCTGTGCTTTACGGGAGGCTCGCCGCTTTCAAACGAATATTTTCCCGCCTGCGGGCGGAGACACTTTTGGAGGATACGGATATGTTTGGAAAAGTGAATTATACAATGCAGATCAAAGGTATGAGCTGTGCACATTGCTCGGCACGTGTCAAGACCGCTCTGGAGTCACTACGCGGCGTCAGTGCAGACGTCTCGCTGGAGGAGAAGACAGCGCGCATCAAGTGTCCCGCCTCTCTGGACGCGGAAAAACTGAAGAACGCAGTGACCGAGGTCGGCTTTACCGTCGTTTCTCTCGAGCGCGTATGAGACGCTTTTTTACACTTTGTCTCTGCCTTGCCTGCCTGCTTGCGCTTGGCGGATGCGGGCTCTACGACCTGCTCGGTATAGACACGCATGATTATGCGGCAGAGCCGATGTTGCAGGCACTGCCAACGGATGGGGAGGTCGCCGCAGAACTGCTTTCCATGATCCCGATGATGGTGCAGAATACTCCGCATCTCATTCCTTTTGACAGCCCGGATGATGCCGCAGAGGCGTATCGTAACGGCATACTCTGCTTCCTTCTGGAACGCAATTATTCCAAATATAATGCCAACAACGCTTTGATTGCCGAGACCAGAGAGAGTTATCCTGCCTATGAGATCACGACGGTGATCCCCGCGGTGGATTTTGAAAGCACCGTTTACCGCTATTTCGGCGGGACGACCAGTGTGGAGAACCGCTCCACCGACTTGTTTCTGTATCTCGGTAAGGTGGATGCCTATGTTTCGGTCGGCATTGGCGTGGATGACGGTGCCGAGATCGGGATCACCGAACTGTACGAGACCGAGAATACCTACGTTTGCACCTTTTCTGCCACAATGTACGGCACTGAGGCGGGACCATACCGCTTGCTTTGCATGAAGCGTGAAGACGGTACCTTTTACATGAAAACACTGACCAACTGAAAGAGGCGGATATCCGCCTCTTTTTTTGTGGAACTTGCAAATATCATGCAGAACTTGCAAATATCCTCTTTAAAAATTACAAATATTCATGAGAATATTACAGATATTAAGATTCCAAATGAGCTGTGTTGCGAAAACTTCGAAAAACTGGTATAATTTTTATAAACCTATTGAACGATCTTTGGAGGACACTATGAAAAAAACAAGCCTTGCGATAATACTTTTTTGCCTGCTTTTACTGTCGGTGTCGTTCGTTTCGGCGGCAGGGGCGACTCCGCTCCTTTCTGTAGAGCAGAACTATGTGGCAACGCTTCCGCTCGGCACCGGGCTTTCGGTTGCCCAAACGGTACTGCCCGAAACTGCGATGGCGACTGTGCAGGAGACAAAGGCGTTCGATACGGTGACGCCTGCGACGTATACCTTTGACAGTGCGGTCGGCGACGGCTGGACGTTGCTTTCGGATGCGATCACCGTAAACGACGGTGCTTTGCAGTTTGAAAGTGCTCCCAATATCAAGGCGGTTGTCGGCAGTGAGGGCATGACCGATTACATTGTGGAGTGCGACATCACCTTTGCGGACGTGCCGACCTCCAATGCGGGTTTGATGTTCCGCACAACGGGGGCGACCGATAAAGGTGCGGATTCCTACAATGGTTACTACGTCGGCATCGGTGAGACAGACGGCACCTTCGGCGTGGTCATCGGCTATGCAGACGGTGCATGGCACCAGCTCGCGCTTAAGGAGCACACTGTTGCGGCAAATGTACGGTACACCTTGCGTGTATTGGTATACGATTCGGTATTCCATGTGCAACTGCAGGCGGGCGCTGATGCGGAATTTGAGACGGTGTACAGCGGGGAAGCACCCCTGTATGCAAACGGAAACGTCGGTTTGCGTTCTTTTAGGCAGGCGTTTACGGTCGACACCTTCAAGATCGGCGAGATCAGCGATGCCGCGCTTGCCGAGATCGGTGTCATGCGCACAAAAACGGTGCCTGTTCCGATCGCAGAGTGGAGCTCTGTTGATTATGACGGAAGCACCGCCGGCAGATACGAATTTATCGGTACGCTTGGCGACAGCGGATACGCAAATCCGGATGCGTTGTCTGCCAAAGCGACTGTGACAGTCAAGGAGGCACCTACCATGGTGGATTTCACACACTCGGTTCCTTTTTCGCAGGTAACCGTAGAAGATACGTACTGGAGTAATCTGCAAAAGCAGTTCATTTGCAAGGTAATTCCCGTGGCGATCCGCAATATCAGTACGCAGACGGGCGGCATGGAGAATTTCCGTGTTGCCTCTGAATACCTTGCAACCAAGAGCGGTAACTATACGACCACGGACGCGCCCGGCCATGGCGGTGCGATCTACGTAGACTCGGATGACTATAAGGTCATCGAGGCCATGTGCTATGCGTTGCAGTTGGATGCAAAGGGCGACGAAGAGATGCTTGCCGGTCAGGCGGCGATTAAGGCGGAACTTGAAAAGTGGATTCCGTGGATCGTCGGCTCGCAGGAAGCTGACGGCTATCTTTATACCCCCTATACTCTTACGTACGTTAACAGCAAAAGAAGTGCGGATATGCGTTTTACGGGCCGTACAGACGATATGCCCGTGCATACCGATGGCACTCTTTATGATACTGTTGGTACTGAAGAGTATGCGTCCCGTGTCAACATGGACAATCACGAGCTCTACTGCGCAGGTCACTTTTACGAGGCTGCAGTCGCGCATTACCGTGCAACCGGGGACTTCAGACTTCTGGACGTAGCGGTCAAAAACGCCGACCTCGTTGCGCGCACCTGTGGCACGGGCGAGGGGCAGGCATATGTTGTTCCGGGACATCAGGAGATCGAGCTTGCGCTCATCAAGTTGGCAAATCTTTGCTCGGAGATCGGTACCGCGAACGGTATAGATTACGCGGCAAAGGCGGATAGCTATATTACTGTTGCAAAATTCTTCCTGGATGAAAGAGGAAACAACAGCGCGTATCACAAACCCCTTGGCGGCAACGGCATCTATTATCAGAACGATGCGCCTGTTGCCGAGCAGACCACGGCACACGGCCATTGCGTGCGTGCCAACTATATGTACACCGCCATGGCGGACGTTGCTCTGATGGAGCTTACCGCAGGCAGAGAGAATCCGTATGATACGGCGCTGAACTCCATTTGGAAGGATATGCTGACCAAAATGTATATCCACGGCGGTATCGGTATTCCTTCGGGTGAGTCCTACAGCGAATCCTACGTGCTCCCCAACGACGGCGCCTACTGCGAGACCTGTGCCCAGATCTCCAATGTGATGTGGAATCAGCGCATGAATCTGCTGTACGGGGATGCCAAGTATGTGGATCTCATGGAGTGGACTCTGTACAACTCGGTGGTTTCCTGCGTCAATTTCGACGGTGACCGCTTCTTCTACCAGAACCACATGAACAGCGAGAGCGATTTTACGCGCTCGGTATGGTTTGGCACGGCGTGCTGCCCGCCGAACCTGCTCCGCACGGTGGCTTCCATCGGCGGCTACATCTATACGCAAAACGGTGATGGGGATATCACCGTGAACCAGTACATCGGCAACACGGCTGAGTTGAACGTTGGCGGTACGTCCGTCAAGATTTCGATGACGGGCTCCTTCCCGTGGGACGGCGATGCAACGCTCACTGTAAACAAGGGCGCGGAGGATGCGTTTGCCATCCGCTTCCGTATTCCCGAATGGGCAAAGGGCGAAAACGTTGTTACGCTGAACGGTGAAAACGTTCCTGTCACGCTTGATGCAAGCGGATATCTTGTGCTGGATCGCGTTTGGGCGGCAGGCGATACGGTTGCGCTTTCCTTCCCGATGGAGGCAGAACGCATCTACTCGGATGAGAACGTGGTTGCAAACGCAGGTCTCGTTGCGGTTCGCCGCGGACCCATCATCTATTGCATCGAATCTCCCGACAACACGGGCGACGTCTTTTCGGCAGTGCTCCCGACGGACGCAAAGCTTACCGTCAGTGCGCTTACAAAACTGCCCGGACGAGAGAGCGACGATATCTATAATGTGGAAAATATCCGCACCATAACCTTTGACGGACTCTATCGCAATCTCTTTACAGGAGAGAGTGCGGGAAAGATCACGCTCATTCCTTACTATGCATGGAATAACCGCGGCTATTCGGACATGAGCGTATACTTGACCGAGAATGTAGTGGCATACGACAAACCGCTGGAGTATTACGCAACGCCCTCGGCAAGTTATACCTGCGCTACGGATTCGCTCGCGGCTCTGCACGACGGGCTGTTTGCTCCCGCAAAACGTTGGACGGCGTACGGCTCCTCCACCAATGCAAACTATATCGAATACGCCTTTGACGGCGAGGTGACGTTGCGCGGCTCTTGGGTCACGTGGTATCACGACGGTGGCGGCGTACAGGTGCCCGAGGCGTTGGATATCTGCTATTGGGATGGCTCGGCGTGGAAGAGTGTTGCGGGACTTACGGGTACCGACAATTTCCCGAAGAACAGCGGTAGCGGTGTGAGCGGAGAGGCATACTATGGTCATGATGCCGTGACCACCACCAAGATCCGTCTGTATCCCACCAATTCCAAAACGACCAAGACCGTGGCACAGCCGGGTATTGTCGAGTGGCGTCTGGACGGCGAGGTAGCGAGCGGTGCGATCGTTCTGCCCAAGATCTATGAGGCGGAAAACGGCACCCGCACGGGTGTTGCCGCTAAGACCAACAATCTTGCCTCGACATCTTCGGCAAACGGCTACGTCGGCATGATCGACAATGCCGAGTCCTCGGTCACGATGGATGTATATATGCCCTCGGCAGGCGTCTACAACATGGAGATCACTTACGCAGGTGTTTCCGGTTACCCGAATGCATCGCATAAGCTCTTCGTCAATGGCAAATATGTGCAGACGGTAGCCTATACCGAGCTTGCAGGCTGGACCGCATGGCGCAAGACCACCGTTCAGATCGAGCTTCCCGCAGGGGAGAGCACGATCACTCTTGCATACAACGATGCGCTCGAAAACAGTTTTGCACGTGTAGACTGTATCAAACTTACCAAAGTGTCCTTGGCAGAGGAAGACATCAACAAAGACGGTAAAATTTCGGTCGCAGACGTGCTCACGCTTTTGCGCGATTACTTAAACGGCAGAGCGGTGCGCGGCGACTTTAACGGCGATGGCACGATCAATCTTGCCGACGTCATTTGCTTGCTCCGCAAGATCACAGAAGCCTGAAACTATACAAAAAGCATCCTCTTTGGAGGATGCTTTTTTGCGAAAAAAATACTGTACTTTCTATGCACAAAAGTTTGTATCGACGAAAAAGCACGTTCTTGCTATAATGAAAGTAATTCAGATAGCGAGGTGCTTTTATGCGAAAGATTATATCTTTGTTTTTGGCGGTGCTCATGGTATTCCTTTGCGTTGCCTGCGGTGAAACGCCTGCGGAAACTACGGCTTCGGATACGTCCGTGGTGACAGCGGCTCCCGAGGCAGAAGGTCCCGAGCTCCCCGATCCCGCAACGCTTTCCATCGGTGGCGAGTTCCACGTGCTTGTCAGCGGCAACACCACGAGAAACGACTATCACTCAGAGGGCGAGGAGGGCACTGCGGTACAGATCGCCATTTTCCGCCGCAACGAGATGATCAAGGAAAAATACGGCGTAGAGGTCGTGGACACCGATATCACAGGCTTTGGTACGGTTACGGGTAGCGGCAAGGGCTTTACGACGATCTACACCGAGTACATGTCGGGCGAGAGCACCTATGATGCGGCATCCGTCGGTTCCTATGACGTAGCGACGCTTGCCTACAGCGGCTATATCCACGATCTCAACGATATCCCCTATATTGATCTGGAAAAGCCTTGGTGGGATCAGCGTGCCAACGAGGATCTTGCCATCAATGGCAGAATGTACTATTCCACGGGTGAGATCAGCGTGGTCGAT
Organism: Eubacteriales bacterium; assembly: GCA_045540755.1. GTDB lineage: Bacteria > Bacillota > Clostridia > Oscillospirales > CAG-272 > UMGS902. The sequence continues at coordinate 91,992 of JAZQHV010000082.1, forward strand.
AACTACGTTACCCATGCGATCCTCTTTAATAAGGATATGATCGACGAATATGGCCTGGACAACCCCTACGACCTTGTCAACGACGACGAGTGGACGCTGGAGACCTTCAGCCGCCTCGGCAAGAGCGTAGGCGAGGACCTCAATCAGGACGGCATCTACGATGCAGGCGACCGCTACGGCATTCTGACCTGGAACGATCCGACCACCGCCATTCTGGCTTGCTCGGGTGAGCGCATTGCTTCGGTCAACGACGAGGGGCTCATCGAGCTGACCTTCTTCAACGAGCGCGTTGTCAACCTGTACGATCAGTACCAGGCACTCGTGTTCGATCAAGCACACGTGTACAACTATCAGTACGACAACGTCACGGGCAAGCAGACTCCCTCTGCGGTATGGAATACCAACCGTGACAACATCTTTAACGAGGGCAGAGCCGTGTTCTACATGAACACCGTCGGCACGGTGGAGCGCCACCGCGACAGCGAGACCGACTTCGGCATCCTGCCGTACCCCAAGCTGGACAAGGCGCAGGAAAACTTCGGTCACGCGGTCAGCGCATACCATGCACAGTTTGTCTGCGTGCCCGAGCTTGCAAGCGACTTTGAACGCACGGGCATTATTTTGGAGGAGCTGGCATATCAGGGACTCAAGCTTGTCACGCCCGCGTTTTACGATCAGACACTGGTCGGCAGATACATCCGCGATGAGGAAAGCGGCGACATGCTGGACATCATCTTTGCAACGCACGTGTACGACCTCGGCGCATACTACAAGATCGGCGGATACAACGGACAGCTTTCCAAGCAGTTTGTTAACCGTACTCCGATCGCTTCGCTGTACGAGACCTATCGCTCTACGGCAGAGCAAACGATCAAGGTCATCAATATGACCATGCAGGGTCTGGAATAAAAAGAGCCGCTCTTAACGGAGCGGCTCTTTTTTGCGCACATGCCGGAAAACAAAAAGCGTAAACCTGAAAACGCATAAAAAAAGACAGTTTTCTTAAAAACAATCGAATTTTAGATTTACAAAGAACCTCCTCTTTTTGTATTTTATATGTAGAAGATTTAAAAAAGGAGATTTTCATATGAGAAAGATTCTTTTTGTTTTGTGTATTGCGTTGCTTTTGTGTGTCAGCACCTTTGCGGCGGAAACCGTCTATGTGGACGGTGTCGGCGGGGCTGACGGTACGTATGCAACGCTACCCGAGGCGATCGCGGCAGTTGATGCGGGCGGCACGGTCATCGTATCTGCCGATATTACCACGTCCACGACGGATTCGGTCAAAGCAGACAAGGGCTTTACTCTCACTTCTGCGAACGACGCCGTGCTTACGCTGGGGCGTAATCTGTATCTCGGCGGCGATACTGTGATTGAGAACATTGCGCTTGTCAACGGCGCGGCTACAAACTCCGATATTATTTATGCCTGCGGTCACGATCTCACGATCGGAGAGGGCGTTACCGTTACGCCGCATGCTTCAAACGGCAGATATCTGATCCTTGCGGCAGGTCAGTATGAGGGCGACCTTGTCGGCAGTGGCACGATCACGGTCAACAGCGGCACGTGGCGTAATATTTTCAGCGGCAACTGGAATGATGCATATACGGGAGCGACCACGATCATTATGAACGGCGGCTCGATCTTCCATATTGATGATAGCAACGGCTGTATCAAGGCCGGTAATATCGGTTCGGGCAGTAGCAACACTTCTGCGGTTACCGTGATCGTCAATGGCGGTACGGTGCCTTATATCCGTGACGGTCTGAAGTTTACGGGTACATGCAACGTCACCGTGACCGGTGGCGAGGTTGCTAAGTCCAAATACAATACTACCGTCGATCTGACAAACGGCGGCAGTGCAAAACTTGGTTCTTGCGCGGGCGTAGTGACTACCAAGGCGGCAGAAGGCTATGAGGTCGTTGTTTCGGACGGCGTATATACTGCAAAGGAGATTCCCGCAGAGGCTCCCACAAAAGTGTACGTGGACGGCACTCTGCCTACAAGCGGCGACGGTCTCACTCCCGAAACCGCGGTGAAAACGCTTTACGAGGCGGCAACGCTTCTGCGCGACGGCGGTACGATCGTCGTATGCGGCGACACGGATAACTTCACCTCCACCACGCTTCCTGCGCACCCAGCGCTTTTGATCACGAGCGTGGACGGCGAAAACGACTACACCGATACCGCCGAGATCAATTTCAAGGCGGCTCTGCACCTCGGCGGCGACACGACCTTCAAGAACGTTGTCCTCGAATACGAAAAGCTGGACGGCGGCAATGTGTATATCTACGGCGAGGGGCATCACCTCACCATGGATACGGGCGTTTCCTGCCTAAACTATACGGGTCAGAACTACCTTTCGCTTGTCGGCGCGGGCTATGATACCGCGTTTGAGGGCGACACGCATATCACCGTCAAGAGCGGTCACTTCCGCAACATTTACGGCGGTAACGTGCAGGCGGACTTCAAGGGCAACACGAAAATTGAAATGACCGGCGGCACCGTCAACCTCACACTTGCGGGCGGCAACTACACGGGTAACTTTGAGGGCAATACCGACATTTATTTTGGCGGCGAAGCCGCGCTGATGTACGGTGTCAACGCGCCCACCGGCTTTATCGGCGGTACGGTCGGCAAGTCCTCGGGCACGGTCTATACCTTTGACGGGGACGTCAACATCACGCTCGCAGGCAAAGCCGGTATCGGTTCTGCCATCTACGGCGCATCCCGCTATGCAAAGGTTACGCACACGGGCGACGTCAGCATCACCGTAAGCGACAACGTCTATTGCAGTCAGCCCCTTTATGCGGCAGGCAACTGCGCGATCTTCAACGGCAATACCAAGCTCACGTTGAACGGCGGCGAGCTGGAAAAAAACGTTTTCGGCGGCAGCCTTGCGGGCACGATGAACGGCGATGCTGAGATCATCATAAGCGGCGGCAGATTTGCGTATAACGGCTCTTCCACCTCCGCATCCAATATTCCTGACTACGGTACAAGCAACGTGTACGGCAGCGGCGCATCCAAGAGCACGCTGAACGGCAACGTGACCGTTATCATGCACGGCGGTGAGATCTTCGGCGACCTGCTCGGCGATTCTGTGCAGACTACAGCGACCGAAACGCCCGACTCCTCCGAGGACAGCGACTCCGTCACGGGCGACATGGATGAGGGCACCACGGAAGATACCTCGGATGCCACGGGCACAGGCTCGGTCAGCGGTACCAAGACGGTTACCGTCACGGGCGGCACGGTTTACGGTATTCTCGGTAACGGCAACGTGACCGTGGATCTTTCGGGGGGCACCGCACTTGAACTTTACGAGTCCTCCGGGATCAATACGCTCATTGGCGGCGGCAAGCTGACCGTGCTCGGCATGACACACCTCGACGTCGACACGCTTCGCGGCGAGGTGGAATACGTTATCAAGGGCGTTCCGCTTCCCGTAGAGTATATCAAGGTCGGCACCGCCGAGGAAGGCGCTAAGATCAACTATACCGCGCATGATGCGGAAACGCTTACCGAATCGAACGGTGCATATGCCATTACCTTTGACGGCGCGTGTGCAACCACCGAGGTCACCGTCAACTTTACCGAGGGCTGGATCTGCGAGGTTTACGAGGGACAGACGCTCAATACCGTGCGTAGCGATTCTCCCGTAACCCCCGTCGAGGCGGATTCCACCACCGCGACCACCGCGACCTACACGCTTACCCCCGGTCTGTACAGCGCACACGTGCGCCGCACGACCTCGAACTATCACCGCCAGTACTTCTACGTGTTCGGCGACAAGGCGACTATGACGGTTGACGTTGTTTTTGAAGCTTCCGAAGGCAACGGCTATGAGCGCAAGGATACCAAGCGCCACAACAAAGAGGTGTTGGAGCTTTACTACGACAACAGCGATATTGACGGCTTCTTCGTCTCGGGTATTCCGTACTTTACCGAGGAAGGCAGAAACAAGAACGTCTTTACCTCGGCAGAGGAGTGCAATGCTTACGTCAAGGCACTCGACGAGAATTGCGACTACATGTATTCCTTTGTTATGGGACAGACCAAGTACCACAGCCTGGACTTCCCGGTAGTGGTCTTTACAAAGGACAGGATCCCTGCGGGGGCAACCATTGAGGACATCGCCGAGATCGTCGGCAAGACCGAGGGACGCGACATCATCCAGATCAGCGCGGCGGTACACGGCAACGAGCCATCCGGTCTTGACGGTGCGCTGACCTTTATGGCAGAACTTTGTAAGGAAGAGTACGCAAGCAGCATTTTTGACAATACCAATATCGGCGCGATCGTCATTTTGCCGATGATGAGTCCCGAGGGCTCGTATTCCCACACGCGCAACACCAAGGACGACCCCTACAACGCAAACCCCAACCGCGCGTACTTCTCGATCCAGGCAACGGGTACTTCGCTGTACTCCTACGTCGGCAGACTCTTTATGCCGACGACGACGGTCGATATGCACGAGATGACCGGCCGCCCGAACTATGCGGCAAACGGAATTCTCACGGACATGTACGACGTGGGCATCAATTTCCTAACGCCTCTGCACAATTCGCCGCAGGTCGATACGCAGGCGGCACTTGCGGGTGACCGCTCTGCACTCCAGGACATCGACGGCGAAAACAAGCTGTATGAGGCAATGGCGATCCTTGAAGCACAGGGCATCCGTCCGTATTACTACTACAAGATGATCACGCCCGGTTGCGCACAGCTGTATTCCGCAAACAGTTTTGGTGCGTATGCCTTTATCATTGAGTCTACTGCGGTACAGATGGGCGATCTCTTGCACGATCGTCACGTCTATCTGCACGTTGCGGCGCTCAAGGCGTATATGCAGGTCATCCTCAATTCCGAGGGCACGATGGCTGCAAAGGTGATTGCGGGCAGAGAAGCGACAAGACTTGCGGCACAGCAGTATAATGACCGTACCCCTATTGTTGTGGCGCACGGACGTTCCCGCTCGTTTGATTATTCCTCGCCGTGGAACAATCCGCTCGTCCACGCCGACGGAACGATGATCACCGAGACAAACACCGTTCGTTGGTACACGCAGGATACAGCCGATCGCTATCGCACGCGCCCGACGGCATATGCGTTTTCCGCAGACGTGGCAAATCTGGATAAGATCCTCACCATACTCGACCGCCACGGTATTGCATATCACAAGCTGGATGCAGGCACCACGCTGACTCTGCAACAGTATGGCGGCACTGCGGCAACGCCGAAGCTCGGCGCGGCAAAGAACGTCACCTTTGACGCAGGTGTATATCTTGTTCCCGTGGACGGATACATGGCAAATTCCATCAGTATTCTCTTTGAGCCGGACAATGCAGACGTCGGCGCAGATGCGGCGACCACCTTTGTACAGTTCGGTCTGCTTACCAATGCCGAGATCTACCGCTCCACCGAAAGCTTTATCGCGGCAAAACTCGGCCTTGACGGCACCTACGGCGCGATCGGGATTCCCACCGGTAAAACGGTCGCCTCCGCTACCGTCAACGGCAAGCAGTACGACACGGTAGCCACCGAGGGCGGCAAGGCTTTTGCAGTCCTTGCGGATGAGGAGTACAGCATTGTTACGCTCACCTATACTGATGGTAGCACCTCCGAGCATACCTTTGGCGAACTGTTCGGCGACATCAGCGGCGACTTTACGCTGGATGTACAGGACGTTCTTCTGCTTCTGAAGAGAGTTGTCAACGAGGACTTCACCGATCCCGTCGGGGACATCAACGGCGACGGTACGCTCTCTCTTGCAGACGTTCTCCGTCTCCTCCGCATCCTTTGCGAAGCATAACAAAAAAGGAATCTATCCGTGCGATAGATTCCTTTTTTATATATTGATCTGCCTTTTTTTGCGCCACTCGGTGGGGGAGCATTTGACTTCCTTTTTGAAAGCACTGCTGAAATAGTAAATGCTTGAAAAGCCGACCTTGCGTGCGACCTCGTCTACCGATACCTCGCCCGAGGTGTTGAGCAGGCGTTTGGCAATCTGGATGCGCTTTAAGCTGATGTAGCGCGCAGGGGAGATGTTGTGCACCTCGCGGAAGGAGTGGCGAAAGTGTGATTCGCTCATTTTGAGTGCTTTTGCGATCTTTTCCACGCAGAGATCCTCATCACCGATATGCTTGTCGATGTAGTGGATCGCCTGCTCCATATGAAATCGCTTTTGCGAGGGGAGATAAGAGGAGTGGCCTGCGTTTAAGTAGTCGGAGTAGATGCCGTACAAAAGGGAAAGGCAATCGGTGTTCATGGTCGGCGGTTGCATCTGCCATGCGGCAAGAATTTTGCGCATGTTGTGTTCGATGTTCGCACCGCCGAGCGGCGTGACCTTTTCGGCGCGGAACTCGACGCCCTCGGGCTTGTCCAGAAAAAAGTTGACAAACACGATATGATACTTTTCCAGAATGTGCACGCGGTGGATACCGCCAAACGGCAAAAAGAGCAGATCGCCTGCCTTTGCCTCGACCTGATAGTCGCCGAAATCGTAGATCGCATGCCCCTCCACTGCATAGGAAAAAGAGTCGTAGGGGCGCCCTTTCGGATGGTGTACGTAGGAGCCGCCCTTTGGGAGAATGTTGCCGATGGCACCGCGAAACTCGAGTATATTCGGGCGAAGTTCATAAAGACTTTTATACATACGTACACCTCCTTTTCTTTGATTGTACCAAAAAACTTAAAAAATGCAATAGAAATTTTCAAATATAACACAAAATAACCGAATTTCTTAAAAAGTGCCGTTTTTTGAATTTACAAGCCGTGCGCGATTCGGTATCTTAATAGTAGAACAGAAACTGCCGCTTTGGCATGATGCATAGGAGCATAGTATGGAACAGCAAGTCAAGATCATTGAAAGTGCTATAGAAAAGCACCGCGAGGAGATCCTTGCGGCAGAGCGCCATATTTGGGAAACGCCCGAAACGGGCTTCAAGGAATGGAAGACCAACGCATACCTGAAGGAGCTGTATCAAAAACTCGGATATACGCTGAAAGAGGCGGGGGACGTCCCCGGATTTACCGTGGAGATCGACACGGGCAGAGAAGGACCGACGGTGCTGGTCCTCGGCGAATTGGACTCGGTCATCTGCTTTGAGCATCCCGAGTGCGATCCCGAAACGGGTGCGGTGCACGCCTGCGGGCACAATGCACAGAGCGCCGCGCTGTACGGCATTGCCGCCGCTCTTACCGAGGAGGGCATCCTCGACAGGCTTTTCGGAAAGATCCGTCTTTGCGCCGTGCCCGCAGAGGAACTGTTGGAGATCGAATACCGCTCCGAGTTGAAGAAAAACGGCGTTATCCGTTATTTTGGCGGTAAGAGCGAGTTTCTTTACCGCGGCATGTTTGACGGTGTAGACCTTGCGTTTATGGTGCACACGGGCGGAAGCTTTGCCGTGCGTCACGGCCACCACGTCGGCTGTATCGCCAAAAAGATCATCTACAAAGGCAAGGCGGCGCACGCGGGCGGCGCACCGCATTGCGGCAAAAACGCCCTTTATGCGGCGACCTGCGGCATCAACGCGGTCAATGCCGTCCGCGAGACCTTTCTTGAGGGGGACTGTATCCGCGTGCATCCCATTATGACGACAGGTGGCGCTATTGTCAACGCCATCCCCGCAGAGGCAACACTCGAGAGTTACGTGCGCGGCAAGACCTTTGATGCAATGCAAAAGGTCAACCGAAAGGTCAATCAGGCGCTCGTCGGCGCGGCACTTTCCATCGGCACCAACATTGAGATCATTGATTCTCCCGGCTACGCGCCTACCATCCATTGCGATGCGCTGAATGCCGTGATGAAGGAGGCAGTCGCCGTTCAGTTGCCGCAGTATGCGCTTCAGGAGCATTACGGCACCGCCACGGGCAGTACCGACATGGGCGACCTTTCCTGCGTGATGCCGGTCATTCATCCGAGCTGTCCCGGTGCAAAAGGCGTCGGTCACAGCATGGATTTTTACATTGTCGATCCCGTTGCAGCCTGTGTGGACAACGCCAAAATGCAGCTTGCCATGCTTTCGCTCCTGCTGATGAACGGCGGCGAGCGTGCAAAACAGATCGTAGCAGAGTATCAGCCGCCGTTTGCTTCCAAGGAAGAATATTTCGCCTTTATGGACAGCCTCAACGACAGCGGCGACCGCATCGAATACACCGAGGACGGTATCGCCAACGTCCGCATCGACAAGTGAGAAAAAGAGACCGTTTTCAAACGGTCTCTTTTTTAAAATGTTTACAAATGTAAAATATTATTGACAACATGTGTGCTTTTTGATATGCTGAAAGAGGAGGTGATGGCATGTATATCCGATATACGAAGCTTTGGAAGCTGCTGCTTGAAAAAGGAATGCACAAGACCGATCTCATCGAGCTTGCAGGCATCAGCTCGCGCACGCTCGCAAAGCTTTCAAAGAATCAATCGGTCACGACGGATACGTTGCTTGCGATCTGCGCGGCGTTGCATTGCGATATTGCAGATATTGTGGAGGCTTGCGAGGGCGAGGAGGCACTTTCGGTGTACGAAGCGTTCAAAAAGCACGCTTGCCGCATCAGCGAGGACGAATACTGTACCACCTATGCACTTTCGTACCAAGGAAAAAATGTGCTTATCCGCCGCACAAAGGAACGGGCGAACAAGCACACCTTTATAAAATGTATGGAAAACGGAAGCGTTGTTTGGGAGCGCCTGCATCCGGACGGGCATCCCGGTACGTATGCAACCGATGCGCGTGTGATCGTAACTGCACCGTCTTTTTGGAGAAAGGATTCCGTCTGCATTCTGCTGATCTCGGGAAGACCCGGCAGCATTGACAGCCTGGACGAGGGCTGGTTCGTTTCCGCGCGCGGAACGCCGAAAAGAGCACAGCATATTTTTGTTATGTCCGAGGCGGCGTTCAAACTGTTCTCACTGTAACGCTTTTTTATCTCTTGCCGTGAGCTTGTACGGCTCGGTTTCGTCGGTGGCTTCGTATACACCGAGGCTGCTGTAGGGCGCCACGTTGTAATCGGGAGTATCCAGGTAGATGTCCAGATACAGATTCTTGTAGTCTGCAAGTGTCACGCCCTCAAAGACGTAGCGGCGGTAGGAGTAGAGGTCATATGCATAGCCGTAGGTATAGTCGGTCGCGCGGATACGCTCGGTGCCGTCGGCATAGAGCGTCACGTCCAGCGAAAGGGTGTCGCCGCCGCCGTCATGCCTAAGTTTGGTGAGCAGGGAATCGTTGTAGCGAACGGTCACGATCAGCGTTTCTTCGCTCGGAAAGTAAATAGGCTGGTGGATGAAAAAGTCGCCTGCCGCATCCATATATGCGCGCGGCTCCCAGGTGATCCCATCGAGGCCGCCGTTTGCATATGCCGTTTGCAGCGTCTCGGTGGCGAGGATGCCTCTTGCAAAAGCGGGGTAGTGGTTGAGTGTATAGAGGCGGAAGCCCAACGTGCCGCACACGAGTATGGCGATCGCGGCACAGAACCATTTGAACAGCTTGTTGATCATTTTTTCGCTCCTTTGCGGTCTTTATCCTTATTATATATGGATTGCACGATAAAGTCAAAGAAAAAACGCAAAAATAATGCAACTTTTTTCTTGACAATCCGACTTTAGCGGTGTATAATGCTTATGTTGCATTTCTGTGCCGTTTTTTGGAGGGTCTATGATACTGAATATCTCTTCTCTCCTGTCGGGCGAGAAAAAAACGCTGGATATTGATTATATGCTGACCGTGGATGCCGAGAGCATGCGCGGAGCGGTCAATCTTTCGGGTGTGCGTTTTCCGACACCTGCCCGTGTGGTCGGCAAGATCACCGATAATGCAGGGTACATGCGGCTGACGCTGGAGGCAACACTTCCGTATACGGCATTGTGTGCGCGTTGCGCATGCGATGTGGACGGCGAGTTCGCCATTTCTCTTGCGAGAACGGTCGTGCCCGAGGGCATGGTCGAGGATGCGGAGGAAAAGGAAGAGGACTTTGTCGTTGTGGAAAACGGTATGCTCGATATGGACGAGCAGTTGACCGATTTTCTCTTGATGGATTTTCCCACGCGCGTCCTTTGCAAGGAGGATTGCAAGGGTCTTTGCCAGAAATGCGGCAAGGATCTCAACGAGGGAGAATGCGGTTGCTCCGAAAAGGAGTTGAACCCCGCCTTTGCGAAATTGCTCGCAATGTTTGATGAGGAAGAAAAATAATAAATAAATAGAGAAGCACTTTTAGTGCGACATCTAAGGAGGTGTATTCTGAAATGGCAGTACCGAAGAGAAAAACATCGAAGGCTCGCAGAGACAAGAGACGTTCCAATGTCTGGAAGCTTCCGCTCCCCGGCATGGTAAAGTGTCCTAAGTGCGGCGAGTACAATCGCGCACACCGTGTATGCAGCGCATGCGGCTACTACAAGGGCGAGGAAATCGTTAAGAAAGAGGCGTAAGCCTTTCAAAAAAGAGACGGCAATGTGCCGTCGCATTTTTGTTGGAAATATTTACAAACTTTTTTAAAAAACCTATTGACAAAGCGAGAGGGATATGCTATTATGTTAACAGTTTAGCACGCTAAAGCGTTAAAACGGTTAAAAATTTTTTTACATAAGGAGAACCCTAAAATGAAAAAGCTTCTTTCTATCTTTCTTGCAGCTCTGATGCTCGCTTGCTGCTTTGTATCCTGCGGCAAGAAAGAGGACAACACCCTCGTATGCGGCGTTACCATCTTTGAGAACATGAACGAGCAGGACGAAAACGGCAACTGGACCGGCTTTGAGTCCGATTTCGCCGTAGAAGTCGGCAAGATCCTCGGTATGGACGTTTCCTTCCAGATCATTGACTGGTCCCAGAAGTACAATGAGCTGAACTCCGGCGCAATTGACTGCATCTGGAACGGCTTTACCGCAAACTCCTCCGATAACGGCATCAAGAGAAGCGACCTTGTTGATTTCTCTTACGGCTACATGCTCAACCAGCAGTGCGTTGTCGTCAAGAAGGACAACGTTGCAAACTTCACCACCGAGGCAGCGCTTGCAGGCAAGACCGCATGCGTTGAGGGCGGCAGTGCAGGTGCGGCATATGCAGAGTCCGTAACCGATGCTGACAAGATCTTTGCGACCACCGCGCAGATCAATGCGTTCACCGAGGTCAAGTCGGGCGCTGTTGACTTCGCAGTCGTAGACATCATTCTTGCGCAGAACCTCTGCGGCAACGGCGACTATGCTGACCTTGCGATCGCTGAGGACATCAAGCTTGCTTCCGAGATCTATGCGATCGGCTTCAAGAAGGGTAGCGACCTTACCGCAAAGGTCAACGATGCCATCAAGCAGCTTGAGGCAAACGGCAAGCTTATGGAGCTCGCAACCAAGTACGGCTTTGAAAACGTGCTCAAGGTTTCCGAGGTCATCGAATAATTCTGACACAAAGGAAATAAAATATGGGTTTTTGGGAAGTTACGTTAAGCCTGCTTAACGGACTCGAACAGACCTGCCTGATTTTTGCGCTAACACTCGTGTTAGCGCTTCCTTTGGGTTTGGTCATTTCTTTCGGATCGATGTCAAAGTTCAAGCCGCTCGCTTACTTGACAAAGGTCTTTGTATGGATCATCCGCGGCGTGCCGCTGATGCTACAGGTCATCATCGTATTTTACGTCCCTGGCTTCTTCTTTGGAACGCCGTTGTTCTCGCGCTTCGGCTCGGTCGTAGCGGCGTTTGTCATCAACTACGCTTGCTACTTTTCGGAGATCTACCGCGGCGGCATTGAGAGCATCCCAAAGGGGCAGTATGAGGCAGGGCAAGTGCTTGGCATGACCAAAACGCAGATCTTTTTCAAGGTCGTGCTCATGCAGGTCGTCAAGCGCATTCTTGCGCCGATGTCCAACGAGGTCATCACCCTGGTCAAGGATACCGCGCTTGCGCGCGTAATCATGATCGTCGAGCTCATTCAGGCGGCACAGAATTTTGCGGCATACGGCCTGATGTGGCCGCTCTTCTATACCGCGGTATTCTATCTGGTATTTGTCGGCCTTCTCTCGCTTCTCTTCGGCTATTTTGAGAAGAAGCTGGATTACTACAAGGCGTAAGGAGGGGCGATATGGCATTATTGGAAGTAAAAGATATCCGAAAAAGTTTCGGAAAGGTCGAGGTGCTTCGCGGCGTGGACTTTATGCTGGAGCGCGGCGAGGTCCTTGCGATCATCGGCTCCTCGGGCAGTGGCAAGACTACGTTGCTTCGTTGCCTCAACTTTTTGGAGACTGCCGACTGTGGCCACATCCTTGTGGATGGGGAAACGGTCTTTGATGCGGGCGCGGCATATACGGATGCCGAGATCCGTGAAAAGCGTTTGAAGTTCGGTCTGGTGTTCCAGTCCTTCAACCTGTTCCCGCAGTACAGCGTCATGCAGAATCTGACGCTTGCGCCGATGCTGGCTCTGCAAAAGAAAAAGCTTTCGATGGTGGCGCACAGAGTTGCGGTTTCCGAGATCGAGGAAAAGGCAGAGGCATTGCTTGCGCGTGTCGGCCTTTCCGAAAAGCGGGACGCATATCCGTGTCAGCTTTCGGGCGGACAGCAGCAGCGTGTTGCCATTGCGCGTGCGCTTGTGATGCAACCCGAGATCCTTTGCTTTGACGAGCCGACAAGTGCGCTTGACCCGGAGCTTACGGGTGAGGTTTTGCGTGTTATCAAGGGGCTTAAGGGTGAGGATCACACCATGGTCGTGGTCACGCATGAGATGGAGTTTGCCAAAAACGTTGCTGACAAGGTGATCTTCATGGCAGACGGCGTGATCGAGGAGATGGGTACGCCTGAGGACATCTTTGATCACCCGCAAAGCGAAAAAACCAAGGCGTTTTTGAGCAGTTCATTTGAAAAAATATAAAAAACTCACAAAAAATACTTGACGACATGCTATCGGCATGGTAAAATTTAAACAGAAAGGTTGCGTGATGCAACCGAAATTGACGAAAGAGAGGACAACGCCAATGGGCAAGTTTGTCGTAAAAGAGACTTCTACCGGAGTGAAGTTTGATTTGAAGGCAGGTAACGGTCAGGTGATCGCAACCTCCGAGGTATATAGCACTGAGGCTGCATGTCTCAACGGTATTGCAAGTGTAAAGAAGAACTGCGTAGGCGCAGTAGAGGATCAGACGGTTGAAAACTATGAGACCGTAAAGCATCCCAAGTTTGAGGTTTACCAGGACAAGGCCGGCGAGTACAGATTCAGACTCAAGGCTACCAACGGCGAGGTGATCGCTGTTTCCGAGGGCTACACCGCCAAGGATAGCTGCCTGAACGGAATCGAGAGCGTAAAGAAGAATGCTCCCGATGCAGAAATTGAAAAATAAGTTTCAACATAGAAAAGCCTCCGCGAAAGCGGAGGCTTTTTAGTGTAATCTTTTTGGTGTAAAGGTACAAACATTTTGCCTTTTTTTTCTTACGGATCTGTGCTATCCTTATAATACAGTAACTGCATTTTGAGGTGTGATCATGAAAAAACTTTTACTCACGTCGATCCTGTTTTTGCTTTGCGGCATGTGTACTGCAAGCGTACTTGCGGCCGAAAAGGTCGTTTACGTTGCCGATGGCGGCAACGGTGACGGCTTGAGCGCCGAGGCGCCGCTTGGTACGCTGGATGCGGCATATGCGGCACTTGGCAGTGACGGTGGCACGGTCGTTGTCGTCGGTAAGCTGACAGTGACCTCCACCTTTACCGAGCCTACCCACAGCGGCAAGGTCACCATAACGCAGGTATACGGCGGCAAGGACTACCGTACGGGTGACGACTACGGTATCAAGATCGGCGGTTGCCGCTATATCTTAAACGGTGATACCACCTTTGAAAATATCACCTTCCGCGGCACGGGCAGTTACGTTCTGTTCGTCGCCCAGTTTAATGTGATCGAAATGGGCGAGGGCATCGTCTGCACCGGCTACGGTGATTGCACGTTGGTCAGCAAGGGTCCCGCGATCATCGGTGGCGTACAGCACGGTGCGGACAAGTATGACACCGTGCACACCGACCTGGATTCGCATATTATTGTCAAAAGCGGCACGTTTGTCATTTGCGGCGTTTCCCGTCAGGTAGAAAAGAACTTTGAGGGAATGGCGCATATTGATATTTCGGGCGGTACGATCTACAACATCTATCCCGGCAACGGCACCTCCGGTACGGCAGGCGACGTGGATCTGCGGATCAGCGGCGGTACGTTCATGCGTAATCTTGTCACCGGCTCGGTTTCCGTCATTACGGGAACGCTGAATGTCAAAATTACCGGCGGTGATTTCACCAACTTTATGACGGCGGACGGAACCGTAGCAGAGGGAGCCACCTCTACGCTGGACGTTTCCGAATATGCCGACAGCGCGGCGCTTGTCGCGAAGGCTTCGAACTTTACACAGATCATTACCGATGCCGGCACCATCACCACCAAGGTGCCGAACGATCACTTTGCTTACGCTACGTTTACCGCCTCCAACGGCATTGAACTTCCGTACCGTTACTATTTGCCCGAGGATTACGAGACGAGTGCCAAGAGCTATCCCGTCTTCCTTTATATGCACGGCAACGGCTCGCGCGGCAGTAACAATACCACGCAGTTGACCACCAACGGCGCGGCACTCAATAACGAGGTATTCAATTCCGTATATGATTGCATCATGCTTGCACCCCAGTGTGAAAAGAGCCCCAAGCAGTGGGTCACCACACATGCGGGAAGCGAGGCTTTTTTGCCGGAGCTTGAAAGCGGCGTATACGAAAGTGGTGAATATTTGAATGCCGCAGTAGAACTGCTGGACTATTTTATCAACACCTATCGCGCGGACACTTCCCGCGTGTATATCACCGGCTCTTCCAACGGCGGTGCCGCAACGTGGAGTCTCACGGCGCGCTATCCGCACGTGTTTGCCGCCGCGATCCCCCTTGCAGGATGCAGGGACAGCAGTGCGGCGGCGGCGATCGCCTCGCGCTATGCGCATCAGAACATCTGGACGTTCCACGGTGATGCCGACACCACAGTTCCCGTAGAGGGAACGCGCGGCATGGTCGCGGCGATCCGCGCCGCAGGAAGTACCTCGATCGATTACACCGAGCTTCCGGGCGAGGGACACAACATCTGGGCACAGGCGGCGGCAACCCCCGGCATTGTCGACTGGATGTTCTCCAAGACCAATACAAACTTTGCAAACAGTCTGCGCGGCGACAGAGCGGCGCTTTCCGTTCCGTCCGCTCCTGCGTGGAACGAAAACACCGTGACCTTTGGCGCTGTAGACGGTGCACGCGCGTACCGCGTGACCGTGTATGCAGACGGTACTCCCGCGCTTGTGTATGAGACCGAGGCGACCACGCAGGCAGTTGACATTTCTGCTTTGAGCGGTGAGATCTCCTTTACGGTAACCGCGCTTGCAAACAACCTTGCATCGAACATCAACAGTGTGGAATCTGCCGCATGTGCGTATAGTGCTGACCCTGCGGAAGCGTACGACTTTGATGGCAACGGCAAGGTCGATCTGTACGATGCGCTCATGCTTCTGCAGGAGGGATTGAATCAGGACAATCTCAATCTACAAAAGGTCGTTCAGGTCATCAAGTACATTGTTTCCGCAAAATAAAAAAGCGCAAGCGCCCGTGATATGCACCTCCCAAAGTGTCTAACTTTTAGGGGGCATATCAAACGGGCGCTTTTTCTTGTAATACCGTCTGCGTTGTGCTATACTGATCGTATCAATTATAGGGGTAGAACAAATGGATTTTGAAAATTTAGATCCGAAAGGGATCTTTTACAGCGAGGAAATACAGAAAAGCTGGCGAATACATGCGCTTGCGTTTCAGCCGCTCTTAGAAGACGTCTTTTTGAACGATTACGCCGCGCGCATAACGCTCACTGCCGCGCTCAACCATATCAGCAACCGTAATTTTGAGATCGGTCTGCAAAAGCTGGACACCTTGGAAGACTTTTGCGCCTGCGATGCCGATCGTGCGGCACTGTTCTTTTTCCGCGGTGTTGCTTATGATATGCAAGGGAATCGGGAGGAGATGCTTGCATACTACGTGCGGGCAGGCGAGCTTTACGACCGTTTGTATTTGCCGTATCTCAAAGTGGCAAAGGCCGCACATACCGATGCGGATTTTTTGACCGCGGAGCAATACTATCTTTCTGCGATCCGTTGCTTTGACGGTGCCAAGCCGACCGTGCAGAATGAGATCGTGCTTGCCTCGGCGTATACCAATTATGCCTCCTGCCTGATGTCCGTGCGGCGGTATGCGGAAGCTGAAACGGCGCTTCGTTGTGCCGATAAGATCCGCCCCGCAAGGCAGGGAAGAGACGAAATGTGGGAGGCCTTGCGTCGTCTCACTGCGGAAGAAGACGAAAACTAAAACAAAAAGCGCCCGAATGGGCGCTTTTTTCATTGTGCAAAGTATCTTTGCGTGACAAAAACAGCATTGTATGCTACAATGAGGGAGAAAGGAGGGATCCGAATGCGCGATATCGGCAAAAACATACGCGCCGCGCGGATGCGGCAGGGAATGACGCAGGACACACTTGCGGAAAAACTGTTCCTTACAAGGCAGACGGTTTCTAATTACGAAACAGGGCGTTCCCGCCCCGACGTGGAGATCCTTATGCAGATCGCCGAGGTGCTCGGCGTGGAAATGAATGCGCTTTTGTACGGCGTACCCGTGACACCCGAGAAAAAGCGGGAGAAAAGACGGGTCATTCTGCTATTCTGCGTGCTTGCGATTTTAGGCATAGTGATCTTGTTGCTGCGTCCGCGGCTTTTGTATCTTGCGCGCACCTATTATTTTATGCTTCCGTGGATGTGGATACGCACTTTTTTGCTGCCGACGATGTGCGGGATCCTCGGCTGGGGTGCGCTGCAGGCGGCGCGCGTATTTCTCGGAGCAAAACTACCGCGCTTTAAGGGAAAAAAGGTGTTGCACATAGTGCTGGTGTCCTTTCTTGGCGCGTGTATCGTGTTGCTGCTGCCATGGATCGTCGGGTGTACATATTTTTTGGTGCGGGATACGATCGCTTTTTTGACCGATCAACCGCTTGGCAATGTTTCCGTTTCGGTCTTTCCCGCGTGGGATAAGCTTGCAGGACGGTTGCACCTGTTTTTGTACAGCTTCCCGTACGTCACCATCCTGTTTGGCATTGCGTGGAAGCTGACAGAAAAAGAGAAATAGATTATAGTTTGAAGAGGAGTCCCTCATCCGTCACCATTCGGTGACACCTTTCCTGAGGGGGAAGGTAATACAGTGCACCAATAGTTTCTCCCCGGGGAGAAGCTCCCGCGGAGCGGGTGATGAGGGGTTCTCTCACAAACAACTTAAAAAGGCACCCTGGGGGTGCCTTTTACTATTTTTGTTCGAAAGACGAACCTGCGTCGGCTTTCAAACTCCTTGACGGGGCGGGCACGGTGAGTGCCTCGCGAGACTTGCGCCCCCTACGGTCGAAAGACTTGACTTTCGACCGATATTAGTCCAGTTTCTTTTGTCCCGTATACAACTCGTAGTATCTGCCTTTCATGGCGAGGAGCTCGTCGTGCGTGCCGCGCTCGATGATCTCGCCCTTTTCCAAAACCATGATGGCGTTTGCGTTGCGAACTGTGGAAAGGCGGTGTGCGATGACAAACGTGGTGCGGTTCTGCATCAAACGGTCCATGCCATGGTCAATGTGGCGCTCAGTACGGGTATCGACCGAACTTGTCGCCTCGTCGAGAATGAGGATCGGCGCCTTGGAGATCGCCGCGCGGGCGATGTTGAGCAGCTGGCGCTGTCCCTGCGAGAGGTTGGCACCGTCGCCCGTGATGACAGTGTCATAGCCGTGTTCCAAACGCATGATAAAACTGTGTGCGCTTGCGGTCTTGGCGGCGGCGATGACCTCCTCATCGGTGGCATCGGGGCGACCGTAGCGGATGTTTTCCATCACCGTGCCCGTAAACAGGTGCGTGTCCTGCAGAACCATGGCAATGTTCTTGCGGAGCACATCGCGTTTGATATCGCGGATATTCACGTCGTCAATGGTGATCTTGCCCTCATTGATGTCGTAAAAACGGTTGAGCAGATTAGTGATGGTGGTCTTGCCCGCGCCCGTTGAGCCGACGAAGGCGATCTTCTGTCCGGGCTTTGCATAGAGTGAGATGTTCTTCAGCACTGTTTTTTCGGGAACGTAGCCAAAGGTAACGTTGCTTAGTTTTACGTAGCCCTTCATGTCGGGCATTGCCGAAGCATCTGCGCGGTCGGGCTCCTCCTCGGTGCGGTCAAGAATGTCAAAGACACGTTCCGCACCTGCAAGGGCAGAAAAGATGGTGTTCATCTGCATGGAGATCTCGTTGATGGGGCGTGCAAACTTGCGCGCGTAGTCCACGAAAATGGCAAGTCCGCCGAGGTCAAATTTGCCGAGCAGACACATCACGCCGCCAACGCCTGCCGTGATCGCATAGCTGATCTGTCCCGTATTGCCCATCACGGGGCCCATAATGCCGCCGAAGAACTGTGCACCGATCTGCTTGCGCCGCAGGTCGTCGTTGAGCAGGGCAAATTCGTCCACACAGGTGTCCTCGTGGTTAAAGACCTTGACGACCTTTTGTCCCGAAACGCTTTCCTCCACGTAGCCGTTGACTGCACCGAGCGCCGCCTGCTGTGAGGAGTAATATTTGCGCGAGCGTTTGGTGATCGCCATGCCGCCGAAGATAAAGATCGGGATAAAGACCACGGTGATGATCGTCAGCCAAACGTTTGTGGTCAGCATAAAGATAAAGGTAGCGATCAGCGTAACAACGCCCGAAACCAGACTCGTCAGCGTATGGTCCAGCATCATGGAAACGTTGTCCACATCATTGGTAAAGCGACTCATGATCTCGCCGTGGCTCTCGTTGTCAAAGAACTTGATGGGGAGCTTCTGGATCTTTGCAAACAGATCGCTTCGCAACTTTTTCATCGAGTTTTGCGAAATGTGTAGCATCAGCTTTGCCTGACAGTATTGCGAAATGATGCTTGCAAGATAGATGCAGACGAGCACACCCATGTAAAATAGGATGTTTCGGAGCGCTTCCGCATGGCTTGCGGTGGGGAGATCTCCTGTCAGCGTATTGAGGATAAAGCGCAAGGGGTAGGAGGAAGCCGCGCCGGCGATCGCCGAGACAATGAGAAAGAAGAATGCCACGATCAGCAGATATTTGTACGCGCCGATGTAGGAAAGCAGGCGACCGATGATCTTTTTAGCATCGCCTTTAGGCTTGACAACGGGCATACCGCGCCCGCCGGGGCCTCTCCCGCCGGGACCACGCATAGGAGGCATGCCGGGCTTTACTGCTGCGGCAGAAGAATTATATTGCTTTTGCAGGTCTTCAAGCGTGCGTTTTGCCATTATTCTGCCACCCCCTTGTTCTCCATTTGCAGTGTGTAGATCTCTTTGTATTCCTCGCAGGTATCCATCAGCTCGTCGTGCGTGCCGAGTCCCGCGATCTTGCCGTCATCCAGTACCAGGATGCGGTCAGCATCCATGACCGAGGTGATGCGCTGTGCAATGATGATCTTGGTCGAATCTGCAAGCGTGGTGGCAAAGGCTTCGCGGATCTTTGCCTCGGTCGCAGTGTCCACCGCGCTTGTTGAGTCGTCGAGGATCAGGATCTTCGGCTTTTTGAGCAGAGCACGCGCAATGCAAAGCCGTTGCTTCTGTCCGCCCGAAACGTTGGCACCGCCACGTTCGATCTCATGGTCGTAGCCGTCTGTAAAGCCTTCAATAAAGGCATTCGCCTGTGCGATATCGGCGGCGGCCTTCATCTCGTCAAGCGTTGCCTCCTCGTCGCCCCAGCGTAGGTTTTCCTTTACCGTGCCCGAGAAAAGAAGATTCTTCTGGAGCACCATGCCGATGCCCTCGCGCAAAGCGTGCAGGGAATAGTCGCGCACGTTTATGCCGTCGATGCGTACTTCACCGCTGTCGGTGTCGTACAGACGCGGAATGAGTGAGACGAGCGTGGATTTTCCGCTACCCGTACCGCCGATGATGCCGAGCGTTTCACCTGCGTGAATGGAGAACGAGACGTTTTCCAGTACGCAGTCGGGACTGTTTTTGTAATAGCGGAAACTGACGTCCTTGAATTCGATCTCGCCGTTTTGTACTGTGAGCTCCTTGTGTGCCGCCGCATCGTCGTTGATGTCGGGCACCTCATCCAGCACCTCGCGGATACGGCCTGCGGATGCCGCCGCGCGCGATGCGCTCATAAACAGCATGGTGACCATCATGAGCGACATGAGGATCTGATTTATGTAGGTGAGTAGGGCATTAAAATCGCTGTAGGGCAGGGTGTCGCCCAGCACCATGTTGCCGCCAAACCATACAACAAGAAGTGTGGTCAGATTCATGACCAGCATCATCACAGGCTGGGTAAGGATCATCACGTTCATGGCGCGCATAGCACTGTCGCGCAGGTTTTCGTTCGCTTCGCTGAATTTTTCTTTTTCATATTCCTCGCGCACAAAGGATTTGACCACGCGGATGTTGGTGAAGTTCTCGCCCACGGTGTTGTTGAGTGCATCCATTTTGCCCTGCATTGCACCGAAACGCGGGAAACCCACGCGCATAACGATAAAGAGAAGAACGCCGAGTGCGGGGATGGCAAATGCCAGGACCAAAGCAAGCTTCGGGCTGATAGTGATGGTCATAATGACGGCACCGATCAGCATGCCGGGGGTACGCAAGAACATGCGCAGTAGCATATTGACAAAGTTTTGCAGTTGGGTAACGTCGTTGGTCAGGCGCGTGATGAGCGAGCCCGTCTGGAACTTGTCGATGTTGGCAAAGGAGAACCTTTGTACCTTTTTATAGACGTCGAGGCGCAGGTCGCTGCCAAAGTTGACCGATGCCTTGGCACCGAAATAGGCACCGCCGATGCCGCCTGCCATCATGAGCAGTGCGACAACGATCATCATTGCCGCCATCCCGATGACAAACCAGACGTCACCCGTTTCGGCAACGAGGTTTTCTTCGGCACGCTTGACGATCAGGGAGTAGAATTTTGGCATCAGCACCTCGCCGAGTACCTCTATGATCATGCAAAGCGGACCGAGAATGAAATAAAGCGTATACGGCTTTACGTATTGGAGCCACCGTTTCATTTAAATCTCCTCCTTTGCGTTTTCTATGTTGCTTTCGAGACGGTCGAGAAATTCGATCAACGTGTGGATCTCCTCGGCGGAGAATCCCTCGAACACCGCTTTGTCGATCGTATCAAATTCTTTGCGGGATGCTCCTACGATCTCGCCCCCGCGCTTTGTCAGCTCTACAGAATTCGTGCGGCTGTCGTTTGCGTTTACCGTGCGTAGGATATACCCCTCAGCCTCCAGTTTTTTCAGCAGGACAGCCACCGCTGCCGTGCTGATCTCCAGCCGTTCGGCAAGTGCCGTTTGCGACAGGTCTCCATGATCGGAGAGGATCATCAGGGCGCGGTGCGCCGAGCGCCCAAGTCCCGTCTTTTCCCGCATGGCGTCAAACATCCGCCGATGACGGCGCATCACGGAGATCATCTTGTATAGCGCTTCCCGCTCGATCGGAATGGTCATGAAAGCACCTCCATTATTAACCGATTAATTATTAACACATTAACTATTATACATTATTCGGCAGTCCTGTCAATAAAATATAGATTTTTTCAAAAAAAGTTCACATTTGCGTTCTTTTTGTGCTATACTGAACGGGAAAGAAATGGGGGGAGAATATGAGTAGTCTGGCACTGCGCTCCGTAGCGATCTTTTTGATGCTGTTGGATCATATCGGTTATGCAACGGGCAATGCGGCATTGCGAGTCGTCGGCCGTATTTCGCTACCCATTTTTGCTTTTCTTATTGCGAACGGCTTTCGCCACACACACAGCGTTCCGAAATACGCATTGCGCCTGCTGATATTTGCGCTGATCTCCGAGATCCCGTACGATCTCTATTTTAATGGCGGAAAGATTACACTTCTCGCTTGGGGACGCACCTTGCCGCACCCACGGCTGGATAACGTCTTTTTTACGCTTTTTCTCGGGCTTTGCTTCCTTTGGCTACGGGATATATATAAAAAGCACGTGCCCCGTTTTGCACCGCTGTGCAGTGCGGTTACGCTTTTGATCCTTTCGTTTGGCAACGCATATATCTCTGCCGACTATGGCGTACTCGGCGTCTTTGGGGTGGCTTTGTTTGGTGTTTTCGACGTACAAATACCAAAGCATCGCATCCCGCTTTGCATTGGCGCCCTCCTGCTTGCAAGCTGGCGCCTGCTTTCGATAACGCTTTTGGCGGTACTCGGGCTGAGCACGCAGGGCATACCGGTGGTCTCTGCCTTCTTTCCGTGCGGCGTGCCCGGCTTTATGGATCGCATCCAGCCGTTCGCGGCACTTTCTATGTTTTTGATCCTCGCGTATAACGGGCATAGCGGCATGCCAAAATCGCCGATTTTACGGCGCATTTTGCAATATGCGTTTTATGCTTTTTATCCGTTGCACATTTTGATTATTTTGTGGGTTTTTTAATATGCAATGTACACTTTGTCCGCGAAAATGCGGAGTGGACCGTACCCGCACCGCCGGGTATTGCGGTGCGGGCAGGGAACTGAAGATTGCTCGTGCCGCACTGCATTTCTGGGAGGAGCCTCCCATCTCCGGAACAAACGGTAGCGGAACCGTATTCTTTTCGCATTGCCCCTTAAAATGCGTCTACTGTCAGAATCGGGAGATCTCTGCGGAAGGTGACGGACTTACGATCACGACCGACCGCCTTGTCGAGATCTTTTTTGAACTGCGCGCCAAGGGCGCACACAATATCAATCTCGTTTCCCCGACGCAGTATGCGGACGGAATTGCCGTTGCCATGCGCGCGGCAAAAGAAAAGGGTTTTGATCTGCCGTTTGTCTGGAACACGGGCGGCTATGAAAGCGTGGAAACGCTTCGCGGTCTCGACGGACTTGTAGATATCTATCTCACCGATTTCAAATACGCCTCTAATCGGCTTGCCGAGCGGTATTCCCGCGCTGCGGACTATCCTGCCGTTGCAGAAACGGCGCTTGCGGAAATGCTGCGGCAACAACCAAAATGTGCGTATAACGGCGAATTGATGACGCGCGGTGTTATTGTGCGGCATCTCATTTTACCGTCGCACACCGAGGATTCCAAGGATGTGATCGACATTCTTTCCGCGTACAAGCCTTGCCTCTCGCTGATGCGGCAGTACACACCGCAAAACGGTTGTCCGTATGCGGAGCTAACACGTCCGATTACCGATGCCGAGTATGAAACGGTCGTGGGTTACGCACTTTTGTGCGGATTAAATAAACTATTTTTACAAGACGGAGAAAGCGTTTCCGAAAGTTTTATCCCCGCCTTTGATTATGAAGGAGTGTTGAACAATGGTACTGAACAATGAACAGATCAAAAGCATCGCGGCAAACTGTCTGGACGTACGCACCCGTGAAAACGGACGCGCACAGGTACAGCGCTTTACCGACAAGCAGGCAGAGCTGTATAGGAATTCCAATTTTATCCCGCATCCGCTTTGTGCTCCCTGCGTATGCTTTGACTTTACCTATGACGGCGAGGTTATCGCCTTTGAGTTTGATATTACGACGGTTACCAGCCGTAAATTTCTCGCGTTCGATCTATACGACGGCGAGGTCATGGTGCACTCGCTGTATACGTATTCCGACAGTGAGGGGCAACGGCAGTTTTTCTACAAATTCCCCGATAAGAGAGAGCGCCGTGTGCGCCTTTTCCTGCCGTATTCCTGCGGTATAGAAATCTGGAACTTTATTCTCGATGACGGTTCGCATTTCACGCCCACATCTACCGAGGGGCGACTCAAGATGCTGTTCCTCGGAGATTCGATCACGCACGGCTATGACTCGCATTACCCCTCGATGATCTATGCGGCAACGGTGGCGCGCCACTATGATGCGGTCTGCCTGAACCACGGTGTCGGTGGTTACGTGTTTAAGGCGGAGAGCTTAGACGCCGATCTGCCCTTTACACCCGACGTTATCACGGTGGCATACGGCACCAACGACTGGGGACGCTACGGTGCGGATCAGGAAAAGTACCGTGCCGCAGCGGATGCTTATTTTGCAAGACTCCGCGAGATCTATCCGAAGGCGCGTATTTTCGGCATCCTGCCCGTATGGCGCGATGATGAAAACCGCCGTCCCGAGCGCATGCCCTTTACCCGTGTATATGAGATCTTACGCGAGGTGTATGCCGCGCACGGTGTTGAGTGTATTGACGGTGCAATTGCAGTGCCGCAGATGCGCAGTTTTTATTCCGACGGTCTGCACCCCAATACCGTCGGTCAGCACGTCTACGGTCTCAGCGTGATCGAAGCCTTGGAAAAAGCAGGTATCAGAAAAAATGGCTAAAGATAAGGAAAAAGATATAAAGACCAACGCCATGCGCATTCTCGAAACGCTGGGCGTTGCTTTTGAGGTCATCACCTACGAATGCGACGAGTTTATCGACGGCGTACATCTTGCCGACAAACTCGGACAGCCGCGGGAAAGCACCTTCAAGACCTTGGTCGCGCAAGGGAAGAGCGGGGGCTATTTTGCCTTCGTTATCCCCGTTGCCGAGGAACTTGATCTTAAGGCGGCGGCGCGCGCGGTTAGCGAAAAATCGGTGGAGCTGATCGCGGTCAAGGATATTACTAAGGTTACGGGTTATGTCCGCGGCGGCTGTACCGCCATCGGTATGAAAAAGGACTATCCCACCGTCATTGATGAGACCTGTATCCTGTATGATACCATCATGGTTTCGGGCGGTCGCCTCGGCTCGCAGGTAAAACTCAGTCCCGACGACTATATCCGCGCAACGGGCGCGAAATGCCTGCCGATTATTTTTTGACAGGAATTTTCAAAAATGTGTTGACAAACGCGACCGAAACTGCTATAATAACTGTCGTTGCCACGGCAGTTAGATGTACCTTTAGCTCAGTTGGATAGAGCAACTGCCTTCTAAGCAGTAGGTCGAGGGTTCGAGTCCCCCAAGGTACGCCATGCCCGCTGCTTAAGCGGGATATGGTGGGCGTAGCTCAGTTGGTTAGAGCGCCAGGTTGTGGCCCTGGAGGTCATGGGTTCGATTCCCACCGCTCACCCCAGAAAGAAAAACGTAGGTCTTTAGACCTGCGTTTTTCTTTTTTGTAGTGGAATGGAATCGAACCCCTCGATGCTTTAGCATCGAAAGAAGTGTGCGCGTTATCTGAGTCGGACACGCAGGAAGCAGGGCGCACACTTTGGGTCCAGATTCCCACCGCTCACCCCAGAAAGAAAACAGGAACGCTTTTTGCGTTCCTTTTCTTTTTTTGCAGTGCACATAGAATCGAACCCCTCGATGCACGGTTTTGTATTTTTCGGTTTTTGTCTGTGTATTTTTCGTTTTTTGCCCGTTCCCGTATTGCAAGAACTCGCAAAATGTGTTACCATGAAACCATCTTGATCCGGAGGAAGAATTATGAAAAAGTTTTTATCCGCAATGCTTGTTTTCTTGCTTGCGTTCTCTCTGTTTGCTTTTGCGGCAGAGGAGCCCAAGATCACAAGCAAGGACGTCGCGTACATCAATTTTAACAACGGAAAAAATACCAACGACGGTCTCACGGCACAGACGGCAAAACAGTCGCTTTTGCAGCCCGACGGTAACGGCGTAGTCTCGCTTTTGCCAAGCGGCGGTACGCTTGTCGTCAGCGGCAAGATGTTTATCGGCGGCAGCTACATGCTCCCCAAACTCGGCGGCACTTTGCTGATCACTT
Source organism: Eubacteriales bacterium (assembly GCA_045540755.1). GTDB lineage: Bacteria > Bacillota > Clostridia > Oscillospirales > CAG-272 > UMGS902. The sequence continues at coordinate 117,728 of JAZQHV010000082.1, forward strand.
CCAATGACGGCACCACCGATTATAATACCGAGGAGCCCGTCAATAATCCCGCAACCTCGTTCAAAATGGCGGCAGGGGTCAGCTTTACCGTACAGAGTGACGTGATCATGGACGATATTCTTCTGTTTCAGGAGTACAAGGAATCCAACACCATCGTTGTCAAAAATGGGGCAACGCTCGTGCTCGGCGAAAAGGTAAGGACCAAGCAGAGCTACGTGGCAACCGAGCCTGTTTATATGCACCTTTTTGCAGAGGAGGGCTCGACTCTCATCGTGAAGGCGGGTACCTACCAGTCCATTTCGGGTAAAGGCAACATTCAGATCGCCAAAGGCGTTAAGGTCATCGAAAGTAGCGAGGCGGCCCCCGTCGATCCTGTTACCGCGGCGGCAAACGCGCTCTACTCGCTCGGGCTTGTCAAGGGCTATGATGACAGCGGCAGTGACTTCCGCCCCGAAAACACGCTTTCTCGTGCAGAGTCGATCGTGCAGATCGTCCGTTTCCTCGGCGCGGAGGGCGAGGCACTTGCGGGTACCTATAAAATCCCTTTTACCGACGTGCCTGCGTGGGCGGTGCCTTACATCGGTTATGCCTATACAAACAAGATCACTTCGGGTGTCAGCGCAAGCAAATTTGACCCTAACGGCACCGTCAGCGAGGCACAGTTTCTGACGCTTCTGCTCCGCGCGATGGAGTACAGCGATGCCAACGGAGATTTCTCCTGGCAGGATCCCTATACCCTCGCAGATAAGGTCGGACTGATCGACGGAACGGCAAAAACCGAGAATTTTGTAAGAGGAAACGCATTTATGGCATGCTATAACGCACTCGCATCGGATGCAAAGAGCGGAAAGACCGTCAGCGACAAGCTGATCGCGGCGGGTGTCATCACCGAAAAGGCATATGCCTATGCAAAGCGCATTGCCGCGGGAGAGACCATCACGGTTGCCTGCGTGGGTGACTCGATCACCGAGGGGCATTCCTCCTCCGATCGCACGAAATACAGCTATCCCGCACAATTGCAAAAACTGCTTGGCAAGGGCTTTAAGGTCGTCAACTGCGGCAAGTCCGCATCCTACGTGATGAACCTGGATTCCGCATACAATGTGAAAAAGGAGAGTCCTAACCTTTGGTACCCTAATACTGCGGAGTATACAAAGCTCATGTCCTCGAACGCGGATATCGTTATCGTTATGCTCGGCACCAACGATGCCCGCAGTATGACCGAGGCGGCGGCGCAGGCAGACTTTGTTTCCTCCTATAAGGCGCTCATCCAGGACATTCAGGGTATGGAATCCAAGCCCGAGGTCTACCTTTCCACAATGATTCCCGCAGTCGGCGCCAACATCGTATACCAGGGAACGACCGTGATTCTGCCGCGCCTGCTTCGCGAGATCGCCGAGGATATGAAGCTCCCGCTCGTTGAGACTGGCGCAAACGTCGGCGATTACTACCGAGTCGATCTCACCTACCACGACAACACCCATCCCACTGATATCTCCTATCCCGCACTCGCCATTAATTTCTATAATGAAGTGTTTGGTCACAAAAAGGAGAATCTTTCTTTCCAAAAGGCAAAGAACGGCGTAGTTTTTGTTTCGAGCGCAGGCTCGCGTGACGGCGACGGCACTTCGCCCGCAACCGCAGTAAATTCGTTGCAGCTTGCCGTTTCCATGCTACGCGAAACGGGCGGCACGGTCGTTGTCTGCGCACCGCTTGCCACCAAGGTCGCATTCTTTGTCGAGTGCGCGGCACCCGTAACGATCACTTCCGTATACGACGGCGTGGATTACCGTGCCACCAAGAATGCGGGCATCTCTCTCACGGGCAGCTGGACGCTCGCAAGCGAAATGATCATCGAAAACGTCAATATCAACACCGTAGCAGGGCAGAGCCTGAACGCGCAGTACAACAATCTCACCATCGGTGAGGGCGTTGTGATGACGGGCGGCGAGTTTGCGCTGAACGTCGGCTACCGCATCGGCGCGGGCGCACTCACTCCCGCAGACGTCTCCTGCCATAAGGATTGCACCGTTAAGGTCGCAAGCGGAAGATGGGCGCTTCTGCGCGGCGGCAATATGCGTGCTAATCCCGTGGATCCTGTCGGCACGATAGATGAGAAAGTAAAACTTTCTATCTCCATCAGCGGCGGCGAGTTTACCAATAAGAGCGTCAACGCCAATGCCTGCATCGGTATGAACGGCTGTGACGGCGAGGCACACTTTGAGATCAGCGGCGGCACCTTTGCGGGCAGTGTGGCAGGTATTCACCGCACGGGCACCAATCGGACCGATACCAAGCCTACCTTCCAAGGCCATATCTTCGTCAAGATCACGGGCGGTACGTTTGCAAGTCCGTTCCAGCTGTATCACACCGCCGACACTCCCGAGGTGCAGGGCAGAGCACAGCTGACGCTGACCAAGGCCATGGAATCTGCCATTGAGCAGGACGGCTTTGGTGTTGTGGAATTTATCGACTAAATTTTTAAAAAAACTCTTGACAGCACTTTAGCACTGTGCTATAGTTAAACCATACCAAGAAACCGAAGACGGAGAAGAGTAGCTTCCGTGTCCGCGTTTACAGAGAGCCGCAGGCGGTGGGATTGCGGTAATGGCGACGAAAGTGAATGGGCTCCCGAGGGCAAACCGAACCAAGTAGGGGCGACGGCAGGCGACCGTTACAGCGCCGTGTGTATGCTTGTACACAAATGAGTGCGTAGCTTTGCTACGAATTTGGGTGGTACCGCAGGTTTAAAAAGTCCTGTCCCAATTCCGGGGCAGGACTTTGTTTATTTTCTGCCCCTACAAATCCGCAGATTGGAAAAGGAGAAGCACCATGCATTTTAACGGAATTGATTTTGATACGTACTTTAAGAACTATCCCTCTGAGGACGGCTATTTCGGCAGATACGGCGGTTGCTACATCAGCCCCGAGCTGACCAAGGCGATGGCAGAGATCACCGAGGCGTATTTTACCATCTGTAAGTCGGCGAAGTTTATTAACGAACTGCGCCGTATCCGCAAGGACTTTCAGGGCAGACCCACCCCGATCTCGCATCTGGAGCGTCTTTCCGCCTCGCTTGGCAACGTACAGCTGTACGTAAAACGCGAGGATCTCAACCATACCGGCGCGCATAAGCTCAACCACTGCATGGGCGAGGCATTGCTTGCCAAGTATATGGGCAAAAAGAAGGTCATTGCCGAGACGGGCGCAGGACAGCACGGCGTCGCACTGGCTACCGCGGCGGCATATTTCGGTTTGCAGTGTGACATCTACATGGGTTCTGTCGATATCAAGAAGCAGGCGCCCAACGTTGCACGTATGAAGATCCTCGGCGCCAACGTTATCGAGGTCACACACGGTCTCGCTACGCTGAAGGAGGCGGTCGACGCCGCTTTCGAGGCATACGCCAAGGAATATAAGGATGCCATCTACTGCATCGGCTCCGTACTCGGCCCGCACCCGTTCCCGATGATGGTGCGTGACTTCCAGAGCGTTGTCGGCATTGAGGCAAGAGAGCAGTTTGTCTCCATGACAGGCGAACTTCCCGATGCGATCGTTGCCTGCGTCGGCGGCGGCTCCAATGCGGCGGGCTTTTTCTCGGGCTTCCTCAACGATCCTGTCGATATCTACGGTGTGGAGCCGCTCGGCAGAGGTCCCAAGCTCGGCGATCATGCCGCAAGCCTGACCTACGGTACCGAGGGAATCATGCACGGGTTCAACAGCATCATGCTCAAGGATGAAAACGGTGAGCCGGCACCCGTTTACTCGGTCGCAAGCGGTCTGGACTATCCCTCCTCGGGGCCCGAGCACGCATTTTTGCGCGACGTCGGCAGAGTCAAGTACGACGTCATCGGCGACGAGCAGACCATTGATGCGTTCTTTGCACTTTCCCGTCTGGAGGGCATCATTCCTGCCATTGAGAGCGCACACGCTGTCGCTTACGGCGTAAAACTCGCGCAAACGATGGGCAAGGGCTCCGTCCTCATCAATCTCTCCGGCAGAGGCGACAAGGATATGGACTACGTCATCGAAAAATACGGAATCCGCTAAACCAAAAGGCTGTCTTTGACAGCCTTTTCTTTCTTAACGAAGGAAAAATGCATTTTCTTCTAAACCTTTTCTCTTCCAGCCTTGTCTATATGGCAGAACACCAAAATGAAAGGATGATACCGATGGTATATCAGGAACAGAACGATGAGACATTGGTCATGCTTACCCTTGCAGGCGAGCAACGCGCCTATGAGGTACTTGTTGCCCGGTATGAAAATGTCGTGATCGCGGCCGCAGCTTCGGTGCTACACAGCAGGTATATGGCAGAGGATGCCGCACAAGACGCGTTTATCACTGCGTGGATGAAGTTGAACGTGCTTCGTGAGCCGGCTAAGTACAGCGCTTGGGTGTGCCGCATTGCCAAGAATTGTGCCAAAAATATTCTTATGCGTATGCGAGGTTATCTGTCACTCGATATGGATTGTGATACATTAGCAGGAGAGAGCAGTGACCCCGAGCTGCTTTTGCTTGCCTCCGAGGAGCGGGCGGAGCTGCACGGGCATATCAGCACACTTTCTCAAAAGGTACAGCAGATCATTTATATGCACTATTTTGAGGAGCTTTCGGTCGCACAGATCGCGGAAAAACTTTGTATTGCCGAGGGGACGGTCAAGGCACAGCTGCATAACGGAAGAAAACAGATCAGAAAGGGCTTGGGGGCGATGAATGAAAACGCAAACGATGCCTTGGTACGCAAGGTCATGAAAAAGATCGAGGAGCTCAAAGCATGGCAATTTCAAAACAGCAAAAACGGCTTTGAGACCGAGTACAAGGACGTACTTGCCGAGGTGGAAGCTCTTCCCGAATCGGCAGACAAATATCATGCGCTTGCCGACGTACTTATGCGCGGCTGGTGGTGGATCCCCGGTGAGAAAAACGATGCTCTTTTCGACCGCATTCGCGCGGCGGCGGAGCTTGGCAAAAACGATGATGTGATGGTTTTTGTCGTCGCCCGCGAGGATGAAAAATGGAGCGGGCAAATGCGGATCGAGTTTATCCGCGACAAGCAGATACCGCGGCTGGAGGCGGGTGGCTTTACGAAAGCGCTTGCACGCGAGTGGTTCTGGCTTGGCGTTGTGCTTTTGCAACAAAAAGAGCCGGATACTGAAAATGGGTTTGCCGCATTTGAAAAGGTGCTTTCGCTCCTCACCCCTGCGGACGTCCGCTACGCACACGCAAAAGCCGCTATCGAAATGCATCGCGCGTATATTGATCGGTATCGTACCAAAAACATAGAGCGGTATATGCTCCGTGCCTGCGCGGAAGAATATCGCGTTCGGGACGGTGAGCTACGCCGTTGGGATTTGGCATATCTGTATATCGGCGGGTTATGGGCAGAGGATCGTCAAGCCGACTTCGTGTTCCGCAACGCTTCGTATTGTGACGGCAGATTTACGGTGGACGACCTTGCCGTCGGCGAGACTTTTACCGGCTCGGACGGTACAACGCTCACGTTTATCTCCAATTCTGCCGTTGTCGAAACGCCTTGCGGCACTTTTGAAGGCTGTGTGGTATGGGAGACGGTGCACGAACGCGCCGCTTATCGCACGTTTTACAAGCACGGCATCGGTATCGTGCGGCAGGAGCGCCGCTTTGGCGGCTTTTCGGACGTGCGTCTGTTGAAAAACTACAATATCCTCGGCGGCGACGGGCTGCTCCCAATGGTGGCGGGCAACACGTGGGAATATACGTCAGAACACGACCCGCAGTATGTTCTGCATGCGTCTAAATTTACAGTCTGCTATGCGGATGGTAAGTCGGTCACGCTTTCTTATACTTGGAACGTGGAGCGTCTGCAATATAATGAAAACAGCTGGCTGGATATGATCCAGCAGATTCGCAACGAGTATTGCATGGAAACGGACGGCGCATATAAGATCTGCGACGTATATGCGCCGATCGCACGTGCCGAGGCTTTGGCAACGACCGAGGTGGAAAAGGCGCACACAAAAGCGGCTTGCTCCGTTGCGCGACGGATCCTTGCGACCGATCCCGCTTTTCATCCCGCACACACCGCAAGAGGACTCTGGGATTTCTTTGTCCGCACGAATATCGCATGTGAGGACGGCAGGATCACCTGTGATCATGACGGGCGCTGGTCGTTTGAGTGGAAACATGTGAGCGGATCGGATGTCGCAAGTTACCCGCTCCTTTACAACGATATCTACGGCATTTTGCAGAATGCCACCGGATGCATCTGGTCGGATGAGTGGATCGCAGGGACCACGCACAAGATCGAATATATGCTGTGGGACCGTTACCATGTGAAGACTGCGATCGAGTGCGCTGCTGTCGATGAGGTCACGACGGCGGCTGGCACTTTTACCGATTGTATGCAGCTTTTGTTGGATGTTGATGGGATGACCGAGGGGCTCGAATACCGCGGTGGAAAAATGGAGTATGTCTTTGCCCGTGGCGTTGGAATCGTTCGCATGGTCACACACTATTGGAAGGGGGCTTGCACAGCTACCTACGAACTCGTGGAATACACGGGTACGGGAGAGGGCTACATGCCGGCCTGCGGTGGACTTACCCGCCGTTACGAGGCGATTGGTCTCACCGATGGCTACAAGGGTGCCTCCGAATATACCTTTGTTGCCGATACGGACGGTGCAGTTTATTGTATGGAGGACAGAGCGGGTATCCGTGAGATCCCCACTCCGATCACGCAGTATAGCGCTGTCTTGGGTGAAGAAAGAGAAAGCGCGCTTTGGGAAGCGGGGGAGCGCGATGAAGCGTGGAAGCAGAATTCTTTGAACAATTTTAATCTATTGTTGTATTTTCTTGCAAAGCCGGGCAGAAACACCCGACGCGCCAACCGTTCGATCGAGATCAATGGCTTCAATATGCGCATGATGGAGCAGTTTGGCGACGGTGCAGTACCGCCCGCATGGCACGCGCTTTATGCATGGACGGCACTTCTGCGCGCCGCTGCTTTCTACGGTGCGGATAGAGCCGACGAGGGATACGAGCATCTGGAAATCGCCTACACGTATTACGCAAAGTGGAATACTTATGCAGATGGTGAACGTCTCGAGCTTGGCAAAAAGGAATTGCTCGGCGACTGCGTGCTCCTCAAAAATAGGGGATGCATCGAGTTCGCGGACGGTAGCCGCCATCCGGTTGGGTTTGAATACCGCTTCAACAGTGCCGTATCGGGAAGAACGCTGTACATGGCGATGACTGCGCCTCGCGGCTGGGAGTGGTTCAATAAAGCACGCAAGGAAGAACGCTTCCAAGAACTTGTCCTACGCGCCAAGGTGCTCAAAGATCAAGTAGAAGAAAAATGATCCCGCAAAAAAGGCTGTCTTTGACAGCCTTTTCTTTGTTGAAAAGTCCAATTATTTTATCGAAAATTATAGTGACGGCAAAATGCGGGCGTGATAAACTAAAATCGTAAGATTATTATCGGGAGGTACATATGAAAAAGCTGTTTTTCCTTTTTTGGGTATCTGTTTTCATGCTCGTGTGCACTGCGGCAGTGTTTGCTACCGACACCGTTTATCTTGACGGTACGGGAAAAACAGCCGGCGCGTATACCGATTTTGCCAAAGCGGTAGCGGCTCTGCCAAACGGCGGTACCGTCATCGTTTCGGGCGATACGCAGATCGGCACCTCGACAAGCGGTCCTACGATCGCGGCGGTCGGCGGCAAGATCACCGTCAAGGGTGAAAACGGCGCAAAATTCATTTTTGCGCGTTCGCTGACGGTCAACAGCGAGTTCGAGTTTGACGATATCATTATCCATTCCACCGCGACCGCCAGCGGTAACTTTATCGCTAAGGGCAACACCATCACCATGGGCGCGGGCGTTACCGTGACCAAGGCGGACGGAGCGATATATCCCGCCATTTTCGGCGGTGCAGGCAGCGGTACCGTCACCTACGACTCGCACGTCATCGTGCGCGGCGGCAGATGGCGCTCGCTCTGGGGCGGCAATTACGGTGGTACGTTCAAGGGCAATTCGGTCCTTGAGATCAGCGGCGCCGTGTGCGACGGCAATCTTTCCGCCGAGAACTATCAAGGTACGTTCAGCGGTACGTCCAAGCTGATCGTGGATCTGCGCGGCGGAAAACCCGTCACCGCAGGCACCTATAAGCAGACGCCTACCGTCCTTGTGGACGACGGCTACCGCGCGGTGCTGACGGGGAAGACCTATTCGCAGGAGTTGATTCCCGAAGCCCCCACCACCGTTTACGTAGACGGAACGGGTAAAGATACGAATGCATACCCCACGCTGGAGGCGGGCATCAACGCTCTGCATGAAAACGGCGGTACGGTCATTCTCACGGGTGATACCAAGGTCGGCACGTCGACTGCGGCGGCGACCATGCCCGCCAAGAGCGGTAAGGTCACCGTAACGGCGCAGAACGGCGCAAAACTGATCATTATGCGCACCGTATACTTCTCCTGCGACATGGAGTTTACAAACATGACCTTCCATAGCGGCGCAACGGAAATGGGCAACGTGCTTGCACGGGGACACGACCTCACCTTTACCGAAAGCGTGGTCACCTCGCGTGATGACGGCTGTGTCTGGCTGGCACTCTTCGGTGGCACGGGAAGCGGCACCGTCACCTACGACACGCACCTGACCGTGCGCGGCGGCACGTGGCGCGCCATCTACGGCGCAAACTACACGGGTACCTACAGCGGTCATTCCGTGCTGGAGGTCAGCGGCGTCGTTTCCATGGGCACGGTCTCCGCAAGAAACTATGAGGGGACGCATAAGGGTACCTTTTCGCTGACGTTTGACCTGCGAAACGGCAAGACCGTTACCGCAGGCACCTACAAAGAGATCCCCACCTTGCTTGTGGATAACGGATACGAGGGAATACAGATGGACAATACCTACACACAGCGTAAGATCACCTCTGAAGCGCCAAAGACCGTTTTTGTAGACGGTACTGGCGCGACCGAGGGCGCATATCCTACGCTTGCGGCGGCGGTAGCCGATATGCCCGCAGGCGGCACGATCGTGATCGCGGGCAATACCGAGATCGCAGAGGACACAGTCTTTCCGAAAACGGGCGCACTTGTCATCACCTCCGTATACGGCGATGCGGACTACACCCGCACGGCAAAACTGCAATTTGCGGCGAACCTGACGCTCGGTGCCGAGACGACCTTCCGCGATATCACCATAGAGCGCACTAAGCTTTCCGACGGCAACCTCTTTATCATTGCGGCGGGCAATCCGCTTACCGTGGACACGGGCGTGATCTGCCTCAACTACACGGGCAAGCAGAATCTTTCGCTTGTCGGCGGCTACTATAACATGGGTTACACGGGTGACAGCCACGTAACCGTGAAGAGCGGCCACTTCCGCAACCTTTACGGCGGCAACCAGTACAACGTGTTCCAGGGTGACAGTCACGTGACCGTTACGGGCGGCTCGTTTGATAACTCTGTTGTCGGCGCAAGCTTTAACGGCGACTTCCACGGCAACGTATACCTCACCTTTGCGGGCAGTGCATCACTCCTCAACACCTCGACTACGCAGGGCATCGTCGGCGGCATCATGGGCGACGGCGGCTCGACGGCGGTGACCATGACGGGCGACGTGCATATGACGCTCGGCGGCACATGCGGCATTAACCACAACGTAATCGGCGCCTCGCGCAACAAGAATGCCTACAGCAAGGGCAACGTAGAGCTCACTATCGAGGACGATGCCTACGCTTTCTATTCTGTCTACGCGGGCGGCTACATAAACGGCGTAGACGGCAATACCCGCATCACCGTAAACGGCGGCGATTTTAACGGCAGTCTCTTCGGCGGCGCACACAGCGGCACTGTCACGGGTGACACCTATATCGAGATCAACCGCGGCAAGCTCTGCTACTACCGCAACAATATCTTCAGCTCCATGTCCGACATCGCCGGCACCAAAAACGTGTACGGCGGCGGTGAAAGCGGCAGTACGGTCAACGGCAGTGCCACCATTGTAATGAACGGCGGCAGTATCTACGGAGATATCTACGGCGGCAGCTTTGCGGGGGAGAGCACCGTTAGCGGCACCTCCAAAGTCACGGTCACAAACGGTCTGATTTTTGGCAAGATCTCGGCAGACGCGGCAACGATCGACCTCTCGGCGGGCGGCTGTGTGGAGATCGGCGTATCCTCCTCGCTTTCAAAACTGATCGGCGGCGGCAGTCTGATCCTTGCGCCTGCGGCAAAGCTGACCGTCGGCACACTTTCGGGCACGACCGCGCTCTCCATCAACGGTCTGCCGCTCCCCGTGGAGTATGTGAAAGCCACCACCGTGGCAGACGGCGCGGCGTTCCACTACGCGGCGCAGGACAACGAGACACTTCTTGCGGACGGCGGCAGTTATTCCATCGGCTTTGAGGGCGCGTATACGACCACAGAGGTCACTGTCAAGCATCAGGCAGGCTTTACCGTTCTCATGCGTGCGGGCAGACTCTCGAGCGTCACGCCTATGACCGCAGATGCCACCACCGATACCACGGCGACTTACACGCTCACACCCGGCCTTTACAACGTGACCGTGTATGCCACCGATAACCGCGCAAACTACAGACGAAAGGCGCTCTACGTTGACGGTCGCAGTGAGACCTATACGTTGACTATGGATTTTGACCCCGTCAGCCCCGACGGCTTTGACTACAAAACGGGTTATTTCCACAGCGACGAGATGATCGAAAAGTACTATCAGCCCATGGGACTTGCGGGCTTCAAGATGCCCGATACGCCCTATTTCAACAAGCGCTTCGGCACCACTTCTTCGATCTATACCACCAATGACGAGCTGGTCGAATTTCTCGCAGAAAAGGCGGCGACCTGCGACTATATGTACGTCTACAATATCGCCACCTCGCCGTACGGCTATGCCGTTCCGCTGGTGCTATTTACCAAGGACGCCATTCCCGAGGGCGCAACGCTTGCCGAGGCCGCGGCGATCGTCCGTAAAACCGAGGGGCGCGATATCCTCATGATCAACGGCGGTACGCACGGCAACGAGCCGACGGGAACGGAGGGAACGCTGTTCTTTATCTCCGAGCTGTGCGGCGAATACGGCGAAACCGTTTTTGACGGCACCAACATCGGTGCAATCGTCGTGACCCCGCGCCTCAACCCCGACGGCTTCAAGGTATGGACACGTGAGGTCGCCGTGCCGAACCCCGTTGACAACCTCAACCGCGACTTTATGGCGCTTTCCGCGGCGGAGACCACGGGCATCGTCAACGCATACTACCTCTTTATGCCCACCTTTTCGCTTGACTGCCATGAGGCGCTGGCAAATCCGCTCTGGTCGGACGGTCAGTTCACCACGGATATCTACGATGCGGGCATCCATGCGCAGACCAACCTCAACGGCCCGTACGACCCGCTTTCGGTCGTGCGCGGCGATCGCGCGGCTTCGTTTATTGATCCCGAGCGTGTAGCGCTGGACGTGCTGGAAGACCTCCGCACGCAGGGACTCCGCACCTACTATTACGAAACCATCACGCGCATGGTCAATCACAACAACTATTTCGGACTCAGCGGCACGTATGCATACTTGCTGGAGATTCCCGGCATTACGGGCGGCGAGAGCAATATGGCGCGCCGCACCTATGCACAGCTTTGCGGCATTCGCACCTTTGTGCAGACCGTAATGGATACAAACGGCGAGATGGCACGCACCGTGGAGGCGGCACGCGCATCGCTCTCTGCCTCCGCGCAGGTATACGACGGCGAAACGCCCGTCATCCTCGATTCCGCACGCTCCCGCGCCGAGCTTCGCCGCTTTGAGTGGAACAATCCGCTCATCGCCGCAGATACCACCGTGCGCGTGCAGGACAACCTCACCTATATGTACGATTTCGACACGGCGGTGCGCTATCGCACGTTGCCGACGGCATACGTGTTCCCGTCAAGCGTGGAGAACCTTTCCTCCATTCTCGCTCTGCTTGACAAGCACCACGTCGCATACAAGGCGCTTGCCGCAGGCACTACGCTCACGCTGCAGCCCTACAGCGGCAGCGCAAGCGCAGCCACGCTCGGCGAGAAAACAGACGTGACCTTTGCAGAGGGGGCATATCTTGTCCCCGTAGAGGGCGCAAACGTATACGTCACCGCACTTCTGTTTGAGCCGGACGTTCCCGATTCCGAGGGCTTCTTATGCTCGCTTGCGCAAATGGAGCTGCTCCCCGTGACCGATCTGTACCGCTCGACCGAGAGTTATATCGCGGCAAAGCACGGTATGGACGGCTACTATTACGCCATCGGGGCAAGGGAGAAAGAGATTGCTTCCGTCACGGCAGACGGCTTGCCTGCCGCCACCGTGACCGACGGCGGCTATACCGTCCTCGCAACACCGAAGTATTCGCTGACCGTCACCTATACCGACGGCACGAGCGAAACGGTGACCTTCGGTGACCTCGTCGGTGATATGAACGGAGACGGCAAGCTTTCGATTGCCGATGTGCTCCTGCTCATCCGCGCAATTCTCAACGAAGCACCCGCCGCCGACGTAAACGGCGACGGCAGGATAAACCTTGCGGACGTCATCCGCCTGATGAAGCAGATCGCATAAAAAAGCTCGCCGCCGAGGCTCTCCCTCGGCGGTGAGTTTTTTGTACGGATTTCTTGACCGCTTTTCGTATTGAAAAAATTGAAGAAATGTGGCATATTAAAAGTATACCAATTGCGGTAAAGGAGAAAAACCATGTACAGAAGGATTTTGATCATGCTTGTAAGTATGCTTTTGGCAGCTCTGTCGGTAGGGGCTTCGGAGATCCCCGCAGAAAACACCGTATATCTCCCCGCAGCCGGCGTTTCCACGCTTGCCGATGCCGTTGCAAAACTGCCGCAGGGCGGCACGGTCATTGTAACCGCACCGATTACGGTAAATGCGTGCACACTTGCGGATGTAAACGGTGACCTCACCATAAAGGCAGAGGGCAACGGTGCGCTCCTTCTCGCAGGCGACCTTGCCTTTGCGAAAAACATAAATGCAAATACGGTTACATTGGATCTGCCGCTGACCGCGAACGGTCATGCCATCCTCGGCGGCTTCAACTCCATTGTGTTCGGCGAAAACTTTACCGTTTCCGACTCGGTGGACTTTTACGGCGGAGTGGATGCCGAGCCGGGCACGCTCGGTGCGCAGGAAGCCAATACAAAGCAGAATGCCGACTATATCACCGAGCTCCCGTATTCCGTCACGGTAAACAACGGTACTTTTGGCATCTTTGCAGGCGGAAACCGCCGTAAAACAAACGCTTGTATGTTCGGATCGGTTGCGGCACCTCTCACCGTAACGGTAAACGGCGGTGCCTTTCACGATCGCTTTGATCTTGCAGGCATGTCTTTCCTCGCAGACGACGTAACCCTCACCGTAAACGGCGGCACCTTTCACGCACCGATTTACGTGATCGGTCTGTACGGTCAGCCCCGTGCACATGCAAGTTTCAATTCCAGCCTCGTCGCAAGCGAGAAAAAGTACTTTGCCGCAGACGGCAATGTCAACATGCAGTTGCTTGGCGGTACCTTTAACGGCGGTGTAGTCGGTGCACAGGAGATCCATGCCTCCTTTACGCAATGTCTGCGCGGCAATTTTACGCTGACCATCGGCCAGGACGCGTCCTTTGCTGACGGAACTGTCCTCGATGCAACGCAGGTGAAATCCTATGTAGGAGAAAACAAGATTGCAACCCTCGTCTGCTCCGATGCATCGAAGTTCGACGTGGTACGCTTTGACGTGGTCAACGGCGAAGCACAAACCTATGCAGAGCCGCTCCGCATCGGCTTTGTCGGCGCATCCTTCACCGAGGGCACGGGCGCGTCCGATGCTCTCACCCAATCTTATCCCCGACAGTTCTATGATCGCTGCATCGGCGAAGGCATGGATATTGTCGTAGGCAATTACGGTGTCGGCGGCTCGGGCATTCTCAATTACGGATACGGCTACTATAACAATACGCTTGCACACAGTCTTGCGTATTACGAATCCGACTGTGACTATTTCCAAATCGACCTCTGCACAAATGATGCAGTAACCTTGGGCGGAACCTCGGGGCAGATCTCGCATTTTGCCGAAATGTATGAGGCCTTCTTGCGACTTTACGGCGACCTTCCCACAGCGAAAAAAGTTTTTTCCGTGAATTCAATGCGCTCTCGCCTCGTTGAAAGAAAGGATGGCGAACTTACAGACATCCGCATAGTATCTATCATGCGCCCCATCACAAAAAAGGTATCTGCCGCATTGGCAGCGGAAAGTAATAAATACACGTTTATCGACTACTATGCTTTGCTCTACGACTATGCCAATACGCTTGCCAATTTCTCAAGCGACTACGGTCATCCGAACGAAAACGGCTATGCACTCTACGCTGAGGCCGCCTATAACGCCATCTTCAACGGTATAACCGGAAGAGAGAACTTTACGATGAGCGACGTTTACATCTCGGTAAACGGTTCTCCCGACGGCACGGGAACCAAGGAAGATCCCATTTCCAATCTTCCCGCCGCCCTCAGCAGACTTACACCTACGGGAACGCTCCACGTTATCGGTGAATTCATCTACCCCACGAAAATCGCTACACCCCTTTACATGGAAAAACTGACCATCGTCGGCGAAGGGGAAGGGGCTACCTTCGGTATGGACAGCGACGTATGCCGTCTGCTCAGCGACACCGTACTCACCGATATTCACTTCACGGCAACCGCCGCAAATCCCGCGCTGATCGCCGAGTGGAACAATATCGTGATCACCGAGACCTTTACCTCAACGGACAAGCTCATCTTTGTTGCAGGACAGATGGTGTATGATGACAATATCAAGCTCACCTCTTACGACAGCGCAGAAACCTCAAGCTCCGACAAGGACCTCACCGTTACCGTAAACGGCGGCACCTATGCGCTCTTCCTTGGCGGCAACCGCCGTATGCGTAATGACTCTCCGTTCGGCACCTACAGCGGCAACATGACGCTTACCATTGGCAAAGGCGCTACCATCAAAGCCAACGGCACCAACGGTATCGGCGGACAGAATTATATTACCGGCAATGTGACCGCATATATCAACAGTTGGCCGGACGGCGCACTTGCCCGTGATTATGCACGTCTTGGCGGATTGGACAGTAACAGCCGCTTTGACGAGTCAGGCAACACCGGAACAACAACTTTCCACCTCGGTGAAGGCGTTACGGCGAAGCCGATCATCACGGGCGACTTCAACGGTGACGGCACCGTGGACCTTGCCGATACGCTTCAAATGTTGAAGATCTACGTAGACGGACATAACGGTAGCGAGATCCACAGTTTCTACAGTTTCCGTGAGATCAAACTTGTAAACGTCCTCCGTGCACTGAAAAAACTCGTATAAACAAAAACACCGCACCCGTTTGGGTGCGGTGTTTTGCTTAATCGAGCAAGGTATACGTAAACAGTTCAAAATGGAGGCGGGAGCCGAGCGTTGTACCCATGGGGAGCAGGGCAAGCGCAATAAAGACCTCCTCGCCGTTTTCGTCGGTCAGGTAGGCGTATTCTCCCTCGATGCGGGCGACGGTGTAATCGTGCGGTTCCATACGGCCTCCTTAAACGTCCAGTTGTACGAGGTCTGCAAAGGTCTCGCGGCGGATGCCGAGACGGGCCTTACCGTCCTTCACGATCACGACTGCAGGGCGGCAGATGCGGTTGTAGTTGGATGCCATGGAATAGTTGTAGGCACCTGTGGTGAGCACCGCAAGCACGTCGCCACGTGCGGGGGAGGCGATCGCAACGTCCTCGGCAATGAGGTCGCCGCTTTCACAACAACGGCCTGCCACCGTGCAGATGAAGTCGGCGGCTTTATCCGCCTTGGATGCGTTCAGAATGGTATATTCCGAGCCGTAAAGCGCGTAGCGCGGGTTGTCCGTCATGCCGCCGTCAATAGAAACGTAGCTTTTGTAGCCCGTGATGGTCTTGACCGAGCCGATCGTGTACAAAGTCGTGCAGGCATCGGCAACGATACTGCGCCCCGGTTCCAGCAGAATCGCAGGCGGCGTGATGCCAAGGTGCTTGCAGTCTGCATGGATGTGTTCGCCGAGTTTGCGAATGTTGTCGGCGATGTCGATGTGCGGATGCGACTCCACGTAGCGCACGCCAAAGCCGCCGCCGAGGTTGATATACTTTGCCGCAAAGCCGTATTTTGCCTTGACGTCTGCGGCAAAGCGGAGCATGATGTCTGCCGCATCGCAGAACGGCTCACTCTCAAAGATCTGCGAACCGATGTGGCAATGAAAGCCTTCAAGCTCGATATTCGCAAGGGAAAGCGCAAAGCCGACAAGCTCCATGGCCTGCCCCGTTTCGATCGCGGTGCCGAATTTGGAATCCACGCGGCCTGTGTTGATCTTTGCGTGCGTGTGCGGATCAATGCCGGGGGAAAGACGGAGCAGGACGCGCTGGCGGATGCCGCGCTCGCCCGCAATGCGGTCGATGCTGACAAGCTCGTCGCGGTTGTCTGCCACAAAGCAGCCGATGCCGCTTTCGATCGCAAAGGTGATATCCGCATCGGTCTTGTTATTTCCGTGGAAATATACGTTTTCAAGCGGAAAGCCTGCGGCGTTTGCTACGTACAGCTCCCCGGGGGAGACGACGTCTGCGCCCAGTCCCTCGCTCTCAATAATGGGGTAAAGTCCCTTGAAGCAGAAAGCCTTGCCCGCATAGAGCGGTCTTGAGCCCGCGGGCAGATATTTTGCCACCGCTTCGGTATAGGTGCGGCAGTTTGCGCGTACGCGATCCTCGTCCAGCACCATCAGCGGCGAGCCGTACTCGCGTACAAGTGCGGTCGCATCCAGTCCTGCGACGGTCAGATGTCCTTGTTCGTTTACCGAAAGATTGGAATACAGCATGTTTATCCTCAAATCATATCTTGCATGGAATAGAGTTCTGCGGGCTTACCGCAAAGCCATTTTGCGGCGGCAAGCGCACCGTCGGCAAAGACGCTGCGGCTCATGGCGCTGTGCGAAACGGTGATGATCTCTGTGCCGGTTGCCACGATGATCTCATGCTCGCCCACGATGTTGCCCGCGCGCACAGCATGGATGCCGATCTCGTTTTTCTCGCGCTTTTGTCTGCCGCTTCTGCCAAGCATCAGGGTGAGCCCCTCACGCACGGTTTGAATCGCCTTTGCCAGCATCAGAGCCGTGCCGCTCGGCGCATCCAACTTTGCGTTGTGGTGCTTTTCAATGATCTCAATATCCGCATCGGGGAAGACCGAGGCGGCTTTTTTTGCAAGCTCGCAAAGAAGCGCCACACCCATTGACATGTTTGCCGAAAAGAACACGGGTACGGTCTTTGCGAGATCGTGGATGCGTGCAAGCTCCTCCTCGGTCTGTCCCGTGGTGCAGATCACAACGGGAACGCCGAATTTCTCTGCATAGTCACAAACAGCACCCGTTGCCGCGTGATGGGAAAAATCAATGATGACGTCCGCGCCGATATCGTATGCGGGAAAAGCGGTCATCTGTCTCTCGTGCACGACTTCAAAGTTTGGGTCAATGGCGCAGAGCAGGGAAAGCCCGTTTTTTTCGAGCCCCGCGATCAGCTCCTTGCCCATTTTGCCGAGTGCGCCGTTAACAATTACGTTCATGTTATACCTCAATTCCAACGTCGCGCATGGCCGCAAGCAATACCGCCTTGGTGTTCTCCTCCATGGGGGTCAGGGGCAGACGGAGGTAGTCCTCGCAAAAGCCCATTGCCGCCATCGCCGCCTTGACGGGGATGGGGTTGACCTCGGAGAAGAGTGCATCAATCAGGTAGTGGTATTTGTACTGTAGCTCTGCCGCGCCTGCAACGTCGCCCGCAAAGAAGCGGTTGCAGAGCTCCACGGTCTCTTTCGGGAGCAGATTGGAAATGACCGAGATCACGCCGCAGCCGCCGAGCGACATCAGCGGAACGATCTGGTCGTCGTTGCCGCTGTACAGATCGAGCTTGCCGTGGACAAGCGACATGGTCTCGACAATTTTTGAGATGTTGCCGTTGGCTTCCTTGATGGCAACGATGTTGGGGTGGTCGGCAAGTGCGGCGTAGGTCTTCGGCTCAATGTTCACGCCCGTGCGGGAGGGAACGTTGTACAGGATCACGGGAACCGTGCTTTCGTCTGCGATCGCGGTGTACATCTGTACGAGACCCTTCTGCGTTGCCTTGTTGTAGTAGGGGGTAGCCACAAGGATCGCATCTGCGCCCGCTTCACAGGCATGGCGTGTCAGCTCGAGCGCGTAAGCGGTGTCGTTGGAGCCTGTGCCCGCAATGATCGGCACTCTGCCATTGGCACGTGCAACGGCAAAGGAGATGGCAGCGCGGTGCTCCTCGTCGGTAAGGGTGGATGCCTCACCCGTGGTGCCGCAAACGACCAGTGCGTTGATGCCCTCGTCGATCTGCCAGTCGATCAGTCTGCCGAACGCCTCGTAGTCGATGCCGTTCTCGGTAAGGGGGGTGATGAGCGCGGTTGCCACGCCCTTGAATACGGTATTTTTCATAGAGATTCCTTTCTATGGTAGAAAAAACAGCCGTTCCGACGGAACGGCTGTGCAGGAATACAAGCATAGATTTTGTATTGCCGATAGCCCTCCGCTTATATAAGCGACAGTCGCACACATCTTATTATGTGCAACCAGGTCAGCAGTCTGCCTCTGCTACCTTCGGCGTCAGCCTCTTTCCCCGTGACAACGGCATGCAAAGCCTTGGCATCACGGATACTTACGACGTAACGCGCCTCTACCATTTGTAGTGATTGTAATATAATTTTCACGATTTGTCAACACTTTATCACAAAAAAGCGTTTGAATATATTATTCTTCCTTGATATCCTCCAAAGCCATACGAACAGCGGCAATTACAAAGGCGGAAAAATTACAGTCTTTTCCTTGAATTGCCTTTTCGACCTCATCGATTACATCGTTGGGGAAACGTATGGTTTTATTGGTTGTTGTCGGAATGGACGGGATTTTGAACTTTCCCATATTGATTACCTCGCAATACATTTGCCTTGCTTATAGTGTATTGCAAACTGGTTTAAAAATATGCATTGCATTTGCAATGCATATTTGGTATAATGGAAAACAACAAGGAGGAGAATATGGACGAAAGAATCTGTTGTTTTTCGGGGCACCGCCAAATCCAGCCGGAAGAATATGCCCGTATTTCGGATATGCTTTACAGTAGTATTCGGGAAAAAGTCAATGCGGGAGTTCGGGTGTTTTGTGCAGGCGGCGTGCTTGGGTTCGATATGCTGGCGGAAACGATCGTTTTACAGTTGAAGCACATTTTTCCCGAAATTAAACTACGGCTCGTATTGCCTTGCAAAATGCAAGCGAAGAGTTGGACTGCAGAACAAAAGGCACGTTATGAAAGGATTAAAGAAGAAAGTGACGAGGTGATTTACGTTTCGGAAGAGTATTTCAGAGGGTGCATGCATAAACGTAATAGGGAACTTGTGGATATGAGTGACAGCCTGATTTGTTATTTGAAACAAAAAAACGGCGGAACAGCCTATACGGTCGAATATGCGAAGAAAAAAGGGATTGCGAATCATAAATCTGGCGAAAGAAGCAACAAAAAAGACCGAGTGATCTCGGTCTTTTTTTGTGTGTTACCTTGCGAAATAGTCATCCTTGATCTTTTCATTTCTCTGATCAAACAGGGTCATCATACGGTAGGCACCTGCCCATGCGCAGAGGCAGTCGTTGTAATGGCCGCGCTCCTCACAGGTGGGACGGTATTTGGTCCAGCGGCAGTGGAAAAAGCCCTCGTTCTGCGATCCGAGCGGACGCTCTTGCCCGTGGAAGGTGCGCTTTTCCTCGGTGGCGATGCCCTGAATGGCGTTTGCCCACATCGCGTGCGCGCGCTTTCTCCAGCGCTCGTCACCCGTGTAGTGCGCGAGGAGCAAAAAGCCCGTGACCGCCGCGGAGCCCCAGGAGTCGATGGTGTGATGCTCGGTCGAAACGCTGGTGCCGCCTTTTGTGGAGTAGCCGTATTCGGTAAACTCGCTTTCCTTCGGATAGAGCACGTTGTAGTGGAATGCCCATGAGAAGAAGTAATACGCCGCTTTCTTGGCGCGGTCGAGGTATTTTGCATCCCCCGTTTCCTCAAAGAGGATGATCGAGGAATTGATAAACGGATATGCGGTCTCCTTGTCGATGCTCTGGCAGTCGAGTGCGCCCGCAGAGCAGACAAATTTGTCCAGATCGCGTGCAAAATAGAAATCGCTTGCCTGGATCGCGGTATCCAGATACTTCTTGTCACCTGTCACACGGTAGGTCTCGAGCAAGCCAAGTAGCATAAAGCCGCCGATGGAGCCGCGCTCCATCACGCATTTGCCGTCTAGCGTCCACGATTTACCAAAGCCGTATGCCTCGGAGTAATTTTCACAGAAGAAGTCGCACAGCTTGACCGCAAAATCGCGGAAGTGCGGCTTGTCGATGCCGTTTTCACGGAGCAGGGTGTACATGCGCGAGAACTCCGCCGCGCCCCAGCCGAAGTTGCAGACGTCGGGCGTGGCAAAGTCGTAGGTCTCCTCCACGTAATACTGCTGAAACTGCGAGTAGAGCAGACCGTTTTCCTGTTGCTTCTCCGCCCAGCTTTCAAAGATGCCGATGGCGGTGTCGAGCATTTCGCGGTCGCCGCGCTCGATGGCGTCTGCCGCAAGCATGCGGGTGTTGAGCAGACCTTGATCCGCCCAGCCCATCTCAAAACGCTCGTCAAAGCGGCCGAGCTCGGTGTAGTATGGATCCTGCATTCTGCGTGCCATCTCCTCGCCTGTGACGGCGGCGCCGTGCTGGGAGCGGAACAGGCGGGGCGCAAAATGCGTGATGATCATCTTGTGCCCCTTGTAATCGTAGAGCAGAGCCTTGGCGAATTCAATGCCGAGATCCCATACCTTGCGCGGTGTGAGCCACGCCTCGCGGTCAAGGTCAAATACCTCTGCCGCGCAATCGAGGAGGTTTGCCGCCGCGTAGTTTTCGTACATCGGCTTGCAAAGGAATACGTACATCACCGCCGTAAAGGACTCGCCTGCGGCAAGGGTGATATACTCGTCGTAGCGCTCGGTCAGAATGTTCTTGCTGGAATAGGTGTATGGCGCCTCCACCACGGGGTGATAGATGCGCTGCGTGAAGGTACCGTCCTCGTTTTGGATCAGCGAGGCAGCGGAACGCAGCGAGCTTTCGTCACGGTCGCTTGCAAAAATGGCAACGCCGTAGTTTTTGTCTTCGCAAAGCGTGCAGGAGGGAATACCCATGCGGTCATAGGCAAAGATCCAGGGCTGACCGTCACGTGTGAGCCCTGTGGGGGTGTTCTCTCGACAGCCGTCGTTGCCGTTGTAGTTGACGCAGGGGATGAGATAGCGCGTGGGTACAAAAGCGGTCTGTACTTCGAAAATGTCGCGGAAGGTGATCTTGTCACTGCTCACGTTTTCAATGACGCGCGTCACTTTAAAAAGTCCGTCTCCCTGGTTTTTGTAGGTCTCGCGGACGTACAATTTCTTTTTGAATTTATTCTCGCTTAAGATCCTGCCGTCGGGCAGCTCGATCTTTGCATCGGGCAGAACGCAGACTGCATTGTCCGCATTTGCCGCAATGGAAAACTTGCCGTTTGAATACTGAATAGAAACCATAGAGAAAGCCCTCCTTGTTTTATAAGGATACCATGTTTGTGCGCGAAAAGCAACGCAAAAATCAACGGAAAATAAAATATGCATTGAATTCTTGCATCACGGGGACGGATATGGTACAATATCATCGTATGCAATCGAAGGGAGGGGAACGAATGAAGCTGATCATTGCCGAAAAGCCGAGTCTTGCGCGCAATATTTCGGGCGCGATCGGAAATCAGCAGAAAAAGAACGGCTATTTTGAGGGCAACGGCTATATTGTGAGCTGGGCATTCGGTCATTTGTTCTCGCTCTGCGATATCGAAGACTATCTCGAGAATCCGCCCGCGGACAACCGTTGGACGATCGAAAATCTCCCGTGCTTTCCGAAAAAGTTCCGCTTTGAACTGCGCCGCGGCGCGGACAAGCAGGTGGACAGCGGCGTGGTGCGTCAGTTTGAAACGCTGAAATTTCTCTGCAACCGTGCGGACGTGGATGCGATCATCAACGCAGGAGACGCCGACCGCGAGGGGGAGATCATCGTGCGCCTTTGCGTGATGCACGCACTGAACGGCGAAAAGCCGTTCCTTCGTTTATGGTTACCCGACCAGACCAATGAGACCGTGCGTACCGCCCTTGCCGAGATGAAGGACGAGAGCGAGTACCAGATGCTCGCAAATGAGGGCTTTGCCCGTACTTATATCGACTGGCTGTACGGCGTAAATCTTACGCGCTATGCCACGCTGAAAACCGGAAAACTTCTCCGCGTGGGGCGTGTGATCGTGCCGATCGTCAAGGCTATCTATGACCGCGATATGGCGATCCGCAATTTTGTGCCCGAAAAGTATTTTGCTCCGCATTCTGCCGCAGAAACGAAAGGCAGTGTGGTGGAGCTGACGAGCAAACAGAAGTTTTCTGCCGCGGAGAGGGCAAAGGCAGAGGCGCTTTGCGCGGAGTACAACGCCGCAGGTGCCGTCGTTACCGCAGTCAAACGCAAAAAGGACGCTTTGCTACCCGGTAAGCTTTACTCACTTTCCAAACTGCAGAACGTTCTCGGTAAAAAGTATAAAATGTCGATGGGCGAGAGCCTTGAGATCGTGCAGAACCTGTACGAGCGTGGCTATCTCACCTATCCGCGTACCAATTCCGAGTATCTTGCCACCGCAGAGCAGGGCAAGGTCAAAAAGATCCTTGAGGGGGTTGCCGCACTTGGCTATCCCGTGGAATTTAAGTTTAAAAAGACAATTTTCGATGACTCCAAGATCGAGTCGCACTCCGCGCTCACGCCCACCTACAAGATCCCGAAAAAGGGAGAGCTTTCCGAGGCGGAGAACAAGGTATATTCCACCGTGTTCCGTCGCTTTGTCGCCGTGTTCTGCGCTAAGGAATGCAAAGCCGAAAAGACCGAGATCAAGATCGCGGTTGGCGACAAGGAGGAGTTCACGCTCAAGGGCACGGTTATCGTGGAGCCCGGCTGGACAAAATATGACGACTACACGCAAAAGGACAAGGTGCTTCCACCGCTGGAAAAGGGCGATGCGGTAAACGTCGCGTTTGCCCCTGCCGAAAAAGAGACCACACCGCCGAAGCACTATACCATTGAAACGCTTAATAACTACTTGAAGAATCCTTTCAAGGAAGAAAAAGCCGCCGCCAAAGAGGGCGTCGAGGAAAGCGACGAGGAGGATTACAAGGCGATTTTCGAGGGTCTTGAACTCGGAACCGAGGCGACGCGCACAGGCATCATTGACAACGCGCGCAAGAGCGGGTATATTGAACTGAAAAAGGACGTATACCACATCCTGCCCGATGGAGAATTTCTCATCCGTTCGCTCTTGCAGATGGGTATTTCTATGGATAAATACAAGACAGCCGAACTTGGCAAGGCGCTCAAAAAGATCTACCATGGCACGATGGACGTGGATGGTGGCGTTGCGCTTGCAGAGCGAGAGATCGGCGAGGTCTTTACAAAAAAGACGCTCCCGCCCGAGGAAGATCTTGACGACGGATTCCTTGGCGACGATATCTGCGCCTGCCCGTTTTGCGGCGGTCGCATCCGCCGTACCAAATTCGGCTACGGTTGCAGTGCGTACAAAGAAGGGTGCAGTTTCACGGTCAATCGCGTGATCTGCGGAAGAGTCATCTCCAAGGAGAACGTCCGTATGCTGCTCGAAACGGGGCGCACCTCCAAGATCCGCGGCTTTATCTCTAAAAGCGGCAAACCCTTTGACGCTGTGCTCCGTCTGGAGGACAAGCAGGCAAAATTTGATTTTAATTAAGGAAAAGATTATGACCTACGAACAGATCAGAAAGCATCCCGCAGTAAAGGTGTACATTGCAGAAGCCAATCGTGCGCTGGATGCCCTCGGCTATACCGAGCACGGCTTCGCCCACGTTACCAAGGTAGCGGAAATGGCAGGCGGCATTCTGGAAAAGCTCGGCTACGATGCACACACGGTAGATCTTTGCAAGATCGCAGGCTATATGCACGACATCGGCAATATCGTCAACCGCGTGGATCATTCGCAGAGCGGTGCGGTTATGGCGTTTCGCATCCTCGACAACGAGGGGATGGACCCGCAGGATATCGCACGCATCGTTTGTGCGATCGGCAACCACGACGAGGGCACGGGCGTGCCTGTCAGCGAGATTGCCGCGGCACTCATCATCGCCGATAAGAGCGACGTGCGCCGCAGCCGCGTACAGTGTGCCGACCACAGCACCTTTGATATTCACGATCGCGTGAATTACGCCGTACACGATACGGCGCTCGACCTCGATACCGAGCAGAAAACATTGGTACTGCGTCTGGAGATCGACCCTGCCTACGGTTCGGTCATGGACTTTTTCGAGATCTTCCATTCCCGCATGATCATGTGTAAAAAGGCGGCGGCAGCCCTCGGGCTTTCTTTTGGTATCACCATAAACGGACAGGCTATGCTTTAAAATTTCGTAAAATATTTACAATTGCACAGATCTTTTCCATATGGTAAAATAAATGTAAATAAAGTAAGGAAACTGTAAAAAATACTTGTGACTACGGAGAAAAAGGAGATAGTACATGAGCATATTTGACATGTTTACGTTGCTTGGAGGCCTTGCACTGTTCCTCTACGGCATGAAAGTCATGGGTGACGCCCTCGAAAAGAGTGCGGGCCGCCAACTCAAAAACATTCTTGCAAAACTGACCTCCAACACCTTTAACGGCTTTTTGCTCGGTCTCGGCGTTACGCTGATCATCCAGTCCTCGTCGGCAACGACGGTCATGGTCGTCGGCTTCGTCAATGCGGGCATTATGACGTTGCGACAGGCAACGGGTGTTATCATGGGCGCAAACCTTGGCACCTCGGCGACCGCATGGTTGCTCAGTACCACGGCAATTCAGGGCGGCGGTATTCTGGAATTCTTCAAGCCCTCGACGTTCTCGCCGTTGCTTGCCTTTGTCGGCATTCTGTTGCTGATGTTCCAGAACAATGCCAAGCGCAAGGACGTCGGTCTGATCCTGCTTGGTTTTGCCGTGCTGATGACGGGCATGGAGCTGATGAGCGGCTCGGTTGCCGGACTCAAAGAGTCGGAGGCGTTTACCTCTGTGCTCACTCGCTTCTCCAATCCGATCCTCGGCATCATCGTCGGTGCGGTCTTTACGGCGGTCATTCAGTCGTCTTCGGCATCGGTTGGTGTTCTGCAGGCGCTCGCAGGCGCAGGACTCGTTTCGCAGGCAATTGCTATCCCCGTAATCATCGGTCAGAATATCGGTACCTGTGTCAGCGCCATGATCTCCTCGATCGGCGCGGGCAAAAACGCACGCCGCGCGGCGCTGGTACACCTCTATTTCAACATTCTTGCGGCAACGCTCGTCGGTGGCGGCTTCTTCCTCATTGATGCATTCGTACACTTCGATATGTCGGCGGCGATCAGCCCGTTCGGCATCGCAGTTGTGCACACCGGCTTCAAGATCATCGCGCTGCTCCTCATCATGCCGATCTCCCGTCTGCTCGAAAAGGCGGCAATGCTTACCGTTCCGGATTCCAAGGACGATGCGGAGACCACCGAGCTGCTCGACGACCGTCTCCTCGCTACCCCTGCGGTTGCTATTGAAAGCGCACGCAAGGTAGCACTCGATATGGCAAAACTTTCGGTACAGTCGCTCAAGAGCTCGATCTTGCTGCTCAGCAACTTTACGCCCAAGGGCATGGAGACGATCAAGGCAGAAGAGGATAAGGTCGACAAATACGAGGACACCCTCGGCACCTATCTTGTCAAGGTCTCTTCGCAGGAGCTGACCGAGGCGGACAGCCACGAGGTCACAAAGCTCATGCACATTATCGGTGACTTTGAACGCATTTCCGACCATGCAGTCAATATTGCGGGCACCGCTGAGGAAATGTCAGAAAAGAAGGTAACGTTCTCCGACAAAGCGCAGAAGGAGATCACCGTTATGATCACCGCAGTAGATGAGATCCTCGACAACGCGTTGGATGCTTTCAGCGCAGGGGATATGAACTGCGCATTCAAGGTAGAGCCTCTTGAAGAGGTCATCGACTACCTGAACGCCAAGATCAAAAAGCGCCACGTTGCAAGACTGCAGCGCGGCGAGTGCACCATTGAGCTCGGCTTCGTGCTCAACGACCTGCTCAACAATTTGGAGCGCGTGGCAGACCATTGCTCCAACGTTGCGGGTTGTGTCATCGAGATGGAGCACGACGCGCTCGATCTGCACGATTACCTCGACAAGCTCAAGACCGAGGAAAACTCCCGCTATACCGAGCTCTACAACGATTACAAGGATAAGTACGTCCTGCCTCCGAAGGACGTTGTAAACGTATGAAAAAAGTATTGATCACGGGTGCATCCCGTGGCATCGGATACGCAATGGCGGTTTTGTTTGCGCAAAACGGCTACCGTGTGTATGCGCTTTGGCACAACGCCATGGAAAATCTTGAAAACAGCGATGAAAACATCACCCCTGTGCGGGGTGATGTTTCTTCCTATGCTTCCATGCAAAGCGTGCGTGAGGAGATCGGCGCGGTCGACATCCTCATCAACAACGCCGCGATCTCGCATTTCGGTCTTCTGACCGATCTTTCCGAGGAAGAATGGGATCATATCCTGGATACCGATCTCAAGTCGGTATTCCTGACTGCCAAGGTGTTTCTGCCCGATATGATCCGCAACCACAGCGGTAAGATCATCAACGTTTCCTCGATCTTCGGCGCAGTCGGCGGCTCCTGCGAGGTGGCATATTCCACGGCAAAGGCAGGCATGATCGGCTTTACCAAGGCGCTTGCAAAAGAGGTCGGACCGAGCGGCATACAGGTCAACTGCATTGCGCCCGGCGTCATCGAAACCGAGATGAACAAACGCCTTTCCGATGCGGATAAGGCGGCACTCGCCGAGGAAACGCCCCTTGGCAGGATCGGTACACCCGAAGAAGTTGCAAACCTTGCATTGTATCTTGCAAAAGATACCTTTATCACCGGCGAGACCATCCACATCGGCGGCGGATTTATGTTATAACAAAAATGGCTTACTCGTTTGAGTAAACCATTTTTTGTAAAATCTTACATCTCGGTTAGCAAGGTGAAAAAATCTTTTACACACGGTAAAACTTGCTTGCTTTGCAGAATGTATGCGTATATATCACGTGTATATCCCTTGAGGGCGCTACCTCTGTAGCGGATGTAAGAGGTCTTAAAAACTATAGTACTTTGGTGGGAAAGATGGAAGGCTATAAAAAGATTATAACAGACGAGGGGGAGATTTTCCCCGAAGAGAAAACGGCAATTCAGGATGCGTTCCTTTACGGAAGCTTTACTGCATCCGACGGAACCGTTCTTCCGTATCGCTACTATTTGCCGGAAGGTTATGAAACAAGCGGCAAGGATTATCCCGTGGTTTTGTATATGCACGGCAACGGCTCTCGCGGAACAAACAATACGTCTCATCTTGGCGCATACAGTATAAATACCGCAGTTTACGAGAGCGATCATGCGTGTATCATGATTGCTCCGCAGTGCCCGTCAAGCCCCTATGAGTGGACACTTTATTCAACGGTAGGAAAAAATGTCTATCCCGGCAGTGAAGCATATGCCGAGTTTCTTGAAAGCGGCGAGCCTTACGGCAGTAAATACTTCTGCGCAGCTGCTGAACTCCTTGATATGTTTCTGAATGATTACCGTGCAGACACGTCACGTGTATATTTAGCCGGAGG
The DNA here is from genome assembly GCA_045540755.1 of Eubacteriales bacterium. GTDB lineage: Bacteria > Bacillota > Clostridia > Oscillospirales > CAG-272 > UMGS902. Next base: position 145,570 of record JAZQHV010000082.1, read on the forward strand.
TTCTAACGGGGCGGGTGCAGTATGGAACTTTATGGCACTTTATCCCGAGGTTTTTGCGGCGGCAATCACGGTTTCCGGCGCGCGTGCAACCGATGATTTTTCGCATGCAATTGCGCACCGTATGAAGGATGTTCCGATTTGGGCATTCCACGGCGATCTCGACACCAGTGAATCGGGCAGCCCCGTAGAAGGTACACGCTCGATCGTGAAAGCACTTCGTGAAGTCGGAGGCAATATCACCTATACCGAGGTTGTAGGCGGAAACCACAGCAATATCTGGAGAATCGCGGCAGAAACTCCCGGTATTGTAGACTGGTTGTTCTCGCAGACCAATGATTCCTTTGTAAACACGCTTTCCGGCGAAAAGGGTGAGGCGCTTCCCGCACCGACAAATCTGAAGTGGGACGGCACTTCTGCTATTTGGGATGCCGTTGAAAATGCAGGCGCATACAGAGTAAACGTCTACGTTAACGGCGTGCTTGCAAAGACGCTCTTTACGTGCAATACTTACCATGCTCCCGATTTCTCTTCCTTTGACGAGGGAGAAGTAACCTTTACGGTTCGTGCGCATCCTTCGAAGAATGCGTACAGCATCAGCGCGGAGAGCGCGGCAAGCGATACATATGTTTTGAATATAGGGGAAGTGGCAGACTATAACGGGGATGGAACTGTAAGCGTTGCAGATGTATTGATCCTTCTCAAGGCTATGGTTAATGATTCTTCTATCAGCAATGGGGATTTAAATAACGACGGCAAAGTCAGTCTAATGGATATTGTTCGCTTGTTAAAGCATATTATTAAATAACTGAAAAATGCACGGCATTGCCGTGCATTTTTTAATTCAAAAACATTTTCATGATGTCCAGCATTTCGTCGCGGGAGGGAAGTCCCGAGATCTGAATAATGCGTTTCAAACGGTATTTAATGGTACTTTCGGAAACGTGCAGGATCTCGGCAATGTCGAAATACTTGTAGCCGCGGATGATCAGCTTGAGCAGGTCGATGTCAATGGCGTCGCAGGCGGAGAGCACTTTTTCCGCAAGGAAGATGCGGGAGATGCTCGGGTCGTTGTGGAAGCCCGCCGGCGTTCCTGCGGGGGCAGGCGCAGTGCCGAGCGTTTCCGCGACGACGGGAAGGTTTGCCGTGGTATCACCGACAATGAATTTGCAACGCACTTTTACGCTGATGCCGGAAATGTTCTCGGCGTTGGTGAGCAGATGGCACATCGAGACCGCCTGCCTGCCGATCTCGGTGCAGTGCAGGCGCGCCATGGTCAGCGTTTTTTTGCCAATGGAGCTGATCGCCATGTCCCCGAAAGAGCAGAGAAAGAGATCCTCGGGCACGGAAACTCCCGCCGCCTCTAAGTGATGCATCAGGATGACTGCGCTTGCATCGTTGCAACAGAGCACGGCGTCGTAGTTTTTCCAGGCCGCGAGAAATTTTTCACACGCGGCGTTCATCAATCCGTCCGTGCCCGAATAGTAGAACACGTCGTGCTCACGGCACTTTTCATAGGAGAGGAACGCATCGCGCTTGATCATGTCGGGGGAGGAGTCAATCGAAACGGCGAAGAGCGCGATCCTATCCTTTTTATATGTACGCAGGTATTCGATCAGCTGATAGGTCGCCTCACGGTAGTCCATATATACGAAACTGGCATGGCGGTAGCCCTCGCGCGAGGCGCCTCCGATGACGATCGGCTCTACGCCCATGTCTGCAAGCAGAGTTGCTGCCTTTTCTGTCCAGATGCGCGAAGTAGAAAGGATTGCCGCGCAGACGGGCTTTTCAGAAACAAACAGATCTGCCGCTTCTTCTATAGAAAGCAACGTTACCGTGTCTCCTTTGCGCTTTGCCTCGCTATGGATCCCTTTTAAGTACAGGCTACACCAGTGCGTGTTTTCGGATTCGGGTTGGTATACGATATAGATATGCATACGGTATGCCCCCAAGGTAAAGTATAGGTTTCAAAATTATACACGAATTTATAAGATTTGTCAAGACCAAAGTGCTAAAAACGCAAAACTTTTTTTGGTATTGAGAAAAATGGGAAGGAATGGTACAATCAAACCGTAAAACAAAAAATATGCATTTCCAAAGGAGAAAACGAAATGGCAAAGAAGACAACTGCGCAGTTTCAGGATCTTGTGATCCCTACTTATAAGCCCGGTGCTTATGAGTCCCTGCCGATGTTCTTTGAAAAGAAGCCCTATCAGGGCGCAAGCGGTCACCTGTATCCGATCCCGTTCACGACCAAGATCAGTGACAAGAAGCAGGACGTGACTTACAATGCAGCGATCCTCGAGAACGAGTACATCAAGCTCGAAGTTCTCCCGGAGATCGGCGGTAAGATCCAGCGCGCACTTGACAAGACCAACAATTACGACTTCGTGTATCACAACGAGGTGATCAAGCCCGCAATGGTCGGTATCGCAGGTCCTTGGGTATCCGGCGGTATTGAGTTCAACTGGCCCCAGCATCACCGCCCCACTACATATATGCCTCTGGAGGCAACCATCACCGAGCGTGAGAACGGCGAAAAGACCGTTTGGGTCGGTGAGGTAGATCCGTTGCTCCGTATGAAGGGTATGGCAGGTATCACCATCGTTCCCGGCAAGTCCTATTTTAAGGCAGAGGTACAGGTTTACAACCGTACGCCCTATCCGCAGCCTTTCATGTGGTGGGCAAACCTCGCTGTAGAGATCGACGAAAACTACCGCGTTGTATTCCCGCCGGATGTTGAGTGGGTCAACGACCACGACCGCCGTGCGATCCTCGAGTGGCCGATCGCAAAGGGTGTTTACCACACTGCGCGCCCCTTCGACTTCGGCAAGGGCACTGACATCCACGTTCTCGGCAACGTTCGCGTTCCTTCCTCTTATCTGGTATCCAAGGGACAGAGCGACGCTGACTATATCTCCGGCTACGATCAGGCAAAGGAATGCGGTATCGTAACCGTTGCAAACCACCACATCTCTCCCGGTAAGAAGCTTTGGCACTGGGGTAACCATCCTTTCGGTGACAAGTGGTGCTCCAACCTGACGGATAACGGCTCCAAGTACGTTGAGCTGATGACCGGTGTGTACACCGATAACCAGCCTGACTTCACCTGGATCATGCCTTATGAGACCAAGACCTTCGAGCAGTACTGGTATCCCGTAAAGAACATCGGTGAGGCAAAGAACGCTACCATTGACGCGGCTATCAACGTTGAAAAGCGCGGCGGCAAGCTCTTCGTCGGTGTATACGCTACCGGCGAATACAAGAATGCCAAGCTCATCATCAAGCACGGCGAGGCTACGATCGAGGAGACGATCAAGGTTATTTCTCCCGAGACTACCTTCACCAAGCTGTACGAGATCAAGGGTCTCGATATGAAGAAAGTTTCGGTTGACTTTACCGATGCTGACGGCGTAAAGCTTGTGGACTACCGTCACTATGAGCGCGGTCACAAGAAGCCGATCGAGCCTCGCAAGCCCGCTCTGCCTCCGCAGGAGATCGAGACCGTTGAGGAACTCTTCATCAACGGCCGTCACCTCGAGCAGTACAAGCACTTCGCTTACGAGCCGGCTGATTATTTTGAAGAAGCACTGCGCCGCGATCCCGGCGAGAGCCGTTGCAACACCGCAATGGGTAACATCCGCCTGAAGGAAGGCCGTTTTGAGGAAGCGATCGAGTACTACGATCGTGCGATCAAGCGTCTTACGTTGCGTAACGACAACCCCTACGACGTAGAGGCTCTGTATCACAAGGGTCTGGCTCTCCGCTACCTCGGTAGACTGGACGAAGCATACAACTATTTCTACCGTGCGATCTGGAGCTACGATTATATCGCGGCAGGCTACTATGCACTTGCAGGCATCGACTGCATCCGCGGCGACTTTGAGCAGGCACTCAAGCACCTCGACCTCTGCCTCGATGCAGGCACGAAGAACCTTGAGGCGCTCAAGCTGAAGGCAGAGATCACCGGCGATAAGGCGATCTTCGAGCAGATCAAGGCAATCGACCCGCTGTTCGACGTACTGCCCGACAAGCACGAGTACTACATCGACCGTGCGATCGAGTACATGAACGCAGGTATGAACGATAAGGCTATCGCGATCCTGAAGAAAGCAAGTAGCAAGGCTCCGCTTGTTAACTACTACCTCGGTTACCTCACCGGTGACAAGAAGTACTATGACAAGGCAGATAAGTGTGACTGGTCCTGCGCATTCCCCGCGCGTCTCGATGACATTGCGGTTCTCAAGGCTGCAAATACCGGTATGGCGAAGTACTACCTCGGCTGTCTCTACTATGACAGACGCCGCTATGAGGACGCGATCGCTATGTGGGAAGCGGCTGACAAGGAAGTTGGCGGTCTTGCACCCGCATGCCGTAACCTCGGTCTTGCTTACTTTGATAAGCGTGAGGACTTCACCGGTGCGGAAAAGATGCTCTTCAAGGCACTTGAGCTCGACAACGGTAAGAACGACCGTATCTTCTTCGAGCTTGCACAACTCTACAAGAACGGCGGCAAGAGTGTAGAAGAGAGACTTGCTCTTCACGAAAAGTATGCAAAGCTCAGCGCAATGCGTGACGACTGCACGCTCGATCACTCCATCCTGCTCACCGAGCTCGGCAGATATGACGAGGCAAAGGCACTGTTGGATGATCACTGGTTCCACACCTACGAGGGCGGCGAGGGTAACCTCACCCGTCACCATGCATGGCTGATGACCCTCATCGGCAAGAAGCTTGCAGAAGAAGGCGACCTCAAGGGTGCGATCGATGCTTACAAGAACGGCTACGTATTCCCGCTTTGCTACGGCGAGGAAAAGAACTACTTCGCACAGGAAAGCCACCTGAACTACGGCCTGGCAATGGCATACAAGGCATCGGGCAACAAGCGTGAGTATGAGAAGATGCTGAAGGCGGCAATGCAGGATACTGCGGCACCCTCCGAGATCAGCTACTTCCGCGTACTGGCTATGTATGAGGCTGGCGAGATCACCGCGGCAAGAAACCTTGCTGAGGAAATGATCGCAAAGGGTGAGCAGACCATCCGCGATAAGGATGTCAATGCATACTACGGCGTTGGTTCGCCCTGTCCTTGCCCGTTCGAGTACAACTTCCCGAAGATCAACACGGTCAAGGGTCTTGTACTGCGCGCATTCGGTAAGCTTGCGCTTGGCAGAGTTATTGAGGCGAAGGTAGATATTGAGGCGGCAAGACAGTTGGATGTGACCAACTTTGCTGTAGCAATGTTCGATCTTTTCTGCAAATAAAGCAAATACTGTTTTTGTACGAAAATTTTCATCTTTTTGTTGAAAAATATAGTGACAAAACACAAACAATGGGTGTATAATATATACATCCATTGTTGCTTTTGAGCAAAACAAAAAATTGGAGGGTACATATGAAAAAGTATCTTGGCATTCTTCTTGCTGCACTTCTGTGTGTAGCGATGGCTTGTGCTGCTTCTGCGGCTGACGTTTACGTCAATGACGGCGGCACGGGCGACGGTTCGAGTGCTTCGGCACCTATGGGCAGCATGACCGATGCGATCAACAAGATCGCGGCTACAGGCGGTACGGTCCACATCGTGGACGTATACACTTGCGCAGACGAATATTATGAGCCCACGCATGATGGCGACATCGTCATCGACGGCGGCAGATACGTCTTCACCAACGGCAAGTACAACCGCTGGTTCCTCAGCGGCCCCGGCTCCACCACGTTCCAGAACATTACTTTCGAGTACGGTGCAGGCTCTACCGCACTTTTCCTCGGCCAGTTTAACGAGATGATCTTCGGTGAGGGTATTACTTTCCCGAACGGTCCGAGTGACAAGTGCTATGTTGTCGGCGGTTACCAGAGCCCCGATCAGATGGAAAACCCTGATCTGGGTCGCGATACCCACATCACCGTCAAGAGCGGCAATTACTGGGCAGTTGCAGGCTTTAACCGCGGCGCAGGTGAGATCGAATTCACCGGTACCTCGCACATCAATATCGAGGGCGGCGAGATCGAGACCGCTTACGGTGCAAATATCAATGGTTACTATGCAGGCAACACCGTGATCAATGTGACCGGCGGCTCTATCGGCAATCTCCGCCTCGGCGGTGACGCTACCCGCCGTATCAACGGCAATGCTGAGGCTACCATCAGCGGCGGCATGATCGGTCTGCTTTCCGTCAATAACATCATGGGCACCGCAGTTGTCAACTATAAGGGCGGTATGATCGCCAGCGGTGAAAAGACCGTTTCTGAAAATCTGATTCCGTTGGTCGTGGACGGCACCGCTACGCTGAACGCTTCTCCTAATGTAGAGGCAAGAATGCTTGCGCTCTCGTTTGACGTTGTGAACTACGTTGCAGACGGCGAAACGCCTCCTCCTGCGGCCACCAAGGCTCCCGAGGTGACTACGGTTCCCGCAGAGACCACCGCGGCACCTGTCGTTGCGACTGAGGCTCCCACGGAGACGACCGTTGCACCCGCAGAGACGACCGTTGCACCCGCAGAAACGACCGTAGCTCCCGTTGAAACGACTGTAGCTCCCGTTGAAACGACCGCGGCACCCGTAGAGACCACCGCGGCACCCGTAGAGACCACTGCGGCACCCGTTGAAACGACTGCGGCTCCCGCAACCACTGCACCCGCAGAGGAGGGCGCACCCGTTGGTTTGATCGTTGGCATCGTGGCGGCAGTTGTCGTTTTGGCGGCGATCGTTGCTATTGTTGTAAAGAAGAAAAAGTAATCCGTATAAAAAGCAAGATCCGAGAGGATCTTGCTTTTTTAATAATATCGGTGTAAAAAATTGAACAATCTGTAAAAACAGTGGAAATTTTTCAGAAAAAGTTTTATACTGAAAGTATCAAACTATACAAAGGAGATCATACCATGCAAAAGAAAATTTTCAGCATCCTTTTGGCAGCAATGCTGCTTTGCCTGTTTACCTTTGCGGTTGCGGCAAACGATTTTATTGAGATCGGCGATGCCGACTCGTTTATGGCACTCATGAATGCCGAGGACGAGGCTACGCTGAACAGCAACTACAAGCTGGTTGCAGACATTGACCTGACCGACGTGAAGGGTCAGACTCCGATCGGTACCCGTGAGGTTCCTTTCACCGGTATTTTCGACGGTAACGGTCACACCGTTAAGGGCATCGACATCACCAGCTTCCTGACCGAGACGGGTCTCTTCGGCGGCACCAAGGGTGCAACCGTGCAGAACCTGACCGTAGAGGGTAGCATCGTTTCCACCGGCAACAACGTTTCGGGTATTGTCGGCAGAGCAGTGCTCCCGCTCACCGTGACCAACTGTGTCAACAAGGTCAACGTTCTGATGATGGACTCCTCCTCCAAGGTTGGCGTCGGCGGTATTGTTGGCTCCATAGTATCCGAAGAGCCCGACGTTTCCTTTGAGATCCGTGATTGCGTCAACTACGGCACGATCCAGAGCTTCAGCGGCGGTAGCGGCTATTGCGCAGGTATCGCAGGCTATATCCTTTCCAATGCACTTCCGAACGTAAACGGCGTGATCGCAAACTGCGTGAACTACGGTAAGGTCGATTCCTTCGGCGCATCCGTTGCAGGCGGTATCATGGGCTACGCGCGCTTCCAGGGTGCGGAGACCGTCGGCGAGTTCAAGATCGTGGACTGCGCTAACTTCGGCGAGATCCACGGCAGATGCTACAACGGCGGTATCATCGGCGCTTTCGGCAACGAGAACGGCGTCAACAACATGACCTTTATCATGGATAACGTTTACAACGCAGGTTTTGTATTCGGTATGAGTGACGATTCCAGCCACAGCGGCAGTATCGTCGGTCTGATCCGTATCCCCGTGCTGGATGCAAACGGTGTAGCAACCATTTACGTGACCAACGCAATGGACGTTGCAAACGAGAATCTTTCGCTCGTTGGTAACCTTGGCGCACTGGAGAACTCCTCCATCAAGTTCGAGGGCCTGTACACTACCAAGGGCACTTCTGTTATTCACTATGATCCTACCGTAAACGGCGGCACCTTCGTACAGCAGTCGATGGTTACCGTATCCAGCTGTGCAGTTGCAGGCTCGGATGAGGCTACGCTTACCGCTCTCGTTGCTTCCGATACGGATGCATGGTCGAAGGTAGACGGCGTTCCCGCGCTTACATATTTCGCAGACCTGATCGCAGGCGCACCTGCAATTCTGGAGTCCCTGCAGCCCGCAGAGACTGAGGCGCCCGAGACCACCGCGGCACCTGAGACAACTGCAGCTCCCGAGGAGACAGACGCTCCCGAGGAGACCGAGGTAAAGGGCGACGAGGATGAAGAGGATGAAAAGCCCGAGGATACCAAGGCAACCACCAAGGCTCCTGCGGCTCCCACCGCTCCCGCTGAGGACGGTGCTCCCATCGGTCTGATCATCGGCATTGTAGCGGCAGTGATCGTTGTAGCGGCAATCGTTGTGATCATCATTAAGAAGAAAAAGAACTAAAGCATAAAAAAAGAAGCCGAAAGGCTTCTTTTTTTATGGTTGCAAGCCGTATGGCTTGTAAGGGGATTTTTCAACGACCTTGCTGCCGAGCAGCTCGCCGTTGTCCCCGATACGGTATTCTACCTTGGAGGAGCGGATAAAGCCGTTGCATTCGGCGTAGAACTGTACGACAACGCTTGTAAATCCGTGTGCCGATCCGTCCGATACAAAGGAGTAGGCGGTGTTTCCGCCGATGCCGCCTTCCATGATGTAGAGAGTTGCATCCTCCACGCGGAGCAGATCGCTGCATTCCTCTTTTGTGATGGTGAGTCCTGCTTTTTCCTGTAACAGTTTTTCAAATTCGCTGTAGAGCATATGGCCGTTTTCACCGTAGGTGCGGACGAGATAGTTGATATAGCGCGTCGGATCCGTTCCTTCACCGTATGCGGGCATTTCCCAACGCATTGCCGAGGCGATCCAGTTCCGCACGGCATCCTTTGCCGCAGAATCGGGAATCGTGGGGAGATTTCGCGGATCCTCGCCCTCAAATTCGATATAACAGTCCACAATATCGTTTACGATCGTGCGATACGTGCCAACGGGTAGCGTATCGAGTGCCGATTCGGTTACAGTAAAGTTGAATGCCAGCTGGTAATATTCGTACTGCTCGGGGTCACGGATGATCTCATATTCGCTCACCTTGACCGAGTTGAACTCTAAAAATTCCGAGTCGTTTTCGATGAAGTTTCGTAAAAAGTTCAAACAGTTGTCTGAAAAGTTACCGTCGTGATTGAAGTCCTCCCACACGTCCAGAGACGTGACCGTGATACGCTCGTCCTCTATCGTGATAAAGTCGCTTTTGGGGCGCTCGTCGATAACAGGCTCGGTGATGACAACGATCTCGCCGGGAGCGGGGACAGCTGGCTGTTCTGCCTTGTTACATGCGGAAAACAGAAGTACGGCGGCAAGCGCCGGCGCTATAATGTGTATCTGTCTCATGATAGCCTCCAAACTTTTTCTACAGTATAGCATATCAGCAAAAGATTTGCAACCCAAAAAGGGACTGCGTTTGCAGTCCCTTTGGCTTTATTCGTATTCGACAACGTCTACCCAGCGGAGCAGAAATTCGCGCTCCGAGGGATTCCCCTTGACCGATTGCGATGCCGCAACGATCGGGAGCCACTTTTGGATATACTGCTTGGCTGTGTCGCTTTTTTTACAGAAAATATCCATGTACGTTTTTGCGCCGTCTTCATCGCCGGCAAGGCAGAACAAAAGATAACTTCTGGCTACGTCAGCAGAGGCATTTCCTTGCGTAACGTGCGCCCAGTCAAGCACGTAGGGTATTCCGTCCGGTGTAACGATGATATTCGAGGGATCGAGATCACCGTGGCAGACCTTGTTGTGCTTCGGCATGGAGGCAAGGCGGGTATGCAGCTCATAGCGCGTCGTCGCATCCAGCTCGGTGAGGTCTATTTTGCGATTCATTTTGTCTTTCAAACGCGTGAGCAGGGGGGACTTTTTTGTATGGATCGCCATCTGCACGTCCACCATCAGCTCGATATATTCGCGTTTTTTGTCGGGATGCTCCTGCATCAGCATTTCCAGCGTTTTGCCTTCAATATAATCTAAAACAATCGCCCACTTGCCATCGATCTTGGTTACTTCGTGGATGCGGGGGATGCATAGCCCTGTTTCCTCCACGCGCGCTTGGTTTAGCGCTTCATTCAAAACGTCCGCTTTGGAGTATTCTTCGTTAAACAGCTTGATGACCTTGTCACCGTCGCGGTAGATCACCTTGTTCGGATGCTGTGCTAAGATTTTATCCAGTTTCATCGTTCTCCCTCCTTATACAGTCTCGTGCGTTCCGTAGTATGCGTTCAAGTACATCTGCTTGATCTCGCGCATCAGCGGATAGCGGGGATTGGCACCCGTGCACTGGTCGTCAGACGCCTGCTCGGTCATTTCGTCGAGTCGGGCAAGGAAATCTGCCTCGTCGGGGACGTAGTCGCGGATGGTCTCCTGAATGCCGATCGCTTTCTTCAGCTTGTCGATCTCGGCAATCAGCTTATCGACCTTTTGGGCATCATTCTCGCCCGAAAGTCCGAGATGCTCGGCGATCTCTGCGTAGCGGCGAAGGGTGTGCGGGTGGTCGTACTGTGGGAACGTACCCATTTTTGTCGGTACATCGCTTGCATTAAAGCGGATGACCTCGTCGATCATCAAAGCGTTTGCAACGCCGTGGGGCAGATGATGAAAGGCACCGAGCTTGTGTGCCATCGAGTGGCACACGCCGAGGAATGCATTGGCAAATGCCATGCCCGCCATGGTTGCGGCGTTTGCCATCTTTTCACGTGCGAGGATGTTTGTGCCGTCGGCATAAGCGACGGGGAGGTACGCAAAGATGGTTTTGAGCGCACCGAGTGCAAGACTATCTGTGTAATCGGTTGCCATCATCGAGGCATATGCCTCCAGTGCGTGTGTGACAGCGTCGATACCGGAGGCGGCTGTCAGCCCCTTGGGGGCTGTCATGTGCAGATCGGTGTCCACAATTGCCATCTTCGGGAGCAATTCGTAGTCGGCGAGGGGGTATTTTACGCCCGTACTCTCGTCGGTAATAACGGCGAACGGCGTGACCTCACTGCCCGTGCCCGCCGAGGTGGGGATAGCAATAAAATATGCCTTTTCGCCCATCTTCGGGAAGGTGTAGATGCGCTTGCGGATGTCCATAAAGCGCATCGCCATGTCCATAAAGTCCGCGTCGGGATGTTCGTAGAGCACCCACATGATCTTTGCCGCATCCATTGCCGAACCGCCGCCCAGCGCGATGATACAGTCGGGGGCAAAGGCGGTCATCTGTGCGGCGCCTGCTTTCGCACAGGCGAGCGTGGGGTCGGGCTCGACGGCAGAGAAGGTCGTGTGCATGATGCCCATTTCGTCGAGTTTGTCTGTGATTGGCTTTGTGAAGCCGTTTTGGTACAAAAAGCTGTCTGTGACGATAAATGCCTTTTTCTTGCCGAGGACGTTTTTCAGTTCTTCCAGTGCAACAGGCAGGCATCCCTTTTTAATATACACCTTTTCGGGGGCGCGGAACCAAAGCATGTTTTCTCTCCTCTCAGCAACGGTCTTGATATTCAACAGGTGTTTTACGCTTACGTTTTCGGCAACGCTGTTGCCGCCCCAGGAGCCGCATCCCAGCGTCAGGGAAGGCGTAAATTTGAAGTTGTAGATATCGCCGATGCCGCCTTGCGAGGAGGGGGTGTTGACTACGATGCGGCAGGTATGCATACGCTCGGCAAACGTGTTGAGCTTGGCACGTTCTGCCACGGTGTCAAGATAAATGGACGCAGTGTGCCCAAGACCGCCGTCGTGAACGAGCTGTTCTGCTTTGGCAAGTGCATCCTCAAAGGTCTGCGCTTTATACATCGCGAGAACGGGGGAGAGCTTTTCATGCGCGAATTCTTCGGAAAGATCCGTGCTTGTTACCTCGCCTATGAGGATCTTGGTGTGCTTAGGAACGGAAACGCCTGCAAGCGAAGCGATTTTATGCGCACATTGTCCGACGATTTTTGCGTTCAGCGCGCCGTTGATCAAGATGGTGTGACGCACTTTTTCGAGTTCGTCCGCCGAGAGAAAATGACAGCCGCGATCGGAAAATTCTTTTTTCACGGCGTCGTAGATCGATTCCATAACGATGACAGATTGCTCGGAGGCGCAGATCATACCGTTGTCAAAGGTCTTGGAATGAATGACTGAGTTGACGGCGAGAGCTACGTCACAGCTTTCATCAAAGATAGCGGGAGTGTTGCCTGCACCAACGCCGATCGCGGGCTTTCCGCTTGAATAAGCGGCGCGTACCATGCCGGGGCCGCCCGTGGCGAGGATGATGTCTGCTTCCTTCATGACGAGGTTCGTCATTTCAAGAGACGGAACGTCGATCCACGCAATAATGTCCTCGGGCGCTCCTGCTTCTACAGCGGCTTCCAGAATAATGCGGGCGGCGCAAACGGTGGAATCCTTTGCGCGCGGATGGGGGCTGATGATGATGCCGTTGCGCGTTTTCAGCGCAAGCAGGCATTTGAAGATGGCAGTCGAGGTTGGGTTTGTTGTGGGAATGACCGCGGCGACAACGCCGATGGGGGCGGCGATTTTTTGAATGCCGTAGGCTTTGTCCTCCTCGATCACGCCACAGGTCTTCGTGTCCTTGTAGGCGTTATAGATGTACTCTGCTGCATAGTGATTCTTGATGACCTTGTCTTCGACAATGCCCATGCCCGTTTCGGCAACGGCAAGCTTTGCGAGCGGGATGCGCTGGCGGTCGGCGGCAATTGCCGCCGCGCGGAAGATCGCATCGACCTGCTCTTGCGTGTAGGCGGCGAATTTCTTTTGCGCGGCGCGCACACGCGCGATCGCCGCTTCCAGCGCTTCGACACCGTCTACTGTTTTGTAGTTTTGTGGATCCATAGCAATTCTCCTTTGCGTTATTGTTGTTGCAGGAATTGCTCAAAATCTCCGTATCCTTGCATCTATGACAAAATTTTAACACACAAGTTAAAATATTGTCAATGTGTAATCTGCCGATCTTCCGCGCGTTTTTTTCACGGAATTGTGAAAAATCACAACGGTATCGTTTCTTTGACAGGGAAGAATAAAAAAATCAAAAAAATATAAAAAAATTATTGATAAAGACTTGATTTTTGTTTTGGGTTGTGCTATTATAATGAATGTTGTGAGCAACTTGGAGAAGTCGCCTAGTTGGTCGAGGGCGCGCGACTGGAAATCGCGTAACCGGTAACACGGTTCGAGAGTTCGAATCTCTCCTTCTCCGCCAATAAAAAAACACCGTTTTTACGGTGTTTTTTTATTGCTGTGCAAGGAGGGTACCAAGAGAACCTCGCGCTCATTTGCGTTAGCAAATGAATAAGGGGTCGCCTTGCGAGCCCTTGAGAGTCTTCGAATCTCTCCTTCTCCGCCAAACAAAAACCACCCGTTAGGGTGGTTTTTTGTTTGGCATTGGAAGATTCGAACTCTCTCGAGAGGGAGCGTTGCGAGCGCCGCCGGTGGCGGATGCAGCGAGCAAAAGCGAGTGACAAAACAAGGAGCCTTGCACCGTGAAGGGGCAAGGCGACTATGTTTTGGAGGTGCAAGCATCGCGTAGCGATGCGCGATCGAACAAACGTAGCACATTGCCATTGCAGATGTTCTCTCGCTCATTTGCGTTAGCAAATGAATAAGGGGTCGCCTTGCGAGCCCTTGAGAGTCTTCGGATTTTTTCGAGAGTTATAAAAGATTGCATTTTTTCTATTTTTCATATATAATATTAACAGACTCAAAAGGAGGAATAAAATGAAACGGCTGTTTTTGCTTGCTTTTGTTTGCGTTTTTTTGTTTTGCAATTGTGCTTTCACAGAGTTTCTTCCAAACGAGGAGACCGTGTTTACTGTACAGAACTATGACTTGGAGATCACTGTTTCCGGCTATTTTAAGGACGTAACGCAGGGAAGTCCTTTTGACCTGCAACTTGCCAATCAAAATGCGTATTTGAGCATTATGGCATATAAATACATCGATCTTTCCGAAGAGCAGACCCCGCTGGACGTTTATACATATCAAAATGAGGATATATTCAGCAAAAGGGACAACGTGCAGGTGGTTGAAGAGGAAACGGTTACTACACTTGCGGATAAGGAAATATACAAAACAAGATATTCCGCCGAGCACAACGGTTTTAAAAACTACTATGATTCCTATCTTGTAGACTTCAAAGAAAACGAGACGTTTGCCTGGGTTTTGATCTCTGCGCTTCCGTCTTATTTGGAAGCAAACGGAGACGCCTTGGAAAGCATGGTACATACTATTGCCTATGCTTCTGCCAAATAGCAAAAACCACCCCGAAAAGGGTGGTTTCTTTGCTTTTATACGCCGTACATCAGCCAGAGGTAGATATACGCAGGGATGATCGCCGTAAGCGTAAAGGGAATGCCGATCTTGAAGAAGTCGCTGTTCTTGACGGTGTAGCCTTCCTTGCGGAGAATGCCGATACCCGTGATGTTTGCGGATGCACCGATCGGCGTGCAGTTGCCGCCGAGGGTGGCACCCGAGAGCAGACCAAAGTAAAGCACGGTGGGATCGACGCCGAGCGCGCTTGCAAGGCCGCCGATGATCGGGATCATGGTTGCAACGTAGGGAATGTTATCGATAAACGCAGAGATCAGGACAGAAGCCCAGACGATAACGGTGTAGAGAACGAATACGTTGCCGCCGCCCGCCTTGGCGAGCAGGTTTGCCGCCGCATCGATAACGCCTTGTGCGGAGATACCGCCGATCATCAGGAACAGACCGAGCAAAAGCCCAATTGTTTCGAAGTCGATCTCCTTGAGCGGACTCGTGATTGCGGACAACGTACGCTTTTTCGCAAGGTTGTAGATGAGACCGATCACAAGCAGTACGCAACAGATGAGACCGTTGGTAATGTCGGGCTTGTTTTCGATAAAGGAAGCGCAGATGAGAAGAACGATCGTGCCGAGGAGCAGTGCGGAGGGGATGTAATCGGTCACCTTGGTACGGCTATCGGATTTCGGGATCGGTGCTTTGTCTTTGCGGAAGAGGAAAGCAAGGATGATCGCTGAAAGCACTGCACCGAGTTCGACTGCGAAGAAAATGCTGGGTCTGCCTTTGTACCAAAAGAAGTCCATAAAGCTCATATCCAGCGCGGAGCCGAGCATGATGGCGGTGGTATCACCGACCAGCGTTGCCGCGCCCTGCAGATTGGAGGAAACGGAAATTGCAATGATAAAGGGAACGGGGTTGGTGTTGAACTTTCTGCAGATCTCCAGTGCAACGGGAGCGACCATCAGTACGGTTGCAACGTTGTCAACAAACGCGGAGATCACGCCTGCAAACAGTGCCATGGCAACGGCCGCCATCTGTACGTTCGGCACCTTGTCCATCACGATGTCGGCAAGCAGGGCAGGCATCTTGCTTTCGATAAACAAAGCAACAAGTCCCATCGTGCCCGCAATCATCATAAGAACGTTAAGGTCGATCGAGCCTAAGATATCCTCAAGCGGGAGCATACCGCTGACGATGAAGACCAACGCGGATGCAAGGGCGATGTACGGACGGTATTTGCTGAAGACCAGCATCAGTACGTACGTAACGGCAAAAAGAATTAAAGCGGGAATCATATAGAGCAATCCTTTCTGTATATATTGTTTCTATTATCGCAGAAAAACGGCACAAAAGCAATCCCTTTGACAAAAATTCCCCCACGGGAGACCCGTCGGGGGAATCGTTTATTTTTGATTGCGGCGCGCGTATTCGGTGGGGGTGTAGCCTGTGATCTTTTTAAAGGTCTTGCTGAAATGATAGATACTTTTGAAGCCGACGCTTTCCGCAATATCTGTGATAGGGGTGTAATCGCCGGAGAGCATATCTTTTGCCTTTTCCATGCGTACCGATTGCAGATAGCGCATCGGTGACTGCCCGAAGACAACGGAGAAGATCTTACGAAAGTATACACTGCTGATGCCCGAAATACGCGCCATATCGTCGCTGGAAAGATCGGGATTTGCGTAGTTTTCTTCCAAATATTTAATAGCGGGCTCGATGACCTTGTATTTACTGGAGGAGTAGTAGCCTGAAAGCTCTGTCTCATGCAGTTTGGCAAGCAGGTCGTAGAGTCCCGAGATGCAGAATAGCTCGTAAGCAGGCTTTTTAAAGGTCCAGAGTCGCTCCAGATTGATGGCTTTATTGACAAAATCGTGTTTACGGCTGACGGGGTAACTGGTTACGCTTGGCACCTCACCGTCATAGGTGGCTTCAAACTCGACCATAAAGCATTCGCCAAGCTCCTCAAAACGGTTCTTGTAGGAGGAGCCCATTGGTAAAAGCACAACGTGATCGGGATCGGAAACGTGCTCCTTGCCGCCGGAAACGTAGACCGTTCTTCCCGCGAGCTTTACAGAAATTGCCCAGCAGTTTCGGTTTTTGCGCATACCGGTGCTTCTTGTGCTGACGTTGATACGGTTGACGGCGCGGATCCGCTTGACCGTCAGGGAAGGTAAATTGATCTTTTCCATGTTTGCCTCCGTTTCGCCGAATTCTGCCATCATTATACATAAAGGCTTTTCACTTGTCAACCGACAAATACAAAATTGAGTATCAAAAATGACAAAAATATCGCCATGTACATTTACATTCCGCTGCGCTGCGTGTAGTATAAAAAATGGAAAGTCATGAACGAAGGAGTGCACATATATTATGAAAAAAATCAAGATCGGACAGATCGGTATCGGACACAACCACGGTGCTGCCAAGGCGGCAGATTGCAAGCGCCTTCCCGAGCTGTTTGAGTTTGTGGGGCTCGTTGTTCCGGATTGCGACGAGGCATATTTCAGCAGAAAGAATCTGGACGTATATAAGGACGTTCCGATCATGACGGAGGAGGAGCTGTTTGCCATTCCGGATCTCGATGCTGTTCTGATCGAGACCACGGTGCCGAATCTTGTTCCCACTGCGCAGAGAGCGATCGACCGCGGTCTGCACATCCATCTGGATAAGCCCGCAGGCGAGAACATCGACGAGTTTGAAAAGCTTTTGATGGATGCCAAAGCGAAGAATCTTGCCGTACAAATGGGTTACATGTATCGCTACAACCCCGGTGTACTGTATGCGCTGGAGCAGATCGAGGCGGGCAAGCTTGGTGATATCCATACCATTGATGCGCACATGAGCACTGAGCATAAGCCGGACTTCCGCAAGTTCCTGTCGCAGTTTACGGGCGGCTCGATGTACATTTTCGGTTGCCATCTGATCGACCTCATCGTCAAGATCAAAGGCAAGCCCAACAAGGTTGTTCCTTTTGTTGTAAATTCCGGCTACGACGGTCTGGATTTCCCGGACAACTGCTGTGCAGCGCTGGTTTATGATGACGGTACCTGCTTTATCCGCACCTCCTCGGTAGAGGTCAACGGTTGGGGTCGTCGCCAGTTTGTCGTTTGCGGCACCAAGGGTACCATCGAGATCAAGCCGATCGAGGGACCGATGCACGTGATCGAGGCATATGTGCCCGAGACCAAGTCCTGGAACGACATTCATCACGACGTGGAGCCTCCCGAGCAGAAGCACCGCTACACCAATATGCTTACCGATTTTGCAAAAATGATCCGCGGCGAGGGTGAGAACCCTTATACCTACGAGCATGACCTCTACGTACATAAGGCAACGCTCGCGGCCTGCGGCTTTGATATTGAACTGTAATTCAGGAGGGAAAACAGCATGAAAGCAATGCTTGTAGATGACAAACAGAATCTCGTTTGGTCGGACGTTGCCGATCCCGTATGTGGCGACGAAACGATCATTATTGAAGTAGAGGCGGCGGCGCTCAACCGCGCGGATCTCCTCCAGAGAGTGGGAAAATACCCGAGCCCTAAGGGGTGGCCGGAATGGATGGGACTTGAGGTCGCAGGTACCGTTAAAGAAATGGGGGCTATCGCGAAAGAGAAGTCTCCGTTTAAGATCGGTGACGCCGTTTGCGCACTGCTCGGTGGTGGCGGTTATGCAGAATACTGTGCCGTTCCGTACAACATGGTCATGCCGATCCCGAAGGGACTCACTATGGCGGAAGCATCCTCGCTTCCCGAGGCATATGCAACCTCGTATCTGAATCTGTTCTATGAGGGGCACCTCAAGGCGGGCCAGACCATTTACATCGCGGCGGGCGCATCCGGTCTTGCAAGCGTAGCCATCCCGATGGCAAAGGCATTCGGTGCCAAGGTCGTGACCAGCGTACTGAATGCGGAGATCGCAAAGAATATTGCGCACCTCGGTGCGGATATCGTGGTAGACACCTCCGTAACGAAGTTGGAGGACGTATTCGCAGAGCTTGATGCAAAGGGCGAGCCTGTCAACGTGGCAATGGACTGCCTGTGCGGCGATACGCTCGGCAAGTGCATGCAGTATATGGCAGAGGGCGGCTACTGGGTCGTCATTTCCACTCTTGCAGGTGTGGAGACCAACATTTGGCTCCGTCCGCTTCTCACCCGCGGTCTGCACCTTGTTGGTAGCATGCTCCGCAAGAGAAGCGTGCAGGAAAAGGCAGATCTGCTGGCTGAACTCGTAGAAAAAGTATGGCCCAAGCTGGAGAGCGGCGAAATCAAGCCTACCGTATATAAGGTACTTCCCATGTCGCAGGCGATCGAGGCACACGGAATTCTGGAGCGCGGAGAAAACGTAGGAAAGGTCGTTCTGACGCTGAAATGATGGATTTTATCAACACGGTTACCGCATCCCCCATGTATGAATATTTCACAAGAGCGGCAACGCAAATTCTGATGATCCTTTTGTACATTGGCATCGGCTTTATCCTTCGCCGTTCAAAGCTTCTCCCCGAGAACACCTCCAAGAGCCTTTCGCTTCTGGAGACCTTCGTTTTTCTGCCCGCACTGATCTTTAACAATCTTTCCACCAACGTGCGGATTGAAAAATTGACCACTTATTCGGTTATGGTTATCAGCGGCGTGATCTTTCTCATCGGCGTTCTGCTGGTTGCAAAGCTCTTTACGACTGTCTTTATGAAGGGCAGACCGAAGGAAGAATACGGCACTTACATGTATATGTTTGCCTTTGCAAACTACGGCTACGTCGGTTACCCCGTTATCGAGGGTGTATTCGGTTCGGAGATGCTGACAAAGATGATCTTGTTTGCCGTTCCGTTTACGTTTGCAATTTATACGTACGGTGCGATTTTGCTATCGGGTGATGGCTCATCCAAAAAATTCAGGATACCGCCGAAGATGATCCCGATCCTCTGTGCGCTCGGTCTCGGCGTGATCGTTGGCCTTACCGGCGTAAAACTTCCCGAATTTGTGACCGGTATGACCGGTGCGCTCAAGGGTTGCATGTCGCCGGTTGCGATGATCATGACCGGTTTTGTGCTCGGCTCTCTGAATTTCAAGGCGATCTTCACTTCAATACGTGCATATCTTGTCAGCGTTGTCCGCCTTGCAGTAATTCCCGCGATCTTTATCGGTGCGATGCTCTTGCTCCGCGTATTCGTGGACGTGCCGGGCGAACTGATGATCATTCCGCTCTTTATTGCATCCATGCCGATCGGTCTCAATGCTGTTATCTTTGTAGAGGCAAACGGACGTGACAGCTCGGATAATGCACGCATGTGCCTGATCTCCTACATTCTGGCATTTGTTACCGTGCCGCTCATTATGGCATTTTTGTCGCAGTATTATATTTAAGTGAGGTATTATAATGAAACGCAAGCAGATTCTTTTTACCGCACCCGGTAAAGCAGAATTTCTCGAAAGAGAAGTAAAGGACATCGCCGATGATGAGGCGCTGATCCGAACCGATTACAGCGCGGTCAGTGCAGGTACCGAGTTTGCAAACCTGATGGGCACGCCCAACCTGCCCGGCGGGGGCGGATGGCCTAAGGCACTCGGTTATTCCTCTGTCGGTACCATTGTCAAGGCGGGCAAGGATCTGAAAAAGTTCAAGGTCGGCGACCGCGTGCTGGTATACCACGGTTGTCATACCAACTATAACAAGCAGAAAGAGAACAAGATGATGCTCGTGCCCGAGGGCATGGATCTTAAGCAGGCGGCGCTGGTCATCATCGCGGCGATGGGTCTCGGCGGCGTGCGCAAACTCACGCTCGAAATGGGTGAAAGCGCCATGATTATCGGCCTCGGTCTGCTCGGTATGTTCTCCGTAGAGTTTGCAAAACTCAGCGGTGCATACCCCGTCATCGTTTCCGACCTCTCGGCAGAGCGTCGCGAGCTTGCGCTCAAGGTTGGTGCTGACTACGCACTCGACCCTGCCGCTCCCGACTATGTCGAGCAGGTCATGAAGATCACAAAGGGTAAGGGCGTCAACGGTATCGTTGAGGTTACCGGTTCCGCCCGTGCGCTGGAGCAGGCGCTGAAGTTTGTTGCCCCTATGGGGCGCATTTCGCTGCTCGGATGTACCCGCGTTTCGGATCTTTCGATCGACTACTATCAGGAAGTGCACCGTCCTGGCGTCAAGCTCATCGGCGCACACAACTTCGTCCGTCCCAAGGTCGAGTCCTATCCCGGTCATTGGACCATGCACGACGATTGTGTTTGCATCATGGATCTTGCTGTCGGCGGCAGAATCGACATCGCTTCCATCATTAACGAAGTGCATACGCCCGATGAGGCACCCGAGGTGTTCGACCGTCTCGCAAAGGATCATCATCATTTCCCACTTGGCGTTCTGTTCGACTGGACGAATGTAGAAGACTAAAAAACAAGCACCCCAAAAGGCACACGCCTTTTGGGGTGCTTTTATATTTGCTTTACAACCGTTAACTCGGTTTTTGTGTTTTCCAGTGCACGGTGAATTTCCTCCGGGATGGTAGCACCGTCATCGGTGATAATCCGATCAAAGCCGTCAAGCCCGGAAACGATATAGGTAGAGACTTTGCCAAGCTTTTCCCGCTCTGCGATCAGCACCGAGTGTGCCGAATGCTGCATCAGATGCCGCGCATAAAAGCATTCCTCCACATCGTACAGAGAGGCACCCGCCTCGGAAAGAGCAGTGCAAGCGATAAAGCAAAGATCAAAGCGGAATCTGTCGATCTCGTCGGTAGCGGAGGCGCCTTTGGTAAAATAATTAACGGCATCCAGAACACCGCCGACAAAGAGAACCTGCCCCTTGATCTCACCGCTCGCGGTCTTGCGCAAAAGGATATCGGCGATCTTGAGAGAATTTGTGACCAGTGTGACGCCTTCTACGTCCGAAATTTGGGAGGCCACTGCCTCGATAGATGTACCGGGTGCAAATGCAACCACCGTGTTGCCGCGGATCATGTTTGCCGCTTCGTTGCCTATGGATATTTTTTCCTGTTGATTGTCATGGACTCTCCACAGATAGCTTTTGTCCTTGCGGAAGGGGGGCTTGAAAGGGGTGGCACCTCCGCGTTCTTTTTTCAGCAGTGCCTCCGCGGCAAGCTTGTTTATATCGCGGCGGACGGTTTCGATGGAAACGTGCAGCTCCTTTGCCGCCTCGGATATGGAAACAAAACCGAACCTTTTGGCAGTATTCAATATGAATTTTCGTCTGTCTTCGGGTCGCATCCGGCATGGCTCCTTGTTTTCTTTGTTTATATTATATATATTATATCGCACCTTGTGGAGAAATGCAACATTTAATAACAAAATCACAACAAAACACAACATTTTTTCGTCATTACGGAGAAATGCGGAGCATGGACTTGCCGCGTCGTTTTTTGCGTGCTATACTGATTGCAAAGCCTTTAAAAGGGGGAGTTGCGTATGAAAAAGAAAGTGGTTTTTGGAATCCTCGTTGCTGTTTTTCTGGCAATGGCTTGCATCACGGTCGGTGCAACGGACGGTGCGTACAAGTACGTTGCGATCATCGGCGTAGACGGCGCGGGCACGTATTTCCGCGATGCCGATACGCCTTGCATAGACAGTATTTTTGAAAACGGTGCCGTGAGCTATGACGTGCTCACCTCCGATCCGACAGTCAGCGCACAGTCCTGGACGGCGTTGTTGCATGGCGTTACACCTTGGTATCACGGTGTGACCAATCCGATCGCAGGCTCGAAACGTTTTTCTGTTTTGTCACTGTATCCGAGCGTTTTCCGTGTGATCCGCGAGCAGGATGCGGATGCGGTTCTCGCTTCCTTTGTACATTGGTCTGCCATTAATTTTGGCATTGTGGAGGAAGGGATCGGTGTGCACAAGGTCAGCGGACTTGGGGATGCCGCGCTGACGAAAAGCATCTGTTCCTACGTTGCCGAAAATCGCCCGAAGCTGCTGTTCGTACAATTTGACGATGCGGACCACGTCGGTCATTCCGTTGGCTTTGGATCGGCGGATCAGCTCGCAAAGATCACCGAGCTGGACGGTTATATCGGAGAGATCTACGGTGCTTACGAGACGGCGGGGATCCTTGGGGATACCCTCTTTATCGTGACCGCCGATCACGGCGGAAACGGCCTTAATCACGGTGGCTGGACGGACGGTGAGCGATATGTAATGTTTGCGGCGGCGGGCAAGACCGTGGAGAAGGGGACGATCGGCGACATGGCGATCCGCGATACCGCCGCGATCACCTTGCACGCGCTCGGCTATAAAGCCCCCGCAACCTGGACGGCGCGCGTACCCGGCGGACTTTTTGCGGGCGTAGCGGCCGAGGAAAGAAAGTATTATTCGCCTGCGGGATCGCCTCGCGCTTGGGGAAGCGTACCGACACCCGAAAAGGGCGGGGCGTACTACGTCACAAGTTTTACCGACAAGTTGCCTGCGGTGTATCTGCCCTTTGACGGCAATGTCGACGACGCTATGGGTAACGCGACTGCGGAGAAGGGAAGCATTTCTTATTCGCAGGGATACTTCGGCAAGGGCATCGTACTCGACAACGGCTACGTTTCTCTCGGGGACTATGCACTCGGAACAGAGGATTTCAGCGTTGCATTCTGGATCCGCACCGAGGGGCTGACTGGCTCCGATCCCTGCCTGCTGTCGAATAAGGTTTGGTCCTCGGGAAGAAACGCAGGCTTTTGCTTTGCGTTTGACCACGCCAAACAGTTGAAGTTTAATGCAGGTGACGGGTCAAATCGCACGGATGCCGTACTGGCACTCCCCGAGGATTTCTACGAGGGCTGGATGCACGTTGTGCTTTCGGTGGACCGCGATGCGGGAAAGGTCGGTATCTGCTATGATTTCGGCGAGCTTGTCGAAACAAATATTGCATCTGCATTGCTGAAAACCACTTTCGACAGCGGACTTCCGCTCCACATTGGACAAGACGGTCTTGCCGCACGCACCGCGATTCCTGCCGTTCTGGACGAATTCATGCTGTTTGACTGTGCGCTGACTGATGCAGACGTGCAGGCACTGCGTGCATATTATACGTTACCTGCCGAGGATGTTGACGGAGACCGCGCAGTCACCGTCAAGGACGTTCTGCACTCGCTGCAGTCCTTGCTTTTGGGGGAGTATCCGATGCGTGGAGACGTTGATGGCAACGGAGAACTTTCACTTTTGGACGTGATACGGATTCTGAAAGCCACGGTAATTGCATAAAAAAAGCCCGAAGAATTTTTCTTCGGGCTTTTGATTACAGCTTTGTCCAGTCGAAGAGGACACCGAGGGGGAAATGTTTCGGATCGTTCGCAAGTCGTGCATACACCTCGCCGCAATCCTTTGGCGGGTGGATCTCGGAAATGATGGGCGCAGCCTCGCAGCGACCGCCTTTAATGAGGTCGAGAATGCACGCACAGTCGTCGTGCATGGTCCAATGGCCGGGGAAGGATTCCACCTTCGGGCGCACCATGTTATGCGCACCGATGAGCTTGACGCCGGGACGGTGTACTTCTTGGTAGTAGTCCACTTCTACATCCGAAACGCGGGTACAGCCGAGCAGGGAAATACGTCCCATATAGGATGCACACTTTAGTGCTTGCTTCAGCGCGATTGCCGCGCCGGTAACCTCGACAATGGCGTTGACACCCTTGCCGCCCGTGATCTGCATGACTTGCTCGATATAATCGGGAGCGGTGGGGTCAAGCGCGTAGTCTGCACCGAGCTTCAGCGCAAGGGCGCGGCGCTCTGCGGAAAGGTCGGAAACGATGACGGGGTATGCACCGCTGAGCTTTGCGAATTCTACGGAGAACATGCCGAGAAGGCCGAGACCGATGATCATGGCACTCTCGCCAAGCTCAATATTCAACTTGCGGATACCGCCAAGCCCCATCGCCGCGATGATGACAAGCGATGCGTCGGCAGAGGAAACGCCCTCGGGCACGAGCGTGAGCGCGCTTTCCTTGACCCTGTTGTACTCTGCGTGTACGCCGTGATATACGAGCACACGGTCACCGACTTTGTACTTTTTAACGTCTTTTCCGGCATCTATGATGGTGCCTACCGAGGAATAGCCCTCCGCCCAGGGGAATTTTCCCTTGCTTGCCGTGTTCGGCTCGGCAATGAGATTTGCACGCTCGGTACCTGCGCTGACAGCGCTGAATTCGGTCTTGACGACGACCTCGTCGTCTGCCATATCCTTTACCTCTCGGTCGATAAGCTCGGCTTTACCGATGCCTGTGAATAGGATCTGTTTGCGTTTGATCATGGCTTACTCCTTGTTTGCTGCCTTTGCAGCTGCTTTTCTCTCTTCCAGGATCTGCATCCATTCCGCCTTGGTCTCGGGAGCCTTTACCTCATTATAGAAGTCGAGGAACTTCGAGATCAGCAATTGCTCCTTGTCGGCGTATGCGTTGTAATAGTCCATGGCGAATACCTGCGACGAGCCAAAGTAGGGCGCAACGTAGCGGGTGACTCTGCCGAGCCTACCCGAACAATGGTAGGAGAATTTGGTGTGCAGAGCCTGTTTGAGCGCACGAACCGATTGCAGCGCGGTCAGAATATCGCCTTTGTCCTTGTCAATGGGGGTGACCATCTTGATAAAGTCCACGCCGCGCTCCTCCATGACCTTTGCCATAGAAACGATCTGCTCGGTGGTGAGGAATACGCCGGTATGGCAGGACATGAGCACCTCGCCGCCCAGCTTATGTACGCGGTCGATCACGCGCATCTGTTTTTCGATGACGGCGGGATCGAGACAAACTTCTTTGGGGTTTGCCGCGATAAAGGGATGCTTTTCGGGATCGCCGAACTGTGTGAGAGTTGCACGTGTATCGGGGCAGAAGGTGTAGCCCTGCATGTCGATGCCGGCGGCACCGCACTCTACGGCACGGACCTCCTCCTCCATGCGCATTTCGTCGGAGTCCTTGCGGTCTACTCCCTTGGGATTGTTATTGTAATGCACCGCCATGATGGGCGAGTTTGCCGTCGCGAAAATTTTCTTCAGCGATTCGGGCTTTCTGCTCTCCTCGTCCAGCAGGGAAAGGTGCAGATTGAACGCAGTTGCTCCCGCCGCCTCACAATTACGGATCTGTGTCAACGTGTCCTCGACCGTGCTTTCCTTCAGCACGCCGAGAATGATCGGATCGCCCGATTCCGTAAAACTGCAATGTCTCATATCCATTGTCCTTTCGAGTTGTATTTTACGATTCTATCTTACTCCCGTTTCGGGGTGTTGTAAATGTATATTTTGATAATTATTTTGTATATGGCAAAACAAAAAGCAGCAAAAATGCTGCTTTTTTGTCTGCAATGATACTTAATCTTCTGCAAGCAGGCTTTCACGCTCGTGGAGCAGACCTTCGTACAGAGATTTAAAGTTTTCCTCTTTGAGACCGGTGACACGCAACATTTTAGAGTTGTCATACACGCGGTTGAAGAGGCGACCGTACTTCATCTGCCAAATGGCACCGAGGCTCTTTTCGGGATCGAATTTGGGATCGCGGAAGCGCTGATAGGTCACACCGTCTACCCACTCGTACTTCAGCCCGAACAGCTCGTTATAGAAGCCTGCGATCTCTTCCCAGGTGTTGCTCTTGGAGGAGGTGACGTTGAAGTCGTTGCAGAATGCCTCTTCCTTGCCGACGAGGGCGAGGAGCATATCGGCAACGTCACTGCCCCAGGTCAGGGAAGCGGGGATGTTTCTTGCCGCTTCGTCAAGCAGGACGGGCTCACCCGAGCGGACGTGTTGCATGATCCTGCCGCGCTCCAGAGAGAGAAGCTGGCAACGCTTTGCGGAATAAGTGGTAGAGGGGCGCACGATCGTCCAGTTTTGGAACTTACTGACGCGGAGTGCGTTTTCGCCGCGCGCCTTGTGGATGCCGTAGTCATCCGAAAGGAGCAGGGCACGGTCGGTGGTGACGTCTACCAGACGGGGCGAGGTCTCGACAACGGGGTTCTCCTCGTTTGCAAACACGCGGCAGGAGGAGAAATAGAAGTACTGACCGCAGTTCTTCAGATACTTCGGGAAGGTCTCACGGAAGGAGATCGAATTGTAGATCATCAAATCGAAAATGACGTCGTAGTAGGTTTTTGTGATCTCGTCAACAAAGGCGGGATCCTTTGCGTTCTTGGTTTGAATGTAACGCAAGTTCGGCTTGTCGGAAACAACGTTGTCAAGGGTAACACCGTCAACGTCGTAACCGAGAGCAACGGCCTTGGCAGTAAGGTATCTGCCCATTGCGCCGGTGGCACCGAGGATCAACATCTTTTGGCTCATGGTATGTTCTCCATTCCTAAATTATAGTAGTCATGCATTCTGCACTGTGTTTACTATAGCACTTTACACTTAAAAAAGAAATATCAAAAATGATAAAATTTGCATCTGACGATACTTTTTTTGTTAATTTTTTATCTTTTGAAATAACTTTGACATTGGTAAAAAAGTGTGCTATACTATACACTGATATGATTTATGCAAAGGCGGTGTGACATGCCAAAAATAGATAAGACTGTTCAAAAAGAAACAGGGTATATCGCGCTTTGGGTGCTGATCTTCAGCGCGCTGATGCAAGCGGTGTTCCTTGTGATCGGAAAGTGGGATCTGACCGTGCTTTTCGGAAACTTGCTCGGCGGTGCGCTTGCTATCTTAAACTTTTTCCTTATGGGGATTGGCGTACAAAAGGCGGTAAGAAAAGAGGAAAAGGAAGCACGAGACCTGATGAAGCTTTCGCAAACGTTGCGATCCTTTTTGGTGCTTGTTGTGGTAATCGTGGGTATTGTGTTGCATTGCTTTCATACGGTTGCCGTGATCCTGCCGCTCTTCTTCCCACGCATTGCGGTGGCGATCCGTCCTTTGTTTATGAAAAAGGAGGCGGGAAACAGTGAAGAATAAAAGCCGCGGTTTCATTGCCGTGGATATTCTGCTTATTTTGATGATGATCCTGCCCTTCGTGGCGTGTATGACGCTGAAGGTGCTTACTAAGCCGTTGTCGGAAGGAATAACGGTCACCGGGGCTCAGATCTATTTTACGATTCCGATGCCCCTGCAGGATCTTCCCATCACCGAGTCGCAAGTGGTTTCGTTTGCCGTTATGGTTGCAGTGGTCGGCCTTTGCCTGTTTCTCACACACGGGCTTTCCGCACGGCATCCTACCGTAAGGCAACATTTTGCGGAGTGGATCGTTGGGACGGTGGAAAAACTGATACACGAGAACATGGGTGCGTATTTTTCGGGATTTGGACCGTTTATTGCGGCAATGCTGGCGCTTTCCGCATTCTCCAGTCTTTCCTCGCTTCTTGGATTGTATCCGCCGACGTCGGATATCAATATTGTCGCCGGATGGGCGATCCTTGTTTTTGGTCTGATTACGTATTATAAGATGAAATGTGGTCCTTGGCACTATATCAAGAGCTTTGGCGACCCCGTGCCGCTTTTGTCTCCGCTCAATATCATCAGCGAGATCGCAACGCCGATTTCCATGGCGTTCCGTCATTACGGAAACGTGCTTTCCGGCGCAGTAATTTCGGTTTTGGTTGCCGCGGGATTGCAAGGACTTTCGTCTATGCTGCTCGGCTGGCTTCCCGGTATCCTTGGGGAGATCCCGTTCCTACAGATCGGTCTGCCCGCGATCCTTTCCATATACTTTGACGTGTTCAGCGGATGTCTGCAGGCGTACATCTTTGCCATGCTGACGATGCTTTACGTGGCAAGCGGATTCCCGGAAGAGGAATACTTTGCAAGAAAAAACAAAAAACAAAAAAATACAATATAATTTTTGGAGGAAACAAAAATGTTGGAACTCGCAATCGGTATTATTCTCGGCGCCTGCGCTCTTGGTGCAGGTATGGCAATGATCGCAGGTATCGGTCCCGGTATCGGCGAGGGTAACGCAGTTGCCAAGGCTTGTGAAGCAATCGGCCGTCAGCCGGAGTGCAAGGGCCCCGTAACCACCACGATGCTGATGGGTTGTGCAATCGCAGAGACCACGGGTCTGTACGCGCTGGTCATCGCAATTCTGCTGATCTTCGTTGCACCCAATATGCTGGTGGATATTCTGATGAACGTAGTAGGTTAAACAATGCAGACGTTGGCTATCATTTCTGCCAATCTATGGCAGACGTTGATCTCCCTTGCCAACCTGACCATCCTTTTTCTGCTGGTCAAGAAGTTTCTCTTTAAACCTGTAAAAAAGATGCTTGCCGAGCGGCAGAATGCGATCGATGCGCAGTATCAGAGCGCAGAGAACGCGGAAAAGGCTGCTCTGGCAGACAAGGCGGCATGGGAAGAAAAAATGCAGGGCGCCAATGCACAAGCAGATGCGATCCTGCAGACCGCTGCCGACAATGCGCGCATGCGTGGGGACAAGCTGGTTGCCGAGGCGAAAGTCAAGGCAGAGGGTATCGTCCGCACCGCCGAAAACGAGGCGGCTCTCGAGCGCAAGAAGGCAGAGGATTCGATGAAGCGGGAGATCGCAGAGGTCTCTGCGGCGCTTTCCGAAAAGCTCCTTGCGCGTGAGATCAAGGCGGAGGATCACCGTGCTCTGATCGATTCGTTTCTGGAAGAGAATGTAGGTGGCGGCGATGACACAAATGCATAAGGAATATGCCACGGCGCTCTTTATGCTCGCCTCGGAATGCGATCAAAAAAAGGAGTACTATGCCGCGCTTTTGACCGCAAAGGATGCGATCTGCGGCGAAGCGGAGTATTTGGAGCTGCTTGCCTCTCCGGGCATTCCCAAAGAGGAGCGGCTTTCGGCTCTCGAGGCGGCGTTTTCCGTCGTGCTTCCCGAACACGTACTTTCTTTTTTGCAGTTGCTTTGCGAAAAGGGGCATATCCGCTCGCTTGCGGATTGTACCGAGGAGTATAAGCGGCTTCTGGACGCTTCGGAGCGCGTTTCTGTTGCCCACGTCGTGAGCGCGATCGCGCTTACCGACGCGGAAAAAGAGGCGATCGGTGTGAAATTGGAGAAGATGAGCGGGCACAAGGTAACGCTGAAGTGCTCGATCGATGAAAAACTGCTCGGCGGTGTGCGCATTGAGATGGACGGCAAGGTGCTCGACCACTCGCTCCGTACCCGCTTGCAGGAAGTGAAGGATGTGATCAGCAAGTGAGTGCAAGACCTGAAGAACTCAGCAATATCATAAAAGAGCAGATCAAGAATTATAAATCGCGCATCGAGATGCGCGAGACCGGTACGGTCATCCTTGTCGGTGACGGCATTGCACGCGTATACGGACTTCGCGAGTGTATGGCAAGCGAGCTGCTGGAATTTGAAGACGGTAGCGTAGGACTTGCGCAGAACCTTGAGGAGGAGACCGTTTCGGTTGCACTGCTTTCCAATACCAATAATATCCGCGAGGGCTCGGTCGTAAAGCGTACCGGCAAGGTGCTTTCCGTCCCCGTGGGTGAGGCAATGCTCGGTCGCGTTGTCAACGCGCTCGGCGAGCCGATCGACGGCAAAGGTGCGATCGCCACGGTCGAGACCCGTCCCATCGAGTCGGAGGCGCCGGGAATCATCGAGCGTAAGGGCGTATCCGTGCCGCTGCAAACGGGTATCAAGGCGATCGATAGCATGATCCCGATCGGTCGCGGTCAGCGTGAGCTGATCATCGGCGACCGACAGACGGGTAAGACCGTTATCGCAGTGGATACCATCATGAACCAGAAGGGCAAGGGCGTTATCTGCATCTACGTTGCCATCGGACAGAAGAGCTCCTCGGTCGTACAGCTCGTCAACGAGCTGACCGCCGCAGGCGCGATGGAGTATACCATTGTGGTTTCCGCATCGGCATCCGAGTCGGCGCCGCTGCAGTACGTTGCCCCGTATTCGGGTTGCGCGATGGCGGAGTATTTCCGTGAGCAGGGCAAGGACGTTCTCATCGTATACGACGACCTTTCCAAGCATGCAGTTGCTTACCGTGCACTGTCTTTGCTGATCCGCCGTCCCCCGGGCCGCGAGGCGTATCCCGGTGACGTTTTCTACCTCCATTCGAGATTGCTCGAGCGTGCGGCATGCGTTGCGCCCGAGTACGGCGGAGGCTCGATCACGGCATTGCCGATCATTGAAACGCAGGCGGGCGACGTTTCGGCGTATATTCCCACCAACGTTATTTCTATCACCGACGGACAGATCTTCCTTGAGACCGAACTATTCCATGCAGGCGTTATGCCTGCGATCAACCCGGGTATCTCGGTCAGCCGTGTCGGCGGTTCGGCACAGCTGAAGGCGATGAAGAAGGTGTCGGGCGAGTTGAAGCTTCTGTATTCGCAGTACCGCGAGCTGAAGGCGTTTGCACAGTTCGGCAGTGACCTCGATGCGGATACCAAGGCGCGTCTTGCGCTTGGTGAGCGTATCGTGGAGGTGCTCAAGCAAAAGCGCAGCGCCCCCGTCCGCGTCGGCTGTCAGGTCGCCATCGTGTATGCTGTTATTCACGGTTATCTGAACGATACGCCCGTAAATAAGGTCGGCGCATATGAAGAAGCATTGTTTGAAAAACTCGAAAATGCGTACAGCGCACTTCTCGAGCGTTTTGAGAGCGGCTACTATGAGGAGTCGGACGTTGAAACGCTGAAAGAGGCGCTGGAGAGCATGAAGAGGTGAGCGTATGGGCGCAGATATCAAGTCGCTCCGCACGCGTATTAAAAGCGTAGACTCCACGTTGCATCTGACCAAGGCGATGGGGCTTGTGGCTTCCTCCAAGATCCGCCGTGCCTCTGAGGCGATGGCAAAGGGCAGGGAGTATGCCGAGGCGGTCAGCGCCACGGTCCGTGCCTTGACCTGCTGCCCCGAATGCGGTAAGAGCCCCTACATGCAGGTACGCGAAGAGGGGCAGACCTGCCTTGTCGTCATCGCGGGTGACCGCGGACTTGCGGGCGGCTATAACGCCAATGTATTTCGCCTTGTACGCGAGTTGCCGCATGATAAGATCATGCCCATCGGCAAGCGTGCCTGTGAACGCTATAGCGGCAATTTCCGCCGTGCGGAGAGCTTTGACTATGCCGAGGCGATGCGCCTTGCAGAGAAGATCTGCGAGCGCTTTGCAAGCGGACTGTACAACAAGGTCGGTATCGTGTATACGCGCTACGTCTCCATGCTGACGCAGGAGGCGGACGTCAAGTGGATCCTGCCGCTTTCGCGCGCGGAGAACAGCGAGAGCCTCGGTACGGTCTTTGAGCCGGACGAGCTCACCATTCTGAACGCGGCTATCCCCGAGTACGTGGCGGGATTACTGGTACACGCGGTGCGCGAGAGTTTTGCCTCCGAGGTGGCGGCACGCAGATGCGCAATGGACTCCGCGGGCAAGAATGCACAGCAGATGATCGACGACCTGCAGCTCAAATATAACCGTGCGCGGCAGGGTGCCATCACGCAGGAGATCACCGAGATCGTCGCGGGCAGCGGCAATTAAGAGAGGTGTTTGAATATGTCAAATACGAAAAACGGCGTCGTTTCGCAGGTCATGGGACCTGTTGTAGACGTCAGCTTCCCGGAGGGCGGTCTGCCTTCCATATACAACGCACTTACCATGCAGAATGGCGAGAAAACGCTGACCGTTGAGGTCGCACAGCATATCGGCGACAACGTTGCCCGCTGTATCGCCATGTCCTCGACCGACGGTCTGAAGCGCGGCACACCCGTCACCGATACGGGTTGCGCCATCAGCGTGCCCGTCGGCAGAGATACGCTCGGTAGAATCTTCAACGTGCTCGGTGATGCCGTGGACAATCAGCCTGCGCCCGAAAAGGCGGAGCGCTGGAACATCCACCGTCCCGCACCCGCATATGATGAGCTTTCCACTTCCACCGAGATCCTCGAGACGGGCATCAAGGTCATCGACCTCATCTGCCCTTATTCCAAGGGCGGTAAGATCGGTCTGTTCGGCGGCGCCGGTGTCGGCAAGACCGTCCTCATCATGGAGTTGATCAACAACATCGCAAAAGAGCACGGCGGTCTGTCGGTCTTTACCGGTGTTGGCGAACGTACCCGTGAGGGCAACGACCTTTACAACGAAATGAAAGAGTCCGGCGTTCTGAAGAATACCACGCTTGTCTACGGACAGATGAACGAGCCCCCCGGGGCGAGAATGCGCGTCGGTCTTTCGGGACTCACTATGGCAGAGTATTTCCGCGATGAGGAGGGACAGGACGTCCTGCTCTTTATCGACAACATTTTCCGTTTCACACAGGCAGGTAGCGAGGTTTCCGCACTGCTCGGACGTATGCCGTCCGCAGTGGGCTATCAGCCGACCCTTGCCAACGAGATGGGCGCTCTGCAGGAGCGCATCACCTCAACCAAGAAGGGCTCGATCACTTCGATCCAGGCGGTATATGTGCCTGCTGACGACCTGACCGACCCTGCGCCTGCAACCACGTTTGCGCATCTGGATGCGACCACCGTTCTTTCGAGAAGTATCGCCTCGCAGGGTATCTACCCCGCGGTCGATCCGCTCGAGTCGAGTAGCCGTATCCTCTCTCCCGAAATTCTCGGCGAGGAGCACTACGTGGTCGCACGTGAGGTACAGCGTATTCTCCAGCGCTACAATGAGCTGATGGATATCATCGCCATCATGGGTATGGATGAGCTTTCCGATGAGGATAAGCTTCTGGTGCAACGTGCGAGAAAGATCCAGCGCTTCCTCTCCCAGCCCTTCCACGTTTCGGAAAAGTTCACCGGCTTTGCGGGTGTATACGTTCCGCTTTCGGAGACCATCCGCGGCTTTAAGGAGATCATCGAGGGCAAGCACGACGACCTGCCCGAGAGCGCATTCCTCTTTGTCGGTACGATCGACGAGGCTGTGGCAAAGGCAAAGAAGGTGGCACAGTGAGAGCCTATTCGCTGACCATTTCCTCGCCCGACGGACATCTTTTTAAAGGGGATGCCGTGAAGCTGATCGTGCGCGGCGTAGAGGGAGAGCTTGCCGTGCTTGCAGGGCATATCCCGTATGTTACGGCGGTAAAGGCGTGCGATTGCCGCATAGAGTTTCCCGACGGAACCGAGCGTGTCGGCCATACCGACGGCGGTATTCTCAGTGTCACGGGAGAGAGCGTAACGCTTCTTTCGGGCAGTTTTCAATGGAAAGAATAAACAAAACCCGCTTGGCAAAAGCCAAGCGGGTTTTGTTATGCTGTAGCCAGGCGCAGAATGCGCAGAATGTCGATGAGGGTGAGCTTGCCGTCGCCCGTCAGGTCGATGACGTTCTCGCCCTTGACGAGCGCTTTCAGGGAAAGTAGCGCGTCCTTGACGGAAACTGCGCCATCCAGATCCACGTCACCTTCTGCGGGCGCGGTGTCCGAGACGGTGAGCACCACGGTGTGCTCCGCATTTGTCGGCGCGGTAAAGGTGACCGCGTATACGTCGGTGATCGGGGATGCACCCGTATCGGCAAAGGGAAGTGCCGCCGTGTCCTTGATGATCCGCGTTACCGTAGCGGATGCACCGTTTACGGTCGCAGAGATAACCGCCTTGTCCGAATGGAAGCGTAGTGTGATCTCGCGTGCCGCATAATCGGTGGCAAAGTCGCCGTCTGCCGCCGAAAGCGTTACGGTCACGGTGTTTCCGTCTGCAACCGAAGCGATCTCGGTCTTGCGGTACGCACCGTTCATATAATCTTCGGTTGCACCGTCGTCCTCATAGAGCGTGCATGCGCCGTTACCCACGTCATAGACGTTGAGCGAAAGTGTCTGCCAATCCGCACCCGTCATCGGGGAGACGACCGCGCTTGCGGGCAGAATCGCGCCCTTGCGCACGTAGATGGGAAGCGTTTCCATGCCTTTCGTTACGTTGAGGGTCTGCGGTCCCGTGACCGTTTCGCCTGTAAAGACGTCGATCCATTCGCCCTCAGGGATATACACCTCGCGTACCGAGGTGTTTTTTGCCTGTACGGGCTCGTAGACGAAGAAGACCTGCGCTTGCCCCGTTGCCTCAAAGTAGTCGATCAAAAGGTCGTGCGTTTCGCCCGCCTTGAGGAGCATATCGCCGAGGTTTGTGTTGAGTCCGTGCGAATCCCAGCCGTCTACGGCAAGTGTGCCGTCGATATAGACGCGTGCGCCGTTGTCGGCATAAATGCCAAGGTAACAATCCACATCGGGCGTGATCTTGCCCGTGTAACGCACGGCAAATTCCTCGTCCCATTGCTCGCCGCACGCGCTGTCGCGATGCCAGTAGAAGTCAACGTTCGGTACGGTCTCGGTCAGCACCTTTTCGCCGCTGACCGTTCCTTTCGCCTTGATGTCACAATCGGTAATGAAGTATTCGGCTGTGAGCCCCTCTTCTCCGTCTGCCGTTTGCAGCCACGAGGAGGGAACGACGACGTTGCCTTCGCCCGCCGCCGACCAGTAGGGCGCGACCAGAATGTCACGACCAAGCAGATATTCGGTGTCATCGGCGTTTGCATCGGGGTAGTGGAAGTCGAGGCGGCGTGCAAGCGGCATGCCCGTTTCGTAATTTTCACGCGCCAGCGCATAGTAGAACGGTATCAAATGGTAGCGCATGTGCAAAAAGTCGCGCACGATGGCTTCGCTTGCCTCGCTGTAGCTCCACGGATAGTGCTCGTTCTTGACACCGAGCGAGGAGTGCACGCGGAAGACGGGTGAAAACGCACCGAACTGCATCCAGCGGATGAACATATTTTCGGTGACCGCATCGTTGTTGCGGAAGCCGCCAAGGTCGCTCGACATATACGGCGAGGAGCCTGTCGCACCCGAAAAGACCATGTTTTTGATCTCGCGGCGGAGCATGGTCGGGTCGCCGTAAATATCGCCCGTCCACTGTGTTCCGTAGCGATGGCTGATGAGTGAGGATGCTCCGCGCCGGTAGCCGCAGAGCAGCCAGTCCACGTTGGAGAGCATCAGCACGCGCTTCGTGGCGCCATTTGCATTTTCTTTGTGGAACGCCGCCATCACGTCGTAATAAAGCTTTTGCCCGATGGTCTCAAAGGTAACGTCGTGGAACGGCGTTTTGACAGAGTAGGACCAGTTGCGGTCGTACCACCAGCCGTCAAGACCGTCTGCCATCACCTTTTGGATGCCCTCGGTCTGCCACTTGAGCTCGGCGGGATCGTTGATCTTGAGCGAGGTCTTGTGTGTATGGTCATTGAAGAGCACCAGTACGCCTGCCTCTTCTGCCTTTTTAAGGAAAGAGGGCATATTGGGGTAGAGGTCAGTGTTGTACTCATAGCCCGTGCCGTCACCGTCGTTTCCGTTCTGCGAGGTGTTCTTCCACTCGGTGTCAATGATAATGATATCGAGCGGCACGTCGCGGTCACGGTATTTTTCGATCATGGCAAGCTTTTCCTCGTCGGTGTAGGTCGTCCAACGGGAGTACCATGAGCCGAGGGTCTTGATGTCCGAAAGCATGGTTCTGCCCGTGAGGGTAACGAAATCGGTGCGGAGCTGCTTGGCATCGCCGCGCGGCAGCAGGATGTACATGTCGATATGGTCATTGCGTGACCAGCCGCTTGTTGCATCGGTTCTGCCCGCATAGGTCAAACCCTCTTCGGGCGGGAGAATGCCGTTGTCAAAGAGCACAAGGCTGTTCGGCGTGTCTGCGGCAGAGGGGAGGAGCGAGTAAAGCGCGTTTTTATCTGCCGTAAAGAGGGAATAGAGCAGTGCGCCGTTCTTGTCGTAGATGCGGACATCCTCTGCACGCTCGCTGTCCGCAGGGATATTCACGGTAATGGCGGGTGTGGAAAGCACCACGGTGCCGTCCACCGTTTCGCTGACGGTATAGGTACCCGTGTATTCCTCTCTGCCCGTGATCATCAATGTGTCTGCATCGGTAAAGATCCCGTTTTCGGCAACCTCTGCGCGCACCACGGTGTCCGAGAGGATCTGCACGCGAAGCGCGCCCTTTTGATAGGTGTAAACACCGTTTTGCAGGGGTAGCGCTGTTGTGGCAATCGCCGCCGTTTCGGGAATCTCTTTCAAAGCACTTTCTTCGTCGCCGTAGCCTGCAAAGAGGCGCAGATAGGAGTCCATTGCGTCCGCGGAATCGGGATCGACGAAGATACGCAGGCCTGACAGGCGTTCTCTTTGCTTATAGTCCATGCCCGTGCCTGTAAAGGTCACCTTGCCGTCTAAGAGATAGAGATCGGTGTCAAAGTTGAAAACGTATTGGTTGTCTGCGGGATTGCCCAGTGAAAGCTGGGTCGCCACGGTAACGTCGCCTATGATCGAGACGGTCGCGCCCGCCTCTCCCGAAAAGTGGGAGTAGCTGGTGGAGCCCGCCTCCAAATACTTGGTATATACGTCGCCGCCCACGGTCAGCGTTGCTTTTCCGTAGGAGGTAATATCCACGGTGCGGTTGAAGCCGCGGATGGCATAGTAGGAGCCGCTTTTTACCGTGAGACAGGGATCGGCATGCGCCGCGCCGTCCAGCACCGCGCCCTCGCGGTAGCCACCGTAAACGATGATCTTTGTATTCTGTGTTCCGCTTATCGCATCGTTGCCCTGCATGGAGAGCCCCTCACCCATGGTGAGCGGATAGCCTCTGCCCGCCATGTCGATATAGGCACTCGAGGATGCCGATGCAAAGGTGAGGTCAGAGAACTCTGTCTCGCCGCTCATGTGGTACTGGTATACGCCGCTAAAGCGCAGTACCGCATCGGCATCCGCACCTTTTACCGTGATCTTTCCGTCGTGGAACGGTTCGACAAAAGCGGTTTCCTTGGTTCCGATCCGATTCTTCGGTACGGTTACCGTGTCAACGATAACAATGGTACCGCCGTCTGTACCAAGTGCCTCGTAAGCGCGCGTCAGGGAGGCAAGCGGCTTACCCGCCGCCGAGCCGTCACCGCTTCCGCCGTCCGAAACGTAGACGGTGGTAAGATCTTTTGCAAGGGAAGTGCCACAAGCGGAGCAAACGCCATTTCCGCTATCGGTATGCGCCGACACGCTTTGCATTTCGCCGCAGAGGCAAGCGAGTCCACAGCCGTTTTCGGTTACGGTACGCTCGGTATAGCTGTGCGTATGCATCCATGCGAGCGTAGGCTCGTAGGGGTTGACCCATACGCCGCTTGTGTTGAGCGTTACAAAATCTCTGTATGCGTATTTATCCACGTTTGCGTAGATCTTGCCGACCGTGCCGCTTGTGTAGAAGTTTGGCAGAGAGGGGCGCATGGGCAGATAGCCGCCGAACACGCCGATCCTGTCACTGTCCGCAGGGCAGGAGACTGAGCAACGGCTGAGAGAGTAGCCAATGTTGCCGTAGACCTCGGTCACGCCGATCACGCCGCCGATGCCGTGCACGGTGGAGGTCACTTTACCAAGGTTTAAGCAGTCGGTCACGCCGCCCGCCCGTTTGAAGTAGCCGATGATGCCGCCCGCACCTGCGTTGCCGCTCGTTGCGGTGGAGGTGATGGCGGCGTAGTTGACACATTCGGTCATGATGCGCGTAAGCGCGGTGTCTTCGCAGACGTCCTTGCCCTCAAAAAGTCCTGCGATGCCGCCCACGTTGCGTGCGCCCGTGACCGTACCGCGGTTGACACAGCGGTGGATCGCGATGGTACCGCGCGAGGAGGAGCCGCCGAGGATACCGCCCGCGCGCTCGTTCGTCGAGGTGAGCGAGATCGCGCCGTAATTGGTACAGCCTTGAACGGTCAGCGTGCCCGATGCGTCTGCGTAGCCGACGATACCACCAGCCTCGCGCACGGCGCTGACCGTGCCGCGATTGATACAGTTTTCGATGGTATAATCGCCGCTCTTAACACGGCCGACAATGCCCGCGACCGAGTTTTTGCCCGAAACGGTGCATTCGCTTGCGCAGTTTTCAATGTGCGCTCCGTCCAGCGCAAGTCCCGCGATACCGCCTGCATCGTTGGCGTCACCCGAGGAGACCGAGCCCTTGACAGTCAGATCCTTGACCGTGCCGTGCAGAATGCCGAACAGGCCGCTGTACTGCCCGCCCTCAATTTTCAGACCGCTGATCGTGTATCCCGCGCCGTCGAAAACACCCGTAAACGGTGCACTTGCCGTCGGTGCGATGGGGGATTGTCCCGAAACGCCCGTCATGTCGATGTTTTTTGTCAGCGTATAGGTTGCTGTAAGATCGCTGAAATCTCCCGTGCCCTGCATCAGCGCGAGCAGATCGTCTGCGCTGTCAATATCAACGGCCGCCGCCGTCAGGCACAGGCAAAGCAAAGGTATCAGTATACATAAAAGTTTTCGCATGGCATATCCTCCGTTTGGACGTAGAGTTTTTCTACTTATATTATGGCAGAACTTGTCCGAAAAGTAAATCGTTTCTTTTAACACCATATTAAAAAATATTCACATTTTTTTGCTCTTTTTTCGAAAAATCCGCTCGGTAATTAAAAAAAATTAACATCTTGACGAAAAAACATCCGCATGCTACAATCAAAGCAAAGCGAGGTGTGCGTATGGAATATCAATATCACCGCGACAAGGTGGAGTATTTTCACGTAGGCAGGTGCAATTGCTCGGAGCATTTTCACCGCTCGATCGAGTGGATCTATAATATCGAAACGCCCAAAACCGTGTTTGTCAGCGGAGAACGGTACGAGCTTGCCGCAGGGGATCTGTTGCTTGTTCCGCCGCTATATCCGCATTGCTTTCCGTTTTTGAAGGAGAATCGTTCTATCTGTGTGGTCATGCCCGTCACATACAGCGACGTGTATGAGCGCTACACAGAGGGGAAAATACCACAAACGCTGATTCTGCAAGCGGGAGCGGTCACGCAGGATATTTACGCACATTTTTTACAGCTTGCAGATTGCACTGACCCTTTGCTGAAACAGGGGATCTATACCTATACGCTTGCAAAGTTTCTGCAAAACGCCTCGTTTGCCGAGCCGGATAGCCACGAGAGGACGGACGTTTCTGCCGAGATCCTCCGCTACATTGAGCAGCACTATGCAGAGCGGCTCACGCAGGAGAGACTTGCCGCCGAATTCGGATATAACCGCAACTATTTTTCGGCGCTTTTCAAGCAACACGTACACACGGGCTTTTCTTCCTATTTGAACGTTGTCCGCATCAACAAGGCAATCTCGCTGCTCGGTCGGTATACGACTGCCGAGATCGCCGAGCGTGTCGGCTTCGGAAACGTGCAGTCCTTTTATCAGAATTTTAAAAAAGTAACGGGTACCACGCCGTCCCTTTACCAAAAACAAGTAAAGCGCCAAAAGTAACTTTGGCGCTTTATGTTTTATTCTTCTTTTCGGCACATTGCTTTCGGTATTGATTCGGCGTTTGCCCCGTGATGCGGATAAACATCTTATAAAAGTAGGTATTGTCCAAGAATCCAAGGCTTTCGGCGATCTCGCGCACCGAGATTTCGGTCGTACTGCGGAGAAGCTGTTGTGCTTTGCTGATCTTGATATGCGTACGGTACTGGATGGGTGTCATGCCCGTATATGCCTTGAACTCCTTGCGGAATGCCGATTCGCTGAGCAGACACATCTTGGCAAGCTCGGGCACGGACACGTCGTCGCGCACATGGTTATCGAGATAGAAGACGGCGGGGAAGACTACGCTGGTTTCCTCACTCAGCATTTCCGGCAGGGTAATGCGGTTCGCAAGCTTGTCGAGTAGCTCGTAAAAAAGCGCACCTACGCGGATGCAGGGGTGCTTTAAGTTTGTGCTCCTGTCTGCGATCTCTTGCATGCAGGTCACGATCTTTTTCGGCACGTCTCCCGTCAGACGGACGATCTTGTCCGCAAAGCAGAATTCCTCGCCTGCTGTGTTGCGGATGTCGAAATTGATGAGCAGATCCGAAAACGGCTCGACAGGTGCCAGAAATTCGATGAAATACTCACAGTATTTCGGAATATACAGGAGGTCGCCCTTTGAAAAGGTCTCCTCCGTATTGCTTTTGTAGCGGATGCGTACGCCGTCACAGCAGATGTACATGAAGCCGTGGTCCGAGCGCGGGTTGCCGATGAAGGTGTAGGTGCACTCCGTGGCGCTCCAGATCTGCGCCTGACCGCAGATGTCTCCGAACACGACGTCGCTTTCCATTTCTTTTAAGGAAATCTTTTTCATAGTGCACCTCCTCTCCGTATAAGGGTATTGTATCAAAAACCTTTTCAAAAAACAATACGGAAAGCGGCAATTTTCGCAATTTAACCGAAAATGACAATACATAAACCGAAAAGTCCATTGCCGATTTTCGCCCCGCAATGGTAAAATAAAATAAAAACGCCCGAGGAGTGAAAATATATGAGCTATACATTCAAAGTCACCGCCGTTACGACCTACGGCATCGAAAGGGAACTGATCCCCGCCATCGAGGAAAACGGCAATGCGATAAAGCTTGTCATCCGTCGCGAAACGCTGTGTAATCCGCGCTTTCAAACACTGAGGATCGAGTCCTCGCTGACCACTGCACACGCAGGGGACAAGGGATATATGTTCTATCCAACCAACTTCTATTACGGCTTTGCGCTCACCCGCTTTGAGGAGCGCCCCAACACACTGTTCAAGACCTGGCCGACGGCTACGCTTGTCAGCGGTATTTGCGACAACGAGAACGCAGTATTCGTTCGCGTGGCAGGCGAGGAGTTTGACGGTCGCTTTGAGATTGAGTATAAGGACGGCGTGTACACCATCTGCCCGCAGTTCCGCTTTGACGGTGATGAGCCCGACGAGGACGTTGTGGTCATCTATACCAAAATGCCGAACGCAACGTACGTAGACATGGCAAAGCATTACCGCAAGTTCCAGATGGATTTCAAGGGCTGCAGACCGCTTCGTGAGCGTGCGGCAGAGCGCGAGGCACTCCGCCGTGCGGCAGATTGTTTGGAACTGCGTATCCGCATGGGATGGAAGCCGATCCCCACGCCCGTCCGCCATCAGAACCTCGCGAACGAGCCCGAAATGTTCGTTGCCTGCGACGTGGAAAAGCTCAACAAGATCGTGGACAGCATGTACGCAAAGGGCATTCGCGGTGCGGAGATCTGCCTTGTCGGCTGGGGACCCGGCGGACACGACGGCCGCTTCCCGCAGCAGACTCCCTCGGATGAGCGCTACGGCACCGACAGCGAGTTCCGCCGCGCCATTGCCAGAGCGCAGAAACTCGGCTATCTCGTGGTCTGCCATACCGTGACCTGCGGCGCTTATGAGATCGCTAACAACTTTGACCGCGATCTGCTCACCAAAAAGAAGGACGAAAACGGCGATCCGATCCCGTACGTCCGCGAGCATTACAAAAAGATGGGTCTCAACGGCGGTGAGCCGTACCATCTCTGTGCAAAGACGGCATATGAGAACTACGCCGTCAAGACCTTCCCCGAGGTGCGCGGCTACGGCTTCTACGGTCTGCATTACAACGACGAGCTGACGGCGATCATCCCCGAGAAGTGCTACGATTCCAACCATCCCTGCACGCGCAAGGAGGCGTGGGAATACCACCGCAAGGTCGCAAAGCTGTCCATTGACCTCTTCGGCGGCTATCAGTCCGAGGGCTATATGGACTACATGAACGAGTATGTCGACGCGGCGCTCTACATCGGCGTACAGTCCAAACTCACCCATGAGCAGAATCCGCTCTTTGACGAGGGCATTCCGTTCTGGCAGCTCGTTTATCACGGCATCATCCTGTCCAACCCCACCTCACAGACGGTCAACTATCCCGTCAAGGACGAGTATCAGCACCTTAAGTTCCTCGAGTACGGCGGCCGTCCGGTCATGTACTTCTATTCCAAGTTCGGTGAGAGACACAACTGGATGGGCGACGACGATCTGCATTGTGCAAACGACGCCGAGATCGACGCGGCGACCGACGCCATCAAGCGTGCGTATGACGAATACGAGGCACTCAAGCACCTGCAATACGAGTTCATGGATAACCATGAAAAGCTTGCGGAGGGTGTGTATCGCACCACCTTCTCGGACGGTACGACCATCACAGTTGATTACAACAAAGAGACTTACGAGATCAAAAAGGCAGAGTAAAGTATGCAAAATGATGCTTTCGGGGGCTATACCGGCCCCTTCCGCTCCATCCGACGTATCGGCGACCCTTTTATGCTGTACGATGACGTGACCGCGCGGTACTATCTGTACTGCACGGGCGGCAAATATCAGTGTTGGTCGTCGGATACGCTGGAACACTGGACGGCGCACGGAGATTCCTACCTCGTGACCGAAAAGTCCTTTGGAACCGTGAATTACTGGGCACCCGAGGTCTATAAGCGCGGGGACACCTACTATATGGTCTATTCCGCGGCGCGTATGCTCGGCGAGCAGAAGCGGCACAGCATCGGCATTGCCGCCTCCAAGTCGCCGACGGGTCCTTTTACCGATCTGTATGACCGTCCGCTGTTTGCGCCCGATTACAGCGTGATCGACGCAAGCCTACTCTTTGACGATGATGGCAGGGTATATCTCTATTACTCCCGCGATTGTTCGGAAAACTACGTGGACGGCAAGCGTGTGAGCCAGACCTGCGCCATCGAGGTCGCGTCTGATTTCTCGGCTACGGTCGGCGAGCCCGTTCTGCTTGCAACGCCTACCTCTCCGTGGGAGCTTCTTTCGGGAAATACGCTTTGGAATGAGGGTCCTTGCGTATTCAAGCGAAATGGTGTATACTATCTTTTGTTCACGGCAAATTATTACGCTTCTGTGCATTATTGCGTGGGATACGCGACCTCGCTTTCGCCGTTCGGCCCGTTTATCAAGGCGGCAGAGAATCCGATCGTCGTCGGTGACGGTGTCTATACCTCGGGCACAGGACACTGCAACGTGTGTCCCTCGCCCGATGGCAGTGAGCTGTACATGGTCTACCACTCCCACTCGGACGTGACCAATACCGAAAACCCCGTTGCCGACCGCACGCCTTGTGTGGACAAAATGGTTTTTGATGCGGAAGGAAAACTCTCGGTCAATGGCCCGTTTGTGGTCAAGCAGCCGTACCCCTCGGGTACAAACGGTCTGTATCAGCGTAAGGGTGGCATTACGGTGGAAAGCAGCTTTGGCGGCGACCCCGCCTTCCTCACCGACGGTGCCATCGCGACCGAACGGGTGTATCGCTTTGCCGGAAAGGGAAACATCAAGCTCACCTATAGCGAGCCTGTTTCTCTGGAAAGTCTTTGGCTGTACAGCGACAAAGACGGTAATGCACCGAAAAGTGCGACCTTGTTTTTGAACGGAACACAAATCAGCGCGGCACAGACCTTTTCCGCGGAAAAGCCGTACACTCCCGCTGTTTTTTCGGTGGGATGCACGGCAAGAACCGTGGAGATCCTTCTCGACGGTGGAGAGGGCGCGTGCCTTAGCGAGATCATTACGGTGGAGAGAAAATGAAAAGAATTCTTGTAACATTTCTGCTTGCAAGCCTGCTCGTTTTGTCGCTCGGTGCGGCAGAACTTACCGAAATTGCGGACACCCGTCTGGATGCGGCCGCGTATTTTCAAAGCCCGTATAAGCAGATCACGGGTATCGGCGACCCGTTTATCCTCTATGAGGAGTCCTCGGGAATCTATTATATGTATTGCACGGGCGGCTACTTCAAGTGTTGGACGTCGACCGACCTTACGGCTTGGACGCCGCTTGGACACACCTATGCTTTGACGGAAAAGTCCTTTGCCGATCAGAATTTCTGGGCGCCTGAGGTCTATAAGCACGACGGTGCGTACTACATGGTCTATTCTGCGGCACGCATGATTGGTGGGCAGAAGCGACACAGCATCGGCATTGCGAAGGCGGATTCGCCCGCAGGACCGTTTATTGATCTGTACGATCATCCGCTCTATGCACCCGATTACAGCGTGATCGATGCCAATCTGCTCTTTGACGATGACGGAAAGATCTATCTTTTCTATTCCCGCGATTGCTCGGAGAACGTTGTAAACGGACACAAGACCAGCCAAAGTTTCGGTATTGAGGTCAAACCCGACTTTTCGGGCACGATCGGTGAGCCTGTGCTTCTCACTACGCCCGATGCGTCCTGGGAACTGCAATCGGGCGACACCCACTGGAACGAGGGCCCCTGTGTCTTCAAAGTAAACGGTGTGTACTATCTGCTCTACAGTGCAAATTATTACGCATCTGCAAAATATGCGGTTGGCTATGCGACCGCTTCCTCGCCGCTCGGCAAGTATACCAAGGCGGCGAACAACCCCATTCTACAGGGTGACAGCGTTGCCACCTCGGGTACGGGTCACTGCAATATCTTCCGTTCGCCGAACGGCGATGATCTTTATCTCATCTACCATTCACAGACAAACGTTGCGAATCCCAGCGGCAACCGCATGCCCTGCATTGACAAGCTGATCCTCCGTGCCGACGGTACGCTGTCGGTCAACGGTCCCTCCGCCGCTGTG
This sequence comes from Eubacteriales bacterium, assembly GCA_045540755.1. Taxonomy (GTDB): domain Bacteria; phylum Bacillota; class Clostridia; order Oscillospirales; family CAG-272; genus UMGS902. The sequence goes on from JAZQHV010000082.1 coordinate 190,155, forward strand.
ATGCAACCTGTACCGAGCGGTCTCGGCGGACTTGTGCAAAAGCAAAACAGTGTTACGGTGTCCTCCACTTGCACGGGCGTACTCGGCAACGTGCAGAATGCGGCAGACGGCATCGTTTCACATCAAGGTGTACAGGCAACCGACCTCTATCGTTTCAATGCGACCGAGGGATATATCCGTTTGCAGTATGCCACGCCGATCGACCTGCATTCGGTCTGGGTGTACGGTATCCGCTATACCGCACTTTCGCCGAAGAATGTATACGCAGTTGTCAACGACACCTATAAGACCAAGGTCAAGAGCTTTTCCACGATCGCGGCAATGACACCTGCGGTGCTCACCTTTGACGGTCTGCCGGACGGTGTTACCGTCAGCGACGTCAAGCTTTACTTTACCGCGCAGGACAGTGCGGGAGGGCTTGTCGCGATCAGCGAGATCCTCACGGTCGCATGCGAGACGCCGTCACGCTTTGCCGCTGTACGCACGTATAGCGAGCAGTTTACCGACGTGCCGCAGAGCGCATGGTACCATTCCTACGTCAAAACGGCATATGAGTACAAACTGGCAAACGGCACCTCGGATACCAAATTCAGCCCCGACGGTAAATTTACAGTTGCGCAGGCGTTGACCGCGGCGGCGAACATCCATACTGCTTATCACGGCACCGCAGTCCGCGTGGCAACCGCGGGAGAGGTATGGTACGCGCCCTACGTGGATTACTGCGTGCAAAATGGTATCATCACTGCATTGCAGTTTGCACAGTATGACCGCAACATTACGCGCGGCGAGATGGCGATCGTGTTTGCAAACATCCTGCCCGATGGCGAGTATGCCGCTGTACGCAGTGGCTCGAATCCGGATGTCAAAGTCGATATGGCTTGCTACGGTGCGGTGCAGAAGCTGTACAATGCGGGTATCGTCGGCGGTGACGCCGGAACGGGCAACTACCGTCCGAACGATGAGATCGCCCGCGCAGAGGCTTGCGTGATCTTTGCAAGGATCGCACTGACGCCTTTGCGGGCAAAATAAAGGAGAAAAGCATGAAAAAAATCGGATTTTTCCTCGCACTTGTCCTTTGCGTACTGATGCTTGCGGTTTCGGTCGCCGCAAATGATAACGTTGTTTTTCTGGCAAGCGGTGCGAAGGGCGACGGCTCCTCGGCAGAGTGTCCTGTCGGCACGCTGACCGATGCGCTGAACAAGCTGGATCTTTCGCGCGATGCAACAGTCGTCATCTGCGGCGATTTTGTGCAGAGTACCTTCTTTGCCTACAAGACCTACTTTGACGGCAAGGTTACCATCACCAGTGTGTATGACGGTGTGGACTATCGCGAGCAGGGGGCAGAGTTCGTTTCGGACGGACAGCGTTTTATCTGCTCGGGTGAGTATATCTTCAAAGATCTTACCTTCCGTCTGTCGGGCAACTATTACTTCATAATCGCCAATCATTTTCCCGTGACCATTGATACCGGCGTGACCATGATCGCCGAAAACCCCAAGATGACGGGTAAATCCATCGTCACCGGTTTCTCGATCCTCGGCGGCTATCAGAAGGATCAGGCGGCAGTGCTCAAGGGCAGTGTCCCTGCGGCAAGCGGTACCGATCCTGTCAATATCACCGTCCGCAGTGGTAGCAAGATCGCGATCTGTGCGTATTCCCGCGCGATTGAGCTCACCGATTTTTCGGGTGAGGCGACCATCACGGTTGAAGGGGATGCAGAGGTCGGACAGATCTACTACGAGCCGATCAACGGCATCTCCTCCGGCAACAGTAACGTTGTGATCAACGTGCGCGAGAATGCACACGTTTCCCGCATCAGTGGCGGTGACAAGCCCGCAGGCATGGCGTCCTTCACGCTGAACTGGGAGAGCGGCACTATTGACACCTTTGCGCGCGACACTGCCGCCACCGCAGGCGACACTTTCACACTCATGCATTCTCCCGAGGTTGCAAACACCATTGAGTTTGCAGTCATCAGCCCCTCGTTTGAGACGGTGAAGCAGATCGGCGAAAACGCTTCCGCGTTCAAGGCGACCCGTACCTACGAAAACAGCTTTACCGACGTTCCCGAAAGCGCATGGTATCATACCTACGTTAAGACCGCGTACGAATACGCACTTGCAAATGGCACCTCCGCTACGAAATTCAGCCCCGACGGCAAATTTACCGTTGCACAGGCGCTGACGGTCGCCGCTAACATTCATGCGGCGTACACGGGCGGCAAGGTGGCTGCGGCAGCGGCAGGCGAGGTGTGGTATGCGTCTTACGTCAACTACTGTGTGCAGAACGGCATCGTCAGCGCACTGCAGTTTACCGATTACAACAAGAATATCACGCGCGGCGAGATGGCAACCGTATTTGCAAACATCCTGCCCGAGAGTGAGTATGCCGCGGTCCGCAGTGGCTCGAATCCCGACGTTACAAGTGATATGGCATGTCACGGCGCGGTACAGAAATTGTATAACGCCGGCATCGTCGGCGGAGATGCGGGAACCGGGAACTATCGACCGAACGATAACCTCACCCGCGCAGAGGCGTGCGTCATCTTTACCCGTATCGCCGCAAAGGAATACAGAGCAAAATAAGAAAAAAATACCGATTGCAACTGCAATCGGTATTTTTTTATGCTTACTTGATCAGCGTTGCGGTGCTTGTTGCACCGTCCCAGAAGATATTGTCGTTGGAAACGCCGAGCGCATTGGCAATCGCACGGACGGGAAGGTAGGTGCGGTTGCTCTCAATGATCGCGGGAGAATCCAGCGCGACCGACTGACCGTTTACGGTCATGGTCGGTGCATCAATGGTGACCGAAATGGTAACGCTTGCGTTCTTCAGGGTCGCCGTTCTGGTCGCCGCATCCCAATGAATGCCGTCGTTGTCAATGCCGAACGCATTGGCAAGGAAACGGACGGGCAACATCGTGCGATTCTTACGGTTGATAGGAGCCGCATCCAACGTCTGTGCGTCGCCGTTGATGTATGCGGTCTTCGAACCGATGGTCAGCTCCACGATCGTCTGCATCGGAAGTTTTTGGTTCAGCAGCTCGGTGTAACCGTCCACATAAGTCACAACGGTGCCGTTACCTGTAACGGTAAACTGCTTTTGTGCCTCTGCGGAGAGGATAGCGAGTGCGCCTTCCTCCAGAACGATATTGTAATGCTTGGTCGCGCCGCCCTCGGTAACGAGTTTTACCGTATCCGAAACGGTGAGCGTTGCGCCGCGCTTTACGCGGATGGTATTCTGCTGTTCGTCCTGCACCAGAACGATATTGTCAAAGGTAACGTCGCTTGCGATCACAAAGGTCGTGTTGGAGGAAAGGTAGAATTTTGCGCTTTCCGTATAGTCGTTTCCGCCGTGGACAGAGGTAAAGGTCAGCGGCTTGACGAGCAGGGGCATTGCGTACTCGTTGTTCGCGCCCGTGCCGCCGATATGAGAGTTGCCGCTGATAACGACCGTGCCGCCCATGAGGATGCGGGAGAAAACGCCTGATGCATAACTTTTGACTGCTTTGTCGGCACTGGAGCCGTCGTTTTCGTTGCTACCCTTATCATAGTCCAGATAGCAAACGGTAAGCTCGCGTTTGGCGGGCTCTTTTTCTACGATGACAGTACCTTCCTCCAAAACCTTTGCCTTGGTACCGATCTTGATGGTGCCGGGGCCGCTGATCGAGGAGAAAATGCCGCCGTTCACGATGGCGGTGCTGCCCTCGGTAACGTAGATCTTCATAAAGTGATCGCGGTTGGACATCGAGGTGACGTTTTCGTTTACGGTGAGCGTTGCACCGCCCGTAACGAGGAGCGTGCACTGGGCGTTCTCCTGAAAGAGGATCACGTTGTCAAATGTCAGGTTGCTGGCAACGGTGAGTGTTGCACCCGGCTTCATTTTTACAGCACCGCTTGCGGGATTGCTTGCAGGCTCCGGATTTCTGTAGTCCACGCCGCCGTATACCGCGGTGACGGTAGTGTCGCCGTCCACGCACCATGCGTAGTCGTTGCCGATATATCCTTTACCGCTGACGATCAGCGTGCCGCCCTTTTTGAGGAGGCTTGCAGCGCCCTTTCCCTCGGAAGCACTGCCCAAACCGCGCTTGGCGGTTGCGGCGCTCTGTCCGTCATTGGCGTCGTTACCTGCATAGGAGAAGAATGCAACCGCACCGGACTCTGTGGGAGCGACTGCGGGTGCGCCGACCGTTACCTTGTCACCGATCTTGATCGTACCGTCACCCGTGACGGAATTGAATCTGCCGCCCTCCAGAACTACAGAGCTGCCGCTGTCCACAACGATCTGCGGATAGTTGCCGTTTTTGGACATAAAGACCGCCGCCTCGGTGACGGTGAGGGTAGCGCCGTTTGTAACGCGGAAGGTGTCTGTGCTACCTTCCTGAAAATAGATCACGTCGTCGATGATAACGTCGCTGGCGATCGTCAGGGTACAGCCGGGCTTCATTTTGATTGCGCCCGCTGCGGGATTGCTTGCGGGTGCGGGATTCTTGTAATCCTTGCCGCCGTAGTTTGCGGTCCACGTCGTTTCGCCGTTGACCTTCCAGGTAAAGTTGTCGCCGATGTACATCTTCTCGCTGATAACGAGAATACCGCCGTTTTTCATCATGCCGACAGCACCGCTGCCGTCCAGGGTACCCAGTGTTTTCTTGGCTGTCGATGCCGAGAGACCGTCGTTTGCGTTGTTGCCCTTGTTGTAGGCGATAAAGCCTACCTCCGCGGCAAAAGCGGACAGGGAAAGTGCCGAAAGCAGCAGAAGTGCTGCGAGCAGAAACGTCAGTATTTTTTTCATGGTGAGCCTCCCTTATTTCACTTTTGCAAGGAGTGCCAGAACGTCGGTCATACCGATCGAGCCGTTGGCATCCACGTCGTAGTAGCCGCTGTAGTCGGTGTCCGAGCGTACCGCTCTGAGCACGAGAAGTACATCTGCAAGCGTAACGGCGCCGTCGCGGTTAATGTCAAAGCGATATTTGTTCGAGGGCATCTTCTGCGGCGTAGTGGAGGTAGAGCGAACTACAAGGCGGTCGGGGCCACCGTCAGGATCCTTGACAAACTGCACAAGATCAATGCAGGTCTCGCGGCGACTGCCTCCGTTATCGGGTTCGCAATGGCGGTGGTAGATCATGTAAAGCTCCTCGCCGTCAGGGGAGGGGATCATCAGCGCGTCACCGGGACCGTCCACAAGGTAGTTCCAGTTGAGGATGGGGTTTACATCCATCTTTTCGTAGGGACCGAGCGGGTTTTTGGATACCGCCACTGCCTCGCCGTAATGGCGGGAGTAGGAGCCGGTCGCGTAAATGAGATAGTAATAACCGTCGTGCTTCCAGACAAAGCCACCCTCGACAAGACGGAGCGCGCCGTCATTGTCCCAAGGCATGTCGGAGATGACCACGCGGGTCGCCGTTTCGGGCTTGGCGGTAACAACGCCGTCCTGGATGGTCACTTCCTCAAACCAGATGGTACCGCCGAGATCGTAGCGGGAGAAGGACATGTAGGTCTTGCCGTCGTAGCCGATAAAGGGATGTCCGTCGATCTCGGTCACATCGTTGATGGCAACGAGCGGACCGTCGTGCTTAAAGGGACCGAACGGGGAATCGGAGGAGGCGTAGTATACGCGCCGTGACGTGTCCTCGCCCAACTGTTCTGCCGCAAAGAAGAGGTAGAACAGTCCGTCGCTTTCATTATAGAATACGTTCGGGCTCCAGGCAGTTTTGCCATTTGCATTGCTGTATACGTACGGATCCCAGTTAAAAATATAGTTGCGCTGGGTGAAATGTACAAGGTCGGGGGAGGTGTATACGCGGAAGATATTGGAGCCGTCGTTGCCTGCGTATACGTAGAGGTAATAGGTGCCCTCATAGTAGAGCACGTCGGGGTCGGCACCAAAGTTTACCGCGTTGAGGTAGGTCTCCTCGGGCAGGGTGACAGTGCTATCACCCACCATAAGCCCCTGCACCGAGCCGCCCTCCAGCCACAGACCGAATTTGCCGTCTGTACCGTCAAGGTAGAACTCGGCGATCGGGAACGCCGCATTTCCTTGGAAGAGGTAATCATAGTAGAGCGAAGCAATGCCGTCGTGTACGTCGAGCACAAGGTCGCAGTAGCCCTCACGAACGAGGACAGACTTGTGCGAAAGCACACGTGTTACGCCGTTTTCCATCTTGAGGAGAAGTGCTTTTTGTTCGGTACCGTTAATCTCGAAAACGTAGCCGTTTTTCGTGTCGGTCATGCCGAAGTAGAGACGGGAAGTACCCTTGCTTGCAAGCGCCATATTCACGCGGTATTCCCCCGTGAGCGCCTTGTCCGAGAGCATTGCCCCGTTGCCGCTGACAACGCCGTCCTTAACGGCAAGTCCGCTTGCTTTGAAGGCGGTGTTACCAACGGAGAGGGAAGTATTCATGCTCGGCAGAGCATCATCCTCCAGCACGGTGACCTTGAAGTTGTCAAATCGACCTGCATCGGCATAGTACTGACGCAGACCCACCGTGGAGGTGAGCGTATCGTAGATGTCGTTTTCGTGGTCACCCGGCTCATAGCGGAACTCCTGGATCAGCGTTTTCTGATCCAGCGTGTACACACGGAAGGTCAAAGCACCCTTGTATACGCGCGCCCAAAGGTGGATGTCGTTTGTCGTGAGCACGTTGGTGGAGGGGGCAAAGTTTCCGCCCCAGCCCGTCTGGCTGAAGTAGGCGATGTAGGTCTTGTCACCGTTGCTGCCTACCGTGCAGGTGTAGCCGGAAAAGTAGGAGGGCATTTGGGTCAGCTTGTCGCTTGTCGCGCCGACCAACAGACCGCCCATGTTGTTTACGTCGAGATAGTCCACCTCGACGATATAGTCCATACCCTGATACTTTTCGGGGAGGTCGTAGGACACGTAGGCGGAAGCGCCGGTGCCGATTGCCTTTAAGGCGCCGTCGGTCACCTGCATGGTGCCATGCATTTTGAAAGCGGAAAGATCGCTGTTTGAAAAGTCGTTCTCATAGATCACGGTCTCCTTTGCCGAAACCGCAAGCGTGAGACAGACCAAAGCGAGGAGGAGCAGTAAAACTTTTTTCATGTCGGTTCTCCGTTTCTCTTGGTTTTTGGGTCTCTTTTGTTATTTTAGCATAAAGGGGAAGTGTGTACAATAGCAAAAAGTAATCAATATATGTAAAAAAACAACCAAAGAGTTAAAAATGCATACTCTGCGGCATTTCGCGGATGCTAAAGTATAGTATAGTTGCCCTATAGACACAGGAGGCAGAATGCGTAAGACAAAGATCATATGTACGATAGGTCCCGCAAGCGGGACGAAAGAAGCGATCACCGCGCTTTGTAAAGCGGGCATGAACGTGGCAAGACTCAATTTCTCGCACAACACACATGCCGATCACAAGGAGCGTATCGAGCTGATCAAGGCGGTGCGTACGGAACTCGGGTTGCCGGTGGCGATCATGCTGGATACCAAGGGTCCTGAGTATCGGATCGGTACTTTTGCGGCAGGGAAGGTGCTTTTGCGGGAGGGGGACACCTTTATCTTTACCACCGAGCGGGTCGTTGGTACAAACGAGCGCGTTTCGGTCAGCTATCCGCATCTTGCGGGGGAGCTTTCCGCAGGGGATACGGTTCTGCTGAGCAACGGTCTGCTTTCCTTTCGGGTGGAGCGCGTTTCCGGCAATGAAATCGTGTGTACGGTGCTGTGCGGCGGTGAACTGTCCGACCGCAAAAGCATGAGTTTTCCGGGAAAGGTCATGCGGCAGGCATATCTTTCCGCCGCAGACAAAGAAGATATCCGTTTCGGTGTGGAGAACGGCGTGGATCTTATCGCCTGCTCTTTTGTATCCTGCGGGCAGGATCTTGCAGACGTGCGCGCCTTTCTGCGGGAGCTTGGTGCAACGGACGTTATGCTGATCGCTAAGATCGAAAACCAGTCGGGCGTGGACAATATTGAGGAGATCTGTGCACATTGTGACGGTGTTATGATCGCGCGTGGCGACATGGGCGTGGAGATCCCTTTTGAAAAGCTTCCCTCTATTCAGAAACGGCTGATCACACGGTGTCGCATGCTTGGTAAATGTGTCATCACCGCTACTGAGATGCTGGAATCCATGATGCAGAACCCGCGCCCCACGCGAGCAGAGATCTCCGACGTTGCAAACGCAGTTTACGACGGGACAAGCGCGATCATGCTTTCTGGGGAGACGGCGGTTGGCAAATACCCGGTGCAGGCGGTGGAGGTGATGGCAAGGATCGCTGAGACCACCGAGCAGAACACCCATTACGCACGGCGCTTTTATAAGGAAGATTTTCGGATCGAAAACACAGTGGATGCAATCTCGCACGCTACATGCGGCATGGCGATCGACATCGGTGCCAAGGCGATCGTCGCCTGCTCACTCTCCGGCAGGACGGCACGTCTGGTCTCCCGTTTCCGTGCGCCCGTGCCGATCATCGGGCTTACCACCGAGGAGACCACGTGGCGCCGCCTTGCGCTTTCGTGGGGTGTGCACCCCGCTACGTGCGAGCGCTTTACCTCTACCGAGGTACTGTTCTACACGGCAAAAAAGATCGCTGAGCGGATGCTTTCGCTCCAAAAAGGGGACAAGATCGTTATCACGGGCGGTGTTACAAACGGACAGTCGGGAAATACCAACCTCATCAAGGTCGAAGAAATATGAAAATACAAAAATCCGTGTAATAATTCCTTTATTTATTGCTCTTGAAAAATCAAATACATGTGTGTTAGAATATGTATGTAAATAGCTTTGACATTGGCTATAAAACACACAGAATGTAAAAGAGGATAGTGCTATGTTAAAACAGTGGACAAAGGAACAGGCTTGGGAATGGTATAACGATCAGCCCTGGATCCGCGGATTCAACGGTTACCCTTCCAATTGCGTAAACCGCATTGCCATGTGGCAGCAGTACAAGCACGACGAGGTGATCAAGCAGATCGAGTACGAGTTTGAGCTCGCGCAGAAGACCGGTTTGAACGCCGTTCGTGCCATCATTCAGTTTGAGGTATGGTATTACGAGCATGACAGCTTTATGTCCAATCTCGAGGAGTACATTACGCTTGCGGACAAGTATGGTCTGAAGGTAATGCTCACCATCGGTAACGACTGCACCGTGCCGAAGGAATTGTTTATTCCCGCAAAGTTCGGCGAGCAGAACGTTGACTGGGGATATCATAGCGGTATCTTCCGCGGCCCCCACGCAGGCGGCTACACCACGCACGGCTACATGGTACCCGATGAGCCCGATATGCAACCCCATTTCTTTGAGATGGTAGATGAGATCGCCGCAAAGTACGCACAGGATGCACGTTTGCAGATCTGGGACGTATGGAACGAGATCTCCAACGGTAAGAGAGGCGATCTGTCGGTCCCCATGATGGAAAAGTGTTTTGAGATCATCCGTTCGCACGATCCCATCCAGCCTCTTACCGCAGACGTATGGGCATACAACGGCGTAACGCTCGAGCCCTCCACCCCTGCACAGCTTCGTGCGCTGGAGCTCTCCGACATCATTACGTTCCACTACTACGGCTCCTTCCAGACCATGGTCCGTCTGATTGAAAAACTGAAGGAGGACTGGGGCAGACCGGTCATCAACAACGAGTGGCTCAATCGTATCACCCACAACAACGTAGACGAGATCTTCCCGCTCTTTTATCTTGAAGAGGTCGGCTCCTACCATTGGGGACTCATTCAGGGCTTCTCGCAGACCTACGAGCCTTGGGGTGTATACAACAAGGAGATCGAGGATCCCGACTATGCAGGTCCGCACGATCTCACCAAGTTCCAGCACGATCTTTACCGTTTCAACGGTAGACCCTACATTGCAAAAGAGATCAAGATCATTCAGCAGTTTGCTGACCTTGCCGACAAGCGCTTTGCAAAGCGTCAGGCAGAAAAGAAATAAGAAAAAAGTGCCGTATTTTTCATACGGCACTTTTCTGTTTCGGTTTTGTGTGGTATACTGAAAGAAAAAACGGGAGCGATACAATGGCATTCAAAATACATATCGGTATGCGTAAAATCAAAAGTATCCTTGCGGTCATTCTTTCCTTTTTTATATGGCAGGGAATACGGTGCTTTCTCCCCATGCTGGAAACGCATCCCATTTTCGCCTACGTCTATTCCATCATAGAGTTGCGGGAAAATCTGCAGAAAACGAAAGATACGGGAAAGCTCCGCGTGCTTGCGACCGTCATCGGGCTTGTGATCGGTCTTGTATTCGTGGTATGTTCGGAGTATCTTGTATCTCTTTTGCAGATCGAGATGCTGTGCGCGTTTTTGGAGCTTGTCTTCATTCTGCTTGCGGCGCTTTGCGCGCTGACCGTTGCAGAACTGCTCGGCTGTAAGGACTTTTGCGGTGCGGCGGCGATCATCACGGTCATCTGCATGGTCTCGCATAGCGAGGAGAGCGTGTATCTTTACGCGGCAATGCGCGCAGTGCAGACCTTGATCGGCGTTTTTTCCGCCATACTCATCAACCATATCGTCCGCGTGCGCGATCGGACATAACAAGACCGCCGTATGGTTTCCATACGGCAGTCTTGTCTTTTTATTTTTCTCTTTTTCGGTATTGGCTTGGCGAAAGCCCTGTATGCTTGCGGAAGAGTGTGCTGAAATACAGTGCGTCGCCGTATCCCACCGACGTGGCGATCTGTGCGATCGTGTCGTCGGTATTGTCCAACAGACTCATGGCGTTTGCGATCCGTAGGGATACGATATACTGCATTGGCGTAACGTTTGTGATCTTTTTGAAGTTCTGGATAAACCAGCAGGGGGTCATGTGGTGCTGTTTTGCATATTCCTCAATGGTAATGTGCTTATGATAGTTTTCGTTGAAATAGTGTGTTGCACTTTCGATCTCATCCAGTATCTCGGTGCCGATCTGTTTTCCTTCTTTAAAATAGCGATCGAGCATGAGAAAGATGCGCCGCAGATCAAGGGTGAGCATATCTGCATAATTTGCCCGACGGAGGCGCAGTTCGTGGATCATCTGACGGAATATCCATTGATAGTCGGAGGACGTACCCGTAAAAAACACGTTCGTTCCGTGCGGAATGCCGTAGTAATCGAGGATACGCTCTACGTTGTTTCCCGTAAAATGTACCCAGTAGGTCTCGGGTGCATCCTTGGTGTACAGATTGTATATTTGCGGCTCACCGGGGCGGAACAGTATCATGTTTCCTTTGGGGACGGTCTGCTCCTTACCGTGAAAATAAAAATGCGCTTTTCCGGATGCGATGTATAAAAGCTGGTAATCACCTCTGCCCTCGGGGCGCTTAGTTTCGACGGCGGCGCGCGTGTGTAGCTTGAAATGTCCCACTGCGGTCACCAAAAGCGGGGACGAGGTATCCACAATGTCCTCGTGTTGTTTGCCAAGGTAGGCGCGGTTCGTATACATGGCGGTTCTCCTTTTTGTGCGTCTGTAAATAATATACTATAAAAACCTGCGTTTTTCAATAAAATACTTTAATTTTACAAATATATTGTGATATTTTGCGTATTGATTTCTATTGCGGCGTCTTATATGATGTAGGTAGAAAACATACCGTGGAGGACCTACCGTGAAAAAGCTATACATCAATCCGAATTACCCGCATTTTCTGCATGGCGGCGATTACAACCCCGATCAGTGGCAGAAGTATCCCGAGGTGCTGAAAGAGGATATGCGCCTGATGCAGCTTGCAAACTGCAATTCCATGAGCGTAGGCATTTTTGCGTGGTCGGCGCTTGAGCCCGAGGAAGGAAAGTACGACTTTTCTTTCCTCGATAAAGCAATGGATGATATCTATGCAAACGGCGGCAGAGTAGTGCTGGCAACGCCGAGTGGCGCCCGCCCTGCATGGATGTCGCAAAAGTATCCCGAGGTCAACCGTGTCAGCGAAAACCGCGAGCGCAAATGGTTTGGCGGTCGCCACAACCATTGCTTCACCTCGCCTGTTTACAGAGAAAAAGTTACGCAGATCAACACGCTGCTTGCCGAGCGTTATGCAAACCATCCCGCACTCATTGCATGGCACGTTTCCAATGAGTACAGCGGCGATTGCCATTGCGATCTTTGCCGCGCGGCGTTCCGCGAGTGGCTACAAAAGAAGTACGGCACGTTGGACGAGCTCAATGATCAGTGGTGGACGTCGTTCTGGGCACACACCTATACCGACTGGGATCAGATCGACCCGATCTCTCCGCTCGGCGAGCGCTCCTTGCACGGTCTCTATCTCGATTGGCGTCGCTTTACCACCGATCAGACCATTGACTTTTTCAAAAATGAGATCCTTCCGCTCCGCAAGTATACCCCAAATGTGCCGATCACGACGAATTTTATGGGATTCAGCACCTGCCTGGACTATCGCGCCTTTGCAAAAGAGGTAGACTTTATTTCGCACGACGCATACCCTACGTGGAAGGGTACCGATGCAGATATCGCGCTTGCAAGCGAGGTCGCCATGCGTTACGATCTCAACCGTTCTTTTCAACACAAGCCGTTTATGCAGATGGAGTGTACACCCAGCAACGTAAACCATCATCAGTATAACAAGCTCAAGCGCCCGGGTGTACATATGCTCTCTGCCATGCAGCTGGTTGCACACGGCGCGGATGCAGTACAGTATTTTCAGTGGCGCAAGAGCCGCGGCTCCTGCGAAAAATTCCACGGTGCCGTCGTGGATCACGTCGGTCACGAGAACACCCGCGTATTCCGTGACGTCGCTACGGTGGGCGCGAGACTTCGGAAACTGGAGGACGTGCTCGGCACGGTGACCGAAAGCCGCGTCGGACTGATCTACGATTGGTCCAATCGCTGGGCACTCGACAAGGCGCAGGGCTTTCAAAAGGACGATAAAAAGATATATAAAACGCTTTGTCAGCACTATCATCCCATGTGGAAACGCGGTATCAATACCGAGGTGATCGGAGAGGACGACGATTTTTCGCCGTATGATCTCATTATTGCGCCCCAGCTTTATATTACAAGTGACAATATGATCGACAAGCTGGAGAGGTTTGTCAAAAACGGCGGTACGCTCCTTTGCACGTATATGCTCGGTATGGTCAACGAGAATGACCGTTGCCATCTCGGCGGTTTCCCCGGCGGCAAGCTCAAAGACGTGTTCGGCATCTGGAACGAGGAGATCGACACGCTCTACCCCGGTGAGAGTAATACGGTCACGTTTGACGGTGCGACCTACAAGGCGGTCGACTACTGTGAGCTGATCCATGCCGAGGGGGCAGAGGTGCTTGCGACCTACGGCGAGGATTTCTACAAGGGCATGCCCGCAGTGACCGTCAACTGCTACGGTAAGGGAAAGGCGTATTATATGGCATTCCGCGGTGAAGACGACTTTACCGATGCGATCACCGACCGCCTGCTGCGGGAATGTGGCATCACTTCCGACTTTGACGGCGACTTTCCTTACGGCATGACCGCACATTCGAGAACAGACGGAGAAACCTTGTATGTATTCCTCCAGAACTTCTCGACAAAGCCGCTTACTACCTCTACCGCACATGCCTGGGTAACGGTGGACGGAGAGCAGCCCGTCAGTGGAGAGATTACTCTTGATTCTTATGAAACATTAATTCTTTCAAGAAAGATATAAGAGGGAAAACACGTGAAAAAGGTATTAGTTTTATTTCTTGCACTTGTGTGTATGGGCGTTTTGTCCGCAGGGGCACTTACGCCTGCCGAGTCGGTTACCTCCGACGTGGATAAAGTAAAGTTTACACACAAAGAATGGACGGGCACCGACTACACAGATGTAGACGGCAACTCCGTTACAGGTGAGGATGTTTTTGGCATCAACCGCGAGGATGCGACTGTTCCGCGCATCGACTATCAGTCGGTCGATGCGGCGGCAGATGCGGTTTGGGATTACAATGCCCGTGAGGACTCGGTATATTTTGAACTGCTCACCGGAGAGGGCAAGCTGTGGGAGCTTACCGTATTTCAAAACGAAACGATGGTGCAGCATCTCATGGGCGAGAATGGGTTTATGACAGCGACGTTTGTCGCGGACACAGCCGACGGCTGGAAAGAAGTTATACTTCCTGCGAGCTGGCCGAGTCAGGGATTTGATTATTCCCACTATGCTAATCCTACCCCTTGGGAGACAAAGTACGATACAAGCATGACTCCGCCTTATGCACCTGTAAATTATAGCCCTGTCGGACTTTGCAGAAAATCTTTCTCCGTTTCCGATGCAATGAAAGCAGATAACCGCCGCGTTTATATCAGCTTCGAAGGCGTAGAAGCGGCATATTATGTTTATGTCAACGGCAAAGAAGTCGGCTATAGCGAGGATACTTTTTCTCCGCACCGCTTTGATATAACCGACTATCTTGTTGACGGCGAGAATCTGCTTGCGGTAAAGGTACATAAGCTTGTGGACGGTACATGGTTTGAAACGCAGGATATGATTCACGACGGCGGTATCTTTCGTGATGTGTATATCAGCAGTGAGCCGCTGGTAAGGATCAAGGACTATACCGTTGTTACCGACCTTGATGCCGATTATAAAAATGCGACCTTGCGTATTTCTGCCGATGTGCAGAACCTTGCAAGCACCGATATGCATGGATGGAGCATTCAGGTCAAGGTATTGGAAGAAAACGGTACAGATATACTGGAGAATGTTTCTATTCCCGTAAGTTCTGTTTCTTCTGCTGCTACAGGCACATTCAAGATGGATATTCCCGTGACTGCACCTAAGCTGTGGACAGCAGAAATACCGAATCTGTACGCATTGGTACTCACGTTGGTGGACGAAAACGGGAATGCTGTCGAACACCTTTCCTCTCAGCTTGGTTTCAGAGAACTTTCCTTTACGCCTACCGCAGTAGATGATAGTTATGCAGTAACAACAACCTCCTGGGATCGCGTAAAGATAAACGGTCAGCCTCTCTTCTTAAAGGGCGTAAACCGCCACGATACCGATCCGATCTACGGCAAGTACGTGCCGCAGAATGTGTATCTCGAAGACGTTAAGCTGATGAAACAGAATAATATCAACGCGGTGCGCACGTCCCATTACAGCAATGACGAATACTTCTATTGGCTTTGCAACAAATACGGTCTTTACATGATGGCAGAAACCAATATGGAGTGCCATGCATTCATTACCAAAGATGAGCCTATCAGTTTGTTCTATGAACTCGGCATGGATCGCACCGAGACAGCGTTTGAAAGACTGAAGAATCATCCCGCTATTGTAATATGGTCTATCGGCAACGAGATGGCGTACACCTCCGACCCCGCATTCGGAAACGGTCTGTTCCGGGATATGATATGGTATTTCAAGAACAACGACCCCACTCGCATGGTACATAGCGAGGGACAGAATGCGAAAATGGGCACGGACATGGGCAGTAATATGTATCCTACAGTTGCTACCGTTCAGTCGAAAACCGGCACAGGCAAAATTCCTTACGTAGTATGCGAGTATGCGCACGGTATGGGAAACTCTGTAGGTAATCTCAAAGAATATTGGGACGCTATCCGTAGCGGCGACAATATGCTTGGTGCATTTATCTGGGACTTTGTTGACCAAGCGAGAGCCAAAACTCTTGAGTCCTTGCCTGAAGGCTATGTTATTTATGATCGTACAGGAGTGACAGGTACAATCGACGGCGACGGGTGGAACCAAAGCGCGGGCGACGGCAGTATGAACGGCGGCAAGGCGTTTGCAGGTGCTTCCTTATTTGCGGATGCAAAGTATAATCAGGCACTTTCGGGAAGCGGAAAAGCCTTTACGTTTGAAGTCATTGTAAAGCCTTATTCCACTGCGGCAAATAGCATTTTTATTGCCAAAGGCGATACGCAGGTGGCGCTGAAGACCAAAACGAATGTCATCGAATTCTATATTTATGACGGAAGCACGTGGCGTTCTGTCAGCTCTGCTTTCCCTTCCGACTGGGTGAACAATTGGCATCAAATCGTTGGTGTGTATGACAAAGGTGCAATGAGCCTCTTTATTGATGGTGAGCAGTGTGCGCAAAAGACGTATACAGACAGCATTGCGATCAACAACTATGCTTTGGGTGTGGGAAAAGACGTGCAAAAGAGCAGAACCCTTGACGGTGAGATCTCTGTTGCGCGTATCTACACCAAGGCTTTGACCGAAAGCGAGATCAAGGCACAGTATTCGGTATCTCCCGCCATTACGGACGAGCATGAAAGCATTCTTCTGTGGGTGGATTACTCGGACGGAATTGTAAATGCCGCAGACTATTGGGATTACTACAGCGAGGCGTATGCGCACGGCAATCTTTATGCCGAGGAGCTGAAAGGACAGTTCCTTGCATACGGTGGCGACTGGGGCGACTATCCGAACAGCGGCTCTGTTTGTGCAAACGGCATCGTTAACGCAGACAGAACTCCTCAGCCTGAGCTGCAGGAGGTGAAGTATCAGTATCAGGATTTCTGGTTCAGTGCCGATTTTCGTCAGCTTCTTGACGGCGAGGTTTCCGTTTACAATGAAAGCAGCTTCACGAACCTGAACGCATATGATGTGATCTGGGAAGTGGTGAAGAACGGCACCGTGATCGAAAGCGGCGTAGCGGAGAACGTGGACGTTGCACCTCGCACCACCGGCACGGTTTCCGTTCCCTATACGATTCCCGAAAAGGTGGATGCAGGCTCGGAATATTATCTGAACGTTTCCGTGCGTACAAAAGAGGCAAAAGGTCTCGTTCCAAAAGATCATGAGCAGGCATATGTACAGATGGCAATTCCTTTTTCGGTAGAGCAGGTTGAAAAGCCTGTCAGCGGCGAAGAGGTTTCTGTTACCGAAACCGACACGGCATACAATGTGAAAGGTAAAAACTTCTCGTTTGCTATTCGCAAGTCCGACGGTATTCTGGAGAATTATGTTTACGACGGTGAAACCTTGATCAAAGTCGGACCTGCCCCGAGTTTTTGGCGCGGGCTTTTGGAAAATGACCAGAAAAAAATTGACGAGGGAACCTATGATATCACTTGGCAAGGTGTAGAGAACAACATAAGTGTTCAAAGTATCGGCGTTGGCACCAATAAAGACGGTTTGAAGGTAATTACTGTTCATGTTACTTTCCCCGATGCAGGTGATACGAAAGAAAGTATTGTGTATACCGTGAACGGTTCGGGTGAGATCACCGTTGACATGACGGTCGATGCCACCGAAAGCGGAATGGGGAATTTCCTTAGAGTAGGCTCCACGGCAACCTTGCCTGCGGGCTTTGAGCAGATAACCTGGTACGGCAACGGTCCTGTTGAGACGTTCAACGACAGAAAGACCGGTGCCCGTCAAGGTATTTATCATACTACCGCAAGCGAGGTGTTCTATCCTTACGTAAAGGCGGATGACAGTGCCTTTACGGACGTGGTATGGATGAAGCTCACGAATGAAAAATTGAAGAATTCGTTGCTTTTGGTAGCGGATGATTTTGTAGAAGCGAGCGCAATGCATTTTACTCCGGAGAATTTGAATGCCGCGGACCATCCGTATAAGCTTTCTCCGAGAGAGGAAACGGTCCTTTCTATAAATTACGGTTCCATGGGTACGGGCGGCGCCACTTGCGGTCCTGCAACTTTGCCGCAGTACAGACTCCCCGCGGATACGGTCTATAACTGGCAGTTTACGCTGATGCCCGTGGCGGCAGATGCTTCCGTTACGGAGATCGGCAGCGCGGCGGCGGGATACCATACCGTAAAGTCGTATAAGACCTACGATGTTTTTGATGCATCGCAAAGCCGCCTTGACACACCTTTGCCTGCAACGGCAGAGTATGTGGATGGAGAACAGGCAGGAACTACTGCGTTGCAAGGCTACTTTACCGTAGACGATCCGCAGCGCTTGCTTGCGAAAGCCATGACAAACGGCAAGCCCTTTACTGTGACTGCACGTGTGTACGTTCCCGATGAGATCTTCAGCACGGGAAGTGGCACGTGGGAAGGCTCGACCAAGTTTAATATGCTGTTTTCGCTCGGCGATAAGACGTTTGGCATGCGTGTCGGCACAAATACGACAAGAGCCACCTGGGGGCTTTCGACGTATGTGTACAACGGCAGTAAGTGGTTTGAGGTGGGCACTACGACCTTGGACAGATCGCTTACCGATCGGTGGCATGACGTTGCCGTGACGTATTCGGGCACCACGCTTACGCTGTATCTGAACGGCGAGGTGCTTGCCGAGAACAAAGAGGTCACTGCTTCCGTTGTCGATTCCGGCTATGATTTCTCTGTCGGATATGACCCGTCAAAGCCGTTGCGTAAGAGTGAACTGATCTTTGATACGGTCGCGGTCTACAACACCGCCCTGACTGCCGCACATCTTGCAGGTGATACGCACCCCACCGACAAAAACGTTGTTCTTTGGATGGATTTTGAAAAGATCCCGACCGGCGACGTGGACGGCGACGGTACACTCCGTTTGTCGGACGTTCTGACCGCGCTGAAGTATTCTCTTGGCGGCACGTATCTGCGCGAGGCGGACGTCAACTGTGACGGTGCAATCACCCTCATCGACATTCTCCGTATGTTGAATATGATGGTGTGTTCTATTTAAATCTTAACAAACAAAACGGCACATGCATTTTGCATGTGCCGTTTTTGCGGATCACCAATATACGGATTTTTGGCTGAAAGGAATTCTCTATTTGTCTTGCATTCTGCTACGCTTGCTCTATAATATAGAGTATAAGAGTATAAAAGGGAGGTAAGAATTCCGATGAAAAAGCTTTTGTATTTCATGTTCGTGCTCATGCTTTCCACCTTGTGTATATGCGTTGCAAGTGCTACGGCCCCCGTTATTTTTGTCAGCGACAGCGGCGATAATATGAATGGCGGTACCGATGCAAATGCCCCGCTGAAAACGCTCGGTGCGGCATACGATCACTTCGGCGCCGAGGGCGGCACGGTGGTCGTTTGCGGTAAGGTCACGCTTGCCGACGATGCACTCAAGATGCCGAAAAATGACGGCTGGGTAACGATCACAAGCGTGTGGGACGGCGTAAACTATGCAGAGACCGCCGCCGCTTCACTCCATTTGTCGGGATATACCTACCTCGGCGGCAATACGGAATTTTGCGATATCACACTGACCGATGCCAGCCCGTTTTATTTCAACTATCTGTTCTGCGGCGGCCATTCACTCACGGTCGGTAAAAATGTGACCTGCTCCGATAGCTACGGTCTGTCCTTTACGATCTTTGGCGGCACGCTCATCAACTCCACCGTTGCGGCGGCGAGCGTCAGCTTCTACGACTACACCATCACGGTAGACAGCGGCACGTGGTACGGCGTATACGGCGGCAACAAGCGCGCGGATACCAACGCCGCCACGATGGGTGCCACGGGCGACGTCCGCATCATTATCAACGGTGGCATGTATCTCGGCAAAACGGCAAATCAGGCCGATGCTATGATCACTCCCGGCGGCATGAACGCGCAGGACGGCGACTACTATCTTGAGATCAACGACGGTACGTTCAACTGTCCGATCTATGGACTCCAGCGCCCCGGTGACAACTCACAGCGCTATACAGCGTACTATGATGGCGACGTTTCGATCGTCATCAACGGCGGCGTATTCCACGGCGCGGTGATCTCCACTGTGCAGAATGAGCAAGCTTCGTTTGTCGGCGGCAACTATTCGCTAAGGATCTACGACGGTAATTTTACCGCGCTGGAGAGCATTTCGGCGCCGCGTGTCAAGGAAAAAGCCGTTTGCGACGTTATCAGCAAGGTATCCTCCAAGGTCGTCGCGTCCGACTTTGATTCCACGACCGGCGAGTTTTTGGAGGAGCCCGCCGTTCCGCTCGTGCGTGCGACGGATGGCGTTGTGTTTGTCGGCGGTAGGGGTGTCGGTGACGGCAGTACCTCGCAACAGCCTATGTCCTCGCTTGCCGATGCGGTCAAGGCGCTTGGCGAGCGCGGCGGCACGGTCGTCGTTTGCGCTCCGCTTCGTGTGGACTCCGCAACGCTCGCGGCATATGAAGACCTGAAGATCACAAGCGTGTACGGCGGTGTGGACTTTCAAAAGGAAAGCGGCGCAAAACTTGAACTTGTCAACTATATCGTGCTTGGCGGCAGAACCGAATTTTGCGATATCACACTGGAATCGCGCGGTCTTACCTCGATGATCCTCTGCGCGGGTCACAAAACGCTGTTTGGCGACGGTATTACAGGCAAAAGACATATGGACGGCGGTATTACCGAGTATATCAGCATTTACGGAGGCGACAGACTGCAATCCAATGCTCCCGCGCTTCCCGGCAAGGCGGCATCCGACATCACCGTTAGGAGCGGCGATTTTGAAAACGTTGTGCTTGGCAATTACCGTGTCCACGGCGGCAAAAATTCCTTCCGTACCACGACGGGGGAGAACAAACTCGATATCACGGGCGGTTGCTTCCACGGTGCGATCAAGGCGGTGGGCATGAACCATCACGAGGGTGATGCTACCGTAAATATCACGGGCGGCAGATTCCTCTGCTCGGTCTACGGTATTGCCACTCCCGTCAATATTGATCCCGATTGCAACACGGTAAACGGTAACGTCTATATTAACGTAAACGGCGGCGAGTTTCACGGTGAGATCCGCGCCGTGGAAAGAAACGACAGGACCTACTTCAACGGCGGCTTTTATCTGACAGTGAATGGCGGCGATCTGCGCTGTGTCGGTGAGATCCGCGGATGCGAGGACGTTTGGGGCAATAATACCTCGACGATCGGCGGCACCTACGATTTTGCCGCAGAATGCAAAGGTACCTCTACCTTCCAGAATCCGACGGTCGACGTCGGCGCAGACCCCAGCGTTTGCTATTATGACGGCTGGTACTATTACGTTACCGTTAAGTACGTTGGCAGTTACCAGGGGATCGCGATCTCCCGCTCGCCGAATCTTGCGGATATCGCAAGCGCTAAGTTTGAAAACGTTTACGTTCTGAACGCGGACAGCCCCATTCAGAGCATCTGGGCACCCCAGCTCAAGAACTTTGGCGGCAAGTGGTATCTCTACTTTACGGGTGCACCCGCTGAAAACGCAGGCGCAAAGCGCATTCCCTATACTATGACCGCGCTCGGCGAAACGCCGTATGCCGGCTTCACTGACCCAAAGCCGTTTGAAAACCTCGACCCTGCCATTTATTCCTGGCTTGCACCGCGTCCGTTTACGTATAACGGTGAGTTGTACTACTGCGGCAGTGTCTTCGTGGAGGCATCCGACAATACCACTGCCAATCACAAGCAAAAGCTCGTGCTTGCCAAAATGGAAACGCCTACAAAATTTGCAACTCCCGTTTCGGTCATCGCCGTGCCCGACAAGTCTTTTGAGGGCTACGACATCATGGAGGGACCGTATGCCGTATATGCAGAGGACGGCAAGTCTCTTTGCCTTGTCTACTGTGCAAACTATGCGGATGGCGAGGATTATTGCACGGGGCTTCTCACCTTCAAAGGTGGCGATATCTTCTCGATGGAAAACTGGGAAAAACTCCCCGCGCCCATCGGTGCACGCGATTCGAACTACGAGATCTTTGCGCCCGGTGCTACGTTGTTTGCTCCCATGCCCGACGGCTCGGATTACGCGATCTATCACGTAAAGCTCCACGCGCAGAATCGCTTTAACCGTTCGATCTTTATTCAGCCCGTCAGCTACAAAAACGGCTTACCCTATCTCGGCGCACCGCCTGCGCTGGATACCGTCTTTACATACACTGTAAATCCGATGCCCGTATCCGAAAGGATCTTCGGCTTCGGCGGTCAAAGCGAGGAGACCGGGGTGTTTAAGCCCACACGTATCTACGCAGACAACTTTACCGACGTTACAGAAGATAAATGGTTTGCGCCCTTTGTCAAGACTGCATATGAATACGCCCTTGCAAACGGTACGAGTGCAACCCGGTTTTCGCCCGACGGCAAGTTTACCGTTGCACAGGCGCTGACCGTGGCGGCAAATATCCATACTGCGTACACCGGAAAAAGCGTCCGCACCGCGGCAACCGGTGAAAGCTGGTACCTGCCTTACGTCGATTATTGCACCGAAAACGGCATAATTACCGCGGGTCAGTTTGCCGACGTGAACGTCAATATCACAAGAGGTGATATGGCGATCGTATTTGCAAACATTCTTCCCGATAGCGAATACGCCCCCGTCAAGGATGGCACACCCCCTGACGTAACGAGTGATATGGCTTGCCACGGAGCAGTCTCCAAGCTCTACAAGGCGGGAATCGTCAGCGGAGATGCGGGCAAGGGCACCTATCGCCCGCAGGATGAGATCGTTCGCAGTGAAGCCTGCGTCATCTTCACCCGCATTGCGTGCAAAAATGAGCGCGTAAAATAACGCCAAAAAGAAAAAGCACCAAAGGTGCTTTTTCTTTTTGGTGGAAGCGGGCAGTTTGTGGTCAATAAGGGAAAAACACGTATTTCTACGTATTTTACACGCAGAAAACACGCAGTTGAACACGCGGATTTTCCTTATAGAACAAGGCAATTCACGTGAAATATGCAGTTTTAGGGTAACATAGAGACACTATTGTAAATAGATGTATCTTACGTGGTTTTTATATAAAGAAAAGTAAGCAAGCGGCTTTGTGCATCCGCTTGCTTACTTTTCTATTTTATTGTTGATTTTTAGGTGCAGTTAATGTAGAAAAATACGGTATTTCTTGATTTGTAAACTAAAATATGCTATAGTATAATAGTATAATTATAATATTATAAATTAACTACAACAAATTACCCGATGGAGGAACGGTATGTTCTACAAGATGATAGAAAACAAGTGCAATCAGTGGTATGAATCCGAAGAATGCACTGTTAGAAGTTTAATTGAATACATAGAGAAAACCGGGTATATGAGAGATGCACAGATAGAGGCGATTAAGGTTTACCTGTTCCTCAAAATTGCATGTGAATGCAAGCCTTTGTCGCATTTGTTTTCAAGTGGCGCATTTAATACTTTGAATCTCAATGAAGTAGAATTGTCGTCTTCTGTGCGTGATTATTTAGCAGAAAACAAAGCAGCTGCGGCGTTGTTTGAGTATGCTTGTCTTAAGAATGACAAGGAAGAGCAGGTTTCGGCACAACTGGAAAGACAGATTAAACAGAATCCGTCAAGTATTGACTACGTAAACTTTTTTGACACTGCTTTTTATGGAGTTAAATATACCGACTATCTTTTTAGCTTGCCGATGGGAGCAGGAAAGACATATCTGATGGCGGCTTTTATCTATCTTGACTTGTATTTTGCAAATAATGAGCCGAGTAATCCTGCATTTGCACACAACTTTATTATCTTTGCACCGTCAGGACTTAAGTCTTCTGTTGTACCGAGCCTTAAGACTATTCAGAAATTCAATCCTGCATGGATTATTCCTGAACCGGCTGCTACCGAGATTAAGCGGTTAATGACATTTGAGGTGCTTGATCAAAGCAAGACTGCAAGCAAATCCAATAAGACAAAGAACCCTAATGTTCAAAAAATTGCTAACCATCAGCCACTTTCCGAGCTTTTTGGTTTGGTAGCTGTTACTAACGCTGAGAAAGTAATTCTTGACCGTATAGAAGAGAAAAGCGGTCAGATTAGTTGGTTTGAGGATAGCGAGGACGAAAAAGATAGACAAGCTAATGAACTCCGTAACCTTATTGGCAAACTTCCTTCGCTTTCTGTATTTATTGACGAGGTTCACCACGCAGTTAGTGATGAGATTAAACTTCGCGCAGTTGTTAACAAATGGACTGAAAACAGAACTGTAAACTCTGTTATAGGTTTTTCAGGAACGCCTTATCTTGAAAAGGTTGAGAAGTTTAATGTTGTTGATACATTGAAGGTGGGCACTGCCGAGATTACTAATATTGTATATTACTATCCGCTTATCGATGGTGTAGGTAATTTCTTGAAATGCCCTGTAGTAAAAATTGCAGATATTGCTGACAGTGCTCGTATTATTGAAAAAGGTGTGAGGGAGTTTCTTGCTACCTATAAAGATACAGTTTATTCCGGCGACCTTACTGCAAAACTTGGCATTTATTGCGGAACCATTGAGAAGTTAGAGGAAGTTGTTTTTTCGATGGTTTCATCCATCGTTGCAGAGTATGGGCTTAGCACTGATGTCATTCTTAAATTCCACAAGGGTAATAAGGTGTACAAGCTTCCTGCAGATAGTCAAATGCAGTTTGATACACTTGATAATGCTATCTCCAAAATCCGCATTGTTCTCCTCGTGCAGATAGGTAAAGAGGGATGGGATTGCCGTAGCCTTACAGGGATTATTCTTTCTCAAGAAGGCGATTGCCCTACAAATATGGTACTTCAAACTTCTTGCCGTTGCTTGCGCCAGGTGGTTAAGGGAATGCCTGAGACTGCGCTTATTTACCTTAACGAAAGCAATGCAGAGAAGCTTAATATGCAGTTGGAACGTCAGCATCACATTACGTTGAAAGAGTTTCAGTCGGCAAATAATACAAAGCTTTCTATCAAGCGATATGACCGTACTGCGTATTTGAAACTTCCCAAGGTCGATTTTTATCAGCTCAAAATCAACTATGATACCATAGTTGCAGAGACTGCTAACCCTACAGGTATTATTCCTGTTTCTGCAGAGGGGGCAAAAATTGAGGATGGTATTATAAAAACCACCGACCTTTCTATGAAGCAAGAAAATACACGTATTGAGGTTGTTGACGATGAGCTCGGAAATGAGCCTGCAACGTTTAATGCATGGGTTTATGATATTATGAAAGGTGGTTTCGGCTCACCGACTATTAAAGAACTTTTGAAGTATGAAGCAGAGCTTAAAACTGTGTTTGATATTATCACATATGAAAACGGCGAAACTCGTTTTTATAGTTCCAAATACAATAGAGCAGTCGTAGAAGCAAATATAAGAAAAGCTTTTTATGATAAGTTTGATTTTGAAACTACAGAAGAGCTTGTACCGGAAGAAGCAAATCTTTTGAATATTGCAAACTTCAGGTCGGTTGTATTTACTGATACTCCCGATAGCTATTATCCCTCACAGTCTACTGTTGAGAATATAGTTTTAGATGACAAAGGAAAGCTCAAGGTTGATGAGAAAACGAAGAAACTTATTGAGCTTGCCGAGGAAACCGGTAATGTTGAGTTTGCAGAAAAAGTTCGCAAAGAGCATTCTTCGCATCCACAAAAGAATCGCTCGTTCCATTACTTGCCTTATCATACGGATAGTGCATTTGAGCAGACCTTCCTTGGCGAAGTATTGTCGCTTGATGATGTTGAACGTCTTGGACTTGAGGTTTACTATAACGGTGACCGTGCTATGACTGAGTTCAAGATTAAATGTTATCGAAATGCAAACGACAAATGGCAGTATATCGGTATGTATACTCCCGACTTTTTGATTATAAAGAGAAAAGACGGCAAGATACATAAAGTTATCATTGTTGAAACTAAGGGCGAGATTTATGCAAAGGATGAAACTTTTAAGGACAAGCGTTCATTTATGGAGAGGGAATTCTCAAAGCATAATAATAAAGCTTTTGGCTATGACCGTTTCGACTATTTGTATTTAGAGGACACTTTGACAGAAAAGGAAAGACTTTTGTTGACGCATAAGAAAATCTGTGAGTTCTTTACGGAGGAATAATTAGTGGATTTTATTGACTACAGAGAAAAATTAGGTATTGGGTTTAACGATCAGGAGAAAGTTAAATACTTTATGGTCAAGATGTTTAATTTTTTTGATGTTTGTAAAGGTGAAAGAATTGTAAAAGCTTTATTTCCTGCTTTGAAATATCAGAAATTTTGTAATCAAGTTGGTATTAGATATAGTGAGCCGGATTATTACGAATCGTATTTCTCTTTGGTAGTTAAAACTTTGGAAAAACGCCAGAATTCTTTAGAAAGATTCATTGCATACTATGTGGTTTTTGTAAATTGTCTTGACGAAAATTCAGAAGCGGATTATGACCGGAACTTTTTTAAAGACGTAATATGTCAGCAATTGGAAGAGGCGCATATACCTTTTGATTTGTTAAAAGACGATGACGGGTATTTCATCTTCCCTAAAGGTGCTAAAGAACTTGACGATGCTCTTGTTTCAGAGCCTCTTGTATGGTTAAAAAAGTATCCTGGGGCGCGGAAAACTTATATAACTGCTTTAAAACAGTATTCCGATGGTATTTACATTCGTGATGTTGCAGATAATCTTAGGAAGGCACTTGAAACGTTTCTCCAGGAATTTCTCGGAAACATAAAAAACCTTGAAACTAATAAAAACGATATATGCAAATATCTTGGAGAGCAAGGGGTGGATGCAGGGGTTGGTGGATTGTTTCAGCCGCTGATAAATTCTTATAAAAACATCAATGACCGTATTGCAAAGCATAATGATGCGGTTGATGCAAGACTATTAGAGTTTTTGCTATACCAAACGGGTGTTTTGATTCGTATGGTGATTAAAACGAGAGGAGACCGTGATGAAGAGACATAATCTTTTGCTGTTGGTATATGTGGCTTTTGTTTTCATATGTTTACTTGCTAAATCATTTTTGGAATATGAAAGCTGGAATCATGTGGTTGGGGCGGTTGCTATTTCTAGTGCTTTGTTAGCTTTTGCTGATTTTTTCAACATATATTCTAAAGCCTTTATGGAAACTTGTGATTCAGCGGAACGTTTTATTAAAGAACGTAGAAATAAGATTGAAGCAGAAAAAAATGTGCTTAAAGATATGAACGAAAAACTGGTTTTGTTAAAAAATCGCGGGATAGATATGACGGAACAAGTTGCTGTCAATGATCGCATAGAAAACACAATTTGCGAGGGTATTAAGATTTTGGACGGATTTGGCGAGGAAACAAGGAAAAAGAGGAAAAAGCAGAAGAATTACGCTTTCTATTCTGATATATTAACTTTCTTAGCATTCCTGTCTTTTTTGTGCATTATAGCTTTTAGCCCCGCATTTTTGCTTATGGGTGAGGCTCAAAATATCGTTTCGGTGCTTGCTTTCTTTGTTATTCTCTGCTCGCAATATATGAATTCGGTATATGCGGAGAATCATAAAAAAGAACTGCAACGACATGATACTGCAGTAAAAACACATGATGAAGCACATACACAAATACTTGTGATGTGTGAAAACCTGAATTCTTTTTTTGAAAAGGTGATGAACGATGCCGATTAAATACATACCGTTTATACCGGAGCCGGTTGAGGGACAGGCTGTTCTCGGTAATTTTAATAGAATACTGAAATACAAAGGTGCTGACGATGTTTCTATGACTCTGCAGCGTGGTATGCCTTTATATGAGATGGAAAAGCAAGAGACCGTGGGCGAAAATGCTGATGGTAACATGGTTATTCGTGGCGAATGTGTTTCTGCTTGTGCATATCTCAAAGAGCAGGGCATTCAAGTTGACCTTGTATATATAGACCCTCCGTTTGCAAGCGGTGCCGATTATGCAAAGCAAGTGTATATCCGTCGCAATCCTAAGGTCGCAGAAGCTATTGAACAGGCTGAAAAAGAGCTTGACATCGATGAACTCAAAGCTTTTGAGGAAAAAATGTATGGCGATGTTTGGGATAAAGAAAAGTATCTCAACTGGATGTACGAAAATCTCATGGCGATTAAGTCTGTTATGAGTGAAACAGCAACGATTTATGTACATCTTGACTACCATACAGGACACTATGTTAAAATTCTTATGGATGAAGTTTTTGGTGAGGATAAATTCAGAAATGAGATCGTTTGGTGTTATAATGGTGGAGCCGTTCCTATAGGCGAATTTCCGAGGAAGCATGATTGTATTTTTAGATACTCTATGTCAGATTCTGCTTGGGTTTTTAATACGGAATATCGTCCATACAATGAACTAACCGCTTCACGGATGCAACACATTCACAAGGGTGTTATGGTAGATGTCGAAAGAGGTACTCCGGTAACAGACTGGTGGACGGATATCAAAGTTCCAACTGGACCTCGTAATCAAGAAAAGTTGGATTATGCAACTCAAAAACCGGAAGCGTTACTTGCACGTATACTTAAAGTATCATCTAATGAAGGAATGATAGTCGCAGATTTCTTTGGCGGTAGTGGTGTGACCGCTGCTGTTGCAAACAAACTGGGGCGTAGATTCATTCATTGCGATATTGGTCTTAATTCTATTCAAACTACACGCGACCGCTTGAAAGCGGATGGTGCAGAGTTTGATGTTCTCGAAATCAAAGACGGTGTGCAGCTCTACCGCAATCCCGTGCAGACAATGGATAAGATAAAATCGCTTATTCCCGGTCTCAAAAATGAGGATTCTTTAGACTCTTTCTGGGAAGGTGCAATTTCCGATAGCAAGCTTGGTACTATGCCTGTTTATGTTCCTAATTTGATGGATAGCACTTCTAAACTTCTTGATAAGGTTACAATCAGCCGTATTATTCATCAGGCAATTCCTGACCTGGATGCAAATATCAAAAAGGTTATTGTTTATTACATAGATATAACTGATGAAGAAGAGATTTTGAAGTTTATCAAAGATGATGACAGCACTACCGTTGAGATAGAGCTCCGTGACCTCAAGACAATTCTTGATGATGTTGTGATAGGCGATTATGCAGAATTTCACTGTGAAGAAACGCACGAAGATATGTTTGGTGGCTACGCCATTACAATAGACAAGTTCATTAGTGACCGTGTTATGACTAAAATCACGGACTTTAATCACAAGGCGGCACTCAACTCCTCTGAGAAAAAGCCGTATAATCCTATAGTTATCAGCGAAGAAGGGCTTGAACTTATAGAGTATTTGAGCGTGGACTGCACTTCGGCAGACGGCGAATGGCATTCCGATAGCGAAATTAAGATTGATAAGCTCGGTTACGTTGTTGTAAACGGCACTAAAACAAAGGACTTTTGGGATTGTCGTATCTGTAGCGATAAAAAGCCGCTTCGCCTCAAAATCCGCAATATCTGCGGCGACGAAACAATCTGGGAGGTTTGATGTTGATACAAGAAATCAATTGTCCAATTTGTAATACAAAAGAGGAAGCACAAATTGACTATGAACGCAGCTTTGTATTTCATTCTTGCCCAGTATGTGGACGATATGAGTTAAGCGCTTATGAACATATAAATCACAATCATCTTGCAGCCTTTTTAATACATAATCGTTTTAGCTGTAATGATTTCGAGAATGGCATAATAGAGTACAGGTATCATACGGTTTTAGACAAAGAAACTTGTGACAAATATAAAGAAGAGTTTGACAGTGGCAATAATACACATGGCCGTCCCGTGCATATGAATGCTGATATTGTTGAGAATTGGTACCCTAAAACGTTTAGCGAACGTGTTGATAACATTCTTCTGTTTTTAAATTCACGCATTTTACATATCGGGCAAACAGTTTCATTGAGCTATGCAGA
The DNA here is from genome assembly GCA_045540755.1 of Eubacteriales bacterium. Classification (GTDB taxonomy): domain Bacteria; phylum Bacillota; class Clostridia; order Oscillospirales; family CAG-272; genus UMGS902. Next base: position 219,526 of record JAZQHV010000082.1, read on the forward strand.
ATTGCTTAGTGCCTTCTTTATAGATCGCAAAGAGCTTGAGAAAAAATTAGTATATGATACAGGTTCTTGGAAGGCGCGTCCAAATGATGATTGCGAAAATGAGCTTCAATATATGCTGGACTACCTATCTAATAGTTCGTATATTAAGTATACAGAGGGCTCAAGCGAAGAAGAGTGGTGTGAGATTTCAATTTTACCAGAAGGTTATTCTCGCATAGATGTTTTGCAGAAGAATACGACGTTTGGACGCAATGTTCTTGTTGCCATGCGTTTTGGTGATGAGACGTTACAACTTCGAGAGGCAATTCGTAAGGGTATAACTGACTCGGGATACATTGCTATTTTTATAGATGAAGTTCAACATAATGATTTTATTACTCCTGAATTGCTTAAGCATATAAGGGATAGTAAGTTTGTTGTTGTGGATTTGACACATCAAAATAATGGAGCGTATTTTGAAGAAGGGTATGCTATGGGATTGGGAAAGCCAGTGATTCAACTATGCCAAAAAGATACCAAACTTCATTTTGATATCGCTCAGAAAAATACAATCATGTGGGCTGTAGAAAGCGATATTCCGGAAAAATTGACTAATCGTATAAAAGCAACTATTGATTAATAAAAATAGCGCTTGCATTTCTGCAAGCGCTATTTTACTTAGTCGTCGTTATCGTCATCGAATGAGTGGTTATTGAGTTCAGGGAAGTCAAGAAACTCGGAGAGGGTCATGTTAAAGGCTATTGCTATCTTATGGAGAGTCTTGACACGTGGGTTCTTGGTAAGGCCTCTGACAATATTGTCAAGCGTAGACTGCTTGACATCACTCATGGTAGCGAGTTTGTTTATTGCTATGCCGCGCTCTTTACAGAGCTTGCGAATCCGTTCAACGTAGATTTGAGAATAATCCATAGTTTACCTCATATCATGTATTACCCATATAAGGGTTAACAATATGATAATATGTAAACTTTATACAATTACCCGAATACGGGTTGACTTCGCAAAAATACTTCGATAAAATATTATTACCCGAAAATGGGTAATAATATTTTGGAGTGTTTATGGGAGTTTGCACATTTTTCGGTCATAGCAATGCACCGCGAGATTTAGAGCCGAAAATAAGAGAAGTCATAGAGCGTTTGATTGTCGAAAAACATGCCGATTGCTTTTATGTAGGCAATAATGGCAGTTTTGATTATATGGTACGCAAGGTGCTGAGAGAACTTGTAACCGAGCATCAACATATCCGATACTCAGTAGTTTTAGCGTATATGCCAACAGGGAAGGATGAACTTGGTATTTTCGATTATAGCGATACTATCTATCCGGAAGGCCTCGAGAAAGTGTATCCGCGTTATGCTATTTGTAAACGCAATGAATGGATGATAGAGCAGTCGGATATTGTTGTTACTTATGTAAAACACAATTATGGCGGTGCTGATAGGTATAAGCAATTAGCAAAACGCAAAGATAAGAGAATTATTGAACTGTCTTAGTGCCGTTTAGCGAGTCTATCTTTGCCATTTTGTTTATTTCCCGCTGGACGCGAGACTGAATGGTGGAGGCGGCGTGTAACTGCCTCCTTTCGCGTCCTCGACTATATGGCTATCCTTGCCATCACAGCCACAAAATCCGTCTTAGCCTCAATTTTCAACAGGTGTTTTTGAGGATTTAGATATATCTGTTGTTGCCATATCAATTCATTACCGCAGAAGTGAAAAGTACACATCCCCCGACACCGCCCACTTCTGCGTCAATACGTTGGGGGAGGGTGACGCTGAATACTGTCGATTTGTAAATTTTGTTGCATAAATATGAAGTATGTGATAAAATGTAAACAGAA
>JAZQHV010000083.1:0-3076 GCA_045540755.1 Eubacteriales bacterium
TACATCAAGAAGGTCAACACCGAGACCGCTCTTTGGGACTTCGTCAAGGAGCAGGGCGTTAACTAATTCAACCTACCTACAATGATGGGGAAGGGCTTGGCATATGCCAAGCCCTTGCCTTGATTTTTCGGGTCGCTTTGAAAGGGCAGGAAAGTGCCCTTTCCCGCCATTTCACGACGGCCTGAAAAGACAAAGAGAGGATTTTTTATGAACGTAACCATAGACCATATTTTAGCGGGTATTTCTGCGGGCGGTCAGTACGCACTGATCGCGATCGGTTATACCATGGTATACGGCATCCTGCGTCTGATCAACTTCGCGCACGGCGACGTATTTATGGCGTCGGGTCTGATCATCGTATACCTCACTACCGCGATGCCCCTGCAGTACGCGATCCCCGTGGTGATCCTTGCCACGGTTCTGCTCGGCTTTCTCATTGAGCGTGCCGCGTATAAGCCTTTGCGTAGCGCACCGCGTATGTCGGTCATGATCTCCGCGATCGGTGTTTCCTACCTGATCCAGAATCTTGCGCTCTACATTACGGGCGGTCTGCCGCAGACCTATCCCGCGATTCCGTGGATCTCGGATTCGGTCATCATTTTCGGTGCCGTTACCAAGCGCGTTACCGTGCTGACGCCTATCCTCACGCTGGTGCTGGTCGTGCTGCTCGTCGTGCTTATCCGCTACACCAAGATCGGTATGGCGATGCGTGCGGTCTCCAAGGACTTTGAGACCTCGCAGCTCATGGGCATCAAGATCAACAAGGTCATCAGTACCACCTTTATCATCGGTTCCTTCCTCGCCTGCATCGGCTCGTTGCTCTACTTCTCGAGCTACCAGTCGGTCACGCCCACCTCGGGCGCAATGCCGGGTCTGAAGGCGTTTGTTGCGGCAGTATTCGGCGGTATTGGCTCGATCCCCGGCGCGGTGGTCGGTGCCTTTGTCATCGGTATCTGTGAAAACATCATCAAGGCGAGCACCGAGTTCTCCATCTTCTCGGATGCGTTCACCTTTGCACTGCTGATCATCGTTCTTTGCGTCAGACCGACCGGTATCTTTGGCGAAAAGACGACCGATAAGGTATAAGGAGGGCGTCATGAAAACGAAAAAGTTTAATTATCGCATCGTTGACATTGCTCTGCTTGTCGTACTCTTTGCGCTCGTATTCCTCGCAGACCAATTCCTGCCGAGCTATGACATCAAGTTCAAGATTCTGCAAAAGGGCGCGGTCTTCGCACTCGTTGCGGTTTCCATGAACCTGCTCAACGGCTTTACCGGTCTGTTCTCGCTCGGTCAGGCAGGCTTTATGCTGCTTGGCGCGTACACCTACGCAATTTTCACCATCCCTACCGATGCCCGTCTGTCGGTGTATAAGTATTACACCTCTGTCAACGCGGCAGGCGAGGAGATCGGCGGTCTCGTACAGTTTGTACTGCCCATGGGAATCGCCATCATTCTGGCAGGTCTTGTTGCGGCAGTCTTTGCCTATTTCATCGGTCTGCCCGTACTCCGCCTCAAGAGCGACTATCTTGCGATCGCTTCGCTCGGCTTTGCCGAGATCCTGCGTGCGATCTGTCAGTGGAAGGGCCTCGGCACACTGACCAATGGCTCTAACCAGCTCCGCAGCTACCCCTATTTTAACACCATCATGCCTTACTTCCTCATCTCGGGACTCTGCATTGCGATCATCGCATTGCTGATCAAGTCCACATACGGTCGCGCGTTCAAGGCGATCCGCGATGATGAGGTTGCCGCAGAGGCAATGGGCATCAACCTTGCAAAGCACAAGATGCTCTCCTTTGTTATCAGCTCCTTCTTCGCAGGCATCGGCGGTGCACTCTTTGCAATGTATCAGAACACCATTCAGGCAAAGCCCTTTACCACCACGCTGACCTATGAGATCCTGCTCATCGTTGTAATCGGCGGTATCGGATCGCTCAGCGGCTCGGTCATTGCAAGCTTCCTTTACATCGCTTGCTCCGAATGGTGGCTCCGCTTCCTGGATACGCCCGACGTCATTCCGGGTCTCACCCGCAACGGCTTCCGTCTCGTCGTATTCTCGGCGGTCATCATGATCATCGTGCTCTTCTTCCGTCGCGGCATCATGGGCGATAAGGAATTCTCTACCGAGCGGATCGTAAACGGCGTAAAGTCGTTTGGTAAGAACATCAAAGAAAAGCGTCAGGCAAAGGAGGTAAAGTAAGATGAAGACCCTTCTGAAGCTTGAAGATATCACTATGCAGTTTGGCGGCGTTGTCGCTGTCCACAACCTTTCCCTCGAGGTCAACGAAGGAGAGATCGTTTCGCTCATCGGTCCGAACGGTGCCGGTAAGACCACTGCGTTCAACGTGGTTACCGGTGTGTACGAGCCGACCAACGGCCGCGTCAGCTTTGACGGCAAGCCGATCGTAGAGAGCTATCCGCACGGCAAGATGCGCCGTCTCTACGCGAGCGAAAACAAGGGCGTTTACAAAAAGCGCATGGTCAAGACGCCCGACAAGATCACAAAGCTCGGCATTGCACGTACTTTCCAGAATATCCGTCTGTTCAAGTCTATGACGGTGTTTGAGAACGTTATGGTTGCTATGCATATGCGTAAAAAGAGCAATCTCTTTACCGCAACCTTTATGCTGAACTGGAAAGAGGAGAAGCAGAACCGCGAAAAGGCGCTGGCGCTCCTCGACAAGGTCGGTCTGCTCGACGTAAAGGATGAGCTGGCAACCAGCCTGCCTTACGGTAAACAGCGTCGTCTGGAGATCGCGCGTGCGCTTGCTACCGAGCCGACGCTTCTTCTGCTCGACGAGCCTGCCGCAGGCATGAACCCGCAGGAGACCGACGAGCTCACCGAGTTCATCTATAAGATCCGCGACGAATTTGGTCTTACGATCTTCATGATCGAGCACCACATGAACCTCGTTATGGATATTTCGGACAGAATTTACGTTATTGACTTCGGCAAGCTGATCGCAAGCGGCGTTCCCGCCGAGATCCAGAACAACGAGGTCGTTATCAAGGCATATCTGGGGGTAAGTGAAGATGAGTAATATTCTGGAGATCAAAAACCTCAGTGTGTCCT
>JAZQHV010000084.1:0-7329 GCA_045540755.1 Eubacteriales bacterium
ATGCGGTCGTCCGTGCCGAACTTGGTCGCGCTGACGCCCTTGGTGATGCCGTTTTCAAAGGCATAACCGACGTAAGGCACCGCCCATGCGGGCAGGTCGGTAAAGGGATGCGTATAGGTGGATGCAGTCGCGGTCTTTTCCGCGCCGAGGAAACGGACGATCTGCGTGATCGCCTGCGCGCGGGTCAGCTTGCCGTCTACATCAAAGTTGACCGAGCCGTCCGCATTTTTGCCGACGCCTGCGAGCAGTCCGAGCGCGTGCAGATTCTCTGCCGCCGCCTGTCCCGAAAGCGGTTCCGCCGCCGAAACGAACGGCAGTGCCGACGAGAGCATCAACAGTGCCAAAATCAACGAGAATAGTCTTTTCATACTGTACCTCCGTTTGGTTTCTGCCTTTATTGTACAATATTTTTTCCCCGTCGTAAAGTCCGCGCGGTGAAAAAACTTGCAAAAGCGTGTGCAAAAAAATGACCGAGGGCTTTTTGCCCTCGGTCAAAGTATTATTCCAGTACAACGGCAGGCCAACGGAGCGTATTGAATACGCTGACACCCGTAAGACCGTCATAAACGCTACCCTCTCCATCACGATTGATCAGTGCGGGAGACAGCGTAAAGCCGTCCTTTGCATTGCCGAGAATCGACTTGGGGATAGAGACCTCGATCGAAACGCCCTCGTCCGTATCGGTATTGTCACCGACTGTGCCAAAGGTCTTGACAATGGCTCTGCCACCCGTAAGCTGCTGCTGTTCGGCGGCGTTTTCGATGTAAGCGATCTTCGAAATGCCGTCCATACCGAGCTCCACGCGGTAGAAGGAGGCAAAACCCGTACCGAGATGGAGCGTTACGGTATCCTCTGCGGTAAGATACTTGTCAAGGCGGGAGATGAGGAAGTACACGTTCTCGCTGTCGTGCGCGACCTGCACCGTCATCTGCGCCTGCGACTCACTGCCGACAAAGAGCGCATCGGTATTGCCCGTCCAATCGCTTACGTCGCTGTCCACCTTGATCGAAGCACGCTTTGCGTTGATGCGGTGGTTGAGGTAGGAGGCAGTGATATGGATCTCGCGGATGTCGCCGTCCTTCGACGGGAAGGTGGAAAGCACTTTATGGCTACCGACAAGCTCACTTGCCCCCCAAGAACCCTTGGCGGCAGGGGTCGGATAAAAGACCTTGTCGTCCAGTGTCTGTCCGTCGGGGCTGATAAGTCTGCCGTTCTGACGGCTGTCGGCATTGTAGGTGAGGTATACCTCGCCCGACGGGAAGGTTGCAAGATACGGTGCCGCACCGTCGCCGACCACGCGCGTCTGCAGGGTGTCGGGACCGACCTCGTCAAAAGCGAGATCCTTCCACTCGCCGCCCTCGCCGCTGGTGGCAAGCGAAATGTAGAATACGTTCGAGCCGTTTTCGTAATTGCCGTCCTCGGGAAGCCCGTTGACCTCAACGGCAAGCAGAGTCTTGCCGTTATAAAGCGCGGTTGCCGAGGGCATCTGGCCGCCGTAGTACGGAACTGCCTCGGTATAATCGCCAAAAGGCACCTTGTCGCCGATATATTCCTGATATACACGGTGGTATAGGTACGCATCCTTTGCGGGATCGTCCATGTCGGGTGCCCAGGTAAAGCCGTTGTCCTTTGAGTAGATCATCGAGGTGCCCGTAGAGCGTTTTTCCTCGTCAAAGCCGAATTTGGAGACCTGCGGAGCGGCATTCGACCAGTAGATCTCGACCGTGCCATCCTCGCGTTGCCAGATAAACGGCTCCCATGCCTGTCCTTTGGTGAGGATGGTCTCCTCGCCCCAGGTGATCTTGTTGTCGGCGCTGACCGTGCCGCGCATCATGCGGATGGAGTTCAGATCCAAATACTTCGAATAACCCGAGCTGGGACGGACGGCGTATACGCAGAGGATATCGCCGTTATCCAGCACACACAGATCCGCATTGACCGCGAGATACTGATCCTCGCTGCCCTTCAGCGGTCCGTCGGTGTGGATAAACTTCTTGTCGTTGGTCGCACCCCAGAAGACCTGCGGTGCCTCCCAGTTGATGCCGTCACTCGAATAGGTCCAGTAAATATGTCTGCCGAACTGGCCGTACATAAAGAACAGAACGTAGAGGTTGTCGTTGACCTTTTTGACACGGGGGTACCATGCGTTGTCGTAGCGGGTATAGTTGTTCACTGCCGAGGTGAGCACCACGTTTTCACGGTAGTTGATCTCGAGCGAAGCGGTCGAGATCGCATCCTCAGCATGGCTTCCGCGTACCGAATCGGTGTTCAGTTCACCGACAGTCAAAAGCTTTGCACCTGTGGGAACCCATACCGTACCGCTGTACTGCTCCTCGGTGAATACGCCCTTGGCGATCAGCTGTGTTTTGATGGAATCACCGCTTTTAACAGTGGCGGTAAGCGCACGGTAGCAGATGACGAAGGCATCGCCGCGCGTGAAATCGCCGTCCGCAGTCTCGCTCTCCACAAGACCCGCCGTCTTGGCAAGGGTGTAGGGATTGTTCCAGACGAAATCACCCTTGGAATCGTCATATCCGAGCACGCGCAGGATCAGCGTCAAGAACGCCGCATCGCCCATGCGATCGTCGGTGCCGAACTTGGTCGCGCTCACGCCCTTGGTAATGCCGTTTGTATACGCATAACCAACGTAAGGCACCGCCCATGCGGGCAGGTCGGTAAAGGGATGCGTATAGGTGGATGCGGTCGCGGTCTTTTCCGCGCCGAGGAAGCGGACGATCTGCGTGATCGCCTGCGCGCGGGTCAGCTTGCCGCCTACGTCAAAGTTGACCGTGCCGTCCGCGTTCTTACCCACGCCCGCAAGAAGACCGAGCGCGTGCAGATTCTCTGCCGCGCGCTGACCGTCCAGCGGATCAAGCGCAGAAACAAACGGTACTGCCGAAAGCAGCAGAACCATCGAAAGCAAAAATGCAAGGATCTTTTTCATACCGTACTCCAAAAATGCTTTTTTCTTTATTATACAGGATTTTTCCGTCACAGTAAATAGAAAAAACGATGTAAAATCGTACGGAAATTTCAAAGGAAAAAGCGTTCCTCACGGAACGCTTTTGTTTTAGTGCAGTTTTACCTCGGGCCAAAGAGCGGTGGAAACACTGCTGACGCCCGTGAGCGAATCGCGGAAGATGCCGCTTCCGTCCACGTTGACAAGCTCGGGGCGGATGTAGAAGGAGGTCGCACCCGTAAGACCGAGCGCCGATTTCGGCACCGAGATCTCGACAAGGTATCCCTCGTCGTTGTCCTCGTTATTGCCGAGAGTGCCGACGACCTGCGTAGCCGCCTTGGCACCGCTTGCCGCCGTGGTAACACCGTTTGCAAAGTGCGAAAGTGTGCACTTGCCGTTTGCATCTACAGTGACCGTATAGAACTCAGCAAGTCCGACGCCGATATTGACCGAAACGGTATCCTTTTCGGTGAGATACTTATCGAGACGGGAGATGAAAAAGTAGAGATTGTCCGCATCGTGCGCAGTCTGCACCGTCATCTGTGCCTGCGACTCACTACCGATAAAGTAAGCATCGGTATTGCCCACCCAATCGTCTGCCTTTGCATCCACGTCGGGAGTCATCGTCTTTGCATCGGTACGATGATTGAGATAGGAATGTACAAGCTGAATACCGAAATTTCCCGTATCGCCGAATTTGAGCTGGGTCGCGGTAATGACCTCATGGCTACCGACAAGCGTGCTCGAACCCCAGAGATTGCCGCCGCTTGCGCCTGCCTCAAGCTCATATGCCGCCGCGTAAACCTTGGGAGAAAACTCGCTGCCGTCGGGAGCGCCCATGCGATAGTGCTGCTTCGTCCAATGATAGGTCAGGTAGACCTCGCCCGAGGGGAAGGTGGCAAGATAAGGCCCTGCCGCCTTGAAAATGCTCTGTCTTGCATTCTCGGGACCGTTTTCCAAAAGATCAAGGTTCTTCCAGTTGCCGTTTTTATCGCTGATGGCGTAGGAAAAATCGTAATCGTTGTCGAGCTTCTGCACCTCAAGTGCCAGCAGCGTTCTGCCGTCGTAAAGGCGGGTCGCCGCAGGCATCTGTCCGCCGAAGTACGGCACCGCCTCGGTGTACATGGGCGTGCCGTCGGCATTGGTGCCGTAGGGGATCTTGTCGCCGATGTACTCGTTGTACACGCGGTATGCCTGATAGTGGTTGGTGTCGCCTGCCTCGACCTTGGGCGTCCAGGTCTCGCCGTTGTCATCCGACCAGATCATCGCCGTACAGGTCGAGCGCTTGTCTCTGTCAAAGCCGTACATTGAAATGTAGGCAACGATGCTCGTCCAATACAGCTCGATCCTGCCGTCGGGGCGTTGCCAGATAAACGGTTCCCAACCCTGACCTGTGTAGACCTTTTTATGTTCGCCCCAGGTAATGGTATTGTCGGCATTGACTTTGCCGCGCACCACGTACAGACCGTTGTAGTCGGGCGCGAATATATACCCTTTGTTCGGGCGGAGGTAATAGGTACAAAGAATGTCGCCGTTGTCAAGCACCACCGCATCAGGATTCACCGCGATATAACGATCCTCCTCACCTGCGTGCTCGCCCTCGGTGTAGGTAAACACACTGGCATCCGTATTGTTGCGATACAGGATCTGCGGCTCGTCCCAGTTCACCCCGTCTGCGCTGGTGGCATAGTAAATGTGCGCACCCGTTGAGGAGTAGTGCCAGAACAGGATATACAGATCGTCCTTGACCTTTTTGATACGCGGATAGAAAGCCTTGTTATAGCGGCTGTGATCGTCGGCTGTCAAGCTGACGGTCTCACGGTAATTCTTTTCGATCGAAGCCGTCTGATAATAATCGTTTGCATGGCTACCGTTTGCGCTCTCGGTGTTCAGCTCCTTAACGGTGGGGAGCGCCGCGCCTGCGAACACAGGCATTGCTCCTGCGAGCAGAACGGCGGAAAGTGCGAGGGAAAGAAATCTTTTCATAACAACCTCCTGTATAAAAAAAGGCAACACGGAAAAACCTGTTGCCTTTTGCATCCGTGGATCTTCCTATAATAAGGATACACGAAAATTCGGGATCCCGCAATATGAAATCCCTCGAAAAAAATCCGATGAATTTATTCAGCGAGTGCGGGGATATAATTCTTGTAGATGTCGATGGCATCGTAAATGGGAGCATACTTGCCGACAGCACTTGCCGTTACGAGCACAAACTCTCTGCCGTCGGGCGTCTTGGCGACCGAAGCCAGGCACTGCCCTGCCTCGGGCGTATAGCCTGTCTTCCCTGCGATGACCTCGCTGTTTCCCGCCTCATCACCGTACATACGACTATACATGGTGCTGGTGAGCAACAATCCCTCGGGATGCTGTTCCGTTGCGGTCGTGGTGTACTGGTATGTGCCGAGAATCGTGCGGAGCAACGGGATCTCCATTGCATATTCCATGATCATCGCCATCTCGTGCGGCGTGGAATAGTGGTCGGCGTGATGCAGACCGCTCGCGTTCATAAAATGGGTCTCGGTCAAACCCATTTCCTCTGCCTTTTTGTTCATCAGCTCGGCAAAGACCTCCTCGGTGCCGCCGACCGTCAGCGCCAGTGCCGTGGTCGCATCCGCGCCCGAGGGGAGCGCCGCGCCGTACAGCACGTCGAGCATCGGAACGGTCTCGCCCGCAAGAAAGCCCGCAACGCTCGCGCCTGCCTTGTATGCAGGGTCGGTCACGGTATAATCAAAGGTAAAGGTATCAGTAAGGTCGGTAAGATGCTCCACCGCCACGATCAGAGTCATGACCTTGGTCATCGAGGCGGGAAAAATACGCGCATCGCCGTTTTTGGAGGCGACGATCTCGTTTTTATCCATGTCGATGAGAATGGCATATCCGCTGTCGATGTCGGTGATCTGACGGATATCCGCGCCGGGCGTTGCGTGATCGATCATAGGCTCTTCGATCGGGGCAACGGTTGCCTCTGCCGCGGCTATGGAAAGCTGTAATCTCTGCGCGGCGATCTGCGATTCAAGAGACGCGACCGCCTCTGCCTGTGCGGAAACACGGGCACGGAGTGCCGCAACCATGCCGATCAGCACGGTCAGAGAAAGCAATAAAACGACGGTCAATAGGGCAAGGATCCTGCCCGTGCCGATCCCACTGCGTCTGGCAAGCGGCTTGATATAAGATCGGTCCGTCTGCCGTGCAGGCGGACGGTTGGTATGTATTTGTGGCATATTTGCTCCTGTTATCGGTAAACTATCCTATATATTGTATCATACTTTCCCACAGATTGCAAGTATTGTGAACAAATCGAAAAAGGTCTTGCTTTTATAATTGCGGTATAGTATAATAGATGTGTTAAATTTTAAAAGCGGAGGAACAAAAATGTTCAATTTCTTTTTGGATGCAGCAGAAGGCGCCGCCAACACCGCGGCAAATCCTATGGGCGGTTTGGGCGGTCTGATCATGCTTGTCCTTATGTTCGTTGTGCTCTACTTCTTCATGATCCGTCCCCAGAAGAAGCAGGAGAAGGAAGCACAGAACATGCGTGACAACCTTGCGGTCGGTGATGAGATCACCACCATCGGCGGTATCATCGGCGAGATCGTTTCGATCAAGGAAGAGACCGTTACCATCGAGACCTCGAAGGCAGGCACCAAGATCCGTTTCCTCAAGAGCGCGATCCGCAGTGTAGACGTCAGCGCCGAGGATAAGAAAAAGGCGGCTGAAGGCAAAGCTGAATAAGACAGAAAAATCGTCCTCATAGAGGACGATTTTTTTGTTTACCTGCGGCGACCGCGGCGATGTTCCCGCATACCAAGAGCGGCTCCTGCCATACCGAGCGCCAACCCGAATGCCGCAAGGATCAGAGAAAGCGCGGTCGTCCCGTCGCCGAGTACAAGCGAAAGCGCAAAGGCGATCAGCAGTAAGCCACCCGCCGCCGTGGTACCGCTGAGGAAACGGTGTTCCTCGGAAAGCTTCGCACCGAAGAAGCCGCACAACAGCATAAAGAGTAAAAACAGCAGTTCCCCGTACAGAGAAAGGTGCGCCGTAGGGTCACTCCCCGCAAGTGCGAGGGCAGAAAGCGCGAAGCAGGCGAGCAACACAAGCAATATGGCAACGCCGACCACAAGAACCGTCCGCAGAGCAAACGGCAGTCTTCGTAAGGATCTTTTAGGCATAGTCAGCCTCCTTTTTTGCTACAGTGTATGCAAAAAAGAAGCCCAAAAGAACAGAAAGATAAATTATAGTTTATCGGAGCGTTCTACCTTTGGCTCCCTCAGACGAGGGATGCTGTCATAGCGACGCTTTGCGTCGCATTGGCGGCTGACTGAGGGAGGGAAAAAGTAAGAAATTCCATGGATCTCTCCCTCCGACAC
>JAZQHV010000085.1:0-10989 GCA_045540755.1 Eubacteriales bacterium
GTCCCATCGGCATCATTGCCGCTGCTGTTGCCAAGCATGCCGGCGCCCGCCGGGTCGTCATCACGGATATCAATGACTACCGCCTGGATCTTGCCCGTAAAATGGGTGTGGATGCTGCCGTCAACACCGCCAGGGAAGACCTGCCCCAGATCATGAAGGAGCAGGGACTGGTGGAAGGCTTTGACGTGGGTCTGGAGATGTCCGGCAACGGTGCCGCCCTGCAGCAGATGATCGGTGCCATGCGCAACGGCGGCAAGATCTCCCTGCTGGGCATTTCCAACAAGCCTGTTGCCATGGACATGAACACCATCATCACCAAGGGTCTGACCCTGCAGGGCATCTACGGCCGAAAAATGGACAACTGGCACCAGATGTCCTACATGATTCAGGGCGGACTGGATCTGACCCCGGTGATCACCCACCGCTTCCACTACACCGACTTTGAGCAGGGCTTCGCCGCCCATGTAGGTGGGGAGCTTACCGTCCCATGCCTGTGCATAGTAGTAATTGATGAGTGCGTCGGTCAGGGATGCGGCAAGCTTTGCGTTTGCCTCCGCTTCCTTTTCGGTGGCGTAAAGCTTTGCATCTGCCTCCACCTTCTTGACCTCGGCGGCGGCCTCCGCCTCGATCACGGCACGCTGTGCCTCAGCCTCGGCGATGATGATTGCCTGCTCCTGCTCGATCTGGGTCTTGAGTTTGGTCTGCTCGGCGACCTGCTTTGCCTCGACCGCCGCGGTAAATACGTCGGAAAAGTCGAGATTTTCGATCGACGCATCGAGTACCTCGATGTTATAGAGCGCAAGCTTTTCAAGCAGGATCTCTTTGACCTCCGCCGAAAGCTTTTCGCGGTTGGCGATCAGATTTTCGGCATTGTACTTTGCGATCACACTCTTGACCGCCTCCTGAATACGGGGCGAAATGACCGTGTTGAAGTATCCCGTACCGATGGTCTTATAAATGGTCTGCGCATTCGACTTCTGGATCTGGTAGTTGATCGTGTATGTAACGTCTACTTCCTGAATGTCACTCGAGAAGCACTTGAGGTCGATGGTCGCGCGCTGATTGCGGTTGTCCATGTTGATGACCTCCTGCCACGGGAGCTTGAAGTGGATACCCGCCTCAAAGGTGTAATCCTCTACGTTACCAAAGGTGGTGACGATACCCGTGTGGCCCGTGGGCACGCTCGAAACACAGCTGCCCGCCACAATGCCGACACCGATGACCAAGGCGAGCAGTCCGCCGAGGGTCGCCATCTTCTTGCCGTTCTTTACGGTGATCACCGTAAAAACGATCGCCGCCAAGGCTAACAGTACGCCGATAAAAAACATAGTTACCATAGTTGTCCTCCTTTAAAACAGTTCGATCATTTCCTTGGGCGCGTGCGTGAGATTGCGTACGGTGTGCTCATCCTCTGCCCAGATCATGTCCTCGATGCGGCAACCGTACTTGCCTGCAAGATAAATGCCCGGCTCCACAGTGATGACGTGGCCGACCTTGAAGAAGTCCGACGACTTCGGCGAGAAGCGCGGCTCCTCGTGGATCTCCAGACCCACGCCGTGGCCGAGGCCGTGGCCGAAACAACCGTGATAGCCCGCATCCTCAATGATGTCACGCGCGATCTTGTCCACCGCATTGCACTTCATGCCAACCTTGGCACCCTCGATAGCGGAGACCTGTGCGCGGAGCACGGTATCATAGAGCTTTTTCATTTCCGCATCCGCTTTTCCGAGTACGACGGTACGGGTCATATCCGAGTGGTAGCCATCCACCACGCAACCGTAGTCCATGGTGAAAAATCCGCGCTCGAGCTTAACGTTTCTCGGCACGCCGTGCGGCAGAGAGGATGCCGTACCCGACACCGCGATGGTGTCAAAGCTCTTTTCCTCCGCGCCTGCGCGGCGCATGAAAAATTCAAGTTCCACAGCAACGTCGATCTCGGTCATTTCCGGAGTCATCACCTTTACGATGTGGTCAAATGCCGCATCGGTAATGCGCTGTGCCGCCTCGATCTTTGCGACCTCGGAGGCATCCTTGAAGCGGCGCATCTCCTCGATCACGCCTTTCGAGGGGACGAACTCCGCCTGCAGCTTGCTCTTCAGGTTTTCGAGCATAGCGTAGGTCACGCGGGTCTCCTCAAACGCGACGGTCTTAACGCCCTCCTTTTGGAAGACCTCGCCGATATAGTCCACCATGCTTTTGGGGGCGACCACGGTAAAGCCCGCAGGCGCAAGCGTCTCTGCCGCCTCGATGTAGCGGAAATCGGTGACGATATGCGCGCTCTCGCGGGTGACGACCACGTAGCCGTCGGTATAGCGGAAGCCGCTGATATAATACTGGTTCAATTCATCGGTAATGATGATCGCGTCGGCGGTGAGCGCCGCGCGAAGCTGTTCTGCTCTGGTCATAGTTATGCCTCTTTTCGTAAAGCGTTGTAGTAGTTTTTCATTGCGAGTGCGTCCTCACTCTGGGTGCCTGCCGACTCCGAAATGGTGCGCGGGCAAAGTCCCTCGCGCACGATCGCCTCCATCAGCGGCTCAAAGTCGGGACCGTAGACGGTATCGGCAAAGGTCAGATGCCGTTTTTCGCCCTTTTCGGTCCACTCGATCTTGGAAAAATGGCAGTGCATGTAGCGTGCCTTTTCATCGCCGAGCGCACCTGCGATCTTGTCAAACACGCGGCGGTAGTCGTCCGCGGTGACGAACACGCCGCCGAGATCGCGTGCGTTGAGGTGACCGAAGTCCACCACGGGAGCAAGGCGCGCATCCATCTTGCAAAGCTCGATCACTTCCTCCAGCGTACCGAGCTGATTCTGCTTACCCATCGTTTCAATGCCGAAGGCAACGTCGGTGTCGCCGAGTTTTTCGAGCGTTTTATACAGCGTGTCCGCCGAAAGGCGCATGCCCTCCTCGCGGGTGATCTTTCCTGCCGAGCCGCAGTGGATCACGATGGTGTCCGCGCCGAGCAGGTCTGCCGCCCACAGGCTTTTTTCAATATAATCAATGCTTTTGAGGCGCTTTTCGGGGTCCACGCCCGACAGCGAGATGAAGTAGGGGGTGTGCAACGACATCAGGATGCCGTGCTCGCGTGCCGCCTCGCCGATCTCACGGAGCGCGGCTTCGCCTGCGGCGATACCGTTGCCCGCCTCATACTCATAGGCGTCGAGACCGACCTGCTTCAGCCACGCAGGCGCCTGCTTCGTGCTCTTGCCGCCCGCGGCATAGAACGCCTCGCTGTTGCCGCCGGGACCGAAGGTCGCGTAGCTTGGTTTATTTTGCATTTCGTTTTTCCTTTCTGCGATATGCCGCCATAAAGGGTACCTCCACCGCACGCTTGAAGCGGTGGAAGAGGTCGCGCTTGTCACGAATGGGCGGCACAATGATAGCGCGGATGCCGAGACGGCGCGCCGACCAACAGTCGGTGAGGAGCTGGTCGCCGAGCACGGCGCAGTCCGAGATCGCCACGCCGAGCGCGTCCGCCGCACGGTAATACGCCTTGCGCGAGGGCTTGCCCGCATCGGCGAAGGCGACGAGACCAAGTTCTTTGTTGTAAGTCTCCACGCGGTCAGCGTGATTGTTGGACACAAGCGCAATGCCGATGCCGTTCGCCTGCATCGCGGCGATCCATGCACGCACCGCTTCGTTTGGCACGGCGTCCTCGTAGGGGGAAAGCGTGTTATCCACGTCGCAAAGCAGTGCGCGGATGCCCTGCTCTTTTACAAAACCGACCGTCACGTCCGAAAATCTCTCAAACACGAAGTCGGGTACAAGCGTTTTTACCATAATAACTCCCGGAATGATCGTTATTTTCACTATAGCACAATTTTGTGAAAACGGCAAGTGCTTTTGGTGAAAAGAAAGGTTCTCTTCTTGACCGCGGGCGCATCTCAAGCGCCCTTGCACAGTTTAACCTGTGGATTTTTTGCACATTTTGCATCTTTTTTAATATTGACTATGTACATATTTTGTGTGAAAATGTATTTGTAAAAATGTTCTTTCGGAGGAAACGCCATGAAAAAACTGCTTTTGACAAGCCTTCTTCTTTCGCTTGTGCTGTGCGTAACCGTCGGTGCGGCGTCGAAGATCGCCCCCATTGACACCGCAGATGCCGTAGAGGTGTATCGCAATACCTTTGACGACGCAAACGCGCTCGCCGACTTTACGCAGTTCCGCGGCGAATGGGGCGTAGAAAACGGACGTGCCTACGTCCTGCCCGGTCAGGCAGGCATGAACGCCTACTTCCTCTATACAGGCGAGAACGAAAGCCTGCAAAATCTCGGCGATCACGTAGTTTCGGTCGAGATGTACAACGTCCGCCAGGCAACGGGACTTGTGGCACGCTGTGACCTTGCCACCGCCAATACCGCCGGTCACGGCTACATGGGCGTAAACGCCTCCTGCAGCACGGGCGGCACCTACTTCTTTACCCGTGTAACAAACAATGCCGCAGGTACGTCCACGGCAAGCCTTGGTTCTGCGCCCGTGATCTTTGCCCCCGGCGCAAACATCCGTCTTGAAGTGGCAATGCGCGGCAAGGTAATCCAGACCTCCGCTTACGACCTCGACAACGACGGCATGCTTCTTTGGGTACGCTCGGGCGTGACCGATCTGCATCCCTCCGGCTCCTTCGGTCTGTTTGCCTACACTACCATCGTAAACGGTCTGGATGTCAGCGAAACGCGCTTTGACAATCTCGTGGTCAAGACCCTCTCGCCCGTTTCGGACGCCGAAAACTTCGACGTATACGCAACGCTGGTCGAAACCGCAAACGCGACCGAGGTCTATCGCAACACCTTTGACGATGCTTCGGCACTTTCCGACTTCAAGCTTCGCGGCGAGTGGGGCGTGGAGAACGGCCGTGCCTACGTCCTGCCCGGTCAGGCGAGCATGAATGCCTACACCCTCTACAACGGATCAAACGAAGCGCTCAAAAACCTCACCGACTGCATCATTGAAGTAGACATCTACAATCTGCAACAGGCAGAGGGGCTTGTGGCGCGTTGCGACCTTGCAACCTCCAACGAAAAGATCCAGGGCTACATGGGCTTTAACCCCAACTTCAACACCGCGGGCACCAAGGCGTACAACCGCGTGACAAACACGACAGATGGCTCGGGCGCGACGGGACTCGGCACCTCGGCAGAGATCTGTGGGCCGGGCGACGACGTGCATCTGACCGTAGTCTTCTGCGGCACGACCGTGCAGTATTTTGTCTCCGACCTTGACACCGGCAAGGTGCTCTGCTGTCTCACCGCCGAGACCGAGCTGCATCCGAGCGGATCGTTCGGTCTCATGGCATACACCAAGGTCGTAAACGGTCTGGACAACAGCGAAAGCCGTTTTGACAATCTCGTGGTCAAGACGCTGCCTGCAAATACCGGTGAAGGCTATGAAAAAGCCGACTTTGCCGCAAAGCAGTTCGGCAACGACCTCCTGCAGCTGAACGCAGACGGCATGCTCGCCATCCACAAGACGATGACGATGGAAAACGGCACCGCAGAGGTGCAGGCGTTCATGCCTGCGGCGGCTACCGCCTCCACCTTCCCCGGTGAGATCGTCAAGGGAAACTCCCGCGTGGACCGCGCAGGTCTCGTCTTTAACTACGCGGAGGACGGCTCCTCCTACTATAAGCTGCAGATGCATCGCACCTACAAGATCACTGCGGTAACCGACGGTGCGATCACCGACGCCTCTACTAAAGTCTACACCCAGCTCATCAAGGTCGTAAACGGCACGGAGACCGAGCTTAAGAGTTACTACACGGGCCTTGGCTCCAACGGTCCTGTGGATCTGCGCGTTGTCAAGGACGGCGGCAAGATCTGGTGCTACATGAATGACCGTTGCTACGCCGCTATCGAGGACGCAGAACCCCTCACCGGCACGGGACTCGGTGTATTTACCGACCTTTCGGGCGCAGCATTTGCAAACCTCTCCACCTCGGACGTGACCGAGTGTGACAAGGCAGACCTTGTTGCGTGGGGACACTCGCACATCGGCGGCTGGATCAACTTCGGCGATGTAATGGCAGAGTACGGCAAGGGTGTGAACGTGGGCATCGGCGGTCTCCAGACCAAGGATATGCCCGGTATCATAAACGAGATGGCATCCTACGAGCCCGAGGTCGTTGTCATCATGATCGGCTCCAACAACTACGGAAGCGGCGCTGAAAAGAACACCGCCGACCTCAAAAAGTACAACGAACAGCTCCATGCGCTTCTGCCCGAGGCAAAGATCGTTGTCATCACCGAGTGGTGGCAGCCGGTACGTCTTGAGACTTACGGACAGACCGTACTGGATCTCAACGAGGCATACCGCGCATACGCGGCAGAGACCGATTACGTTTACATTGTTGAGGGCTTCAGCCTTGCGCTGACGAACGGCGAATTTGACGAAAGTAAGTTCAAGGATACCATGCACTTCACTCCTGCAACCTACGAGAGCCTTGACGACCGCGTGTGCACGCTGATCGGCTCCTTCTACGGGAACGAGGGCGACATCGACGGCGACGGCGACATTTCGGTCAAGGACGTACTGCTCTCGCTGAAAGGTCTCGTCAATCGCACCTATCCCCGTCATGCAGACCGCAACTTTGACGGTGCGGTAGACCTGCGGGACTGCCTCGCTGTCCTGAAAGCATCTACCAAGTAAAAGAAAAAGACCGCTTCGGCGGTCTTTTTTGTTTGCAAACAAAGCGATAAATTGGGAAGTTAAAAGGGAGTTAGTTTGGCTTTGATCCCCTCATCCGACGGCTTCGCCGCCACCTTCCCCCGAGGGGGAAGGTAATACAGCGCACCAACAGCTTCCCCCCGGGGGGAAGCTCCCGCGAAGCGGGTGATGAGGGGTTTTTCGCAAACAACTTCATCGCTAAACTATAATTTATCGCTATGCATGCGGGACGTCGTGGGCGCCGTCCCCTACGGTTTAGCGCTACGCGCTAAATTATAATTCCTCGCTTTGCCCCAGTTCCTTAAAGTCCAATTTATTTCTATATTCTCTTTCCCCAGTAAAGGGCGACCTTTGCCTTAACGGCGGCGAGCTTCAGACGGCTGATCGGGAAACGGAAGTCGCCCCTGCAGACGATCTCCGTGCCCACGATCTGCCGGATCATGGGAATATTCACCACCAGACTGCGGTCGATGCGTAAAAACTCGTTTTCATCCAGCTCCGCGCAAACGCTTTGCAAGGGCTTGCGGATACGGATCTCCCGCCCGTCAAGGCAGGTGATCACCGCGTATTTTCCATCTTTTTTTACGCAGAGCATCTGCGCATACGGTAGCCGCTCCCAATGCTCCCCCGCAGAGACGGTGTACACCATCCCGTCCTGCAAGGCGATCAGCCGCAGGGCATCGGCGATATAGCCGCCAAGCTTGATATGCATCTGATTTTTCGGCGTATAGCGAAAAATATTCAGTTCATACGCTTCGATCGCATATTGTGCATGCTGGGTGAGAAAAATAATGCAACAATCGGGAAACCGCTCCTTGATCTCGGCGGCAAGCTCCATACCGCTGACGTAGGGCATTTCAATATCCAATATGACGAGGTCGATCGGTTTGTACTCCTGCACGTCGTACAAAAGCACGCGCGCATCCGTATACTCGGTGATCCTGCCGCCACAGCCGTTTTCCTGCAAGGCGGCCTCCAGGATCACGCGCGCCTCGCGCACCGCGAGCACGTCGTCGTCACAGATCACACAGTTCAGCATAGCTTCTCCTTTCGGAACCGTTTTTTCCAGTATAACAAAAAGCGAACAAACTTGCACGTTTTGTCCGCTAATTGCTTGTTTTTGTCCTCAAATTTTTCCCGCATGAAAAAGCAGATATGCGCCGAAAACGCCGTTTTCGCACTTGGTCTCCACGGTACCGCCGTATCGCTCCGCCACGGTGCGCACGATGCGCAGACCGTAGCCATGGCGTGCGGCATCACGCTTGGTGGTCGCAAAAAAGCCCTCCGTCGTGCGCATCGGTTGCGTCGGATCGCAGGCATTCTCCACCTTGATGACCGTCATCTCCCCGACGCAGGAGAGCGCCAGACGGATGAACCGCGCTTCTTGCGGCTGTAGCTGTGCACTCGCCTCGATTGCATTGTCGAGCAGATTGGACAGGATCACGCACAAGTCCACGTTGCGGATGCCATGTGCAACATAAGATGCCGAAACCGTAATGGGAATGCCCGCCGCCCGCGCCGCCGACACCTTGCAGTTGATGACCGTGTCCACGCTTTCCACGCCCGTATAGACCGTATTTTCCGCATGTTGCATGTCCTCCGCAAGCCCGGCAAGGTAGGTCTGCAACTCCTCGGTACTGCCTTTTTCGGCGAGCGCCTGCACGGTGCGGAGATGGTTTTTGAAATCGTGCGAAAGCATCGAGATCTTGCGATGCGCATCGCTGAGCTGCTTGTTGTCCCGCTCCAGAATGTCGATCTGCGCGCGGACGGACTCCTGCTCAAACGCCTCGCGGCGCATGCGCCCCTGCGCCTGCAAGGCCCAGATCAGACCGACCGTTCCAAGCCCGATAAATAGGCACGCCAGCAGCACTGACCGCTTGAGCATATCGACGTCGCCGCTTGCGATCGCGCTGAACAGATCGTTGACACAACTGAGGGACACGTAGGAATACACCGCCAGCATAAGCATCTCGACGCGGCGAAGCACGATCCGCTTATCGCGCAGCCTGTGCCGCACCAGAAGATACAGCGCCACCATCACCGCCTTGACAAACAGAATCAGAAACGTGCGTGGCATGCCCACCTCGGTCACAAGGATAAAGGTGAGCCCGCGAAAGCCGAACACAAGCTCCAGAAATGCAAAGCAGAACAGGTCGATCACCGAAATGATCAGCAGAAAAGTCACCGTGACTCCCGCCGCCGAAAAAACGTCCGTGCGGAACAGAACGATCGCCGAAATGACCATCAGCACCGCCCACACGCTTGCCGTGCTCCAGGAAAACAGCTGTACGGAATTCAAAAAAAGCGTGACCGCGGTCATTACTATCTCTGCGACGGCACGACCGATTGCATGCTTCTTTTTTCCATACCGCCGCGTAAAAAACAGATCAAAACAGCGCACCAACACAAACACCTCGAGAAAGGTCGTGAGCGCCTCGGCGGCATAATGTAGAATTTCCATGGATACTTCTCCTTAATTTTTTACCGCTATTATAAACCAATTTGGTTTATTTGTCAATAAACCAAATTGGTTTACGATAAAATAAAAACAATAGGGGGTGGTGGCATGTACAAACGGATCCGCGAATTGCGCGAGGACAACGATCTTTTACAAAAGGATCTCGCAAAGCATCTGCACTGCACACAGGTCGCCTACTCCCGCTATGAACTGGGGCTACGCGACATCCCCACCGACGTGCTGATCGCGCTGGCGCGCTTTCACAACACCAGCACCGATTATCTGCTTGGGCTGACTGACCGAAAATCCCCTTATCCCGAACGTTGAAAGACAGCTTTCAAGCTGTCTTTTTTTATTCTCCCGCGCGCGGCAGACTCCATTTGAAGTGTGCCGCCAAAAGACGGATGACCAGTACGAGACCAGCGCCGATAAACATGGCGGTCACGCCCCCGAGCGGTTCCCAAAGAAACGCACAGGCAAGTGCACCCGCGATCGAGGCGCAAGCATAGACGTGCTTAACGAAGATGTAGGGCGTGTTGCCTGCCATCATATCGCGCATCAGACCGCCGCCGACGCCCGTGATCACACCGACAAAGACGAGCAGAAACAGATTGTACTCTCCAATGGTTTTCGCGCGGTCGATACCCATGACCGTGAAGATGCCGAGTCCGAGCGCATCCATCACGCGCATGGTGATCTCGTACACACGGTGGTTGCGCGTGAGTAGCCGTCGGATGGCAGGGATAAACACCACGATCGAAACGCACGTAGCGACCAGTGCGTACACGGGCTTTTCAAACATGGTGGGCGGAGTGATGCCGAGGATAATATCGCGAATTGCGCCGCCGCCGACCGCTGTAACGATGCCGAGGATCGCCACACCGAAAACGTCCATATGTTTTTTGAGTGCAACCATGGCGCCTGAAACGGCAAAAGCGACAGTACCGATCATTTCCAGAATAAATACAAATGTCTGCATAAAAAACTCCGTTTTTTTTTGCAAAATAGAATTGTTCTTTCCGCATAATAATGATATAATAAAAACAGAAAAATTGCAAGAGGAGTGAAGAAAATGCCTTTTCCGATATATGAAAAATCCGTTGCAGGCAAGATCGACCCAACTGCTCTCTTTAAGCTTTCTTACGGCTTGTTCGTGCTGACGGCACGCGAGGGCAAAAAGGACAACGGCTGTATCATCAACACCGCTGTGCAGATCACGTCGAATCCCTGCCGCCTTTCGATCACCGTAAATAAGCAAAACTATACCCATGACATGATCTGGCGCACGGGTGCGTTCAATCTCTCCACGCTGACCGTAGAGACTCCAATGCGCGTGTTTGAGCATTTCGGCTTTCAGAGCGGCAAGACCGTAAACAAGTTTGCCGACTGCGAAGTCGAGCATCGCACGGGGAACGGCATTCTGCACCTGCCGAAGTTTACGAATTCAGTCATCTCCTGCGCGGTCGTTGCCGAGGTGGATTGCGGTACGCACACGATGTTTATCGCGGACGTCGTGGAGACCAAGATCCTCTCCGACGTGCCGAGCATGACCTATCAGTATTATTTCGACAATGTCAAGCCGAAGCCGACGCCCGCCCCCGAAAAGAAGGGCTACGTGTGCAAGATCTGCGGCTACATCTATGAGGGCGAAGAGCTCCCCGCCGACTTTGTCTGCCCGCTCTGCAAGCACGGCGCCGAGGATTTTGAAAAGATTGAAAAGTAACCGAAAAATTATAGTTTGAAAAGTACCAATCCCTCAGTCAGCTAACGCTGACAGCTCCCTTTACACAAGGGAGCCTTGGTTTGATCGTATTTTAGCCTCCCTTGTGTAAAGGGAGGTGGCGCCGACAGGCGACGGAAGGATTGGTC
>JAZQHV010000086.1:0-7939 GCA_045540755.1 Eubacteriales bacterium
ACGAGGGAGGTGTCGCGCGTAGCGTGTCGGAGGGAGAGATCCATGGAATTTCTTACTTTTTCCCTCCCTCAGTCAGCCGCCAATGCGACGCAAAGCGTCGCTATGACAGCATCCCTCGTCTGAGGGAGCCAAAGGTAGAACAATCCGATAAACTATAATTTATCGTTTCACTTTCCGTGAAAAAAGACCGCTTTCGCGGTCTTTTTCTTTACATTTGTTCGCCGAGCTTGATATTGATGCGGCTTTCTGCATGGGCGGCGGCGTCATCAATGCTCTTTTTACCGCCGAAGTATTCGGATGCCTCTTCCTTGATAATATCGAGGATGCTCGAATCGTAACGCATCTGCTTTTTCACGCTCTTGACGTAACCGTAGATAGCCTCCACGTCCTCCACGGTCGCATAGCGACGCTCACGGGACGGGTATACGGGCATGGTGACAATGCCGTTTCCGCCGACGATGACTTCCTCAACGGCGACATCGTCGTTTGCAATGCCGTTGTTTGCGCTGTTTTCAGCGGCTTCTGCCTCGCGCCTTGCGATCTCGTCCAGCGCCTCCTGCTTTTCGGCATCCAGCGCCGCCTTGGTCACAGGGAAGCCCCAGCCAAGCTCACGCTGATTCTCTTCGGTAAAGAACACCTTTACAAAGTTCCATGCCTGCTCGGGGAATGCACTCTTGGCGCTGACGAGGAACTTGAGGTTGGTTGCGGTAAACACCATACCTTCACGGTCGGGCGCGGGCGCACCGATGAAATCGAGAGGCGCATCGCCGAACTCATAGCTGTAGTTGAGGAAGGAATTGAAGGAATCCAGCGACGTCCACGTTGCGATCGCCTTACCCTCCTTGTACATATTCTGATATGCCTCGTGGTCGAAGGTCTCGTAATTGAAATCCTCCTGCTCCCAACGCGACTTTTCCGGCTGGGTGGCAAGCCACTCCAGCATTGCCTTGAACTCGTCGTTGCTCAAGCGGCAAAGACCGGTAGCGGGGTCGAGGAAGTTGACGTAGTTGATGAAGAAGAATACCTCAAGCAGGTTCTCGCGGCTGTAATCTCCCTCGCGGAAGAAGGTCACGCCCTCGGGCAGAGCCTTGACCTTTTCGGTAAACTCGCGCAGCGTGAGACCGCGGAACTCGCCGATCTTATCCTTGTGTCCCATAAAGCCCATCAAATACATGTTGGTGGGGATCTCATAGAGTTTTCCGTTGGTCTCGCAAGCGGCAAGCACATTGTCGAGGAACTTATCGCGCGTGAGCACGGGATCCTGATCGATAAAGGTATACAGATCGAGGAAAAGGTTCTTGTTTGCGTACTTTGCCGCAGAGAACTCCTGATCGGTGATCAGCACGTCGGGCACGTTGCCTGCAAGGATATCCTCCTGCAACTTCTTCTGTCCCGCCTGATAGTCCTCCTCGGTGTTGTACTCGGAGTAGTCCAGATACTTGATGCGATACTCTTCGGAGGCGAGGTTGAACTCCACGATCTGCTCGCGGAAGCTGTATGCGCCGCCCGCAGAAGCAACCGTGACGAGGTACTTCGGCACAAGCTCCTCGTCGGGCACCTTGGTCAGCACCGAAAGCTCCAGAGAAAGCTCACCCTTTTCGTAATCCTCATCCTGTTTGAGGGTGACGAACTTATCGCGGCTCACCGCAAAGAAGTTGCCGTAGCGATAGATGTAGTCGGAGTTAAGGAAATCGACCAGTTTTTCCTCATTACCCGTCGCAAGATCAAAGGAAAAAATGCCGTTTTCGTTGGAATAGTAGAGACCGCCGTCCGCGCCGACAAAGGAGCGGTACATGATCTCGTAGTTGTTACCGACATCGGTCTCCGTGCGCTCTCCCGTGTTGAGGTCGATGGTCACAAGCTGCTGCTTGTAGTCGTTCTGCGTGTAAGTCTCCACGGGGACAAGCAATTTGTTTTCACCCAGCATGCGTGCGCTCTGCACGTAGCCGTCCGTCCCCTCGGGGAGTAGCGTGATCGACTCCTTTTTCGTGCCGTCAAGACCAAAGCGGAAGAGCTTTCCACGTACCGTTTCGTCACTGCCGTAGCAGGTGACAAAGAGGTCGCCCGCACCGTAAAAGGCGTTTTCAATGCCGAAATAGTAGTTCTCACTATCGGCAGGCTTTTCAAACAGGTCGCTGACGTTCAACGAGGAACGCAGGGTACCGTCCATGTTGTAGATCTCCACAAGGAAACGGTTTTCATAGACGTAATTCTTCTCATCCACGAGCACGTTTTCGTACACCGTCGTGAGCAGACCGTCGGGCAGGCGCACCATGTCGCGGATGCCGCGGTAGCCGTTTTCGTTGTCGTATACGGGGAGCGCGATCTCCACCGTCTCGCCGCCGTCATAGGAACCGAGTACCGCCTTCATCGCGGTGATGGCGTAGTTTTTATCAAGCTCCTGTACGGTGTAGAGGTAGCCGTTTGCATCCAGATTTGTCTGACCGATCTGCGTGGAGCCGTTGAACTCCTCGCCCGAGGTCACCTCATTCTGAATGTGGAGCAGCTCTTCGGTCGTGTAGCGGTATACCTTGTCAACCGTCTGCTTTTCGGGCAGAGGCTTACTACTGCTGAAGCAACCGCCAAGTGCGGTGCAAAGCATAACGGCCGCAAGCAATGCGGCAAACAAACGAACGGTGTTTTTCATAGCAGTTCCTTTCTATGCTCAATAAATTGCATGACGTTTTTTGGCAAGCCGCTTCTCCCGCAGATGCCGTGAAACGGGCAGATAGATCAGCACGCAAAGTGTGCCGAAAAAGAGTACGGCAAGTGCGTAGCATGCCGTTTCAAACGCAAGCAGGATGGCGCATTTCGTCTCCATCACGCGCGCCGCGTTTTCATAATAGGGATACCTTTTCCCCTCCATGACCCCAAGATGCGTGAGGTCGCGGATGTTTTTGTACAGCGAGGGGACGCTGAAGCGATCGGTCACCGAAACGACCTCCTCCGTGTAGGAGGTGACCGCCTCCGTAAACATGTTCTTCGCCGCATCGGTGTACGGATCGGGAAGCAATGCTTCCAGCGTTGTAAAGGTCACGCGCGTATCGCGCATCGCCGCCGAAGACCAAAGGAGGTACACACGCGGCTTTTCGCCGTAGAACTCGGCGTATTTCCCACGGTCGGCGCGGAGCACCGCGCTGACCGTGTAGATTCTGTCATTGATGGTGATATCCATGCCGCAAACGTCGGTCGCGCCGAACAGGCGCCATGCGGCAAGATCGTCGATCACACAAAAGTCGGTGGTTGCGGCACTCTCGCGCAAGATGCCGCCGTGGAGCGGGATCTGCGGATGCAGGCCGAACCAGTCACCGAAATAAACGGTAGCAACGGCATCAGCCGTCACGGTATTCCGCGCGAGGGAAACCTCCTGCTCACACGATGCGGCAAGGCGATAGCCGTTCAACGGGTCGATCGCCGCCTCGGTCAGCGCCGCCTCCAAGGAAACGCGCAAACCCATCATTCCGTCAGGCGTGAGGTGGTCTGCCTCCGTGAGATAGGCGGCAAGCTGTGCGTAGCGCGTTTCGGAATCGCCTCGAAAGGTCTCCGCCGCAAAGTCACGCATATTCTCCCGCGTGATGCCCCGCCGCGCACATCCGAGAAAGACTGCGCAAAGTGCAAACGCAAGCGCAAGCGCGCCGAAAACGATATATCTCTTCTTCATACGGATCACTGCTCCGCCATGCGGACCTGCATGCCCGCGGAGATCGGCACGGAAGCACCCGTGATCACGTAATCACCCCAAGAAAGCGAGGCATCGACCGCGCTCCGCGTTGCATCCGAGGCAAGCACCTCTACGTCAAGGCGTTCCGCAAAGTAGCGGTTGCCGAGCGGAGAGGATTTTGCAACCACGCGCAGTATAAACTGCCCGTTTGCATCCTCGCGGATGGCGCTGTTCGGCAGAACGGTGTCATAGCTTGCACCTGCGGTACCGATCGCAAGCGAAAGCGAGGTGCCCTCACTGACGTCCCCCTCGACCAAGAAGGTAACGAGTTTATTCTTACCGCCGCTGTTCGGATCGCCGACGATCTGGCTAATGCGAACGACAGGCTTTTCACCCCAGTAGTAATACTGGACCTCCGCCTCCTGTCCGACGTGCAGACGCGCCGCCTGCGAATTGGTCACACTGCACTCCATGGTATAGCCCATTTCATCCATGGTGATCTCAAAAAGTACGGTCTCGGCCTCCACTTCGTCGCCGGAGACCACGCTGACCGAAGCAACCGTGCCGCCTACGGGCGCTTTGACCTCGGTCTCGGAGATCTGCGCCTTCAGATCGGCGATCTCCTTACGCTTGCGATCGATCTCTCTCTTTTTTACCGCAAGATTCAGTTTTGCAGTCTCATCCTTGATCGCACCGTTGGTCTCGGCAAGCGCAATGGCGGCCTCGGCATCCTCTATAGCGCGAGTATGCGTGATACGCTCCTCCTCGCACTCCTCGGGCGTTTTCCCAAGCTCGCCTTCTGCCTCGGCAAGTCGCTCCTCGGCATCAGCAAGCTGTTCGGCGACCTCGTCGCGCGCATCGGTCGCGAGGTCGATCTTTTCGGCGTAATCGTCAATACGGTCCTGCAACAAGAAATACTCGAAGCCTTCCTCCTGCATCTCCTCCAAGCGATCGCGCGCCTCCTCCTCAGCGGCAAGCGCGGCATCGTACGCCGCATCGGCGGCATCGTACGCCGCGGCGGCATTGGCAAGTCGCTCGGCGAGCACGGCGCGGTCGGAAGCTGTGCCCAGTGCGGCAAGAGCCTCCTCCAGTTCCGCTTTTCTATCCAACAGTGCTTCGAGATCCTCGATCTCTTCCTCCAGCGCCGCGATCTCAGCGGCAAGTGCCGCAATCGCATCGTCAGAAGGACCTGCATCGGGATTTTCGGGATCTACGGGCGTATTGACCAACGCATCGTACGCCGCGCGCTTGTCCGCAAGAGTCTCGCCAAGGTCGTCAAGATCGTCCCTGTCTCTGCCGTCAAGCTCGCGGTTCACGGCGGTAAGGTCCGCCTGCAATTCTTCCTTGTTTTCCAACGCCTTATCAAACGCATCCAGCGCTTCCTGCGCCGCGGCGCGCGCCTTCAGTCGATCACTGCGGGTACGCTTAGCCAAGGAAGTCGCATCGTCCGCATCATTAACAAGTGCTTTTTGCGCTTTCAGCGCCTTTTCGTATGCCTTTTGCGTGGTATACCCTCCGCTCGAATACTTGGATTGTTCCTTTTCCAGTGCCTTTTTGGCATCCGTAAGCGTTTCGAGATCGTCCTCCGCCGTTTCCAGCGTTGCCTCCAGCACCGCAACCTCGTCCTCACACGCCTTGACCGCCATTTCCAAGGCGGTATAATCGGCAAGGTATGTATCCAGCTTGGCAATCGCCTTTTTGCTGTCCTCGATGATGCGATAATAGGAAACGAGCGAGTCGTTTTCGGTCAGCATCATCTGCTTGTATTCAATTTCCATGCGCTGCAGCTCGATCTCGAGGCTGTAGACGTCCGCGCTTTCGCCCGCGACCAGCGTTGCCAGCACGTCACCGCGCCGTACGGTATCGCCGCGGCGCACCAGCACGTTGTCCACCGTGCGCGCCTCCTCCAGCGTAACCTGCCGCGAACGGTTGGCGCTGACGGTGCCCGACAGCTTGACCTGCGCTGTGATCTGCGCGTGGGTAGCGCCCGACACGGAGACCTCGGGCAAAGAGCGATTCATGATCGTATTGGAAAAGAGGGTCAGGAGCAGCATGATCACCAGAAAAATGATGAGCAGGTTTTTGATCCAGCCCCGCTTGTTGGTTTGACTCATAGTACGTATCCTTTCTATCCCTTGACGCCGCCCGCGTAGGCAACGCCCTCGATGATATGCTCCTCGCTGTAGAGGAAGGTCAGAAGCGGAATGACCATATAAATGCTCGCCACTGCAAAGGCAAGTGCGGCGTCCCCCGCGTTGATCTGCGAGAGAAATACCGAAAGCGGATGCATGGCAGTATCCGAAAGCAGGACGAGCGGTTGCTCGACCATGTTCCAGTAGTCAATGAAAATGAGGATCGCCACCGAGTAGAGAATGCCCCCCGACATCGGCAGGCAGATGCGCGTAAAGATCTGCCATTCCCCTGCGCCGTCCAACTTTGCCGCCTCAAACATCGCCACAGGGATGCGGCGCATGAACTTGGTGAGAATATATACGGCAAACGGTGAAAAGATGCCGGGCAGAATGACCGCAAACGGCGTGTTCAGAATGCCCAGCCACCCCGACACCAGATAGTTCGGCACCAGCGTGACCTGATACGGCATCAGCATGAGGATGACGTAGACAAAGAACAAAAGACTGCGGATCTTGCCCGAAAAGCGGGCAAAACCGTAGGCGGCAAGCACCGCCACGCAAAGCTGAAGCAATACGATCGGCACGGTCAGGATCACCGAGTTCCAGAACTTGAACAAATACTGCGGATTGCGGAGCAGTACGTTTTCATACTGCGAAAAGGTGATCATGTCGGGGATGAGCTTGAGATTGGTCTCACCCGCAACGTAGGTCTTTGCATCCCCCGCAACGCTTTGAAAGATCTGCCCGTAGTTTGCGGCGATCTCACTTTTCGACATGAGCGAATTGGTGAAGGTCAGCACCGTGGGCAGGATAAAGGCGATGCATACGGTGAAGAAGAAAACGAACAGGATGGCGGTCGCCAGACGGCGGCGTGCCGCATGGAGTTTTCGCAAGGTCTTTGGCTTCATTCGATGTCCCTCCCTACTCTGTTTTCCACAAGGAAGAGGATACCGATGATCACGACCATCACCGCGCACATCAGAATGGCGGCGGCAGACAGCTTCTGATAATCGAGATTATTGAAGGTGTTGTTCATAAAGTGCTGCAAGGTATACAGCTTTTCATAGGGGTAATTGCCCGTCATGAGGTAGACCTCACGGAAGATCTTGAAGGAGTTGATGAGCGACAGGATCGTCACAAACAGCACCGTGGAAAAAATATACGGCAGTTTGATGCGAAAGAACACGCGCACAGGTCCTGCACCGTCCAGCATGCACGCCTCGGTGATATCCCTCGGGATCGCGGCGAGCGCCGCCATAAAGAGGATCATGTTGTAGCCAATGTTCTTCCAGAGGAAGAGGCACACGATCACAAGCAGGCTCCAGTCGGACTTGAAAAAGTCGATGCGGTCGATACCAAAGGTCGTGAGGAAGTTGTTGACCGTGCCTTCATAATGGAAAAGCACCTCCCAGATGAGCACGACCGAGGCGGTCGGCACCATGAGCGGGCTGATGAGCACAGTCTTGAACCAAGAGCCCATCGGCAGTTTACGCATCAGCATAATGGCAAACAAAAGAGGAATGGTGACCGCAAGCGGCACGGCGATTGCCGAAAAGATCGCCGTATTCTTTGCCGCCATGCGGAAAATGCTGTTGCGCAAGAGATTTGCAAAGTTGGCAAATCCCACAAACTCGGGGTTGAAAATGTTATCAATGACGGCATAATAGCCCACGACAAAAAACGGCAATATGTAGAATACTGCCGCGCCCAAAAAGGACGGCGCGATAAAAAGAGAGGTCTTATACCGCTCTCTTTGCAACCGTCTGTCCTTTTTCAGCCTGTTTTTTGCCATCGTGTTCCCCTTTTTTAAAGTGTCCTATTTTAAGTAGTACAGTTATTGTACCATGCTATATATACGCAGTCAATATCTTTAAGAAAAAATTAAGGTATACCTTACAATATTTTTATATTTAGTCGTTCTATAGATGAAAAATCCTCATTCGGAGGAAAGATAAATTGGAATTTAACGGTGAGTAAACTGGAGCTTTTTCTTCGCCTCCCTCAGACGAGGGAGGTGTCGCGCGTAGCGTGTCGGAGGGAGAGATCCATGGAATTTCTTACTTTTTCCCTCCCTCAGTCAGCCGCCAATGCGACGCAAAGCGTCGCTATGACAGCATCCCTCGTCTGAGGGAGCCAAAGGTAGAAC
>JAZQHV010000087.1:0-22910 GCA_045540755.1 Eubacteriales bacterium
CTTGCTGTCGCCTGGTCGATAACGATGGGTCGGCGAGCATTGAAAATCTGTGCGGAGAGTCCAAGCTCCTCTCTTGCTTTTGCAACCGCACCGGCAATCGCACCCTCGGATTCGTTTGCCAGACCTACGAGTTCCTTGACAACCGCTACCTGTGTGAATACACGGCGAGCATAGTTTGCATCCGCTTCGGTTCCGGGAATCTCGGTAGTATACGCAAAAGAACCAAGATTGGAACAATAGTTACGGGAGAAATTAGGTGCTACGTTCTTTTCATAGAACCAGATACGCATACCTTTTTCTTCTACTCCGTGCAAGGTATCTGCGCATAGCTCTTCACCAATATTGTCACTTGCGGCTGCAAGGTCGCCGTACAGGATATCCATTGTCTTAGCGTGAGGACCGCTTATATTTCCGTAATAGGAAAGACCTGCATCGTAAATATCGGTCATAATATCGCCGTCAGACCATACGGGAGTAGCAAGCGATTCATGCAGATCCACGGTAATGGTTGGCATAAACTTCTGATAAACCGAGGTGTAGGTCTGCGATGCAATATCAGAAAGTGCCATATAGTCACGGTTTATGTTAGTATTGGCAACATCTGCATCGGTTCCACGTGAGTAGATATACAATCCCTCGGGATTTATATTAGGCAGAATGATAACTGCACCGAGATAACCGCTTGCAAACACTTCTTCTCCGTATTCTCCGCAAAGCTCGGAGATATACGCAAGAGCGCCTTCTGCACCGGAAGGCTCACAGCCGTGCACACCGCCCGATATCATAACTACCTCACGTCCCTTTGTAGCGCTGACAATTCTGCCTATCTCCTCAATGGTTGCCCCCTCGGGAATCTCGTCCTTGGTGAATATTACCACAGGGAAATCAAAGCCGCGAACTGTTGTTTTTGACGGATAGAAGGTGTACATATAATCGCATTCCGCCTGCTTTTCGGCAAGAAATGCAACTGTTTCTTCATGTGTAGTAAATCTTATCGAGCCTGTTGGATGATTCTTGAAATAGGGAGAATCGGGAGTCTTGAAGCCCTCAATG
Source organism: Eubacteriales bacterium (assembly GCA_045540755.1). Taxonomy (GTDB): domain Bacteria; phylum Bacillota; class Clostridia; order Oscillospirales; family CAG-272; genus UMGS902. The sequence continues at coordinate 1,054 of JAZQHV010000087.1, forward strand.
TTTGAAGTGTCATAGAATTCTTCAAGAACCTGATCGGTATGAAGCCCTGCAAAGCGTGCCTCATATCCGATTCCCTGCTTTGCATCAAACTCTACATATACATCCATCTTCTCACTTCTGCCGTCTACATAGAAAAACTTACGCTGATAGTTGGTAGAGGTGTAAATTAAAACGCTGTTATGAAGTCCGGGAGTGAGTGTATATGTTGCACTGGTATCAGTCGACGAGTCGGGAGTAAGCCAGCCGCCTGCATCGTCCTTGCCGGCACGGGTACGGATTTCGCAGCCCTCTTTAAAATGTACTGTAACTACGGTTTGCTTAAACGAACCATCAAAATCAACCAAATAATCGTTGCCGCTCTTAGTGAGTGTTTCGTTATCCTGTGCTACATAGTTAATCTCGGCTTCTTCTGAAACAGTAGTGACCGAAACATAAGTTTTAGGCAAAGGCAAACCGTTGATGGAAAGTGCCGTCTTACCTGAAAGCGTGCCGACTTTAAGCAAATTATTTGCACCAATCAAAAGATTACCGCCGCCGATAAGTGTATCTACAGTGGAGGAAACACCGAGAGAAAGGCTGCTTCCATTTGAAAGGTCTATCACGGTGGTGTCTGCAGTGCCAATCTTACCTACGATTTCGCCGCCCTTTACGGTAACGGTCGTCTTACCGACAACTGTTGCTTCTTCACCGCCGATGCCGTTTACATCGCCGTAAATGCTGCCGCCGCTTACAGTGACAGTTGCAGTACCGCTGAGCGTACTGCCTGCCGAACCGCCGCCGTATACATTTCTTGCACCTGCGGGTTCGGGCCACGAGCTTGCATCGTTGGTCTTGTAATAACAAAGCTTACCGCCGTTAATTTCAACAGTAGCATTCCCGCTTACCGTAGAGGAATAGGAGCCGCCGAAGAGATTGCCCCAGACAAGTCCGCCGTTTATAACCGTGTGCGTATTACCGTCAAGAGGCGAAGCGTATCCGCCTGCATAAACAGAATAATAAACGAAAGGATTGCCGTCGATAGTAACATATGTGTCACCAATATGGGTAACGTCTTTACCTCTGGAAGCGCCTATAACATTCGTAGTTACCGAAGCACCGCCAAGGATGGTCAAATGCGTATCACCCGTAAAGGTGTAAGAACCGCTGCCGCCCGAACCGAGTGTGCCGCCGACAAGGCCCGCGGGTGCAGAGGAGACGTAAAGCATAGAAGCCTCTCCGCCGAAGGTAACGTATGCATCGCCGGTAAAATTGCCGATGTAGCTACCGCCGCAAACCGAGTTTTCAAACATACCTCCGCTGATTTCCACAACAGAGTCGCCATAGAAATCGCCCTTGTAGTTACCGCCGAACAGATTGCGGAAGTGCCCTGCCTTAACAACTATATGTGAGCCGCCGTTGTGCGTACCGCTGAGGGTACCGCCTACAACAGAGAGCCACTGATAGCCTGTATAGTTCAGACAAATTACGCTTTCTTCAATGACAAGTTTGTTACCCGCCGCCGCAATATAATAGTTACCGTCGGCATTCTTTACACGTTCGAGAACAACGTTTTCAAAAGTAGTGTCGCCGCCGAGCGTGAGGTTAGCAGAAATCTTGAGTGCCGCTGTATCTGTATAATCCTTGCCGTCATATACGCTTGTGATCGTAACCGCTGCTGTCCCCGGAAGAACGGTCTCAGAGGAAATTGTGGTATTGCCTGCAACAACTACCGTTCCGCCGCCGGGCATATCCGAAAGTGCCGCCGAAAGAGACGTATATGCCCCCTCCGTCTTTCCGGTACCGTCCACATAAACGGTCTTCGGCTCTGCCTCCGGCTCCTCTGCGATTTCACGCTGAGAATACGTTCCATCTTCTAAAACAGCCTCGTAGCCTTCATCAACAAGGACAGTGGGTGTTTCTTTGTATGTACCTGCACTGACAGACTTGCCGCCGCGAAGGTCAATTATAATAGAGGAGGTTCCGTTAAAGGTGCCCGACGAACACTTTCCGGAAAGCGTTCCCGTTACGGTTACGTTCGAAAGCTCTACAGTAGAGTTCCCGTTAAAGGTTCCCTGATTGTTACCGCCGTAAATTACACGGAAAGTTCCCGCTTTTACAACGAGGTGAGAATTATACTCTACGGTTCCCGAGCTGTCACCGCCGAGAAGTGCAAACCAAATGCCGCTATCGGTCTTGGTCGTTGTAACGTTCTCGCCGAATGTAAGCTTATTCCCCATGGCATAAAGAAATGCCATAGAGGAAGAGGAACTGACAAGCTCGATATCATCAAATTCAAATTCACTGGAGAATTTAAGTGTACGAGAAATTGTGAACTTTGCACCGTTTATAGCAGTAACCTTTACTTTACCGCTTTTTCCGCCAATCGTAATTGACTTGTTTTCAGTGGCAGTATCACCGCAAACGATAACTTGTCCGCCCTCCTTGGAGAGTGCAGCCACCGCGGCCTCAATTGTCGTATACACGTGTTCGCCGGTAGTTTCACCGGTGCCATCCAAATATACGGTAGTGGGAGCTTCTACAGGAGCATCGGTCTGCACTACAGTATCAAAATGCAATGCATAATCGCTCGGAAGTGTTACTGTAGAGGTATAATAAAGCTCACGCTTGCCGTTTTCAAAATAACTTGCAGAGGAATTCTTGAATGTACCGACAGATGCATTGTCCTTCATATTGAGAATTGCACTGCCGTTCATACCAACAGTATTGCCCGAAAGATATGCGTTGGTTACTTTTGCATTTTCACCAAGGTAAACAATACCCGTACCGCCCTTTGCACCGTTTGACATAGCGCCGAAATATAGATCTCTTACATCAGCGGTTCCGCCGATAGTAACAGTAACAGTTCCACTATGTGAAAGTGCAATGCTGCGGCTGAATGCACTGACCATTATAAATTTGCCACTATACACCTTGATCTCGTTGGTCTCACCTACATCCAGAGTGCCGATATCGGCATCCTGGTTCTGCCCGCCGACGAGATACATACGGTATGTAGTCGTACCGTCGGTGTTGACTACCGCAAAATCGTAGCCAATTGTAAGGGGATGGAAGTTTGCAACAAAGCCCGCCGAGCTCTTATCAAGCTTTACGGTAAGTCCGTCTATTTCGGTAGGACCGTTAAATTTGATAAATCCGGTACCGTTATAGCGGACAGAAGCATCGGCATCCTTACGATAATCAACTCCGCCGTACACACTTGTCAGTTTAACAATTGCTGAATGTTTAGGGAAGTTTACTGTTGCCGATGTTGTATATTCGCCTACGAAAACTACTGTACCGCCGTCTTCGCCAAGCAAAGCATATGCCGCCGCAATGTCAGCGGTTGGTGAATCGGCGGTTGTGCCGTCTCCTGTACCGTTGCCTGATACGTATACCACGTCAGCCGCATGCACCACAGCAATCATCGCAGTAAATGCAATCAGCACAAGTAAAAGAAATCTAAATGCCTTTTTCATTTTTTCCTCCTTAAATCTATTCGGTTTTTATAGTAATGCTTCCGTCTTCATTATAGAAAACACAGTCGCCGCAAAATACGATCTTCTCCATCTCGGTCAAGTATTCCTTTATGGACTTAAACGGTGTTACCGCCTCCGAGATCGCCTTTTTCGCAAGATTCGCATTATCGGAGAGAAGTCTGTATACAAAGCCTGCCTGCAGTTTTGCGCTGACAACGCATGCGTTATACGCATCCTCCACTACAAAAGCCTTTGTGTGGCACGGAATCATACTGCATCCGACGTATGCGATAATGGAAGGCATAACGGTTGAAATATCACCCATGTCCGTGCATCCGGCGTTCCACGGGCGGTATGCATGGATTTCTTCATCGGTGTAAAACATCTTTGCAACGTCTACAAAGGCACTACGCAAATTGTTATCTTCAATTCTCGGAGCCGCACCTATCTGGTCATTTATGATCAATCGACAGCCCATAGCAGCCGCGCTTCCTGCAAATGCCTTGTTTATCGCCTTGTTCGCTTTTACGATCTGCTCCATGTTTCCGCCACGGACAAAGCTTTCAACAACGACCTCCGCAGGGATCACATTCACAGCCTCGCCGCCTTTGGTGATAATGGGATGGAAACGGAATTTATTATCTCCGCTAAAACGCTCACGAACGGCATTTGCCGCACTCAGCGCATTTGTTGCCGCATAAAGGGCATTCAAACCGCCCGACGGTGCCGCACCGTGACTCGCCTTTCCGATAAATGTATGCTTTTTGCTGATAAAGCCGTTGCCGCCAACTTCAATGGAAAAACGGTGACTTCCGCCGTGCACCATCATCGCAACGTCTACGTCATCCAAAAAGCCCCGGTACATAAATTCCTGCTTGCCGCCGATAAAGTGGAGAACGCCCTTCTTGATCAACTCAAGCCTGTAACTCAGCTCAATGCCTTCCTCGGCGGGAACTACAAACAGCCGCACACTGCCGACAAGACCGTCCAAAGCGCCATCTGCTTTGAGTGCCTTTGCGAGTCCTATCATGGCGGCACATTGGCAATGATGCGCGCAAGCATGCACTGCTCCGGTTTCTTTATCACACTCAGGATGTTCGGGAATGATCAGCGCATCCATTTCGGCAAATATGCCTATCTTCGGGCCTTCCTTACCGGTATCAACGTCTGCATAAAAACCGGGAATATCCCCCGCCTCATGAACGGTATAGCCAAACTTTTCAAATTCTTTTTTCATGAAGGCGTGCGTTTTCCATTCACGGTAGCCTACTTCCGGATTTTCCCATATATGTCGTTCTGCAGCAAGAATCTCTGCTTCGTAGCTATCCACTGCATCAAACAAAACTTTATACATTTCGGTTCCCCCTATTTCATATCATTTTCAGTTTCATAGTAGCAAAGGGGAAAATGTTTGTAAATACAATAATCAGCGTTTTTTAAGAAAAGCGCTGATTATTTTAGATATTTTTCTTGTTTTTTATTGATTTTCGTTTTGTTTGATGTACAATAGAACCAAGAGGTGAGTTTTTTGAACACATGCTTGCTAAACGAGCTTAAACCGAATATCAAAACTTTTCTCCACGGTACCGGCTGGGATTTCTCTCTCGGGAAACACCCCCGTCAACACCCCGATTACGATACTTTTTTGTATGTTGTCTTCGGAAAAGCCGTATATAATTTTGGAGAATACAAAATTGCCGTACAAGAAGGCGATCTGTTATTCCTTGCCTGCGGATGCTCATATGAACTGGAGGTGTTGAGCGAAAAATATGGAGCCGTATATGCAAATTTCATTTTTGATTTACCCAAGAACGTTTTCTTAAAATGCGAAGCCATAGTACCTCCGGGCGGAAAGAATATTGAATATTCTATACGAAAAATCATTACTGCTTGGCGTATTAAAGCACCCACTATGCAAGCTGACTGTCTTTCTCTTCTCTATGCCGTTTATTCCGATTTTCTGAAAGCCAGCACCCCGGCATATTTGCCTTCTCAAAAACATCAGCGAATGGAGAAAGCCAGGGAATACATTGATGCGCATATAACCGATCCCGACTTATCCGTCAAAGATGTTGCCAAAACTTTTAAAATGAGCGAATCGCATTTCCGTTATTCATTCAAAACCATGCATAATATGTCCCCCACACAGTACATACAGCAAAAAAGAATTTGTCTTGCAAAAGCACTCTTAAGAGAAACAAACGATACGCTGACTTCTATAGCCGAAGCTATCGGATACTCAAGCATTTACTATTTCTCCGAGGCTTTCAAAAAAGAAATCGAATGTTCTCCGAGCGAATACAGAAAGCGTGTGCAGATCGGCAATGTAAAATGGTGACACCGGATAGTCGCCGCTCTTTAGCAAAAAATACGATATGTGAAAACGCCATTGGAATCCTTTGCTTTGGATTCCAATGGCGTTTTTAATCAAATCAATCTAAAACCACTACGGGCCAGCAAGCTATATCATCTGCAACGCAAAGCGTATCTGTAATCGCATTGCCGTCATCAACGTTTATCAGAGACGGTAACATTTTGAATGCAGAAGCGTCTTCGAGCCCCACATCCGATTTCGCTACAGCAAGTTCATACAATACGCCGATATCGTCGGAATTGCTGTTATTTACCATGCCGTGCAGCTTATATGCAGCATTTCCGGTTGAAACGGCGGTTTCATTGCCACCATTACAGAATGTAACTGTATAGTCGCCTGTAAGGGAGATGTCTACTCTGTAATAAGCGTTACTGCCCGCCGCAATGCAAACAGAAGCATTGTCGCCGGCGTTGAGAAGGCTGTCGATTCTTGAAAGCAGGAAGTAAACGTTGTTATCGTCATGCGCAACCTGTACGGAAAGCTGTGCCTGAGATTCACTGCCTACAAAAATTGCATCGGTATTGTTTTCCCAATCTCTGCTATTGCTGTCAACGTTGATTGCGGTTTTTTGAGCGTTAATTCGATGATTGAGATACGAGTGTGCAATTTCAATACCGTACTCATATGATGTTGTAGTCTGTCCGTCTGCGCCTTCGGTAACTATCTTCGTTTTGAGCTGACCGACAGAGATGACTTCATGCGTGCCTACAAGTTCATTTGCACCCCACATACCGGTGGCCTTCGGGAGTACGGCAAATTTCTTATCGGTAAAAGCAGAGCCATCGGGTGCTCCGATCTCATAAAGGAGCCCTCGGTCGGAATGCATCGTAAGGTAAACCTCACCCGAGGGGAAGGTTGCAAGATACGGACCTGCTCCAACGAACAACTGACGCGTTGAGGCATTATCGGGACCGTCTTCTGTAAGTTCGAGCGAATCCCAGTCTCCGTTCTCCTTGCTTACCGCAGACGAGAACATATATCTATCATTGAGAGTTCTTACCTCTACTCCGAGAAGCGAACGACCGTTATACAGTCTTGTAACGGCAGGCATCTGACCGCCGAAGTAAGGAATCGGTGTAGATGACAGCACGTTTCCGTCTGCGCCCTGTCCTCTTGTATAACCTAAATGTTCATTATACACACGAGTAAAGAGATAGTCGTTTGCTTTGGCTTCTTCGATACTTGGAGACCACGTGTGACCGTTATCATTTGAAACGATCATGGAAACACCGGCAGAACGTACTTTTACATCGTATCCGTATTTATTCATATACGGTGCGGAATTTGACCAGTATATTTCTACCTGACCGTCCTCGCGCTGCCAAATGAAAGGCTCCCATAATTGTCCCACTGTAATTTGTTCCGGTTCGGTCCATGTGACAGAATTGTCAGCGTTCACAGTTCCGCGCATAAGCATAATGCCCGACAGATCCGGGTAGTCTCTGTAGCCTGCAGAAGGACGCAAGGCAAAAACCAAAAGGAGTTCCCCGTTATCCAGTACGCAGATATCCGGGTTTACTGCCACAAATTTATCATCCGTTTTACCGGCGAGAGGTCCGTCTGTATATTCGGGAACCTTACCGTAGGCCGCATCATTATTATATAAAATCTCCGGAGCATTCCATGTCAGGCTGTCTTCACTTGTTGCAAAGTAAATATGCTTTCCAAGTTCATAAATATGATATGCCATAACGTAAAGGTCGTCTTTTACCTTTTTCACTCTCGGATAGAAAGCAAGACGGAAACGGTGATGGTATTCCTTGGTGAGGTCAACCGTTTCACGGTAGCTTATTTCCACAGAAGCTGCATGGAAGTCGTCGTTTACATGGCTTCCGCTTTCACTTTTTGTATTCAGCACTTTTATAGATGCGGGTTGGCTACCTGTGCCGGACTGAACGCCGATATGCGAGCCGATGAAAGCAGCATAGATATCGGTGTCCTCGCCAATAGGATATGTAATTGCCAAAGTTGCAGGTATGCCAATCAGTGCGCTCTCATCCGGAACGTCCGTAATTCCGAGAGGTGCATAAGGGAAGGTAACGCTATCCGTATCTGCGGTTGAAAAAGAAACAGTACGTGCCTCAGTATCTACCGCAACAACTGTAGCATTTACCGCAGTGCTTACTACAGCAGCCTTTAATGTCTGAACGGCACGCAACAAAGAAACATCCTCTCCTTTGTTATCGAGAATGATCTGTAAATACGTCAATACATCATCTATCCCAACGCATCCGTCAAGATCTGCGTCATAATACCCAAATTCCATAGTTGCGGCTGAAGAGGAAAAAATCAAAACTACGCAGAATAACAAAGAGAAAAGAATTTTTTTCATAAGCATCACCTCGAAAATAAATTTACAGAGTTTACTTTTGTGTTAAAAACAAAGAAGGCGATAAACAAAACAACAGAATCGGTAAATTTCAACACAAATAATAAATATACACATACATGCTATCTCCTCGCAAAAATTTTGTCAAGGCAAAAAACACAAGAAAACCAATGATTTTTTTGTCTTTTTAGTGCAGGTTGCTTTTTGCCAGCTTTCCAAATAAGTCGCTCACCGCAGCAAATCTTGTAGCGCTGACTGCATCAAGAGACATCATGAAGACATCCGCGCAAAGGAACGCATCATAATAAACGTTGGTTAAACTGCAAAAACAGCACTTGTTCGTAATTGAACAAGTGCTGTTTTTAAGTTTATGCCGAAACCGCTGCAACTACTTCACGAGTGTTGCCGTAGAGGTTCCCGCATCCCATGCGATGTTTTCGTTTGAAACGCCGAGAGCATTTGCGATCGCACGGACGGGGAGATACGTGCGGTCATACGCAATGATTGCAGGCGAGTCAAGGGCAACGGTCTCTCCGTTTACAGTCATGGCAGGTGCATCAATCGTAACAACGATCGTAACCTCATTGTTAGAAAGCGTTGCCGTTCTTGTCGCCGCATCCCACTTGATACCGTCATTGTCAATGCCTAATGCATTGGCAAGGAAACGAACGGGCAGCATTGTGCGATTGTTGCGGTTGATCGGCGCCGCATCCAGAATCTTTGCCTCGCCGTCAATATACGCAATATCAGATCCAATAGTAAGTTCTACCACTGCACTTGTACCCAGACGTTCATGCATGGCTTTGACATCGTAGGAATCCACAACGTGATTTGCATTTACATCATACGTTCCAACATAGCTTTTTTCAAACGTTGCAACATGCTTGGCAACGGCTATGATATCAGCAAGAGATTCGGTTCCGTCGCGGTTGACATCATAACGGTAGATGTTGGACGGCAGCACCTGCGGAGTAGTAGAGGGACCGTTTATGGTCAGAATATCCGGACCTCCGTTAGGATTTTTTACAAATTGAACCTTATCCAAACAAGTTTGTCTGGGCGACACTTGACCAACCAACAAATGCTTATGATACAACACATACAGTTCCGTTCCGTCCGGCGAAGGAACAAAGACTCCGTAACCCACGCCATCCACGGCACTGTTGTAGGTCAAGATATCATTATATTCATATCTTGTGTACGGTCCGCGAACATTCTCCGAAACAGCATACGCCAAGCCGTAGTGCCCTTTAAAATGACCGGTAGACCAAACCAAATAATAATAGCCGTCATGCTTTAAAATAGCGCCGCCTTCGCTGACAAAGCCGTAACCATCGTTTTCATACTCGGTTGTAGGAGACATCAACCTGGTAAGTGTTCCGGGAACCGTGGAAAAAACACCATCCTGCAACCTGATCTCTTCGATACAAACATGGTTTCCGTTACCAAAACGGTTGACAATCATATACAGTTTTCCGTCGTCATCCAAAAACGGATATCCGTAGATTTCAGCAACCGAATGTAACGGCTTTTCTCCGTTCTTATATTCAAACGGTCCGTATGGAGAATCGGAGGTCGCATAAAGAATACGACTTTCTCCGGCAATATTTGCCGAAAAGAATAAGTAGAAGATACCGTCGTAATAAAACGGGATCGGACTCATGTAACCGGTAATCAGTGCAGAATATTCATCGGGTTTATGCGCAAAGACAACGTCACGAGCAAGCCAATCTACAAGATTGGGAGACGTATAAACACGAAATATATTATTGCCCGACGTGATACGGTGGTAGAGATAGTACGTACCGTCATGGAATAATAAAGCGGGGTCCGCACCGGTGTTCACCGGGTTTCTATAGGTCTCGCCGACTTTGCCGACGCTATCCGTGACCGCAAGCGAGGAAACTGTGCCCCCTTCAAGCCAGACACCGAATCTGCCGGCCGCATAACCCGCCAGGTTCAACTCGAAGGTAGGAAACGCCCCCTCCCCCTGCGAAAACGCATCAAAAACTACCGTAGCGATCTTTTCATGCACAGAAACCGAAGTCAGATACGGACCGTCGCCTACAGGCATTTTTTTGCTTGCCAGCCAAATATATGCACCGTCCTTTATCTGATACAATGCAACGGTCTCCCGAGGCTTATTGATTTCGAAGGCATATCCGTTTTTAGAATCGGTCATGCCAAAAAGCAATTTGCTGACGCCCTCGGGCTTTAACAAAACTTCCGCTTTAAAATCAGCCGGAAGCAATTTTTCAGTCAGCATAGCGCCGCTGCCGCTTACGGTCTCGCCGCTCTTTCTTATCCCGGAAGATCTAAAACCGACCTCGCCGAGTTGAAGGCTTCTATTCAAAGTTGGCAGAACGTCATCTTCAAAAACGGTCAGTTTAAAATTATCGAACGCCCCTCGGTCGGTGTAGAATTTCCGCAAGCCGATCTTGCCGTCAAATGCAGTATATGCATTTGCGTTCGGGGTGCCGGTTCCAAGATCATAAGAAATTCCAAAATATTGAGTTTCTCCGTCCAAAGACGTGACCAGATAGGTCAAATTATTGCCGACAACGCGAGCGGTCAAATGCAGGTCTGCCACCATCAACATGGGATCGCTGACTTGAATGTTTCCGCCCCAACCGCCGGTTGCATTGTAGCAGCCGAGGGCAGCCAAATCTCCATTAGGACCGATAAAGCCGTCAAAGCCCCAAAAGCCACTGGGTGTACCCGTAAATCCGCTTCCGGTCGCACCAATCAGGATACCGCCGGTAGAGGTATGACCAACAAAATCTACGTCTACTTGAAAACTCTTTCCTTTGTAATGATCAGGAATCTCATAAACCAAATATGCAGAGCCGCTACCCTCGGCTGTAGAAAGTACTCCGCCGGAAACCTGCCAGTTCCCCTTCAACTGAAAACCGGAAAGATCTGTTTTAGAAAAATCATTGTCAATCAATACTGTTTCTTTTGCAAATATGGTAAGTGCAAAAATGCAGCATATGAATAACATAGTTATAATACGAAATATTTTTCGCATAATTCGCACGCTCCTTTAGCATCCAAAATGTTAGTTCCTATTACAGGCACCGCGTCCGCCGCACGGCTTGTCTATAGCTTATTTTCTCCACTGCGCTACTGCCTCAAAAAACGCATCAATGTTTTCCCAACTCGAATGGTGCGGAATGTCACAGCCGGAGGAAATCACAAAATTCGGATATTTAGCACATCCATCCAACAAGCGGTTCACCGCTTTGGTCATGCTTTCGGGCGTACCGTCTGCAAACTGGGATACAGGGTCGATATTGCCCATACAAACCGTGTTGCTCGGTGCTTTTTCAAGCATTTTCTCCATGTCAACGGCGTTTCCGAAATGGTAAGCCGAAGCGCCCTGCGAAAATATTTCTTCAGCCATAGTCAAAACCGCATTGCCGCAATTATGATAGATCAGTGCAAAGTCCTCATCCTGTACCGCTTCGATGATTCTCTTCACATACGGTACGGAAAACTCTGCTGCCATCGCAGGGCTCATAATGCCCGCAAGAGGCTCTGCCATCATAATGCCGGATGCACCTGCCGCTTTGAACGCCTTGGCGTACTCGATCAAATACACCGTTGCCTTTTCCAGCACTTTATGTACCATTTCCGGCTCATCATAACAAAAATACATGATCTCGGTTACGTCCATCAGTCTACCGGCAAGAGAAAACGGACCAATCATACCCGCAAGCACGGGCTTATCGGTAATTCTCTCTGCCGCAAGGCGGATACCTTCCACGCAAACAGATGCTCTGCCCTTGTCAAGGGTAGGAACTTCAAGAGCATCCGCCTCTGCCTCATCGGCAACAAGTTGACCAACAATAGCAGGCACCTCGTCGTGAGCAAACTTTACCGTGGCTCCAAACGCCTCCGCTTCTACAGACAAGTCCATAAGGCTGATTGCCGCAATCGTTTGGGTAGCATGTGCCACAGTCTCGATTGCTTTGGCTTGCAGTTCGGAGTCCTTTACAAGTTCTTCAACAGTAACGCCGAGTTTCTGTGCCGCAGGGAACGAAAGGATGGGAAGTCCCTGCTTTTTATCCGATTTTGCCACTTTTTCAAGCAGAGCAATGATGTTTTTTTTCATATGTATGTACCTATAAATCCCCTTATTTCCCGGTTTTATCCGGAGAAGGCACCCTTGCAACGAGCACGATCCTCTCGCCCTTCGAAATCTCCAGAATTTTTTCGATCGGCATACCGGAGCAAGGATTGACGTACAGAATCTGATCGTCCCGCAATCCTTCTAAATATAGCGCGAGGTCTTCAGCGGCACGGTCGTTGAGTTGAAGTGCACGCAGATTCTTCATGTTGCGGAAGGTCTCCATATGCTGCGTATGCGAACCGCAAAGGTGAATCATTCCGCCACTTTCATACTCGCCAAGGAGTGCATCATCCAGGTCGGCAACGAACGAACGGTATAAAGCTGTACCAAGCAGCTGCATGGTACAACCGCAAAGCTGTCCGTATCCGGGAGGTTGCGTTCTTTCCCAGGATATAACCGGCTGAAGCTGCTGCTTCGGAATATTGTTTATATACCATCTATGCAAAGTGCGAATCAGTGTATTGATTACCTCCAGATCATGTCGAACTGCGTCCTCGTCCTCGTACATGGCAATCAATGCGTCTTGCCCATACAGATTTAACAGAATATTCAGTGCGCTGGAAAGGGTGGGCAATCCAAACAACGGAAGTTTTACATCCGCATCCAGAAAAGCCTGCGCCGCACGCTTTGAAAGCTGCCAGGTTTCATCCTCGTCAATGTTGGGCATCTCCAAGGAGCCGATGGGAGTTTTCAAATAATCCGCATGCCACTGTCCTGCATGAAAATACACATTGGCACCCAAGATCTTATCGATATAGTGAACGCCATATGGCGGATATTCTACACACACAGGGGAGAATCCCTCCTGCTGTGGCACTCCGAACGTGGGCATCAGCTCCAAGCAATCCATAACCCAATCCTCAGGATCGGTATACAGATACTCGTTGTTCCTCGGACGAGGAACAATGCCATGCAGAGTAAACACCTTGCGGCTGTTATACTTGTCTTCCTTTTTGTCCAAAAGAGCACGCATTCTTGAAAACCAAAGATCTCTCTCGGCAATCAATGCCGGATCATTCAAATATGCATGTGCTTCAGCAGACAATTTTTTCATCGCAATCAACCTCCTGTTTATTCTTTCGGCATATCCGGTGAAGGAAGGTTTGCCGCCAAAACTATTCTTTTGCCCTTCGAAACGTCCAAAATCTTTTCAAGCGACATTGTAGGGCAAGGAGTAACGTATAGAACCTGGTCATCCCTGATTCCCTCCAGGTAAAGGTCGAGTTCCTCTACTGCTCGGTCATTGAGCTGGAGTGCACGCAGATTCTTCATGTTGCGAAACGTCTCCAGATGCTGTGTATGCGCCCCGCACAGGTGTACCATACCGCCATTTTCATACTCGCCAAGGACTGCATCATCCAGGTCAGCAATAAACTCGCGGTACAAATCGGTTCCAAGCAACTGCATACTGCAACCGCAAATCTGACCGTATCCTTGCGGTTGCGCTCGCGACCACGGAGCACACGCCTGCAACTGTGCTTTCGGTACAGTATGGATAAACCATCTGTGCATTTTGCGGATTACTTCATTGATCACTTCGAGGTCATGACGCACCGCATCCTCGTCTTCATACATAGCAATCAACGCTTCCTGACCGTACAAATTGATCAAAATGTTCAGTGCGCTTGCAAAAACGGGAGTAGCCTGCAGAGGAAGCTTCACGTCCGCCTCCAAAAACGTTTGCACTGCCCTCTTTGTGCACTGCCAAAGTTCATTTGTATCAAGATCAGGCATTTCAAGAGAACCGATCGGTGTTTTCAAATAGTCGGTATGCCACTGTCCTGCGTGCAAGTATACATTTCCGCCAAGAATTTTATCCACGTAATGCACACCGTATGCAGGATAGGAAATGCACACCGGTGTAAAGCCATCCTGCGACTTAGCTCTTTGGGTATACATTTCTTCCAAACACTCGATTACCCAATCCTCGGGATCAGTATACAGATTTGAACCATTTTTCGGACGTGGAGCAATGCCGTGAAGCGTAAAAACCTTGCGATTGTTATATTCGTCCTCTTTTCGGTCAAAAATTGCGCTCAATCTCGAAAGCCAAAGATCTCTCTCAGCAATTAGCGCAGGATCGTTCAAATAGGCATATGCCTCGGCTGATAACTTTTTCACAACGGTTCTCTCCTTTATGAGGGCTTACTTTTTCTCTTGGCAAAAAGCAAATGCTACTTTCGCAGCAGATGCCGCTTCATCCGTATACGCATCTGCACCAATCTGCTTGCAGAATTCTTCAGTGACCGGAGCTCCGCCTATCATGATTTTCACTTTATCGCGAATGCCTTCGGCCTCTGCCAGCTTAACTACTTCTTCCATAACAGCCATTGTTGTTGTGAGAAGTGCGGAACAACAAATTACATCACAATTCTGTTCAATAGCAGTTTTTACAAAAGTTTCTGCAGAAACATCCGTACCAAGGTCTATGACCTCAATGCCCTTACCTTCCATCATCATTTTTACAAGATTTTTTCCGATATCATGGAGGTCGCCCTGTACGGTGCCAAGACATACTTTACCAACATTTGTAACACCGCTTGCAACAAGATATGGTTTGAGAACCTCTGCTCCCATGTTCATTGCACGTGCTGACACAAGTACTTCCGGAACAAATATCTCATTGTTACGGAATTTTTCGCCAATAATATCCATTCCACTGAGCAATCCCTCGTTGAGGATCTTTTCCGGATCACATCCCTCATCGATTGCCTGCTTAACAAGTTCAACTACGGCTTTGCTTCTACCTTGCTGCATTTTCTCGGAAATGTCACTTAATAAAACCATTATTTTTTCTCCTTTTGTATTGTTTTTAGCCATTCTATACAAATGGGGAGTTGTCCCCATATAGTTTTGAAAATTACGATAAAACGATTGAACATCCTTTATACCGCATTCATACGCAATTTTGTCTACCGTCAATTCGGTTTCTCGCAAAAGCTTGCACGCATGATTCAGTCGAACCGTTCGCAAATATTCCGAAAAGTTTTCTCCGGTAAACGTCTTAAAAAGGCGGCTGAACTGCGATTTACTGATATATAGTTTTTTCGCCATTGCTTCAAGCGTAAGATTGCTGTCCGAAAAGTTTTCCATAACCATTCGCACTGCCGTGTTGGAATAATGCCATTCTTTAACCGTATTTACGGGAGCATGCTCTGCTTTACCAATATATCTGGCCAGAGTGATAAACAACTTGGAAAGCTCGGCTCGTATAGCTTCGTGCCATTCCTGTTGCTTTTCAGAAACTTCATTCAAAATGGTGTCTAAAATTCTCATAATGCTTTCATACGCCGATGTGTTTAGAGTAGCATATGCAAGCACCGATCCGTCGCTGATCACGCCGTAACAAAAGCGAGAGCTTCTAATATCGGCAATCTCACCCGAAAACCAATCGTTAACATCTAAGAAGATACGAAAAACATTCAGGTCCTCTTTGCCGTCATTTACAAAATAGCTATGAGGCATATCCGGAGGAATAATGATAACATCTCTCTTCTTGCAAGGAATAGACTGCCCAAACACTTGACAGACACCACTGCCATCAGTAATAATGCCGATCTCTAATATCTCATTCGAAACAAGTTGCCTGGATTCAACATCGTCAGGCAAAACAGTATTACAGCGCAAAGAGTCAAAGCAAATCGGCTTTTCGCCGAGAAGCTCTGTTTTCTTCATCCATGTCGGACGTTGCGTATACTTAAACATACACTTCTTCACCTCCTAGCAAAATAATTTTCAATTGATTATAGAAAATTATGTAAACATTTTGAAGTGGGTTTTCTCCCTTTTTAACACTATAAATAGGGAGAAAACCGTATATTTTCACTTGCTATTCAAAATGTAAATACTATATATCCTTTTTCAATCTTAAATTCTACGAAATGGATATTACCGTCATCATCGCGAACAACGACCTTAGCATTTTCATAATCATTATACTCTGCAGGTACGGGGATGTAATAGGTAATGTTCGTTACGCCCGTGCCATTCGTCTCATACGAGATTTTAACCTCAGAACCATACGCATCCTGCTGTAACAACGCGCTAAGTGCAGCCTTTTCGCTCTTGCTGAGCTTTAAGGTGTCAACCGAGAAGTCGGCAAGCGTACCGCTTGCATTCACCGCCATAACCTCGTCATTTATAGCACTGCTTTCGTAATAGATGATCGAAGTCTCGGTCTTACCGCAAGACTTGCACGTGCGGGTCTTGACGCCGGGAGCAATATCCAGTGGCTCTAAGGTAACAACATACTTGCCCCAGTTGTGGTCGGTGGAGACCACATCGATAAGCTCCTTGCCGCAAAGCGTACAGGTCTTACGTGTGCCCGTTCCGCAACCCGAAACAAAGGGGACTGCCTCGCCGAAGATATGCTCGCAGTTCGCGGTCAGATTCAGATTACATGCCTGGCAGAAACCGGTCTTTTCGGGATCTGTATGTTCTGTAAAGGTGCTTCCTACTACAGAGTGTTCAACCGCACCGCAAACTATGCAGCAGGATCTCGTCATTTCGGGAGTAACGCAGGTTGCTGCTACAGCAACCGCTTCACCGGGCATATGCGCCGCGAGCGGAAGCGATACATTGTAGTCCTCATCACACGCCGAGCAATGGTAAGTCTCATACCCCTGTACCGTACAGGTAGAAGTAGTTACAACCGGTGCATTGCCATCCGCAGTATGGGAACCGCGTGCTACCGGACAAAAGGCATCCGCACCCTTGAAGAGAAATACCACCTTATCCTTGTAATCAGACGGAAGATCAGGTGCATCGAGGATAGAACCCAGTATCGCCTCACGAATCGCCATTGCAGAAGAATTGTTTTCATCCGTATATACCGTAAGCTTCTCGGTATACGCCAGAACATTGTGATTCCGATCCACAGAGCCGATCGGGGTCGGCACAGTCTCCATATTCGTATAGAAGGAATCAACAGCAACCGAACCGCCATTCAGGACTACAACCGTCTCGCTTGCTCGCTGTCCAGCCGTGTGCGAACCAAAGGTGAAAAAGGAACCAATGGAAAGGTTACCTTCGATCGTCACGGAAATCTTTCCGCTTGCCACAAAGACATTACCGGCGCAGATCTGGTCACGCACTGTGACGTCTCCGAGCAACTTAAGTGATATATCGCCTGCATCACCGCAATTCTTGCCGCTATAGTGTCCGCCAACAACGGTACGGTAGGTGCCGGAGCAAAGTGTCACATCCATGCTCTTGTCCGAGCAGTCAACGGGGAAATACCCCTTGTAGCAACCGCCAACGACATAGATCAAACCGGAATGCTTTCCTCCCGAACCTGTAACTTGATGGGTATCTGTAGTTATGCCGTCACCAAGCACCAACGGATTGTGGCGAGCCGTCAAGAAAAGAAATTCTGCAACGTTACCAAAGGAAAATTCTATATTCTCAAAGGTTGTCGGACCATTCAGACCGTATACCATTTCCCTGTCCGCGCCGCCGAAATGAAGAACGCCAAGCTCTCCATCCGTGCCGCAGACCTTAATTGTATTGGTATGTGCAGGCTCGAGATACGTATACCCGAAGCCGACGCCGGCAGATAGCGGAACGGAGGCACGCCCAAGAATATAAATGACAACGTCATTGTCCTGCGTTGCGGCAATCTTCATTGCCATATCGTAATCGTTCAGCGGAACATCCGACGAAAAGCCGCCGAAAGGCTGACCTGCTTCGGAAATATATAACTCTGTAAACGTACCGGGAGCCACAATATCGGTTGCAACCACGCCGCAACCGTCTACAGCGCACTTGCAGACCACGGTATTATTCTCAACCACCCATGCGAAGCTGTGATATTTTGCATCCGCCGCAATCACAGTTTCTTCGCCATCCGCCGTCAGTTTAGCATGACAATCTGCGCAACGCTCCCAAGAGAGAATATCGGTGTGACAGTTTGGTGTGCCATCGATATACGTTTCGGTCCGGAGGTGCTGACAAAAAGCTGCGTTTCTGCACACGGTACAGATTCCAATTTCGCCATAGGTATGTTCCACCGTTGTGCCAATGGAGGACTCATCTCCGCAAGGACATATCGGTGCATGGCCGGCTTCTCCCAAATCGACCCATGCAAGGCCCAGTTCGTTGTTATGCTGATTATGGAATAAAAGCAATTCCGGCATAGCAACCTGTAACCACTTGCCGTTCGCATTCAGTGTATCAAAGTGGGTAGAAGCATCATATACAACACCGCCGTTGGTATTGGATACAGAGCTTGTAGCGATATGATATGCATCCTCTACGTTCGGAGCAGTAGCAGGAACACCGATGATCGCCTGTGCAACAGCCGTGCTGCTGTTGAATGCATGGGATACCAGCGCACTTTCTCCGCTGTGACCGATAATACCTCCGGATACCTGTACCGCCGTAACCGAACCGGTATTCAGTACGTCCGTTACCGTGGTTGTACCGTTTCGCATGCCGATGATACCGCCCGCAAAGCCCTTACTGCTGATCGACCCGGAGTTCATGCATTCCGAAAGTGCAGAAGCAGTACTGGAACTTGCGAAGTAATTCGCAACGATTCCGGCCGCATAAGCATTTGCAGTTGCAGTAACTTCTCCGGAGTTCAGACATTTTGTAAAGGTTGTCGTACTGCCTGCCGGAGCATTATGGTAACCAACAATACCTCCGGCATGACCGGCTCCCGTAACTTTGCCGGTATTGGTACAAGCCTCTACTGTTGCAACGGTATCCGAATCGATATAATAATAACCAAGAATACCGCCGACACCCTCATTGCCTGTATTCAGCTTGATGTTACCGGTATTGGTGCAGTTGTATACATACGAATTACCTGCAACCCTGATGTAATTGCTGGCGATAATACCGCCGACCTGTTTTCCTCCGGCGATCTCCATATCATTGCGGCAATTCAAAACATCCAGATCAAAGCCGGCCGCTTTTGTATTCTCGATAAATCCGAGAATACCGCCGGAAAAACCGTTAGCCGTAATTGTCGAAGTATAACCGGAAACGTCGGAAAGTGTATTCACACAGTTGTCAAACTTCAAAACACAATTTGTAACAGCATCTGTCTTGAATAAAATTCGGCTGACAATACCAGCGATCGTCGCACCCGAAACGCTCATCGTATTGGTACAATCCTCAACAGTGAGCGAAAGCGGAGCATCCATATCAAATCTTCCCGCAATACCCGCGGCATAAGAATTGTCCTGAACCTTATCATTTACATCGTCCGCAAGGTTGTCGCAATTCTTGATCGTCAGCGCTGTAGCCGTCTGGATCTGACCAAAGCCAAAAATACCCGCAGTTGCTCCATTTCCTCCGGTGGCAGCACCGGTATTGGTGCAATCACTGATCGTCAAGCTCTGCTCTGTTCCATTCGATACAGTCCACCAGGCAAGCATGCCCGCAGCCTGTCCGCCCGAGGTCGTCACTGTAGCCTTATTTACGCAAGCAGAGATCTTGGCAGTACCGCTACTTGCGTTCTGCCACAATCTACCGATCATGCCGCCAACGCGACCCGAACCACGCAATGCCCCCTCGTTCACGCAGGAGTCAATCAGAATGGAATGATCGGCAGAACCTGTCTCTGCATATCCAACGATCCCGCCGACGTCTGCATCGCCTATAACAGTTGCCTTATTGGTACAGTTAGAGATCGTTACCCGATTCCTAGCCTCTGCCACGATACCGGCTGCGTAATTCTTCGTTGAAGTAATGCTACCTTCTACAGTCAGGTTTTTGATCTCCGCGTTTTCGGCCTTACCAAACAGTGCGATCGAACCTACACCCGAAAGTTCCAAACCGCTGATCGTATACCCTTTACCGTCGAAAACGCCCTTGAAAGCAATCGTTGCGTTTCCGATAGGCTGTTGCCGGAGGCTACCGGTATACTCGGAGAGATCAATGTCATTGCCAAGCGTATACGAACCGTCGGTCCAAAGCGAGGAGGCGTTCATGAGGATCATCAATTCTTTCGCGGTGGTGATCTCTTCGATAGGCATGAATGCTCCACAAGCACAAATACCGCTATCTCCGTAATCATGCAACGATGCGGATGCGCCGGTCTGCGGCGTACCGCAGGCGCAGGAGACGGTATGCGTTCCATCGCCATTATCCTTAAAGGTCGTATTATTTACAAAATCATGTACATGAAGATCCTTCAGTTCCGGTTTTCCCGAAATTTCGACCCACTTACCATTCGCATTCAGTGTATCAAAGTGGATCGAGGCATTGTATGCAACACCGGCGTTTGAATTGGACACAGTGCCACCCGCGATATAATACGCATCCTCCACGTTCGGAGCAGTCGCATTATTGCCGATGATCGCTTGCATAACGTTTACGTTGCTATTGAATACGTGAGAAACCAGTGCAGCTTGCCCGCTGTTACCGATAATTCCGCCTGCTTTCGTTCCCGAAACAGAACCGCTATTCCATGCATCCGTAACCGTTGTGCCGCCGTTTCGCATACCAATGATACCTGCAGCATAAGCTGCACTGGTGATCGTACCGGAGTTCATACATTCCGAAAGTGCAGAGACAGCATTGCTTTGGGCATTGTAATAAGCCACGATGCCGGCTGCATAATTATCACCGGTTCCTGTGGTAGTAACCGCGCCGAAGTTCATACATTTCGTGACCGCGGTAGTGGTGCCGTTCAGAGCATAAAGCTCACCAACGATACCGCCCACTTTGGTTGCACCGGCGATCGATCCGGAGTTAGAACACATTTTGATCTCAGTCTTGCTTCCACTCGGAACATTATGATAACCGACAATGCCTGCGGCACGGTGGTTTGAGGAAACGTTCATCGTATTGGTACAGTCGCTAACCGTGAGCGAAAGCGGAGCGTTCTTATCCACTCTTGCCATGATACCGCCTGCATAAGCAGCATCCTGAATCTTATCATTTACATCGTCCGCAAGGTTGTCGCAATTCTCGATCGTCAGTGCTGTAGCCGTCTGGATCTGACCAAAGCCAAAAATACCCGCAGTCGCTCCATTTCCTCCGGTGGCAGCACCGGTATTGGTGCAATCACTGATCGTCAAGCTCTGCGCTGTTCCATTCGATGCAGTCCACCAGGCAAGCATGCCCGCAGCCTGTCCACCCGAGGTTGTTACGGTAGCATTGTTTACGCAATCAGCGATCTTGGCAGTACCGCTGCTTGCGTTCTGCCACAATCTACCGATCATACCGCCAACGCGACCCGAACCGCTCAATGCCCCCTCGTTCACGCAGGAGTCAAGCAGAACGGAATGATTGGCAGAAACCGTCTCTGCATATCCAACGATACCGCCGACGTCTGCACCGCCTATGACGGTTACCTTGCTCGTACAGTTAGAGATCGTTAACGTGTCGCGGTTCCAACCAACGATACCTCCGGTATAGTTTCCGCCCTTGACGGTTCCCTCAATAGTAAGGTCTTCGATTACAGCACCGCCCATTGTTCCGCCAAAGAAACCGACATGATTTTCGCTGCTGTTGATATTCACGCCGCTTACGGTCTTGCCGTTACCGTCAAAAATGCCGGTAAAAGCGAGAACATCATAATCCCATCTTTCATTCTTGGTTCCGATCGGGGACTGG
>JAZQHV010000088.1:0-13926 GCA_045540755.1 Eubacteriales bacterium
GTGCTTGCGATCGCAAAGCTGCCAAGAACGCCGGGGTGACGATTGTCGGTATGGTGCAGTGTCAACTCGGGATGGTTTTCCATCAGATCATAGATCGCAAGACCTGCATGTGCAACTTCAATGCCAAGCTCGGCTGCGATAGCGCGGCTCGCCGAATCGCTCTTATGGGCAAAGGTTTTCGCATCCTGACCGTAACCGTAATCCTTGTCATACGTGGATGCGCCGTCCAAAGGCGGAACGACGGAATACAAAACGGGAACAGCACCGTTTTCCCGTACCATCTTTGTCATGATGCGAACGCCGGTATAATAATCGGCGGGAACGGTTGCATGTACATAGTCCTGCATAACGACATAATCGTATTTATTGTTGCGCAGTGCGGCATGTACCTGCGCACCGACCGCATCGTTTACATTGATATGCCTATGGAGATAATAACTACCTTTGGTAATGCTGGTAACCTCCACATCATAGCCCGCCGCCTCGCACAAAGGTGCAAAGATTGCCGTAGGCATATCGTTGTAATAGGTCGCGCTATTACCGATAAAGAGAATTCTCATAGGCTCCTTCTCCTCTTCTGCCGCAAAAGTGAACAGCGGCATGCATTGTAGCAACATGAATGCACAAAGCACAAGCGAAACGATTTTTTTCATACTCTGTCCTCCGCAAATAATATTTTGTTCCCAAAGCAATTATACATTTAGAACTTTATTCTGTCAAGAAGGTATGCAAAAAAACAGCCCATCCTTTCTCACGCCGCTTACAGTTATTCCGCGTCCTCACCGAGAGCTTCGATGTAAAAGCTCACGGGACGGAACCCGTCGTTGCAGGAGATCATCGCGGACTTCGGGTTTTTCATCCATCCGTCGTAGATGTTTTCGCCGCCATGCGACAAGGTCATCACAAATGCAGACATACTCTCCCATGCACTGTCGCAAAGTCCCTCGGGCTTCGCCCAGCCATTGGTAATAAAGACCTGTCCCTCTTTTAAATTGCAGGCATGCTCGATCGGATTTTCATATTTCGCGATCAGATCGTCGTATCGCGTCATCCGCATGACAGTTATACGGCATTTTTTCACGGTATCACTCCTTTAAATTCCAATCCCCTGATAAGCGCGCTTATCAGGGGATCCTCTTTTTTAAATGTCTGCCATCGCCACGTACTTTGCGCCGTTGTCAGCGATATACTGGCGGCGGCGAGCGACGTTGTCGCCGAGCATCAGCTCAAACATATCCTCGGTGGCGGCCGCATCGGTCGGGGTAACCGCGATCAGTCGGCGGGTCGCGGGATTCATGGTCGTTTTCGACATCATTTCCGCATCATTCTCGCCAAGTCCTTTCGAACGCTGGAGCGTGTACTTGGTCTTCTCCTCCTCGAGCTTTTTGACGATGTCCGCCTTTTCAAACTCGTTGTAGGCAAAGAAAGTTTCGTTCTTGGTGGTGATCTCGAAAAGCGGCGACTCCGCAATAAAGACCTTGCCCTTTTCGATCAGCGTAGGAAGCAACTGATAGAACAGTGTGAGCAAAAGTGTGCGGATCTGGAAGCCGTCCTCGTCGGCATCGGTACAGATGATGATGCGATTCCAGCGCAGAGCATCATAATCGAAGAGTGCAAGATCGCCGCGCTCCTTGCCCTTGAACTCAACGCCACAGCCGATCACACGGAGCAGATCGGTGATGATCTCGCTCTCAAAAATACGCTTGGTGGATGCCTTAAGGCAGTTCAGCGTCTTACCGCGAACAGGGATGATCGCCTGGAATTCGGCATTGCGTGCCTGCTTACAGGAGCCCATTGCACTGTCGCCCTCTACAATGTAGAGTTCACGCACGGACGGATCCTTGGAGCGACAGCCGACGAACTTCTCCACACGGTTGGAGATATCCATGGTGGTCTGCAACTTCTTTTTGATGTCACTGCGCGTCTTTTCCGCAGTCTCGCGCGAACGTTTGTTCGCCATGACCTGATTGGCAAAGACCTCCGCCTCGTTCGGATGCTCGGCAAAGTAGACCTCCAGATTATGCTTGATAAACTCGGTCATCGCGTCCTTGATAAAGACGTTGGTGATTGCTTTTTTTGTCTGGTTTTCGTAAGAGGTCTGCGTGGAAAAGCTATTGATAATGAGGATCAGGCAATCCTCGATATCGGCAAAGCCGATCTTGCTTTCGTTCTTTTTATACGCATTGATGGACTTGAGATACTTGTCCAATGCATACACAAAGCCGAGGCGCACCGCCTTGTCGGGTGAGCCGCCGTGCTCCAGAAAGCTGGAATTGTGATAATACTCGATGCGATTGACGGTAGGCGAGATGCAGAAAGTGATCTCCGCCTTCAGCTTATAGTCGGGCTTGTCCTCACGGTCGCGGCCGCTACACTCCAGATTCCAGTGTGCGGGCTCGGTGAGCGCGGTGCCGTTTGCGATCTCGCGGATATAGTCGGAAATACCGTTTTCGTAGACGAATTCCTCGGTATCAAACTTGCCGTTTTCATTTTCGGTCTTCAGGATAAACTTAAGCCCCGCATTGACGACCGACTGCTGTTGAAGCACCCCGCGGAAGGCATCGTAGGGAATGGCAATATCGGTAAAGACCTCCATATCGGGACGCCAACGGATAATGGTGCCGTGCTTCTTCTCGCGTTTTTCGATGGGGCGGCTCTTGAGTTTTCCCTTTGGTTCACCCTTTTTAAAGGAGATGCTGTGTACCTCAGTGCCGTCGTAAGAGGATACCTCCATAAACTCGGAGGAATACTGCGTTGCGCACGCGCCGAGGCCGTTGAGACCGAGCGAGTACTCGTACGCCGCATTTTCATCGTTGTTGGAGTACTTGCCGCCCGCGTACAGCTCGCAGAATACGAGCTCCCAGTTGTAGCGTTTTTCCTTTTCGTTATAACCGAGCGGCACACCGCGGCCAAAGTCCTCTACCTCAATGGTGTGGTCACGCCATACGGTGGTGACGATCTCCTTGCCGTGACCCTCGCGTGCCTCGTCCACCGAGTTGGAAAGGATCTCGAAATAAGAGTGCTCACAGCCCTCCAGACCGTCCGAGCCGAAGATAACGGCGGGACGCTTACGGACGCGGTCGGCACCCTTCAGCATCGAGATACTTTGGTTATTATACTGTGCGTTGTTCTTGTCGCTTGTCGCCATGCGTTTTCCTCTCCTAAAGGTATATTCCTAATAATTTATTATACAATATGTATTGTTTTTTGTCAATCTAAAATCTATATGTTGATTTGCGGTTGCATACACACATCCTGCTGTGCTATAATAATAGTATAGAATATATGGGAGGGAAAAACATGCCGCAAAAGGAAGAACTGCACCGCTTGCGTAAGGAAAACCGTGCGCTGAAAAAGAAGCTTTACAAGCTGGAAAAAGCCAATTTTTCCGATACCGAAGCGTCGAAGAACCATACGGATTGCTACAAGGCACAAAACTATTTTTCCTTTTTGTTTTCTCGCCTGCGCGCCAAGGATTTTTACGACAAGGCGGCAAAGTACTTCCGCAATTCCCTGTGGATCACGCGCATCTTCCGCTGGGGCGTTCTGCTCTATCAGTATTTGCAGGCAGGTGCGTTTGTGCTGCTGTATACCGCGGCTTTCATTCTGATCATCCCGATTTTGCTTGCGGTGTCGGCACTCACGCTGGTGCTGACTCTGCTGCTCCGCAACCGCAACGCCGTGCATCTCTTGCGTGAGGCAAAGGAGGAGGTCGTTTTCCTCATCGTGGATCAGAAGGATGACTTTGACGGCATGGCACTCGCCAAAGAAGCCGCGCGACACCCGGAAAAAAGCGTGCTGATCGTCTCTCCGTTTTTCCTTTCCCGCCGCGGTGTCGGAGAGGAAAGCAGAATGTTCGTCTGCTACCGCAAGGAGTCAGCGAACGTCTATATTCTGCGCAATTATTTCTTTTTCTATTTTCGCCGCCGTCTTTTGAAAAAAGGCATCTATAAAATCGAAGAGATCCACCCGGAGTCCCAAAAATAGGACACCCCTTGTGGTAAAATGGACGTACCCCAAAACAGGAGTAACGATATGCTCACATTGCTTTATGGCACGCGCGGTGCGCGTGCCGAGATCTACAACCGTATTGCCGCTGATGCCGCCGCGGGCAAACGCGCCTACCTGATCGTTCCCGATCAGAAAGCATTGCTTGCCGAGGAAGCACTCATGCGCGTACTGCCCCGCTCTGCGGCTTTGCTCGTAGACGCGGTCGGCTTTTCACGCCTTGCCAACCTTGTTTGCCGCCGCTATGGCGGTCTCACCTACCGCTATGCCACCGAGGGCGCCAAGGTCGTGACCATGTACCGTGCGCTCGGCAAGCTTCGCCCCCATTTGCAGGTGTTCGGCGGCGAACTGCGTCGCGGCACGCTCGAGGCACTCTGTTCGCTTTGCCGCGAATTCCGCACCTGCGCCATCACCGCCGAAGATCTGGAGGGCGCGGCGGACAAGCTTGGCGAAGTCCCGCTTGCCGACAAGCTCCGCGACCTTGCCCTGCTCTACACCGAATATGAGACCGTACTGCATAAGCGCTTTGCCGAAGTCGAGGACGACCTGGATACGCTTGCCGAGCTGCTCGCCGAGCACGACTTTTTCGGCGATGCAAACGTTTACATAGACTCCTTCGTCAGCTTTACCAAGCAAGAGCTGACCGTCCTTTCCCGCATGCTTGCGCGCGGCGTACACGTTACGGTCGCCCTGCCCTTTTCCCGCACGGGTGCACACATGGCGGAATGTGCCGACACGCGCAAAAAGCTCTTCTCCCTGGCAAACCGTCTTTCGGCAGAGCTGTATGAAAGCCATGTCGAGACCGAGGCACCCGCACCGCTCGCCTTTGCACGCGACAATCTTTGGGACTTTGCCGCCGGCGAGCGCTTTGAGGACTCTACCGAGGGCATTCTCGAAGTCGCCGCCTGCGCCGATAAAAACGAAGAAGTGCGCCTTTGCATTGCCGAGATCCGCCGCGCACTTTACGAAGGACATTCCTACGCCGACATTGCCGTGATCGCACGCAATGCCGAAAGCTACGTCGGTATGCTCGACCGTGCCCTCTCCCGCAGTGACATCCCCTACTTTTTCTCCAAGAAGACGGATGCCGAGCTACTCCCTTTGACGGGACTGATCCTATCCGCACTCTCGCTGTACGTCGGCGACTTTGCCGAAAGCGACGTTGCCGCCTATATCAAAACAGGACTCGTGGGTCTCACCGACGACGAGTGTGACCTTTTTGAAGAATACATCGACCGCTGGAACGTCTGCGGCCGCGCACGCTATCTCGACGGCGAGGGCTTTACCATGTCGGGCGCGGGCTACACCGCCGAGGAGACCGATCCTGCCTCGCTTGCCGAGATCAATGCCATCAAAGAAAGGGTCACTTCTCCCCTCGCCCGCCTTTGCGACTCGCTTGACGGTGCCGCAACTGTGCGCGATTTTGCCACGGCGCTCTTTGTTTACCTGGAGGAACTCGGCATCCGAGAAAAATCTACCGAGCCGACCATGGTGCGCTATTTCGGCGTGGACAGAACGGCAGAAGCGATCCGCCTGTGGAATCTGACGCTGGAGGCACTCGATACACTGGTCGATGCCGCCGACGATGAGGAAACCACTGCCGCCGATTTTCAGACGTTGCTCCGCCTGCTTTTTTCGGCGATCGACATTGCAAGCATCCCGAGCGCCAAGGACCAGATCGTGATCGGCAACGCCGATACCGTCCGCATCGACGAGCGCAAGATCGTCATCCTTCTCGGCGCGGTCGAGGGTGTATTCCCCGCCCCTGTATCCGAGAGTCCCACGCTCTGTGAAAACGAGCGCAACCTTCTCGCAGGCATCGGTGTGACCCTCTCGCAATCCATGCGCCTGCGCTCGGCACGAGAGCTCTACCACTTTGTCCGCGCCATTGACTTTGCCACCGAGCGCGTGATCATTGCCCATTACGCCGCAGATGCAGACGGCAGAAGTTGTGAGTCCTCCTTTGCCGTGGCAAGACTGCATAAGCTTTTCCCAAAGCTTCACGCATACAAATTTGCGGCAAAGCCGCTTGAAAACTACCACGTCCCGACGCTTTCCGCCGAGCTTGTCGGCAACAGCGGTCGCAAGCAGATCGAAGACGCGCTCCGCGAAACGCTCACGCCGCGCGGGCTCTACACAGAGCCCTTGACCGATCCGCGCGCGCTCTCCAACAGTGCCGCCGCGCTTTCGCCCGACGTTGCCGCCTCCCTGTACGGCGATACCTTGCGTCTTTCGCAGAGCAAGATCGACACCTACGTCGATTGCAAGCTCCGCCACTTTATGCAGTACATCCTGCGGTTAGAGGATACCGCGCCCTTTGAGTTCAACCCCGCGAATACGGGTACCTTTGTACACGCGGTGCTTGAAAACTTTATCAAAAATGCGGCCGCCGCAGGCAAGCGCATCGGCGACTACACGAGCGAGGAGATCGACCTTGCCGCGCGCAGTCTATCTGCCGCCGAGGTGGAAAAGATCCTGCGCTCGGGCACAGGCAGTGCGCGTATGCTCTGCTTCTTCGACCGCCTCTACCGCAACATCCGTCTGGTACTGCAAAGCCTTGTAGAAGAATTCAAAAACAGCCGCTTCGAGCCGTTTTTGCTCGAATACAAAATCGGACTCGGCGGTCACAAGCCGCTTGCCGTTACACTGGACGGCGGCGCCACAGTCTCGCTGAACGGCATTGCCGACCGCGTGGACATCTACAAAGAGGACGGCAAGGTCTATCTGCGCGTTGCCGACTACAAAACGGGCAAAAAGCCCTTTAGCGAAAAAGATCTCGCGAAAGGAAAAAATCTGCAATTACTCATTTATTTGTTCTCGCTGTGCGAGGTCGCGGACAAGCAGTTTTTTGACCTTGTCGGCGTTACGTCCACCGAGGACATTCACCCGGCGGGTGCGACATACTTTGTCGTCAAGGCACCGCGCATTGCGCTGGAAAGTGCGCCCGAGGGTGACATGACCGCCACTGCGGAGGGCATGCTGGAACGCAAAGGCTTTGTCTTCTCCGCAGAAGCACTCGGCGAGGCGATCGATGCCTCCGCGGACAAGCAGTTCTCGAAAAAGCTGACTCCGAAGGATGCCTCCGAGACTGCCGCGCTGTACGAGACCGTCAAGCAAAGCATCGCCGACGTGGCGAGTGCCATGCGCTGTGGGCGCATTGACACAAACGACACCGCAGTCGGACAGAATGCTCCCTGCCGATACTGCGCGTACGCGCGCGTCTGCCGCAAAAACGATGTGAAAGGAGAGGAAGACGATGGCTAAACTGACCGCCGCACAACAGCGTGCCGTGGACGAACAGTCCAAGACCCTTCTCATCTCCGCCGCCGCCGGCAGTGGTAAGACCACCACGCTCATTCAGCGTATCCTCTCGCAGGTCACGCGCACCGAAGACACTGTCATGCTCGACCGCCTGCTCATCGTCACATTTACCAAAGCGGCGGCAAGCGAACTGCGTCTGCGCATCTCGGCGGCACTCTCGGAGGCAATTGCCGCCGCAGGAGACAACGAGCTCCTTGCCGAGCAGATCTCCCTGCTCCCGAGTGCGAAGATCTCCACGATCGACAGCTTTTGCCTCGATCTCGTGCGTGCAAACTATGCCGCGCTCGGCATTTCCCCCGCATTCCGCATTGCCGATCCCGGCGAATCCGCCCTCCTCGCAAACGAAGTCATGGAGCGTCTGATCAACACCTGCTACGATGACGAAAACAGCCGTATCTGCGGAGGTCCCGACGGCTTTGCCCGCCTTGTCGGCATCCTGCTCGGCAACGGCGACGACCGCGGACTTGCCGACATTCTGCTTTCGCTCTACGAAACGCTTTCCGCTTACCCCGAAGGTGCGGGGGCACTGCTCCGCGAAGCCGAACAGCTCCGCGCCTGCGCCGAGGAGGACTTCTTCCAAAGTGCGCACGGCAAGCGCATCGAAACGCATATCCGCGGTATGCTTGCACACTTCAAAAACGCTTACCGCGCTTGCCTCACCGTCATCGATGCCGAGCCCGCGCTTGCAAAAGCATACTCCCCCGCTTTTACAGAGGACTTTACAGGCATCGTAAACGCTGAGCAGGCGCTCGACAATGGATACGCGGCGGGACGTGACGCGATCCGCGCCATCACTTTTTCCCGCCTCGGCTCCTACCGCGGCGAAAAATCCTCGATGCTCGAGCGCATCAAGGAAACGCGCAACAGCTATAAAAAGCAGATCACCGCTGTGATCGACGGTTATCTTTCCACCTCTGCGGAGCAACTGAAAGCCGACATCCTCACCACTGCAGGGGTCTGTCAGGCACTCGGCGAATTGCTCATCACCTTTGAAGAAAAACTGGAAACAGAGAAAAAGCGCCGTAACGTCTGCGATTTTTCCGATCTTTCCCGCTATACGCTCCGTCTGCTCGTGGACGAAAACGGCAAGGACACCCCATTTGCCAAGGCGCAAAAGCAGTTGTACGACGCCGTTTACATCGACGAATATCAGGACGTCAACGCCGTACAGGACCGCATTTTTGCCGCCATCTCCACCGAAACCAACGGTTTTATGGTCGGCGACATCAAGCAAAGCATCTATGCATTCCGCGGCGCAGAGCCGTCCATTTTCGCGCGCCTGCGCTATGCGTTTCCGCCCATTGATGCGGCAGAAGCAAGCCCAAATGCGACGGTGTTCATGAGCGAAAACTTCCGTTGTGGCAAGGAGATCGTAGACTTTACCAACACGGTGTTCGACACGCTCATGCCCCTGCTTTCCCCCGATATGCACTACACCGTCGAGGATGCACTCGTCTTCCGCAAATCCGCTGTCCCCGAGGAAGCGCGCCCCGTGGAGATCGTGCTGACCGAAAAGCCGCCGAAGGATGCGCCCGACGCCGACCGCAATACCGAAGCGGAGTTTATCGCCGAGGAGATCCTGCGACTGACACGTGCGGAAAACAAGATGAACGGGGACCCCATCACCTTTGACGATATCGCCATCCTGATGCGCTCCCCCAAAGGCAAAGCAGACGTCTTTTCTGCGACCTTGCGCGCACACGGTATCCCCGTTTATACCGAAACAAGCGAAAATCTGCTCACGCAGAGCGAAATTGAAATTTTGCTCTGCCTGCTTGAGGCTATCGACAATCCTCGCCGCGATATCGCGCTCACAGGTGCTCTGCTCTCACCGCTTTGCGGCATCCGCTGTGACACGCTCGCTACCATCCGCAAAGACGTGCGCGACGAGCGGCTCATCACCACGCTTCGCCGCTACGAGGGTGAGGAATCCGAAAAGATCAGCGTTTTTCTCGCAAAGCTCACCGAGCTTCGCCGCATGGCACGCTATATGCACGCCGGCGAACTCTGCGACGCGATCTACACCGAGCTTGCACTCCACGCGCGCCTGTGCGGAGACGATCCTCTGCGCCGCGCCAATCTCGAAAAGTTCCGACAACTTGCCTATGCGGCGGCGGGCAATGGAAACGGTAGTCTCTCTGCCTTTCTCCGCTACCTGCGCGCCGCCGACAAGAATGCCAAGGCACAGCTCACCGCGGCAAAGCCGGGCGGCGAAACGCGCGGTGCCGTCCGCATCATGAGCGTACACCAATCCAAGGGGCTCGAATACCCCGTGGTCTTTTTCGCGGACACCGCCAAGGCATACAACCTGCGCGACGCAGATGCCTCGCCGCTGTACACCCATGCCGCAGGCTTCGGTATGCGCCTGCGCGACGAAAGCGGCTACTGTGTGTACGATACCCTGCTCCGCAAATCGGTCGCGCTTTCCAAGCGCCGCGCCGAAAAGGAGGAGGAGCTCCGTCTGCTCTACGTCGCGCTCACCCGTGCAAGAGAACGCCTGTATATGACCGCAATGGTGCCCGATCCTGAAAAACTCTGCGGCGACATGGCATTTGCGGCAGATTTTCTGTCCGAATATACTGCTCTTGCGGAAAAAGATCACCTTTCTCTCGCGCTCCTCGCACTGCCCGCGGAGGAGGTGCCCTTTGTCAAAGTACGCACCCTGCCCTACAGTCTCCCGCATGAGACCGTAGCCGTAACCGCCACGGCAGAAACCAACGAGACCGCCGAGGAAACTGCGACACTCGTTTCCATTTTTGAGGAGCGCTTCGCCTATCGGTATCCGGACACTCCACGCACGCGCATTCCCGCGAAACTGTCCATTTCCCGCCTGTACCCCGACATTCTCGATGACGTGATCCTCGAAGAGGTCATCAGTGAGGAGCGTCTGCCGCAGGTAGTCAAAGCACCGCGCTTTATCACGGGGGCGGAGGTCGATGCCGCGAAACGCGGCACGGCAACGCACCTGTTTATGCAGTTTTTCGACTTTGCCTACGCGCGCACAAACGGTGCCGAGAGCGAACTGCAACGTCTGACCGACGCGCGCTTCCTCACCGCCGAGGATGCCGCGCTCGTCAACCTTGATGAGGTCAAGACCTTCCTCGCTTCCCCGCTCTTTGCCGATATGTGCCGCGCAAAACGCATCTACCGCGAGCAACGCTTCAATCTCACGCTCCCTGCCGCAGATTTTGCGACAGATGTAGGATTAAAAGAAGCCCTCGCAGGCGAAACTGTGCTTGTGCAGGGCGTCATCGACTGTTTTTTCTATACCGAGGACGGCGACATCGTGCTTGTGGACTACAAGACCGACCGCCTGCCAAAGGACCGCGCCGCCGCAGAGGAAAAACTGCGCGCCGCGCATTCCCGCCAGCTTGCCTACTACAAACGTGCCATTGAGGAGATCTGCGATAAAGCACCCAAACACACGCTGATCTACTCGCTGTGCCTTGGTGATGCAATTCCCGTATAAAAAAACTGTATTTTTCGCAAGGAAATTGTCAATTTAGCGATTGCTTTTTTTCCGTACATACAGTATAATGAATTGTAATGTCTTTTTACATGAGGTAAAATCATGAATAACGAGAAACTCGCCCTGCTGACCGAAAAAGCAAAGCTTGTCCGTCGCGGCATTGTCGAAAGCACGCACGCTGCAGGCTGTGGCCACCCCGGCGGCTCGCTGTCGATCACCGATATCATCACCTATCTGTACTTTGCAGAAATGCATATTGACCCCAAAAATCCGAAGATGGCTGATCGCGACCGCTTCGTCATGTCCAAGGGGCATGCGGCACCCGCGCTCTACTCCGTTCTCGCGCATCGCGGCTTCTTCCCCGTAGAGGATCTCGTCACCCTGCGTAAGACGAGCAGTTATCTGCAGGGGCACCCCGATATGAAGGGTACCCCCGGCGTAGACATGTCCACCGGCTCGCTCGGTCTTGGCATCTCCGCCGCCTGCGGCATGGCACTTGCCGCCAAGGTAAACGGCGACAACTATCGCGTATACTGCGCGGTGGGTGACGGCGAAAGCGAAGAGGGACAGGTCTGGGAAGCGGCAATGTTTGCTCCGCACTATAAGCTCGACAATCTCACCGTGTTCGTAGACTGGAACGGTCTGCAGATCGACGGTGCGGTCACCGACGTTATGAACCCCACGCCCCACGACGAGAAGTTCCGCGCCTTCGGCTGGAACGTGATCTCGATCGACGGCCACGACTTTTCCGAGATCGAGGCAGCCATAGAAGCGGCAAAGGCATGCAAGGGCAAGCCTACCGCCATCATTGCCAAGACGGTCAAGGGCAAGGGCGTTTCTTTCATGGAAAATCAGGCCGGCTGGCACGGCAAGGCGCCGAACGATGAACAGTATGAGACCGCTATGGCGGATCTGAAATAAGGAGGAACGCAAGATGGCAGAAAAGAAAGCTACCCGCGAAGCGTACGGCGATGCCCTCGTCGCGCTCGGCGCGGAATACAAGAATCTTGTGGTTCTCGATGCCGACCTTGCAGAGGCAACCAAGACCTGCAAGTTCAAGGCGGCATACCCCGACCGCTTCTTTGATTGCGGTATCGCAGAGGGTAACATGATGGGCGTTGCGGCAGGTCTTGCCGCAAGCGGCTGTATTCCCTTTGCTTCCAGCTTTGCAATGTTTGCAAGCGGCAGAGCGTTCGAGCAGGTACGCAACATGATCGGCTACCCGCATCTCAACGTCAAGATCGGTGCAACGCACGCAGGCCTCACCGTCGGTGAGAACGGTGCGACCCACCAGTGCAACGAGGATATCGCACTGATGCGTACCATCCCCGGCATGACCATTATCAATCCCGCAGACTGCGTAGAAGCGGCGGCGGCTGTCAAGGCAGCGATCGACTTCAAGGGTCCCGTTTATATGCGCTTCGGCAGATATGCCGTCCCCACGATCTACGGCGACGACTACAAGTTTGAGCTCGGCCGCGGCGTAGAAATGCGCGACGGTAAGGACGTCACCATCGTGGCAAGCGGTCTCACCGTGCACATGGCGCTTGAGGCGGCAGATATGCTCGCCGAGGATAACATCAGCGCACGTGTGATCAACATCCACACCATCAAGCCGATCGACGCAGACATCCTCACTAAGGCGGCAAAAGAAACCGGTGCAGTCGTCACCGCTGAAGAGCACACCGTTATCGGCGGCCTCGGCAGTGCAGTCGCCGAGGTTCTTGCAGAAAACTGCCCCGTTCCGATGCGTCGCATCGGTGTGAACGATAAGTTCGGCAAGAGCGGTCAGGTTCCCGAGCTCCTTGAAGAGTACGGCCTCACCGCCAAGAACATCGCCGCAAAAGCAAAAGAAGCCATTGCAATGAAAAAGTAAAAGAAAGCCTCGGGCATCGCCCGAGGCTTTCCTGATTTTATTCCTTTAGACACTCCCGAACACGATTTTAGTAGTTTTCCGGCGGCAAGTATTTACCCAAATCATCTACGTAAAGATTTCTCGAACCAATGACTGCTGTTTTCATATTTCACCTCACATAGGCAATGTATCGCCTATATAGTATCACACGTCGCCTATAATGTCCGGCGAATTATCATATCATAATAAAAAAAGCAAAGGATATGATATGATGGATACTATTCAGGCAACGAAAAACCGTATTCTGCAATTATGCGGCGAACGTAGCATTACTATCAACAAATTGGCTACAATTTGTGCTCTCCCTCCGTCCTCTTTGAAAGCAATTCTCTATGGAAGAAGTCAAAACCCCAAATTACTCACAATAAAAATGATTTGCGACGGCTTGGACATGACATTAGCAGAATTCTTTAATACAGATGAATTCAATCGTCTTGAACAAGAAATAAAATAAAGGAGTCCCAAGACTCCTTTGGCATATGAAACAAAAAACGCACCCGATTTTGGGTGCGTTTTTGTTTAGCAACTCAGATTACTTCTCTTCCTTTGCGGGAGCGTTAGCAACCAGGCGGATGATTGCCATCTCCGCAGCATCACCGCGGCGGGGACCGATCTTGTAGATCTGGGTGTAACCGCCATTGCGATCTGCATACTCGGGAGCGATGGTGTCAAACAGCTTCTTAACAACATCCTCCTTGGTAATGAAAGCAAGTGCCTGACGGCGGGTTGCAAGGGTGTTCTTCTTGCCGAGAGTGATCATCTTCTCTGCGAGAGGCTGAACTTCCTTTGCTCTGGTGAGAGTGGTCTCAACAGATCCGTTCTCAAGCAAATATGTTACCATACCTCTGAGCATAGACATTCTATGATCAGTAGTTCTGCCAAGTTTTCTTGTTCCGGGCATTGTTTTTTCCCTCCATGTAGAATTTTTTCAGCGTGCTGCTGATTACTCGTCCTCTTTCTTCAGTTCGAGGCCGAGACCCTGAAGTTTGTTGATAACTTCTTCCAGCGACTTCTTACCGAGATTCTTAACCTTGATCATTTCGCTCTCGGTACGATTTGTCAGATCCTCAACGGTATTGATACCGGCGCGCTTCAAGCAGTTGAAGCTACGGACAGACAAGTCAAGATCTTCAATGGTCATCTCAAGGACTCTGTCCCTGATGGTTTCCTTGCGTTCAACCATGATCTCCGCCTTCTTCGCCTCGTCCGACAT
>JAZQHV010000089.1:0-93506 GCA_045540755.1 Eubacteriales bacterium
GTAGAATTCCAGCCTTCCAAGCTGGCCGTGCGGGTTCGATTCCCGTCACCCGCTCCAATACAGGGGTATAGCTCAGTTGGTAGAGTACTGGTCTCCAAAACCATGGGTCGTGGGTTCGAGTCCTTCTGCCCCTGCCAAAAAGAAAAGCACGCTTTGGCGTGCTTTTCTTTTTGCCGTGGCAGTTGCTTAGTCGGCGCACGCGTACTCGCGAAAGCGAGTACAAAGGTCTCGCCGCGCGAGACCATGTGGGTCATCGAGTCCGTAAATTCTACACTATGTCTATTTCTTTTTGAAAAAAAGTTTTTTGTGTATGTCGTACAACACAGGGAATTTACGTGTACCCACTATAACTTGTTTGAACTCGGCACAGCCCTCACATAGCGTATAGCCTTTTGATATGACTACGTCCCGTTCGGTTTCGTTCATATCGAATATCTCATTCCAGCAGTCAAGACAAAAATCAGCCATGTATTTCTCCTTTGAAAATATTATAGATATACTGTATATCCATAATAAACATTATACTACAATATTTTCGTAAAATGAATACATAATATATTTATTTTGGAGTGAAAACATGTCAATAAAGAGTGTATCGATCCGCATCGAGGAAGAAATGCTGGATAAATTGGGATATATTGCAGAATATGAGGGACGATCTGTAAACAGTCAGGTGCTCGTTTTAATCCGTGACAGTATAAAGGCTTTTGAAGAGAAGAATGGAAAGATTGGCGGAGAAATTGCACCAAATGTAAATGTAAAACCGACACGAAAATAAAAAAGCACCCGAGAGGGTGCTTTTTTTACAGAACAAAATCCTCGGGAAGTTTTTTATACTCAACAAGACCGCAAGCGGCAAGGTTGATGAGCTGTGCCTTGTATTCATGCTCCCAGGAATAGGGATTTTCCATTTCGCCGCGGATCATCTTGGCAAAATCGCGCATCTGGCCGACGTAGCGGTCGCCGATCGAGAACGCATAGCCCTCACTGATATGGTTGTCGCGGCCGCCATTCACGCCGGCGCATGTATACTGGAATCCGATCGGTCTTTCCAAGGGCTGTACTTGTACGGTACCCTTTTCGCCGCAGATGACGACCTGACGGCGGCCCCAACCGTTTACCTCTACCGAGGAGATACGGATAAAGCTGGTGCCCTTGGGGTACACCAGTGCAATCGCACAGTTGTCGATCACGTCCAGGTCCTTGCCTGTCGAATGAACAAAGGGAATGACCTTGTCGGGCATGCCCATGACCGAGAGGATCAGGTCTACCAGATGGCAACTGAAAATATAAAGTAGGCCGCAGGGGAATTCGGTCAGATACTTGCGGTACTCCAGCGTATGCGTGGAGCTCATATGGCAGTCCATGTGATAGATCTCGCCAAGTTCGCCGCTCTGTGCTTTTTTCAGCGCGTCCTGCACGGCGGGATTGGCGCGATACAAAAGTCCGAGCTGTACGATGAGGTTTTTTGCCTTGGCGTCGCGCAGAATACCGCGGTATTCTTCAAGATCCAGCCCCGCGGGCTTGTCTAGATGGATGTGTACGCCGCGGTCGATACACATGCGCGCGATCTTCATCAGGTCGGGCACTGCGGGCTCTACCATGACTGCCTCAAGGTCGGGGATGGCAAGCAACTCCTCCACGGTCATCAGCGGAATGCCGTCATAGCATTTGAGGTGTCCTCTTTTGGCAAACCATTCTTCGTCCGGCTCGGCATAGCCGACGACCTCATAATCGTTGTACAGTCTTCGCACCGAAAGCATCTTTGCCTCGCCGTGGTTGTGTCCCACGCCGATCTGGCCGATCTTGATTTTACGCATGGCAGTTCTCCTTTGTTGGTTTCTGCCTTTAGATTATCGAAAATCGGTGAAAATGTAAATTTAAAATCCGTTCGTTTTTGCGAAAATCGGCGAAAATTATATCTCTACGACAAGATCGGCACGTTCCTTTGTGGCAAAAGCTTTGTGATAGGCTTCCTCCATGGGGATCCAGCGTGTGCGGAAGTTTTCCGCCATTTCTTTGCCGTTGCGCGTCTCGATGCGTTGCATCTGCGTGTAAGGATCGACGTCAAAAAAGACCGTAAGGTCGGCATAGTCGCCAAAATGCGGGTGCATGCTGTACGCCCCCTCCACGATAACGGTCTTTGCGGCAAAAACCAATCGCTCGCCGCGGTAGTCCATTACGCCGCAATCAAAAATACGGTAGGTAAAGTCTTCCCCGAGGTGCGGGAGCACTTCTTTTGCAAAACGCTCGTAATGCACGTTGCCGCCTGCGCTTTGCAGACGCTCCGCCGTCCGCATGGACGGTGGCAGAAAAAAGTCGTCCATCTGCACGGTCGGTGCGCCGAGGATTTCGGCAAGATAGGCGGCATAGGTGGATTTGCACGCCGCGGCTCTGCCGTCGATGGCGATCACGCGCGGACGTTTTTCGGCAATCGCCGCAAGCACGGGGATCAGCGGCGCAAGATTGCCGTCCACCAGCCGATAGGAAGGCTTTTCGCTCGCCCGATAGACGTCACTGTGGTGCAAGGAAGGCATGCCGCGGCGAACGTAGTCCGTAAGGTATTCGGTCGCGGCAGGCACGAGCGCCATGGCGCGGCGGACGTAATCCTCGCAGACCGGTTCCTGCATGCCGAGCGGCACTGCCGAGTGCGAAAAGAGATACCACAGCCACGCGCGATCCATGCCGTGCGCCTTCCACGCGGCAAGGTTTACACGCACTGTGCCAATGGCGATCGGCTCTGTGAGCGGCTCGTCACTTGGTGAAACCATCTCGAATTCCTTGTAAAAGGCGCGCTCCGCCGCCGACGGATCGGTCAGCAGATGCTCCGCGCCGAACGCCGCCTGATAGCAAAGCTTTGCAAGGTCCTGCGGTTGCATCGAAGGATGCATTTTCAATTGTTGTTGTAAGTATGTTTCAAAAGTATTCATACCGTGAGTATACCACGCCCCGCAAAGAAAAGCAAGGGAGCAATCAATTCTGGTTTTTCGCGCAAAAAAGGTTCTCACGGCAACCGTGAGATCCTTTTTTGTTATACGGTAAGATCTCTTCTTGCGATCTCGTCTGCGGCTTTGTTGATGAAGTCTGCAACCGACATGTCGGTGGTCTCCTGCTTGCGGTTACGTACCGAAACGGTGTTGTTTGCCACCTCGTTGTCGCCGATGATGAGCATGTAGGGTACACGCTGCATTCTCGCGTCGCGGATCTTGTAGCCGATGGTCTCGTTTCTGCCGTCGAGTTCAACGCGCATGCCGAGTGCCTCGAGCTTTGTCTTGAGGTTTTTGGAATACTCCATGTGTGCGTCGGTGATGGGCAGAATACGGATCTGCGTAGGTGCCATCCACAGCGGCAGTGCGCCTGCGTACTTCTCCAGGATCAGTGCGAGCGTGCGCTCGTAGCAACCGAGGGAGGTACGGTGGATGATATACGGGATCTTCTGCTGTCCGTCGGAGTCGGTGTATTCCATGCCGAACTTCTGTGCCAGCAGCATGTCGATCTGGATGGTGATGAGCGTGTCTTCCTTGCCGTGTACATTCTTGATCTGGATGTCCAGCTTCGGACCGTAGAAGGCGGCCTCGTCGATACCGATCTTGTAATCGAGACCGATGTTGTCGAGGATGTTCTTCATGCCGCTCTGTGCCTCTTCCCACTGCTCGGGCGTGCCCTCGTACTTATCGGTACGCTTCGGATCCCACTGCGAGAAACGGAAGGAGCAGTCCTCTTTCAGACCCACTGCTTCCAGCATGAACATAGCAAGGTCGAGACAGCCGCGGAACTCTTCCTCAAGCTGCTCGGGGCGCAGGATATAGTGACCCTCGGAAATGGTGAACTGGCGAACGCGGATCAGACCGTGCATCTCGCCCGAATCCTCGTTGCGGAAGAGGGTGGAGGTCTCGGTCAGGCGCATCGGCAGATCGCGGTAGGAACGCTTTCTGTTCAGGAATACCTGATACTGGAACGGGCAGGTCATCGGGCGGAGTGCAAAGCATTCCTTTTCCTCATCGTGGGGATCGCCGAGGATAAACATGCCGTCGAGGTAGTGATCCCAGTGGCCGGAAACGCGGTAGAGATCGCGCTTTGCCATGAGCGGCGTCTTGGTCAGCAGACAGCCGCGGCGCTGTTCCTCGTCCTCAACAAAACGCTGGAGGAGCTGGATCGTGCGTGCGCCCTTGGGGAGCAGGATCGGCAGACCCTGGCCGACGTAGTCCACGGTAGTGAAGTATTCCAGCTCGCGGCCGATCTTGTTGTGGTCGCGCTTCTTCGCTTCTTCGAGTGCTTCGAGGTGGGCGTTCAGCATCTCCTTTTTCGGGAAGGCGGTGCCGTATACGCGCTTGAGCATCTTGTTGTCGCTGTTGCCCTCCCAGTATGCACCGGTGCACTGCAACAGCTTGAACGCCTTGATCGCGCCGGTCGCAAAGAGGTGCGGTCCTGCGCAAAGGTCAACGAAATCGCCCTGCTTGTAGAAGGAGATCTCCTCGCCTTCGGGTACGCGGTCGATCAGCAGTACCTTGTAGGGCTCGTCCTTTTCTTCCATCAGCTTCTTTGCCTCGTCGCGGGGCAGGGTGAAGCGCTCGAGCTTCAGGTTCTCCTTGACGATCTTCTTCATCTCGGCTTCGATGGCGGTAAGCATATCTGCGTCGAACGCAAGCTCGCTGTCAAAGTCGTAGTAGAAGCCGTTTGCAACCGAGGGACCGATGGTCAGCTTGGTCTCGGGGTAAAGGCGCTTGACCGCCTGTGCCAGCACGTGCGAAGCGGTGTGCCAGAAGACCTTTTTGCCTTCTTCATCCTCAAAGGTGTGGAGTGCAACTTCCGCGTCGGAAGCAAGAGGAGCGGTCAGACCGACGACCTCACCGTTGACGGTAGCGCACAGAACCTCGCGGCTGATAATGCCTGCGGCCGCGGCGGCGTCATATACCGTCGTGCCGTTCTCCACGGAGACGACCTCTCCGCTTTGGAACTTTACAGAAATCATGATAATTTCCTCCTGAAAGATTATATTAAAATTTTATTTTTGAAACAATTTTTGCAATGGGACTTTGGTATGCGTATATCGCCTTTTTGGGGCACATTTCCTGACAGCAGTAGCAGGCAATGCATTTGTCGTAATCGTAGACGGGCGGTCTGCCTTTTTTCTTGAAACGCAGGGCACTGCCCTCGACGGGACAGCTCTTTACACAGATGCCGCATGCGACACAGAGGTCTTTTTTGATCTTAGGAACGCGGCGGATCAGCTTTTTGAACGGACGCAAAAAGGAGATCTCGCCCTTGTCCGCTTTGCCGCGGTAGACGTCAAAGTCCTTGTCGCCGTATTTTTCCTGCGCTTCGGGAACGGTAAGGGGTCCAAGCGGGGTGACGACTTCGATTTTTGCAATGTCGGTAACGCCGACGCCGCGCGCCGCGCCGATCACGTTGGTGGGGACGAGTGCGGGGTCAAGATATACGAGCGATGCAAACACCGTGTCAAGTGCGATGGGATCGGTGGAGGCAAGGATCACGTTCATGGCTTTGGGTGTGCCCGATTGCGGACCGTTGCCCTCCATGGCGACCACGCCGTCCATGACGTGGAGACGTGCCTTTAACATATTGTTGAGGTCGGCAAGCATCTTGGCAAATTCCACGGCATTCGGATGCTTGACGTGGGAGGCGCCCTTGTTCAGTCCGAACACGCATCCAAAGAGGTTTTTTTGCGCCCCTGTGATGCGTTCAAGCATATGCGTTTTCATTTTGCAGACGTTGACGATGCCGTCTGCGGCAAGCACGCCGTTACAAAGAATAAACTCTTTTTCGGTGATGCCCTCGGGGTACGCCGTGGGCGTGCCTGCGGCGAAATCACCGAGCGGAATACCAAGCGCGTCGGCAACGGCGCCTACGCCGCACTCTCTTGCAATGGAAGCGGTGTCACCGTGCCCGGGGGAGTCGCCGTAGAAGAGGTCGTTGTATCCGTGCTTTTGCAGGTATTCCGCCACCCCGCGGAAGACTGCGGGGTGCGTGGTACACGCCTTTTCGGGC
Organism: Eubacteriales bacterium; assembly: GCA_045540755.1. Lineage (GTDB taxonomy): Bacteria > Bacillota > Clostridia > Oscillospirales > CAG-272 > UMGS902. Next base: position 6,010 of record JAZQHV010000089.1, read on the forward strand.
GGGCATTTTGCGAGAAAATTCGGCTTCAACAGGAGTTTTTCTTCTTTTTGCAGGATGCTTTCCACTCCGCCGATAAGATCAATGGCGGTCGCAACCGCCCTCGGTGCATCGGCATAATCGGTGCAGGGAACCAAAGCGACTTTGACCATGATAAAACTCCTTTCAGGTGACGGCTTGCATTTTGAAGTGAGAAAAAAATACACCCCGACGGCATATGCCGTCGGGGTGCAAAAAGCATTTTTGCACGGTTCCACCCGCGTTTTTCACTCTTGAAAATAGGTTGTCGCGGACTTACACCGCAAGGCAAAGTGGTACCCGTGATCCTTTCCCGAAGAGCCTTGCAGCCGATGAGCTCTCTCTCTGCGCGGTAATGACGAAAACGGACGTGTCTTTTCCTGTATTCGTGATTATACGCCTTGACAAAACTTTTGTCAAGGTGAAAATTATAACTGTGCCTTCTTGCGACGGTTGTATTCCGAGCGCGGATTGATAAATTCGCGCCAGTTGAGGTCGCCGCGGTCGAGTGCGCAGACAAGCACTTCCGCAGTCGCGATATTGGTCGCTACGGGGACGTTGTGTACGTCGCACAGACGCAGAAGCTGATGCTCGGACTCGTCATACTCAGCCTTCGGAACGGTGTCGCGGAAGTAGAGGAGCACGTCGACCTCGTCGTACGCAACGCGCGACGCGATCTGCTGCTCACCGCCGCTCTCGCCGGGAAGCAGTTTTTCGATCTCGAGGCCGGTCGCCTCGGAAATATATTTGCCCGTTGTCTGTGTAGCACAAAGATTGTGCTTGGACAGGATTCCGCAGTATGCTATGCAAAACTGCGTCATCAGTTCTTTTTTCGTATCGCTTGCAATGATGGCAATATCCATATGTGCTCCCTTCTTTCTACGTATTTATCGAAACAGGAATCTCCTGCGTTTGATCTTTTTAAAGCCCTGCATCAAGGGTACGCTCTCGCCGAGGAGACGGCGCGCGATATTCTCAAATGCGGTGCGGCTGTTGCTCTTTTTTCGCTTGCCGAACACGCTTTTGCCCTCCTCGGACAGCAGGTTGACCTGCGGATCCATGGGGACGATGCCGATGAGCGGCGTGCGCGTGCGGTCGATCATCTCCAGTACGCCTGCGCGGCGGTCAAAGGAGTTTTTGTCGGTGTCAAACGTGTTGACGATGAGGTATTGTGTTTCTACGCCGCTTTCATCGAGGATCAGCCCCGATTTTTCTGCGGCGCGGATCGCCGTGGGGTTCTGAGAAGAGACGATCAGCGCGGTATCGCAGGCGGGTGCCGCGATGGCGACCGATTCGTGTGCGCCGCCCGAGGTGTCTACGATGGCGAAGTCGAATTCGTACAGATCCTCCAGACGGTCAAGTGCCGTTTTGAAGCTACCGGTGTCGGCATCTCCCGTATAGCGGAAGGGCGCGCCGATAAAAGCAAGATTCGGGTGCTCGGGATGTACGTGTACCACGGTCTCGCAGTCGGCTCTGCCGCTTGTGAGATCGCAGATGTCGTACAGCAGAGCATCCTGCATGCCGAGCATCAGATCGAGTGAACGGTTGCCGAGGTCAAAGTCGATGAGCAGAACGCGCTTGCCCGCTGTAGCGAGCGCGAGCGCAATGCCGATGGAAACGGTGGATTTTCCTACGCCGCCTTTGCAGGACGTTACCAATATTCTGCGCAAGGAAACACACCTCCGACCTTTTTTACTGTATGCGGTTGCTTTTTGCAAACAGTACACGCACTTTATCAGCAGTATAGCATAAAAAGCGCGGGAATGTCAATAAAAAATATGGAATACTTGTACGGATTTTCATAAAAAATTTGTCGCTGTTTTGTATATAAGTATGATTTCTGTTAAAAAAATTACGATTCTTGTATACTTCTCTTGTAAAATTCAAACTTGTGGTGTATAATAATAATTCGAAAATAACACAGGCGGAGGATCTGAAAATGATCAGAGAAAGTATTGAAAACCTGATTGCTTACGACAAGGAAGTGGGCGAGGCTGTTTTGGCAGAATACGAGCGACAGAGAAACGGCATCGAGCTCATCGCATCGGAGAACGTTGTCTCGGATGCAGTCCTGCTCGCCGCTGGCTCGATCCTGACCAATAAATATGCGGAAGGCTATCCCGCACATCGCTACTACGGTGGCTGTGCATGCGTGGACGTAGCCGAGAATCTTGCTATTGAGCGTGCGAAAAAGCTGTTTGGCGCAGAACACGTCAACGTACAGCCCCATAGCGGCGCACAGGCAAACACCGCGGTGTACTTTGCACTTCTGGAGCACGGCGACACCGTGATGGGCATGAACCTTGCACACGGCGGTCACCTGACACACGGCAGTCCGGTCAACTACTCGGGCAAGAGCTACAACTTTATCCCTTACGGCGTGGACGCAGAGACCGGTCGCATCGACTACGACGAGTTTGAGAGACTGGCAAGAGAGCACAAGCCGAAGTTGATCGTTGCAGGTGCATCCGCATATCCGCGCATCATTGATTTTGAGAGAATGGCGAATGTCGCACACGAGGTCGGCGCGTACTTTATGGTAGATATGGCGCACATTGCAGGTCTTGTGGCGGCGGGACAGCATCCTTCGCCCGTACCGTATGCAGACGTCGTTACCACCACCACGCACAAGACCCTGCGCGGTCCCCGCGGCGGTATGATCTTGTGCCGTGAGGAGCTGGGTAAGGCAATCGATAAGGCGATCTTCCCCGGCACGCAGGGCGGTCCGCTTATGCACGTGATCGCGGCAAAGGCCGTTTGCTTCGGCGAGGCGCTGAAGCCTGAATTCAAGGCATATCAGGAGCGCATCGTGGAGAATGCCGCCGCATTTGCAGAGGCGCTCATTGCCGAAGGCTTTGATCTGGTCTCGGGCGGCACCGATAACCACCTCATCCTGCTTGATCTCCGCAGTATGGGGATCACCGGTAAGGAGCTCGAAGCGCGTTTGGACAGTGTACATATCACTGCCAACAAGAACGCGATCCCGAACGATCCCGAAAAGCCGTTTGTTACCAGCGGCGTCCGTCTCGGTACGCCCGCGGCGACCAGCCGTGGCTTTGGCGTCGAGGAGTTTAGGACTGTAGCACACCTCATCGGTCTTTGTGCGAAGGATTATGAAAACAGCGCCGACTATATCCGCGCTGAGGTCGCAAAGCTCTGCGAGAAGTTCCCGCTGTTTGCATGATGGAGCTTATACAAAAAGCTGAGGCGCTTGTCAAAGCGTTTCGGGAGAAGAACAAGACCCTCTCCTTTGCCGAGTCCTGCACGGGTGGACTCGCCGCGGCGACCGTGGTTTCCGTCCCCGGCGCATCCGCCGTCTTTTACGGCGGTATTGTGTCCTACGACAACTCGGTCAAGGAAAACCTGCTTTCTGTCGGCAGAGATGTGCTTGCGACTGTCGGCGCTGTCAGCGCCGAATGTGCCATGCAGATGGCTGTGGGCGCACGTACCGCGATCGGTACCGATATTTCCGTCAGCGTGACGGGGATCGCGGGACCGGGCGGCGGCAGTGCCGAAAAACCTGTCGGCACCGTATATCTCGGCATTGATTCTCCGCGCGGCACGCGGGTCCTGCGCCTGGCGCTTGGCGAGGTCGGCGACCGCACCGCGATCCGTGAGGCATCGGTCTGTGCCATGCTGGATGCGGCGGAAGAAGAATTATTCACCTTGTAAATTTTGTACCTTTAAGAAAGGAAAATGAATATGAGCACCAATTTTAAGAGAATCGGCATCCTGACCTCGGGCGGCGATGCTCCCGGCATGAACGCTGCTATCCGCAGTGTTGTCCGCACCGCGATCGCACGCGGCGTGGAGGTTATGGGCATCTACCGCGGCTATCGCGGTCTGATCGAGGGCGACATCCGTAAGCTGGATCTGCGCTCGGTATCCAACATTATCAACCACGGCGGTACCATGCTGTACTCTGACCGTTGCCCCGAGTTCAAAACGCCCGAGGGCATGGCAGAGGCTGTGGCAAACTGCCGCCGCTTCGGTATCGACGGCATCGTCTGCATCGGCGGTGACGGCACCTTCCGCGGCGCGACCGATCTTACCAACCACGGCGTTCCCTGCGTGGCACTCCCCGGCACAATCGACAACGACATTACCTCCACCGACTACACCATCGGCTTTGACACCGCAGTCAACACCACGGTCGATATGGTAGACCGTCTGCGTGACACCTGCGAGTCGCACGCAAGATGTAACGTCGTTGAGGTCATGGGACGTGATGCGGGCGACATCGCTCTGCAGACGGCATTGGCCGTCGGCGCATCCGCAGTTGCCATCAAGGAGATCCCCTTTGACGAGGAGACGGTCATCAGCGACTTGATCTACGCACGTGAGGGCGGAAAGCGTAACTTTATCATTATGGTTGCCGAGGGTGCAGGCGATGGCTATGGCGAGCGCCTGACCAAGACCATTGAGGAGCGCACCGGCATCGAGTCGAGATTTGCCCGCCTTGCACACGTTGTCAGAGGCGGTAATCCGAATCAGCGCGACCGTGTTCTTGCCTCCCGCATCGGTTCCTACGCCGTACAGATGCTGATTGAAGGAAAGAGCAATCTGGTCATTTGCGAGCGTGCCAACACCATCACCTCCATGGATATCGGTGAGGCGTTGGTTCTCGACCACATGTACAAGAACAAGCTCAAGGACGGCGAATTGGACGGCATCTCGGAGGAGAAGATCGCATGGATGCGCGATTTCTGCGAAAAGAAGCGTGCAAAGTTGCAGGCTGTATACGATCTCGCGTACGAGATCTCGAAATAATTGGAACTTGCAAAAGGGCGGAGAATTTCTCCGCCCTTTTTTTGCGCAAATATTGCAAACGGAATGTTTTTTTGCTATACTAATTATAATTGCTATAATTATATAAAGGAGGGAGCGTTTATGGAGAATTTCAGCTTTAGTCTGTTGTATCCTACGCGGGAACAGCGCGCATTGGCGGCAGCGGCGGAAAATCGCCCTGTGATTTCCGAGGAGACGGTGGAGAGTCTTGGTCTTGCCGAGCTCATACACCTGAAAAACAGCTCTCTGTGTTCTTATTTTACGACCGATGCCGAGGTCATCCGTTACCGTGCGGACATTTTCGGCGACATGCTTTCGGTTCCCGAGATCGCGGCAACCTTTGTCAAGGTACTGCCCATCCTTTCAGACATCGGCGAGCTACGCCGCATGTCGGCATCGAGCGAGCGCACCACCGACGCATATCTGCTTTCGCTTTCCGAAATTGAACTGTATATCTCCACGGTCGAGATCCTGCGGGACGGTCTGCTTCCCGTGCGCGAGCGCGTGAAGAGTGCTTCGCTCCGTTCGCTTTGCGACTATGTCAAGACCATCGCCGAGAGCGAGTATTATACCGAGCTTAATCAGAAGCTCGGCGAGCTGACCAACCGTGTGCGCGACATCAAGAGCATCACCATCGGTGTCAACCTCGATGCTACGCTTTCCGCAGAAAAATGCGGTGTGCTTTCGATCAATCCGAAACCCTTCAAGTCGGGCGACACCATCGACAAGATCCTGCGTATGAGCTTTGCCAACGACGAGTATACGCTCATCGCACCGCTGTCTCCGTTTGCCAAAGGGCAGAATGACAACCAGAAATCTGCGATGAGTATTGCGGTGAGCAATGCCATTTCCGACGTGTTCAAGTCCTCGGTGCGCTCCTGGAAAAAGATCGTGCAGTCCTACGTGCTGGACAACACCAATTTCCTCATGGAGGTCATGCCCGAGATCGAGTTTGTCATCTGCGCCACCCGCCTGATGGAAGCACTGCGCGACAAGGGGCTACCACTCTGTACACCAACGCTCCGTCCCATGGAGGAGCGCGCGTTTGGCGCCAAGGGGCTCTGCAACCCTGCGGTCGCGCTTGCGATCGAGGAGCCAAGTGTGGAAAACGATTTTGCCTTTGACGAGGCGGGTATGATCTACATTCTCACAGGTCCGAACCGCGGCGGCAAGAGCGTGATCACCTGCGCGGTCGGTCTTGCGGCGGCATTTTGCCAGCTCGGTATGCTCGTGCCTGCACGCGCGTTCACTTTCAGCCCCGCAAGCGGCATATTTACGCATTTTCCGACCGAGAGCGGCGATACGGTGGATAAGGGGCGTCTCGGAGAGGAATGTGCTCGACTCAACGACATTTTCGCGAAGTGTGACGCGCACGCGATCATTCTTTTGGATGAATCGCTGTCCTCCACGGGTGCATACGAGGCTTCCTATATCGCCTCCGAGGTGTTGCTCGGTTTTGCCAAGGTTGGCTGTCGCACCCTGTTTTCGACCCATCTGCATTCGCTTGCCGCCAGGGCGGACGAGCTGAATGCGGAGTCGGCCGCATTCAGCGGAACGAAGATCGACACGCTTGTAGCGAAGATCGCCGAGGACGGCACGCGCTCCTTCAAGATCCTGCGCGACCGCCCCGACGGACGCTCCTACGCCCGCGACATTGCCGAGAAATACGGTCTGTCGCTTGATAAAATCACTGAAACGATAGGGAGAAACAACTGATGGATAACAAGATTCTGGAACTGCTGGAACAAGACGGCAGACTTTCGAAAAAGCAAATGGCGATGATGCTCTCCAAGGAGGAGGGTGACATCAAAAAGATCATCGAGGACTACGAAAAAGAAGGCGTCATCCTCGGCTACAAGGCGATCATCGACTGGGATAAGACCGACCGCGAGTATGCGACGGCGCTTATCGAGTTGAAGGTCACGCCGCAGTATAACCGCGGTTTTGACGCGATCGCAGAGCGTATCTACAACTATCCCGAGGTGCAGAGTGTGTACCTGATGAGCGGCGCATACGACCTTTGCGTCATCCTCGAGGGCAAGACCATCCGCGAGGTGGCGCTCTTTGTGGCACAGCGCCTTGCGCCCCTCGAAGCCGTACAGTCCACCGCAACGCATTTTGTACTCCGCAAGTACAAGGACAAGGGCGTGATCTACGGCCCCGTAAATTTTGACGAAAGGGGCAACTGCAACTGATGGATTACACCAAGTACCTTTCCGAAAAGGCATTGGTGATGAAGCCGTCGGGTATCCGCAAGTTCTTCGACATGCTCAGCGGCATGAAGGACGTCATTTCGCTGACTGTCGGTCAGCCCGACTTTCCGACGCCGTATCATATTTCCAACGCGGCTGTCGAATCCATCACCAAAAATAAGACCTATTATACGTCGAACAGCGGTCTGCCCGAACTGCGTGAGGGCATCGCAAACTATCTTGACCGCCGTTTCGATCTGCACTATGATCCGATGCATGAGATCATCGTCACCGTCGGTGGCAGTGAAGCCATTGATATGGCACTCCGCGCCATCATCAATCCCGGTGACGAGATCATTGTGCCCGAACCCTGCTTTGTCTGCTATTCGCCTCTGATCGAGATCATGGGCGGCGTAGCGGTGCCGCTGTACACAGAGGTAAAGGATCTGTTCAAGGTCACGCCCGAAAAGCTTGCACCGTTGCTGTCGCGCAAGACTAAGGCGATCATCCTTTCTTACCCCAACAACCCCACGGGTGCGATCATGACAAAGGACGACCTTGCCAAGATCGTTCCCATGCTCATCGAGCACGACGTTCTCGTGCTTTCGGATGAGATCTACGGCGAATTGACCTATACTGCGCCGCATACCTCGATCGCGACTTTCCCCGGTATGTGGGAACGCACCATTGTGGTCAACGGCTTTTCCAAGGCGTATGCCATGACGGGCTGGCGCCTCGGTTACGTGGCAGGTCCCGAGCCGATCATCCACGAGATCCTTAAACTGCATCAGTACGGCATTATGTGTGCTTCTACGGCATCGCAGTTTGCGGGTGTCGAGGCGGTCAATAACGGCGATGCTGATATTCAGTACATGAAGGAGCAGTATGACTTCCGCCGCACCTATGTGGTGGGTCGTTTGCACGATATGGGCATCGAATGTTTTGTGCCCGAGGGCGCATTCTACGTCTTCCCGCGTATCGACAATTTCGGCATGTCCAGTGAGGAATTTTGCCAGCGCCTGCTGGATGAAAAGCGTGTGGCGATCGTCCCCGGAGACGCATTCGGTACGGGCAGTGAGGGCTTTGCGCGTATCTCCTATGCGTACTCGATCGACCATCTCACCATTGCCCTTGACCGCATGGAAGAATTTTTGAAGGATTTAAAAAAATAATGGAAAAAGCAAAACTGGACCGCATCAATTTTCTCGCCCGTAAGGCAAAGGAGACCGATCTTTCTCCTGAGGAAAAGGCAGAGCAGGCGGCGCTTCGCGCCGAGTATATTGCGGAGTTCCGCGCCTCGTTCGGCGGCATTTTAGACCATACGGTCATCCAGCGCCCCGATGGCTCCAAGCAGGCGTTGAAAAAGACCGAAAGACCGAAGCATTAAAAAATTGTCAACCGCAAAGGCGGTTGACAATTTTTCCATGGAGACCTATGAAGAATATCCGTATCCGCGATCTCACACAGGTCGCGCTTCTTGCGGCTTTGCTTGCCGTTTCGGCGTGGATCGCCGTGCCGACCGAGCCGCCGTTTACGCTACAGATCCTCGCGGTCTTTACCGCGGTGGGGCTGTTCGGCATGAAAAAGGCGTTTTTTGCCGTACTTGTGTACCTTGCACTCGGTGCGGTCGGGCTTCCCGTATTTTCGGGATTTCGGGGCGGCATTCACCATTTCGTTGGCAGTGGTGGCTATCTTTTCGGCTTTTTGCTTGCCGTGCTTGTGGCGGGTGCGCTTCTGCGGCTGTTCGGCAAAGAGGTCACAGCGTTACTGCTTGCCTTCTTTGCGGGGCTTGCCGCCTGCTACCTGTGCAGTACCGTCTGGTATCTGCTGGTACTGTGGCCGAATACTGCCGATCCGCTGACCTTTTGGATGTATCTCTTTTATAACGTGCTCGTATTTCTCCCCGCCGATCTTGTCAAGATCGCGGTTGCGACCTTCCTCACGCGAAAACTTTCCAAGGGGATAAAAGTATGAATTTTTTGATCGAACAATACGATACCGTTACGTCTACAAACGATCTGCTGAAGGAAAAGGCGCGTGCAGGCGCGCCCGCAGGTACGGTTATAGTTGCCGCGCGGCAGACCGCAGGGCGGGGAAGAATGGGACGGTCCTTTCTCTCCGAGGACGGCGGACTCTATATGAGCGTGCTTTTGCGTCCCGAGGGAGCGGCGGTGGACGCATTGCAGATCACGGCGCACGCGGCGGTTGCCGTTGCGCTTGCTGTGGAAAAGCACACGGGCAAACCTGCCGCGATCAAGTGGGTAAATGATATTTACCAAGGCGGCAAAAAGGTTTGCGGCATCCTTGCGGAGGGGCAAGCGAGTGCGGGCGGTATGGACTTTGTCGTGCTTGGCATCGGTGTGAATCTCAAGGAGCCCGACGGCGGTTTCCCAAAGGAATTGCGCGATATTGCAGGGGCACTTGCGACCGAGGTCGACAAGGAGGCTTTTCTTTGCGATATCCTTGCAAACCTTGCAAAAGAGCCTGTGTATGCCGAATATGCAAAGCGTGATATGCTCTTTGGAAAAACCGTCACCGTGTATCGCGGCGGCGAGGCGGTCTGCCATGCGGTAGCAAACGGCATTACCGCGGATTTCGGTCTTCGCATCTGTACCGAGCGCGGCGAGGAAGTTCTCCGCACGGGTGAGGTCACTGTCAGAATACAGGAAAAAAGGCTGTAAAGAAACTTTTTCTTTACAGCCTTTTTGCTTTTATTCGGGACGAATGGGCGTGCGCTCGCCCTCCCAGACGGAGACGGGCACGGCGATATTGTCACAGTAAAAGAGGTAGTCGAGGTATACGGTTTCCTCACCGCGTTTTGCAGTGACGTAGAGGAGCACCTCGCCGCTGCCTGCGCCGCTTGACCCGTCTGTGATTCTGCCGTCGGTACAGCCTTTCGGCAGGGAAAGGGTGCATTTCTCAATGGAAAGAAAGCTTGTGGCGTGCGGGTCGCCGTAAAAGACGACGTAGTAGGTCAGCCCCTCCTCAAATAAAAGGAAGCGCGGATTGCCGCCCACGGCCTGTGCGGAAAGCAGGGCATCCTCTGCGGGTGCGGGGAGCGCATCGACGGTCTCTACGATTGCGGGATCTACCTCGGGGACGACCCATTCGGTTTTGGGGAGCAGTTCTTCTGCGGTCGTTACGGGCGCCGTTGTTGTTTCGGCAGGCAGCGCCTTGCCGCAACTCACAAAAAGCAGAACAAACAGCAGCATAAAAAGCATCTTTTTCATATCCGCTCCGTCCTTTCTGAGGCTATAGATAGTATGCGTGCAAAGTTTTTCTTTGGTTCTTTCTTTTCAAGAAAGAACATTCCCGTTTCAGGGACGCACTGCGATGGTTTCGATCTCGACCTTTGCGCCCTTCGGGATGGCGGCAACCTGCACGCAGGAGCGTGCGGGGTAGGGCTCCGCAAAGAAAGAAGCGTATACTTCATTCACCTTTGCAAAGTCACCGAGGTCGGAGAGGAAAACGGTGGTCTTGACCACGTTTGCCATGGTGAGTCCTGATTCGGCTAGGATGTTTTGTACGTTGGTGAGCACCTGCTTTGCCTGTGCTTCGACCGTGTCTGCCATATTGCCCGTTTGGGGATCGATCGGGATCTGTCCCGAAATAAAGAGCATATTACCCGTGTCGAGTGCCTGCGAGTAGGGGCCGATCGCCGCGGGAGCCTTATCTGTGGAAATTCTTTTGATCATTTTTCTTCTCCTATTCTACGATGTTGAAGCCTGCTTTTTTCAGTTCGGTTTTGATCTCCTCGATCTGCTCAAAGTCGCGCGTTTCCATACCGATGTGGAGGAAACAGCTTGCTACTGCCATGTTGGCGTCCGAACGCTCGTGGTGCACGCTGACAACGTTACCGCCGCAACGGGAAATAATAGTGCTGACGCCGAGGAGCTGACCGGGCTTATCCTCCAAGGCGATCTGCAGATTGCTGTTTCTGCCTGTGGTGACAAGACCGCGGGTGATAACGCGCGAAAGGATGTTTACGTCAATGTTGCCGCCCGAAACAACGCACACGGTCTTTTTGCCCTCGATGGGGAGTTTGCCAAACATGGCGGCAGCCACGCTGACCGCGCCCGCGCCCTCGGCAATGAGTTTCTGCTTTTCAATGAGGGTGAGGATCGCGGTTGCGATCTCGTCCTCGGTGACGGTGACAACATCGTCGACATACTGCTTGTTCATGGCAAAGGTGATGTCGCCGGGGTGCTTGACGGCGATACCGTCTGCAAAGGTGGAGACCTTCGGCAGGGTGATCGCTTCGCCGCTTTCACGGCTCTTTGCCATGGATGCGGCACGCTCTGCTTGTACGCCGTAGACCTTAACGTCGGGGCGAAGCTGCTTGATCGCGTAGGCAACGCCGGCGATCAGTCCGCCGCCGCCGACGGGGACGATGACCGCTTCGACATCGGGGAGCTGTTCCAGGATCTCAAGACCGATCGTACCCTGCCCGGCAATGACCTCGTCATCGTCAAACGGGTGGATCATGGTCGCGCCGGTCTCGTCGCGCAGTTTGCATGCGTGTGCATAGGCGTCGTCATACGCACCGGGGACAAGCACGACCTCGGCGCCGAGCGCCTTTGTCGCCTCTACCTTGCTGATGGGCGCACCGTCCGGCATGCAGACAACGCTTCTAATGCCCATTTTCGTTGCGGCAAGCGCAACGCCCTGCGCGTGGTTGCCTGCGCTACAGGCGATGATTCCTGCTTTTTTCTGCTCGTCGGAGAGCTGGCTGATCTTGTAGTATGCACCGCGCAGTTTGAAAGAGCCGGTGACCTGCAGATTTTCTGTTTTTAGATAGATTTCGGATTTACCCGAAAGCTTCTGCGAATAGATCAGGTCGGTCTTGCGTGCCGCTTCTTTCAGCACAAACGCCGCCTGGTATACTTTGTCGAGTGTCAGCATAAATTACTCCTCTGTATTTCTGCCGCAAAGGTAATCTATAAACTGCTTTGCAGCGCGTCCGCTGACGCCGCCGTGGCGGATCTCCCAGCGGTTGGCAAGTAGCATAAGCTCGCCTTCTTCCATATCTATATTCTCGCGTTTCGCAAGTTCGCGCACGATGTCGTGATACTCGTCGCGGCGCGGTGTGGAATAGTTGATGAGCACACCGAAGCGCGCGGAAAGCGAGAGCTTTTCTTCCACGGTGTCTGAGCGATGGATCTCGCCCTCAAACTCCATGTCATTTTTGTCTTTCCAGGTCTCCTTGATGAGGTGGCGGCGGTTGGACGTTGCGTAAATGAGGATGTTGTCCGGACGCTCCTCTACGCCGCCCTCGATGACTGCCTTTAAGAATTTGTATTCGATCTCGTGCTCCTCAAAGGAAAGGTCGTCTATGTAAATAATGAACCGATAATTGCGATTTTTGATCAGCGAGATCACGGTGGCGAGATCCCCAAATTGGTGCTTATAGATCTCGATCATGCGCAGTCCGTCCTCGAAGTATTCGTTCAGCACCGCCTTGATGCTGGTGGACTTGCCCGTGCCGCTGTCGCCGTATAAAAGTACGTTGTTGCCCTTGCCGCCGCGTGCGAAGGAGCGTGTATTGTCGGCAAGCTCTTTTTTCTGCGATTCATAGCCGACAAGGTCGGAAAGTCGCACGCTGGATGCGTTGTTGATGGGGCAAAATTCGAGTGCCGCGCCGCTGCCCCGAATGCGGAAGGCGCGGTTCATGCCGAGCATACCGACGCCGCAGGTGCGATAGTGCTCGGTGACGAGGTCAAACACCTCGTTTTCGTCTTTTGCGGATGCGATTGCTGTACTCAATGCGCGCACCCATCCGCTGACGGTCTTGTTATAGATCTGTTCCCGTTTTGCAATGGCTTTGTAGTTTGTGATGACGGAAAAACAATCAATGCCGAGCTCTTTTTCCAGAGGCGCAAAGTCGTAGTGGAACAGCTTTTTGAAGATCTTGAAATCCTGCTTTGCGAGGTAGTTGACACTACCGCCCACACTTGCTCCTTTTCGCTCACAGGTGAGCGAAAAGGAGTTTTCATTTGTGATGAGCAGGAATGTGAGATAATTCTGCCAAAGATTCGTATCAAAGCCGTAGGAGGTCGCGAGGTCAAGCAAACGCTTGATCTCGGCGTAGATATTATGGATCTTTGTGTCCTTATCTGCATCGGATGCAATCGTTTTGGCAAGGTTTTCTAAAATGCTGTCCCCGCCGAGATCGCTGTATATCAGCAGCTTTGATACTTCGTTTAACATAAAAACAATCCTTAGAATTAAAATTGTAAAAAGGGCGGACGAAGCGCAACCCGAAATCAAAGATTTCGGCTAACCTTTTTACTCCTTAAAGGCTCGGCGGCGGTGAGCCGCGTGCGAACGAACGAGCCTCTCCACTTGAAAATCCTTGGATTTTCAAGTGATTGAATGTCTCCAGCCGAATTTGTCTTCGAGTTTGCCGAGTTGGATGCCAGTAACGGTGTCGTACAAGCGCTGGCTGACCTCGCCGATCGAACCGTCGCCGATGGTCATAACATCGTCCTTGTAGCGAAGCTTGCCGACGGGAGAAATGACTGCCGCCGTACCCGTACCGAATACTTCCTCCAGTTTACCCGTTTTTTGTGCTTCGAGCAGTTCATCGACCGAGATCTTGCGTTCGGAGACCTTGTAGCCCCAGTCACGGCAGAGCGTGAGTACCGAATCGCGCGTGATGCCGGGCAGGATCGAGCCGTTGAGCATCGGCGTAACGATCTCGCCGTCGATCTTGAAGAAGATGTTCATCGCGCCGACTTCCTCAATATACTTGCGCTCTACGCCGTCCAGCCAGAGTACCTGCGAATAGCCTGCGTCATGTGCTTTGACCTGTGCCGCAAGAGACGCCGCGTAGTTGCCGCCGGTCTTTGCAAAGCCCATACCGCCGCGGACAGCGCGGACGTAATCGTCCTCGATCCAGATGCCTACGGGCTCAAGACCGCTTGCGTAGTATGCGCCCGAGGGAGAAAGAATGATGATGAACAGATAGGTCTTGGAAGGCGCGACGCCGAGAAAGTCATCGGTGGCGATGATAAAGGGGCGCACGTAGAGCGATGTGCCCTTTTCGGTGGGAACCCAGCTTTCATCGACCTTAACGATTGCCTTGACCGCCTGCACAAAGTCCTCTTCGGGGAGGTTCGGAATGCAGAGACGGTCATTGGTAGCGTTGGTGCGCTTTGCGTTCATGTCGGGGCGGAAAAGATAGGTATTGCCGTCCTCGCCGCGATATGCCTTGAGTCCCTCAAACATCTCCTGTCCGTAATGGAACACCATGGACGCAGGAGAAAACTCCAGATTGCCGTAGGGTACGATGCGGGCATCGTGCCAGCCCTTACCTTCGGTGTAGTTCATGATGAACATATGGTCGGTAAAGATCTTACCGAAACCGAGCGGGCCCTGCGGTTTTGCTTTGGGGGCGGTGGTTTTTTCGATTTTAATATCGAGCATTTTGTATCATCCCTTTCAAAGTCTGCTGATGATTTCAGCAGTCATACCTGTGCAAGTTACAGGAGTTGCGCCGCTATCGCCGACGATATCGGCGGTGCGCACACCTGCTTCCAGAGTTTCATTGACGGCTTTTTCGATCGCATCTGCCTCTTCGGAAAGACCGAAGGAGTAGCGCAGCATCATTGCCGCGGAGAGAATGGTTGCGATCGGGTTTGCCTTGTTCTGTCCCGCAATGTCGGGTGCAGAACCGTGAATGGGCTCATACAGACCGCACTTACTGTCGCCGAGCGAGGAAGATGCGAGCAGACCGATTGAGCCGGTGATCTGCGAAGCCTCGTCCGAAAGGATGTCGCCGAACATGTTCGAGGTGACGACAACATCAAAGCGGGAGGGATCGCGGACGAGCTGCATTGCCGCGTTGTCTACGAGCATATCGGTGCACTCGACCTCGGGATATTCCGTAGCAATGCGGTGTACCGTCTCGCGCCACAGACGCGAGGTCTCCAGCACGTTTGCCTTGTCGATGGAGATAACGTTCTTACGGCGTTTCATCGCGGTCTCAAAAGCGACACGCGCGATACGCTCGATCTCCATCACGCTGTACGCTTCGGTGTCGTATGCTTCGGGGCCGTACTTGCCCTCGCGGCGTCCGCGCTCGCCAAAGTAGATGCCGCCGGTGAGCTCGCGCACGATGACGAGGTCAAAGCCGTTTGCCACGATGTCGGGGCGGAGCGTGCATGCACCTGCCAGCGCAGGATAGATCTTTGCGGGACGCAGGTTGGTGAACAGTCCGAGCGCCGCGCGGAGTCCGAGCAATGCCTTTTCGGGGCGGACGTTGCCGGGGAGCGTGTCCCATTTGGGACCGCCGACAGCACCGAGCAGCACGCTGTCGCTGTTCTTGCAGCCTTCGACCGTTTCTTGCGGCAACGGCTCGCCGGTTGCATCAATGGCACAGCCGCCTGCAAGATATTCTTTGAAGTTGAAGGTATGACCGTACTTTTCGCCGATGACTTTCAGCACGGCAACTGCGCCGTCTACGATCTCGGGACCGATACCGTCACCCTTGACTAATGCGATATTGAATTCCATTTTGATTCACCTTATTTCTTTGCTTTGATATACGCAAGAAGTCCGCCGCACTCAATAATGCCGTTGATGAATGCGGGGAACGCGGTCGCTTGAAAGGTCTCGCCCGTGGTTTCGTCAGTGATGATACCGGTTACGAAATCCACAGAAACCGTGTCGCCTGCATTGATCTTTTCCGCCGCCTCGGGGCACTCCAGGATCGGGAAGCCGATGTTGATGGCATTGCGGTAGAAGATGCGTGCAAAACTTGCCGCGATGACGCAGGAAATGCCGCTTGCGCGGATGGCGATGGGTGCATGCTCACGCGAGGAGCCGCAACCGAAGTTTGCACCGCCGACCATAATGTCGCCGCACTTTACATTCTTGACAAAGTCGATGTCAATATCCTCCATGCAGTGCTTTGCCAGATCCTCGGGAGAGGGGGCATTCAGATATCTTGCGGGGATGATAACGTCGGTATCGACGTTGTCACCGTATTTGAAAACTGTTCCTTTAGCCATGATTAGTCCTCCAGATCCTCGGGAGAAGCCATACATCCCTTTACTGCCGAAGCCGCGGCGATCGCAGGGCTTGCGAGGATAACTTCACTCTTAACATGTCCCATTCTGCCGACAAAGTTACGGTTGGTGGTCGCTACCGCGCGTTCTCCTGCGCTCATAACGCCCATGTGACCGCCGAGGCAGGGGCCGCAGGTCGGTGTGGATACTGCACAGCCTGCCGTGATGAAGATCTCGGTAAGACCTTCTTTGATCGACTGCATGTAGACGTCCTGCGTAGCAGGGATCACGATACAACGTACACCCGGTGCGACCGTTCTGCCTTTGAAGATCTCTGCGGCAGCGCGGAGGTCGGAGATACGGCCGTTGGTGCAGGAACCGATGACGCACTGGTCAATGTGCATGCCCTTGACTTCGTCAATGGTCTTGGTATTGGAGGGAAGATGCGGCAGAGAAACGGTGGGCTTCAGCTCGGAGAGGTCAATGGTGACTTCGCTTTCGTACTCTGCATCTGCGTCCGCTTCGAAAATCTTGACTTCACGCTGGAATCTGTCTTTCACATATTCCATGGTCTTTTCGTCCACGGGGAAAATGCCGTTTTTGCCGCCTGCCTCAATTGCCATGTTTGCAATTGTGAAGCGGTCGTCCATGGAAAGCTCGCTGACGCCCTCTCCTGCGAACTCGATAGACTTATAGAGTGCGCCGTCCACGCCGATCAGACCGATCAGATGGAGAATAACGTCCTTACCGCTGACGTATTTTTGCAGTTTGCCGACAAGGTTTACCTTGATCGCAGACGGAACCTTGAACCAGTTTTCACCTGCCGCCATGCCCGCCGCCATGTCGGTGGAACCGACACCGGTGGAGAATGCGCCGAGCGCACCGTAGGTGCAGGTGTGCGAGTCTGCGCCAATGATGCAGTCACCGGGGCCGACAAGTCCTTTTTCGGGGAGCAGTGCGTGCTCGATGCCCACACAGCCTACGTCGTACAGATGTGTGATGTTGAAGCGCTTTGCAAACTCGCGCGCAGTCGCGCAGAGTTCGGCGGACTTGATGTCCTTGCAGGGGGTATAGTGGTCGAGCACGATCGCGATGCGATCTTTGTCAAACACCTTGGTAAAGCCTGCCTCGTCAAACACCTTGACGGCGACCGGCGTAGTAACGTCGTTACCGAGTACGAGATCCAATTTGGCCTCGATCAGGTCGCCGGCTTTTACCGAGTCGAGACCTGCGTGCGCCGCAAGGATCTTTTGTGTCATTGTCATTCCCATGGTTATTTCTCCTGTGCGGCTTGCATCTTGTTCACCGCGTTAATGTATGCTTTCAGTGATGCTTCGATAATATCGGTGGAAAGTCCGCGACCGACGTAGGTCTTGTCGCCTGCCTTCAGCTTGACCGATACGTCGCCGAGGGTGTCCTTGCCCTCGGAGGTCGAGTTGATGGTGTACAGTTCGAGCGTGTGTTCGACCGGATTTACAATATTGTCGATTGCCTTGAACGAAGCGTCGATCGGACCGTCGCCGAGAGATACGCCCTCGTACTTGTCCCCGCCTTTTTTCAGGCACACCGTGCTTGTCGAGGTAGTGAAGTTGGACGTATGTACATCAAACCAGTCGAGTGCGAAGGTTTCACCTGCGTCTTCTTCGACTGCCGCCTTATGGAGCACGATCGCTTCGATATCGGAATCGGTGATGGTCTTCTTTTTGTCGCAGAGCACCTTGAATTCCTCAAAGCATGCAAGCAATTCCTCTGCGGAAAGCGTGTAGCCGAGCTCTTGGAGGCGGCTCTCAAATGCGTGCTTGCCGGAATGCTTGCCGAGGACGATGTTGTTGGTCTTAATGCCGACCGCCTCGGGGGTGAGGATCTCATAGGTCTGCTTGTTTGCCAGAACACCGTGCTGATGAATGCCCGACTCATGCAGGAATGCGTTCTTGCCGACAATGGGCTTGTTGAGCGGAGCGTTCTGACCGATCACGGTGTATACCGCCTTGCTGGTACGGTAGATTCTTGTGGTGTCCAGACGTGTGGTGATGTCCTTAAACACGTCGGGACGGGTATGCATTGCCATAACGACCTCTTCGAGCGAGGTGTTGCCGGCTCTTTCGCCGAGACCGTTGACGGTACACTCGATCTGTCTTGCGCCGCCGAGTACGCCTGCAAGGGAGTTTGCAACCGCCATGCCGAGGTCGTTGTGGCAATGGACGGAGAACTCTGCCTTGTCGGAATCGGGTACGTTTTTGATGACGTACTCGATGAGTGCGCGCATCTCGTCGGGCGTGGTGTAGCCGACGGTGTCGGGAAGGTTGATGACGGTCGCACCGTTCTTGATCGCGGTGTCAACCACTCTGCAAAGGAACTCCGGCTCACTGCGCGTCGCGTCCTCTGCGGAAAATTCGATATTGGAGCAGTATTTCTTGGCGTAAGCCACCATTGCGGCGGTCTTTTCCAGTACCTGCTCGGGTGTCATACGGAGCTTGTACTCCATATGCACGGGAGAAGTTGCGATAAACGTATGAATACGGGGGTCTGCCGCCACCTTGACCGCCTCCCATGCCGCGTCAATATCCTTGGTTGCGGCACGTGCAAGCGATGCAACGGTGCAGTCCTTGACCGCCTTTGCGATCTCATTGACCGATTCGAAGTCACCGGGCGAGGAAATGGCAAAGCCTGCCTCAATGATATCCACCTTCATGGTCTCCAGACAGCGTGCGATCTCCAGTTTTTCGCGCAGATTCATGCTGCAGCCGGGAGACTGCTCGCCGTCACGAAGTGTCGTATCAAAAATCTTGACCTGATTGCTCATTTAAACCTCCAAAACCGCGCCCTTGTCCGCCGAGGTAACGAGCTTTGCATAGCGTGCTGCATAGCCCGTCGTCACCTTGGGTGCGGGAACCGTCCACTTGGCACGGCGGTTGCTCAGGACTTCATCGGTCACGTTGAGTGTGATCTTACAGTTTGTAATGTCAATAGAAATAAGGTCTCCCTCTTCGACCAGTGCGATATTGCCGCCTGCCGCAGCCTCAGGGCTGACATGGCCGATGGCAGCGCCGCGGGTTGCACCGCTGAAACGCCCATCGGTGATAAGCGCAACGCTCTCGCCGAGTCCCATGCCGCAGATAGCAGAGGTGGGATTGAGCATCTCGCGCATGCCGGGGCCGCCCTTGGGACCTTCATAGCGGATGACGACGACGTCACCAGCCTTGATGTTGCCCGCGTAGATGGATGCGATCGCCTCCTCCTCGGAGTTGAACACACGTGCAGGGCCTTCATGCTGCATCATTTCGGGGGCTACCGCCGACTGCTTGACAACACAGCCATCGGGGGCGATATTGCCCTTGAGCACCGCGATACCGCCGCTTTCGGAATAGGGAGCATCGATCGGACGGATGATGTGGGGGTCTTTGTTGATAACGCCTTTGAGATTCTCTGCCAGAGTCTTACCGGTAACGGTCATCACGCTCGTATCGAGCAGATTTTTACGCGTCAGCTCCTGCATAACGGCGTACACGCCGCCTGCGCGGTCGAGGTCTTCCATAAAGGTGTCGCCCGCGGGAGCGAGGTGGCAGAGGTTGGGCGTTTTTTTGCTGATCTCATTCGACATATCGAGGCTGATCTCAATGCCCGCTTCATGCGCGATGGCAGGGAGGTGCAGCATCGTATTGGTGGAACAGCCGAGTGCCATATCGACCGTCTCGGCATTGTGGAATGCCGCCTCGGTCATGATGTCACGCGGACGGATGTCCTTTTTAATCAGCTCCATGATCTGCATGCCCGCATGCTTTGCAAAGCGCAGACGCGCGGAGAGGGGCGCAGGAATGGTGCCGTTGCCGGCAAGAGCCATACCGATTGCCTCGGTGAGACAGTTCATGGAGTTGGCGGTATACATACCCGAGCAGGAGCCGCAGGACGGGCATGCGTTTTCTTCATAGTCACGCACGCCGTCCTCGTCCATCGTACCTGCTTTGTATGCGCCGACCGCCTCAAACATGTGACTGAGACAGGTTCGGCGACCGTCTTCGAGATGGCCTGCAAGCATCGGACCGCCCGAGCAAAAAATGGTCGGGATGTTGAGTCGTGCCGCCGCCATCAAAAGGCCCGGAACGTTTTTATCGCAGTTCGGGATCATGACAAGACCGTCAAACTGGTGTGCCATGACCATTGCCTCGGTCGAATCGGCGATCAGATCGCGCGTGACGAGGGAGTATTTCATACCGACGTGTCCCATGGCGATACCGTCACAGACAGCGATCGCGGGGAACATGATGGGCGTGCCGCCTGCCATGCGTACACCTGCTTTGACCGCCTCGGCGATCTTGTCCAGGTGCATGTGACCGGGAACGATCTCATTGTGCGAGGAAACGATGCCGACGATCGGGCGGTTCATCTCCTCCTCGGTAAGACCGAGTGCAAACAGCAGACTTCTGTTCGGCGCGCGCTCCACGCCGCGCTTGATATTTTCCGAATTCATAAAAACCTCCGGGGAAATAATAAAATCTTGTAAAAAAGACGGACATGCGCCGGCTTTTTTACTCCTTAAAGGCTCGCGTGCGGTCGAGCGACCTTCAGGTCGTTAGGAACCGCAGGTTCCTTATTGACTGCGAGTGTACGAGCCTCTCCACTTCAAAATCCTTGGATTTTGAAGTGATCAGTTGCTTGCCGTATCCAGGTCGGAGTCGTTCTTCCAGAGCATCTGCTCACGAAGCTGTTTGCCGACGATCTCCATGGGATGCTTTGCGAGTGCCTCGCGCTTCGAGTTGAAGAAGCAACGGCCGTTCTTGTTCTCGGCGATCCACTTGCCTGCAAAGGTACCGTCCTGAATGTCGGAAAGAACAGCCTTCATGTTTGCCTTGGTCTGCTCGTAGGGGAGTACACGGGGGCCGGAAACGTACTCGCCGAACTCTGCGGTATCGGAGATGGAGTAGTTCATGGCCGCAACGCCGCCCTTGTTGATGAGGTCGATGATGAGCTTCATCTCATGGATGCACTCAAAGTATGCGTTCTCGGGCTCATAGCCTGCCTCAACGAGGGTCTCGAAGCCGCAACGCATCAGGTCTACAACGCCGCCGCAGAGAACTGCCTGCTCGCCGAACAGGTCGGTCTCGGTCTCGTCGTGCATGGTGGTCTCCATGATACCTGCGCGTGCACCGCCGATACCTGCGATGTATGCAAGTGCGATGTCGTATGCCTTGCCGGTAGCGTTCTGCTCAACGGCAACAAGTGCGGGAACGCCCTTGCCTGCAACGTAGGTGCTGCGGACGGTGTGGCCGGGGCCCTTGGGTGCCGCCATGAATACGTCTACGTCTGCGGGAGGAACGATCTGCTTGTAACGGATGTTGAAGCCGTGTGCAAATGCGATCGCCTTGCCTGCGGTGAGGTAAGGAGCGATGTCCTTCTTGTACATGTCTGCCTGTGCCTCATCGTTGATGAGGATCATGATGATGTCTGCCTTCTGGGTTGCCTCGGCAACGGTCATAACCGTGAAGCCGTCCTTCTCGGCAACAGGCCAGGACTTACCGCCTTTGCGGAGACCGACGATAACGTCGCATCCGCTGTCGCGGAGGTTGAGTGCGTGTGCGTGACCCTGCGAGCCGTAACCGATGATCGCGATAGTTTTACCGTTCAGTTTGTTGAGATCGCAATCCTTCTCATAATACATTTTTGCCATAATTAAATTCTCCTCTTTCTTTGGTTTCATCATAAATTGTGTCCTGTCCGCGTTCAAGAGCAACTACGCCTGTACGTACAAGCTCCAGCACCTCAAACTCGTCCAGTAATTTTTGAATGGCTTCAATTTTGCCCTCGTCGCCGATCATGGCGAGCGTGAGCGATCCGATGGCAACGTCAATGATGTTGGCACGGAAAATGTTGGCGATCTGAATGATCTCATTTCGCTTTTCACCCGTTGCGGCGCGTACCTTGAAGAGTACAAGCTCGCGGCGAATGGATTTTTCGGGGGTAAGCACCTTGATGGAGTGCACGGGGAACAGCTTGCCAAGCTGGTTGGAAAGCAGTTTGATCTGGTCGTCGTCGCCGAGCACCTCGATGGTGATACGGGAGACGGCGGGATCGGTGGTGGTACCCACTGCAAGCGATTCGATGTTGTAGCCCTTGCGGGAGAAAAGTCGCGATACCTGAGAGAGAACGCCTGCCTCGTTGTCAACGAGGACGGCAAGTGTCTGTCTTCTAACGTTCATCCTTTCTCCTCCTTATACGATAAACTTGGTGATGTGGCTGCCGCCGCCGACCATGGGGCGTACCATCTCGTCCTGCTCAATGGTACAGTCGATGACGTAGCCGTGACCGTATTCCAGTGCTTCTTTGATCGCCTCGCGGAGCGCGACTTCGGTGGAAACGCGCTTGCCCTTAAGCCCGTATGCCTCGGCAAGTTTGACAAAGTCGGGGCCGTGGGTGAGGGTGGTCTGCGAATAGTGCTTATCGTAGATCAGCGTCTGCCACTGGCGGACCATGCCGAGCGTCTTATTATTAAATATGAAGGTAATGACGGGGATATCGTAGTGCTGCTCGGTGGCAAGTTCGTTGCAGTTCATGCGGAAGGAGCCGTCACCGGTGATATGGATGACCGTTTTGTCGGGATTGCCGACCTTGGCACCGATCGCGGCGCCGAGACCGAAGCCCATCGTGCCGAAACCGCCCGAGGTGAGTAGCTGACCGGGATAGTCAAAGCGGAAATGCTGGATCGCCCACATCTGATGCTGACCGACGTCGGTGGCAACGATGGTGTCCTGCGGCAGCATCTCGGCAATCGCGCTGAGGATCTGCTTGGGAGTCAGCGAATCGTCACATTCGTCATATTGCGTTTCGGTCGGGAAGGAGAATACGTATTCCTTCCACTCGTCGTGGCGCTGCTGCTCCAGACGGTTGTTCAGGATGCCGAGCACGCGCTTGGCATCGCCGACGATGTGGTGCGCGGTCTTGACGTTTTTGTTGATCTCCGCGCGGTCAATGTCGATCTGTACGATCTTTGCCTGATCGGCAAAGGTCTTGGGATCGAGCGCAACACGGTCGGAGAAGCGGCAACCGACGGCAATCAGCAGGTCGCACTCGTTGCACGCCATGTTCGACGCCTTGGTGCCGTGCATGCCGATCATACCGGTGGTGAGCGGATTGCGCCCCTTAAAACCGCCGCCGCCCATCAGGGAGATGGCAACGGGGGAGTCGATCTTCTCGGCAAAGGCGGTGAACTCTGCCTGCGCACGTCCGCGGACGACACCGCCGCCGCAGATGAGGAGCGGCTTTTTCGATGCCTTGATCATCTCCACCAAAGTGTCGATATCCTTTTCATCCGGCTGTGGGGGCTGGAAGTTCTGCGAAGAACGCTGCATCAGTTCCTTCAGCGAACCGTTCGAGAAATGCTCTTCCTTGGCGAGGGGAGTGAATTCCGCCTTGTTGGCGGTCACGTTCTTCAGTATATCAATAAATACGGGGCCGGGACGACCGCTGCGTGCGATGGCGAATGCCTCACGGACAACGTCGGCAAGCTTGTTGACGTCACGGACAAGGTAGTTGCATTTTGTGATCGGCATGGTGATACCGGTGATGTCTACCTCTTGGAAGGAGTCCTTACCGATGAGGTTTTCTCCTACGTTGCAGGAGATGAACACAACGGGCGAGGAGTCCATGTGTGCGGTGGCGATGCCCGTGACGAGGTTGGTGGCACCGGGGCCCGAGGTTGCAAAGCAGACGCCGACCTTGCCGGTGCTTCTTGCATAGCCGTCTGCCGCATGTGCCGCGCCCTGCTCGTGCGAGGTGAGGATGTGGTTCACCTTGCCGCCGTAGTTGTATAATTCGTCGTATACGTTCAGTATCGTACCGCCGGGGTAGCCGAAGATGGTGTCAACGCCTTGTTCAATCAGGCATTCCATCAGGATCTTTGCTCCGGTTATTTGCATAAGTCGTCCTCCTTGGAATAAGAAAAGCCTTACGGACCAAAAGTTTGTCCATAAGGCTTGTGTGTGACCATATAACTATCTTTCGGGGTGTGCGTATGGGTTTCCCTAAAAAAAGATGTTCAGGTATTCGAGCTTTGGGCATAACTTTTGGCATTATCCTTTGCGTACTTCACGACTAGTACAAGAATAATGCTAAGAAGAATTATGCTGTTCAGTACATAAGCAAAATGCATGTCAGAACCTCGAATAATGCCGTCTATCGGCTGAATTTCCTGTATTATATCATTATATAAAGTGCTTGTCAATACCTAAAATCACATTTTTTGCAAGTTTAGAAAGAAAAAATTGCAAAAGTTGCGTTTTACTTCAATTTTAGCGGGAATAGTGACGGCAAAAAAGCCACCCGAAGGTGGCTTTTCTTGCAATTTACGCTGTGAGCATCTTCAAAATGCGGAGCACATCCAGAAGGCTGACCTTGCCATCGGCATTGAGATCGGCGCCCTCGAGCTCGATCCCGGTATTGTTCAGAACGGCTTTCAGCAGATAGAGCGCATCGGCAAGCGTCAGCTCTCCGTCTGCATCCATATCTCCTACGTCATGCAGCTTTTCCACACTGCCGGTCTTCAGGGTACCGTAGAAATCATCCGCGGGTGCTACGGAGCAATCGATCGTTCCCTCGGCGGAGCCGCCGCGGAAGGTCAGGGTGTTCCCCGCCTTGACATTGACGACACCGACAAGATTGCCGACCGCACTGCCGCCGCTGAGGGTGCCTGTATTGTAACAGCCGATGATCGAGGTGCTGCCCGTGACCAGCTCGCCGACGATGCCGCCGACCTGTCCGCGCTCCTTCGGCGCGGAGATCGCACCCGTATTACCGCAGCGTGTTACGGTTACGGTGGTCGCATAGCCCGCGATGCCGCCGACCGAATATCTTGCGCCCGAAACACTGCCGCTGTTCAGGCAATCGGTAAAGACACAGCCTGCGCCCGCATGGCCGGTAATGCCACCGGCGTAGTTTGCGTTGTCGAGCTGCAGGATCGAGCCTGTGAAGACGCATTTTTCAAACACGGCGCCGTCGCTGCACTTTGCCGCGATACCGCCGATATACGGGTCGCCGCTCTCCAGTGTGGCACGACAGACACAGTTTTCGATTCTGCCGTAGGAGTAGCCGGCGATGCCGGCGACATAGCCCTTCATCGAGCTGATCGTGCCCGCCACGGTCAGATTTTTGACAACGCCGCCTGCACCAAGAGTTTGGATCAGCGCCGCATTGACATACGTGCTGCCGGGAACGTTTACGGTGACCGTGTGTCCGTCACCGTCGAGAATACCGCCGAAAGCATAGCTTTGTGAGCCGATGCGGTAGATAAGCGTATTATCCTCCGGCAGGGTGATATCCGCTGTCAGCCGAATGTATACACCGTCGAAGCTCTGCGACTGACTCTGTTTTGCGAACGTATAATAGTCCGAAAGCGTGCCGAGCAGGATCGGATCCTCCGCGGTGCCGCTGCCGGCAAAGGCACAGTAGCCGCAAGACACGGAGCAGAGATGCGGCAGGGCGGCACGCGTGATGATATCCAGCGTTTCCACAGGCATGCCGAGCCCCGTTGCCTTCCAGACCGCATTGGTCAGCACACCATATGCATGCGAATCGAGATGCAGACCGTTCTCCGCAAAATTGGATGCGTAGTCGTCTCCCTTGTACACAAGTGCATCGGCATAGGCAATCCTGTACAGCCTGCCCGTGGCATCCCCCTTGATATAGTTGCGTACGGCGGCATTTGCTGTCTCGATCTCGCCGCCAAGCGTGGGGAAAGCGGTGTTCGGGATCATCTCACAGTAGTAGATCTCGCTGTCGGGGCACTCCGCCTGCATCGCCTGCAGGAGCGAGACGATCGCAGCGCCCGTTTCCGCTCCGCTCTTCCCCTGATAGCAGATATCGTTCAGACCGACATGCAGCAGGATCTTTTTCGGTGCGTAGTTCGAAAGCGTTCCGACCTGTGCCGCAAAATCGGCAAGTGTTTTTCCCTCGGCAGCGATGTTGACTGCGCCGTAGGTGCCGAGCGCAGCCGGAAAGACAGCCCAATACTTCGGCATCATGTAGCTGTCGCCGAAGACGAGCAGCTCGGTCGCATCCGCGCTCTGCTCGCCGTAAGCCGCGATCTCCTCCTCGGTCAATGCAAGATGGTAGATATACGCCCAAGTCGGATTGCCGTATGCGTCTGTGCGCGAAATATGATTCTTGGTCCTGTACGCATCAAAAATGATATGGATGCGTCCGTCGGGCGCGATCGCCACGTCGGGATAGGAGCAGTATTCGGGATAGATGCAGACCTTGTTCGTCCATGTTTCGCCGTCGTCATAGGAAAGTGCCACGGTCATGCCGAGGCGGGAGGAGGCATGGTCGCTGTAGACCATCAGGAGAGCGCCGCTCGGCAGACGGGTGATGTTGAAGCGGGAATTCGGATTCCTGATTCCGGTCGGGGTGCTGATCGTCCACGTTGCCCCTTTGTCAAAGGAAAAACTCTGGTATACCACGCCGTTTGCAGTGCGGAAGGTCGCCCACAGGACACCGTTTTCCTTTTCGACAAACATGATCTCATCCCACGTCCTGCAAAGCGGCGCATAGATCGTTCCCCGCTCTGTCCACGTCTCGCCGCCGTCGATGGAAGCATACACGATATTGAAGCGCTGGTCAGTCATGCCAGTTGCCGTATGGATCCATGTGCCATCCGACAAAATGAGTGCGCGGTTGCGTGCAAGACCGGGAAAGATCATACGCGGCTCGGAATATACAAGCTCCTCAATATCTTCGGCATCCGGATTTTCTATCGTGAACATCCACGTGCAGGTGTTGGCGGAATGTGTGTTGTTCAGGCTCGTCAGCTTGGTCGATGCATTGCGGTTCCAATAGAAAACGTGCAACTTGCCCGTCTCGGGGTTGTAGGTGAACTGCGTTTCGCACGCCAAAGTCTCCTTTTTGCCGCCGATCGTCTGATCGAGCCAGGTGTCCAGCGCGATCACACGCTGCCATGTCTTGCCGCCGTCGTCGCTGCGAACGATCACCATGAAGTTTTCAAGATGCGGCTCCTTGGTGCCTCCCGACATATACGCGGCATAGACCTTGCCGCCGCTTGTCACATCCAGAGACGGGCCGCAGTTAAATACCTGCTCCGCATCGCTGTAAAAGGCGGGCTCACTGCCGTCCAGCCGCACCGGATATGCAGGGGTGGTCCGCACTGCCTCGGGGAGCGCCGCGTCGGTGTGTGCGCCGAAGACTGTGGAATAGTTCACGGGCGGTGCAAAGCTTTCGCCCGCTGTAAAATGCTTTGCGTAGTACGCAATGAGGTAGGTATAGTCATGATTTGCGGAATTGCCGAACTGCAGGTAGTCCCGCTGATTTTTCGCAAGGCAGGTCCAGCCGTCGGACTCCAGCGCTGCGGGGATCTCTTCGCCGTTATTCATCGGAACGGCAAGCAGGATGTAACCGTCGGTCAAGGCGGTCACCGTGTTTTCGCCGCGCGGCGCGAACACATAATCGGTCACCTCGACAAGATCGGTCGCAAGACCGTAGCCAAGTCCATAGCTTTCGTCAAACACGGCGGTCGCACCGAGCAGCGTTTGCTGCATATGTCCGTTGGAAGGCGTGATGGCGGCAAGAGAAGCAAGGACGGACGCCGTTTCGGGGATGCCAACGTCTTTCAAGGCAAACGCATCGTAGTCACGGCGGACGAAACGGTTGTCCGTATCCAGAACGAACCACGTGTTGGGATAACTGCCGTGCGTGCCAAGCAGGCGGCTTTCACTGTAGGCATTGTGCGTGGCACATACGTCGCGCAGTCGCAGGAGCAGGCGGACATTGCCGTGTCCTGTCTCGGCATCGACCTGCAACATCGGATATGACAGAAAAATATCCGCGCCGTAACCCTCTGCATATTCTACGGGAGTGTAGGTGTAGTCGGCGGCATCGGGAGTATATGCGACCATGCTGTCCCCGTCCCACTGCCAAAGACTGTAGTTGCCGTCGGCAAAGCCTGCGACCTTATATTCATAGTCTTTCTGCGCGGCCGAGGTCGGCGCTGCCTGCAAAAGCATTTCAAAATAATCGTTTTGCTCCTTTTTTTCTTTTCCCATGATCAGCTCCGCATCACGAACGCGGGCGTGGAGCAGAACGCCGCCCTCGATATATTCCGCAGTCACGGAAAGCGTGGCGGTCACGCCGTCCTCGGTGACCGAATGCGTCAGTGCGTTCAGAGAAAGGGCACGGAATTCCTCAAGGGAAAAATATTTGGAAAATTCAAGCGTGCCGTCGGTTGTGGCAGTTGTTTGCATGGGGAGAACCTCCGTTTGAAATTCGGTCGCTATGGTTGGTAGCAAAAGAACTGCGCCGAGCAAGCAAAGATAAAATAGGTATAAAAGTTGTTTTTTCATCGTTTCGATTCCTTTCCGCATAGTTTTCCCAGTTCTTTTTGCACGACGGCTGCGCCGTCGTGCACGTAGCCGACGTCCGACCCCGCAAAGAGGATGCGCGCGCCGCGCGCCTGCCATGCGGCAAGCACCTCCTTGTCAAAGCACATAGACACGCCGAACAGTTTGCCGTGCGCGCGCATGACCTCGCCGATGCGGTCGTAAATGGGCAGCATATCGGGGTGCAGCACCCTGCCGATGTGGCCGACCGAGGCGGCAAGGTCGTTGGGCCCAACGATGTAGGCGTCCACGCCCTCCACCGCGAGGATCTCCTCAAGGTTGTTCACCGCATCGATATGCTCGATCTGCAAAACGCGCCACATCCTGCGGTAGAGATGATCCACAAACTCGGTCTGCGGGACAGAGCCGTAGTCGAGGGCGCGGAGCGGCCCGTAGCCGCGCACGCCTTTTGGCGGGTACTCGCACGCCGCGACCGCGGCACGCGCATCCTCGGCGGTGCGGATATACGGAAAGATGATCCCCTCGGGACCCATATCGATGACAGGCTTTGCGCGTACCACATCGTTCCACGGGATGCGGACGAACGCCGCCGTGCCGCCCGCGCGTGCGGCGATGAGATTGCGCAACAGGCTTTCGATGCCGATGGCGGTGTGCTCCATATCGATCCAGAGCATGTCAAAGCCGAGCTGCGCCATACACTCGGTCATCGGCGGTGCACCGCAGAAGATATGCGAGCCGCAGAGCGTTTCGCCGCGCTGCAGTTTTTCTTCGATTTTTTGAAAAAGATACATAGCGGTACTCCATATAAGATTTCTATTTTGATTGTACCTTTTTCGGGCAGTGCGGTCAATGCATATTCCGGACCATTTTCATCGCAAAATGTCCAGAATTACAATGTATGATATGCTTTTTTGTCCAAATTTTCATTTTTTATTTACAAAAACGCATTGCAGCGGTATACTGTATGCGATGGGAGGGATGCAATATGAAGAGCAATACCGTTCGCGGATACCACTACAACGGCGAGCTGCATCGCGGGGAGACCGAGTTCTCCTACATCATCGGCGTCACCCTGCAGGAAGACGATTATGTCAAGGAGCCGCACAGCCACTATATGTATGAAGTGCAATGCGCTCTTGCGGGCGCGTGGGAGCTGTGCACAGAGGATGCGGTATACCACGTGGAGCCGATGTCCTGCGTGTTTATCCCTTCGTTCGCCATCCATAACATGGTGTGTAAAGATTCGGGCGGTCAAAAGATCGCGCTGAAGTTTTCGGTCAACACGGTCGGCGCGTCGAATCTCTTCTACTTGAAAATGCGGAACATTCTTTCCTCCGTATCTCTGCCGCTTATTCTCAGCGACAGTCGGCTTTCAGCGATCTTTGCCCTGCTCGCCACGCATACCGACAAGGCAGAGCTGCGCGACATTCTGTTCAACGACCTCGCCTCCGCGCTGATCCTGCTTGTGGCAGAAAAGATTGAGGAAAGTGCCGCTGCTTTCGCCTTGTCGCCGCGCAGTCTCAGCACAAGCGACTGCCAATATGCCTCCAAGATCGAGCTTTCGATCCTCTATTCCTTCGCCGATCCGTCGCTGACGCTGGAAAACTTTGCGGCGCAGATCCACCTCTCCGCAAAGCAGGTGGAGCGCATCTGCAAGCGGGTGTTCAACTGTACGTTCGGCACACTGCTGACACAGCAGCGGATGCTCGCGGCGCAGCACCTGATCCTTGAGGGACGCAAACTGACCGAGGTCGCCGATAAGGTCGGTTATAACTCGTACGCCGCTTTTTACCGACGGTATAAAGCCTTCTACGGCTGCAACCCCAAAGCCGCGGAAAAAAATATATAGTCACTTCAAAATGCTTGCATTTTGAAGTGGGGAGGGGCGTACACTCGCTGTCAACAAGGAACCTGCGGTTTAAATATTCGCCGTTAGGCGAATACGGGATACAACGTACAAATAAAACCAAAAAGAGTCGCCGGAGCGACTCTTTTTATTTTACTTTTGAATCTTACCTTCAATGCCGTGCAGACCTTCGTCAAATACCGACCAATCGGTGTGCCAACGGAGGCTTTCGAGACGGAAAGCGCAGGGCCATGCAGGCAGCCACTGGGAGGGGCCGAAGGGTGCTACGCCGTAGCGTCCCCAACGGGTGTGGAAGATGGCTTCATCCTGCGCGCCTGCGGGACGCAGTCTGCCGTTGACATACATCGTACCGTCGGAAATGCATTGGCAGGCATTGCACCAGAATGCGATCGCGCGCTCACGCCACTGCTTGTATCCCGTGATCTCGTAGAGTTCGAGGAAGGAGAGTACGTCGCGCAGGGCGTACTGGTCGCACGCCTGATGGGGCGTGGATACGCTGGTGGAGCCGAAGGTGTCGTAACCCATCTTGGAGATGAGGCAGTCCTCGGGGTACTGGACCGTGTAGTACATCATCCACGTGCAGAGATACCATGCGATCTTCTCGGCGCATGCCACGTACTTTTTGTCGCCCGTGATGTTGTAGAGTGCAAGGGCATCGCGGAGCAGGGGAGAGGAGGATTCCTTGTCGATGGAATAGGTATCGAGTGCGCCTGCAGTGGTGAAGCCGTCGCGCTCAAGTCCTGCATAGTAGAAGTCGAAGGCGCGGACGGCGGCGTCCAGATACTTTTTGTCGTTGCTCTTCTTATAGGCGGTGAGGATGGGGAGGATCAAGAAGCAGCCGATGGTGCCCTTTTTTGCAAGCACCTTGCCGTCATCGTCCCAGGACTTGGCAAACGAGCCGTTCTCATCCTGATTGCGGAGTGCGAAATCGCAGATGTCGTATGCGGCTTTCAGGTATTCGGGCTTGTCGATGCCTGCCTTTTGCAAGAGGTCGTATGCTTCAAAATATCCGTCTGCACCCGTGCCGATGTTGCAGGCATCGTTCTGCAAGAGGATCTGTCCGTCAGGGGCGCGGCGGAACTTTTTGCCGACAAAGCCGATGTGGCTCTCGTAAGCGCATTCGCCGAGCTCCCAGCGGTCGGGCTTGTAGTCTGCAGAAAAGTCCATGTATCGCCACGGGTCAAAGTCGATGCGTGCATCGATGTGTCCCGCCTCGTGCTTGCCGAACTTCAGCCAACTGT
This sequence comes from Eubacteriales bacterium, assembly GCA_045540755.1. Classification (GTDB taxonomy): domain Bacteria; phylum Bacillota; class Clostridia; order Oscillospirales; family CAG-272; genus UMGS902. The sequence continues at coordinate 37,459 of JAZQHV010000089.1, forward strand.
CGTGCACCTCCAGCGCGGTGTCGAGCTTTTCACGGTCGCCCGTTTGCAGGTAGTCCCAGATAAAGGCGTTTGCCATGGAAGCGCTCTGTCCGACCCAGCCGACCTCATAGCGGTGCTCGGTCTTTTTATAGGAGGTGGTATTCATGTGCCACTGTGCGCCCATGGTGAAGCCTGCAAAGCCGTTCTGGTCCTTTTCGTAGAGGTAACGGCAGTATGCAATGGACAGACGGTAAAGCTCCTTTGCGGTCATGGGTGCGTCGATCACGTGGCCATAGTACCGCCATGCAAAGTCGAGCAGGCACTTGTAGCGGTGTTTGCCGCCGTCCGAAGGCACGGCGAGGATGATCGCCTCAAAATCGCTTGTCGGCTCCATCGTACCCTGGAAAGGATCGCCCCAGAAGTGGCGTTGCAGGGTCTTCGGCTGCTCCTCCTCGGGATAGATGACCACGTGCTTTTCGCCGTCCTCCACCTTGTAGAGCGAGCAGGCGGAGTTTGCGTTTGCCTCGGTCATGAGTGCGATGCTGATATCGTTATTTTCACTATAGGTACAGGCGGGGATGGTCACACGGTGGGATGCCCACGACCAGGGTGTACCGTCCTCGGCGCGGTCGCCGACGTACTCGGCAAGCGTGCCCCAGCCGTTGCCGTTGTAGCTGACGGAGGGAACCATAGTAAAGGTCGGCTCGCCGAGGAGCACCATTTCCATGCGCATATGATCGGTGGGCGCATTCGTGTGGCGGTGCCACTTCCACGCGCCGTTTTCGATAGGTTCAAACGTATCGGTTGCGCCCTCTACGGGGAGAATGTGCGCGTAGGGCTTGCCGTCGACCGCAACAGCGTAGCCGTTTTCGATTTGGATGATCTCTGTCATGACATTTCTCCAATTTGCGTGATTTCGATATTTGCAAGTCTATTATAAGGAAGGATCGGACATAAAGTCAACACAAAAAACACATTGTTTTGAGCAAAATTCTTGCAATGCGCTATGGAGTGTGTTATATTTATTATAAATTTTATTTTTCCGCGGAGGACACCTTATGCATATCGAAACCAAATGCCTGCAAGCAGGCTACGAACCGAAAAACGGAGAACCGCGCGTTCTGCCGATCTACCAGAGCACGACCTACAAGTACGATTCCTCGGTCGAACTGGGTGAGCTGTTTGACCTCAAGGCAGACGGTCACATGTATTCGCGCATCTCCAACCCCACCGTGGCGGCGGTCGAGGCAAAGATCGCGGCGCTGGAGGGTGGTGTCGGTGCGATGTGCACCTCCTCGGGTCAGGCGGCAAACTTTATTGCCATTACCAATATCGCTAGGAGCGGCGACAACTTCGTCAGCCTGTCGAGCATCTACGGCGGCACGGTCAATCTCTTTGCCGTCACCATGAAAAAACTCGGTATCGAGGTGCGCTTTGCAACGCCCGAAATGACCGATGCAGAGGTCGAGGCACTCTTTGACGATCGCACCCGTGCCCTGTTCGGCGAGACCATTGCCAACCCCGCACTCACGGTGCTGGACATCACCCGTTTTGCAGATCTCGCGCACAAAAAAGGCGTGCCGATGATCGTTGACAACACTTTTGCAACGCCCATTCTCTGCCGCCCGTTCGAGTTCGGCGCGGACATCGTTGTACATTCGACCACCAAGTACCTTGACGGCCATGCGGCGGTCGTTGGCGGCGTGATCGTGGACAGCGGCAACTTTGATTGGGAGAAAGGCGGCAAGTACCCCGAGCTGACCACACCCGACGAGTCCTACCACGGTGTCGTGTACACCAAGGACTTCGGCAAGGCGGCATATATCACCAAGGCGCGCGTGCAGATGATGCGCGACCTCGGTGCAACGCCCTCTCCGATGAGTGCGTACATCCTCAATCTCGGCACCGAGACGCTGGCACTGCGCATGGAGCGCCACTGCACAAACGCGCTTGCGGTTGCCAAGATGCTGAAGGATCACCCCAAGGTCGAGTTTGTCAGCTATCCTTTCCTTGAGGGTGACAGCGAATACGAGCTCGCCAAGAAGTATCTTACGGGTGCCTCGGGCGTTATCGCTTTCGGTCTGAAGGACGGCCGAGAGGCGGCGACCCGCTTTATGGACGCACTGAAGCTTGCCGCGATCGTGGTCCACGTTGCCGATGCACGCACGTGCGTTCTGCATCCTGCAAGCACGACCCACCGTCAGCTTACCGACAAGCAGCTTGCCGACGCAGGCGTGCTCCCAAACCTTGTCCGTCTGTCCATCGGCATCGAGAACGTCGAGGACATCATCGCCGACATCGAGCAGGCTCTTGATAAAGCATAAAAATCACACAAAGAGGACACACAATGCCCATAAAGATCCCCAACGCGCTCCCCGCAACAGAGACACTGGAGAGCGAAAACATATTTGTCATTACCGAGACCCGCGCGATCACGCAGGACATCCGCCCGTTGAAGATCCTCATCCTCAACCTGATGCCCACCAAGATCGTGACCGAGACCCAGCTTGCCCGTCTGCTCGGCAACACGCCCTTGCAGGTGGAGATGGAGCTGGTCAAGACCTCGCACATCCCGAAAAACACCTCCGAGGAGCATATGCTTGCCTTTTACAAGACCTTTGACGAGGTAAAGCACATGCGCTTTGACGGCATGGTCATCACAGGTGCGCCCGTGGAAAAGATGGAATTTGAGGAGGTCGAATACTGGGACGAGCTCTGCGAGATCATGGAGTGGAGCAAAACGCACGTCACCAGCACCTTCCACATCTGCTGGGGCGCCCAGGCAGGTCTCTACTACCATTATGGCATCGGCAAGCAGCCGCTTGATAAAAAGATGTTCGGTGTATTCCGTCACACGGTGGATTACAAGCGCTCTATCCTCTTCCGCGGCTTTGACGATACCTTCCTTGTCCCCCATTCCCGCCACACCACCGTGCGTCGAGAGGATATTGAGGCGGACAGCCGTCTGCGCATTCTGGCTTCCTCCAAGGAGGCGGGCGTATACGCGGTGATTGCCGATCACGGCAAGCACATTTTCATCATGGGACACTCCGAGTATGATGCGGACACACTCAAAAAGGAGTACGTGCGCGACAAGACCGCGGGACTGCCCATCGACGTGCCCGTCAACTATTTCCCGAACGACGACGACACGAAAGAGCCGCTGGTTACCTGGCGTTCCTCGGCAAATCTGCTCTATTCCAACTGGCTGAACTACTTTGTATACCAGACCACACCGTACAACATTGAAAACGTTGGCTCGGAGCAGACAGAAAAGCATGAAGCATAAAAAAACCGTTCTCACGGAAGTGAGAACGGTTTTTTTATGCTTATTTCTTGACTGCGAGGGTAACGGTTTCGCCGTTGATATCCCATTCCTTGACGTAGCCCTCGGTGGCACCGAAGACGATCAGGTCCGAGAGAACGGCCGTCTTGATCTCGGAGGCGTTCTTGTCTACAAGAGCGCGGATCTTTTCGTTGCCGTCCACAAACAGCGTGATGTGGTCGGTTACGGCAAAGTCTGCCTCTTTACGCATGGTCTGTACCTTGGAGATGACCTCGCGGACGTAGCCCTCCTCGATGAGTGCCTCGGAAAGCTCGGTGTCCAGCGCAACGGTGATGCCGTTATCGGTCAGCGAAACGTATCTGCCGCCCTGCGCGGTCTCGATCAGCAGATCTTCTTCTGCGAGTTCTGCCGTGCCGCCGTTCAGGGTAAGAACGATCTTGCCGTTTGCATCCAGCTCCTTTTTCAGTGCGCTGCCGTCTGCATTTTGCAGGTAGCCGCGGATCTCGCCGAGGAGCTTGCCGTACTTCGGACCGACGGTCTTGAGGTTCGGCTTGATGTTGTAATTGAGGAACGCAGACGCATCGTTTGTGAACTCTGCGTTCTTGACGTTCAGTTCTTCGGTGATGATGGATACATACTCTGCATCCAATGCCTTAGGCGCACCGATGAACATCTGACCGATTGGCTGACGGTTCTTGATGTTTGCCGCATTTCTTGCCGCACGGCCGAGGATAACGACGTTCAGCACTTCCTCCATGCTGTACTCCAGCGTGGTGTCGATCATCGACTCATCCGCAACGGGGTAGTCGCAGAGGTGGATCGAGAGGGGGGCATCCTTGTCTACCGAGCGAACGAGGTTCTGATAGATCTCCTCGGTCATGAACGGGATCATGGGTGCGGCGAGCTTTGCGAGGGTGACGAGGGCGGTGTACAGCGTCATGTATGCCGCGATCTTGTCCTCGGTCATCTCGGTGCCCCAGTAACGCTCTCTGCCGCGGCGGACGTACCAGTTGGAAAGCTCGTCGGTGAAGTCTGCCAGTGCCTTGGCGGGCTCGGGAATCTTGTAGCTTGCAAGACCTGCGTCTACTTCCTTGATGACAGAGTTCAGCTTGGAAAGCAGCCACTTGTCCATAACGGTCAGTTTGCAGTCTGCAAGGTTATATTTCGTAGGATCAAAGCCGTCGATGTCGGCGTAGAGCACGTAGAACGCATAGGTGTTCCACAGCGTGCCGAGGAACTTGCGCTGTCCCTCCAGCACAGCCTTGCCGTGGAAGCGGTTCGGGAGCCAGGGGGCGGAGTTGGTGTAGAAGTACCAGCGGATCGCGTCTGCACCGTAGGTCTCGAGTGCGTCGAACGGATCGACAGCGTTGCCCTTCGACTTCGACATCTTCTGACCGTTTTCGTCCTGCACGTGGCCGAGAACGATAACGTTCTTGAAGGGAGCCTTGTTGAAGATCAGCGTGGAGATCGCAAGTAGCGAATAGAACCAACCGCGCGTCTGGTCAACCGCCTCGGAAATGAAGTCTGCGGGGAACTGTGCCTCAAACAGATCGTGGTTTTCAAAGGGATAGTGGTGCTGTGCGAAGGGCATGGAGCCGGAGTCGTACCAGCAGTCGATGACTTCGGGTACGCGCTTCATCTCACCGCCGCACTTCGGGCACTGGATGGTGACCGCGTCGATAAAGGGACGGTGCAATTCGATATCCTCGGGGCAGTTGTCGCTCATTTCCTTCAGCTCTGCGATCGAGCCGATGGAATGGCGGTGACCGCATTCACATTCCCAGATGTTCAGCGGCGTGCCCCAGTAACGGTTACGGGAGATGCCCCAATCCTGTACGTTCTCCAGCCAGTCACCGAAACGGCCCTTGCCGATGCTTTCGGGGATCCAGTTGATGGTGTTGTTGTTGCGGATGAGGTCTTCCTTGACCGCGGTCATCTGGATGAACCAGGAGTCGCGTGCATAGTAGATGAGGGGGGTGCCGCAACGCCAGCAGTGCGGGTAGCTATGCTCAAACGAGGGCGCGGAGAAGAGCAGACCGCGCTTTTCAAGGTCGATGAGCACGAGCTTGTCTGCATCCTTGCAGAAGGTGCCTGCCCATGCGGTCTCCTCGGTCATTTCACCCTTGGCGTTGACGAACTGCACGAATGGCAGGTCGTACTTCTTGCCGACCTTCGAGTCATCCTCACCGAAAGCAGGTGCAATGTGTACAACGCCGGTACCGTCGGTCAGCGTAACGTAGCCGTCGCAGGTGACGTAGAACGCCTTCTTTTTCTGCTTTGCAACGGTCTCGTTTGCAAAGTCAAAGAGCGGCTCGTATGCCTTGCCCTCAAGGTCTTGTCCTTTCATGGTCTCGAGCACCTCGTACTCGCCCTCGCCGAGGACAGCGTCGCAGAGTGCCTGTGCCATGTAGTAGGTGTGACCGTCATTGGACTTCACTTTTACGTAGTCAAATACGGGGTTTACGCAGAGCGCAACGTTCGAGGGGAGCGTCCACGGTGTGGTCGTCCATGCGAGAATGTATGCATCCTCACCGACTACCTTGAAGCGTGCGATTGCAGAGCGTTCCTTAACGTCTTTGTAGCCCTGTGCTACCTCGTGCGAGGAGAGCGGGGTGCCGCAGCGCGGGCAGTAGGGAACGATCTTGAAGCCCTTGTAGAGGAGTCCGCGGTCGAAGATCTGTTTTAAAGACCACCATTCGGACTCGATAAAGTCATTGTGATAGGTAACGTAGGGGTTCTCCATGTCTGCCCAGAAGCCGACCGTCTGCGAGAAGTCCTCCCACATGCCCTTGTATTTCCAGACGCTTTCCTTGCAGTGACCGATGAACGGCTCAAGCCCATAACTCTCGATCTGCTCCTTGCCGTCGCTGCCGAGCATTTTTTCTACTTCCAGCTCAACAGGCAGACCGTGGGTATCCCAACCTGCCTTACGCGGTACGGTGCAGCCCTTCATGGTCTGATAACGCGGGATCATGTCCTTGATAACGCGCGTCAGCACGTGGCCGATGTGCGGCTTGCCGTTTGCCGTCGGAGGACCGTCATAAAAGGTGAACGGCTTGCCGTCGGCGCGGTGCGTCATACTCTTTTCAAAGATGTGGTTTTCCTCCCAGAATTTGCGCACGTCCTTTTCACGCGACACAAACGAGAGATCTGTTGATACTTTCTTGTACATTGTTGTTCCTTTCTGCACAAAAAGAAGTCCCCTTCCAAAAGGAAAGGGACCCGCTAACCACCTTTTGTGCGCATACTATCATATGGCTTCCCTGTAACGGAGGAAATCCGTCATTTGCTACATGTCGCAAATGCACTCCGAAGTGATTTTCGCATCGGCAATACTCGCATCGGGCTTGCACCGTCCCCGACTCGCTAAGGCTTTCTTCACCGCGCTACTCTCTTCATCAACGCTTTTATTTTTATCTAATTTAATATAACACAAGAAAAACGGAATGTCAATACGAAAACGATAAATTGGAAAGTTACCTCACTTGAAAACGCAAGCGTTTTCAAGTGTAGAGGGGCGTTCGCTCGCGCCGCACTCAACCGTGCGCGCCCCTTTAAGGAGTTTGAAAGCCGGTACACGCCCGTCTTTCAAACAATTTCTTTTTTAAAAAGGTTTGGGGGCAAAAAAGCTGTACCGTGTTACAGCGACCTGCCGCAAGGCACGGTCGGAAGGCGCGAGAACCGTAAGCGCATATACGCAGGCAGACAGACGCGCCTTGGGACCTTTCCTTAAAAGGTCCTGACATTTCGTGTCCCCTTCAAACTATAATCTATCGTTACTTTTCCACATGCGGATGCATGAATTTTTTGTTGCAAAATATACGGAAATGGTATAAGATAGGGATATAAACGTGTACGGCATGTGCATGAAACAGGAGAAAACGGTATGAAAAAGCAGTTGCTTGGGATAGGGATCCTTTTGGCGGCATATCTCTTTGCCCTTTGCGCTTTCGGAGCCGCGGCGGCAAGCGAGAGCACGGAGCCGTCCCGCGTTCCCGCGGCGGAGTTTGGCGAGGGCATGACCTTCAGCGCAAACACGGGCAGATACGGTCTGACAAAGGCGCTTTCCGCCATGCCGCTGACCTGGGAGGCGACCGTGTATTTCCCCTACGGAGCGACTTCGGGCTATGCACACGTCCTGCTTTCCAACTATGAGCGCAGCGTCAGCGGATATTCGTGGGATATCACTAAAGCCGGACATCCCTCGCTGATGTTTTACAATTCGAGCGAGGTAACGCGCTATACCTTCAATACTGTCAACGTCTATAGCGGCGTGAAGATGCATCTTGCCATCGTGGCAGACACGGAGAATCGGGAATTGCGTTGCTACGTGGACGGCGTGCCGGTCGAAACGCTGGAGTTGACGGTAGACCCTGCGAAGTACGGCACTTCCTACAGCAATCTCGGCACCGACCAGCGTGAGCTGAATCTCCGTTTGTTCAGCGGCGCACTCATGCGCATTGCCTGCTATGCGGACGTTCGCAGTGCCGAGGAGATCTTAGCGGATATGACCGCGCCCGGCACGGACGGTCTCGTTTTGCATTACGATATGGCAAAGACGGCATACGGCGACACCGTGACGGATCTCTCCGTAAATAAAAATCATGCTGTATACGAGCATTTCTGGTACGATGAAATCGACAACGTCACCGACTATGCTTATTCCGTTGCGGTCGTGGGCGATACCCAGCACAACGTGCAGTATCAGCCCGAAAACTTTGCCAAGCTGTACGATTGGTTGCGGACGAATGCCGCTGGCAAAAAGACGGCGTTTGTGCTTGGGGTCGGCGACATCACAAACGACGATACCGAGGAGCAATGGGCGCACGCGCTTTCCAATTTTGCAAAGCTGGACGGCGTGCTTCCCTATGCGCTTGCGCGCGGCAACCATGACGGGACTGCCGACAGCTATTCCGCAAGGTTTGCAGGTACGGCGTATGCCAAGGCGGTGGGGGAATGCTATTACGGCAATCTGACCAACACCTACCGCACCTTCAAGGCAGGGAACGTAAACTATCTTGTCCTCACTCTGGATTATCTTCCCACGGAGGACGTCCTTACCTGGGCAAAGGGCGTGGCAGAGGCACATCCCTATCACCGTGTGCTGGTCGTCACGCATTTTAACCTCAGCGCCCGTAATACGCTTTCGACGGTCGGGTCTCGGATCTGGAACGGGTTCGTCAAGGACTGCCCCAACGTGGAAATGGTATTTTCCGGACACGTGATCAACGATAAGATCCTCCGCAAGACCGTAACGGGTACCGCGGGCAACCGGGTTACGCATTTCATGATCAACGGGCAGAGCGTGGACGGTGTGCGTATTTACGAGGGGAAAGAGGCAGCAGGGCTTGTTGCGATGTTCTACTTCGATGCGAGCGGCAGAAACCTAAAGGTCGAGTATTATTCCACTACGCTTGACAAGTATTTTATGGAGTGCAATCAGTTTACCGCTACGGTGGGAGATCCCGCAGGCGATGTGGATTTTAACGGCGAGGTTACCTTGCAGGACGTATTGCGGATCTTAAATGCTTACCTCAATCAGCAGGTCTGTTACAACGGTGATCTGAACGGAGACGCAGCTCTCGGACTGTTGGATGCGGTGCTGGCTATCAAGGCAGCCGTGCAATAAAACGAAAGGACCAAACACACGTTTGGTCCTTTTTGCTTTCTTCATCATCACTTTGATTTTTAATATAATACAGGAAGAATGGAATACCAATAATAAATCGACAAATTGAGTTATGTTCAGAAAGACAGTGGGTAGGGGGAATTGGCGGAAATCTTTAGCAGACGAATGATGTCGGCAGTTCCGACTTTTCCGTCGCCGTTTATATCCATGTGTATTCCTGCGTTTCCATTTAGAATGTTGTGCATAAAAGTAAGGATATCGGCAACATCAAATTCGCTGTTTTGATTGTAGTCGGCGTATGCATGTATTGTACGTTCCTCTTCGTTTCCGCAAACGGTGCAAGTGTATTTTCCGATACCCGTTGCGGTAGCGGAGGGCTGGGTTATGATTGTTTCGGTTTCGGTATGGTCAATTCTGGAAATTTCGGAATATGTAGTAAATTCGCAATGTGTACATGAATTGTATGCATTCCATCCCACGGATATACAGGTGGGGTTCTGCGCCTCGTGTTGAACAATATCATGCCCTGTTGCGGGGGCGTTTTCGCTATAAGTGTAACTGCATTCGGTACACGCAAAAAATGCAGTGCCGCTTTCTGTACAGGTTGCGGTGTTTTGTGTGATTTCGGAAACATGGGTGAAGAAGTGATGTACGGTATTGGTACCGTTAAAAGCTGCAGAGTATTTAGAAGCTACAGAGCCTTTTCCACAAATGATATATTGCGTAGACCAATTGCTGAAAGCAAGGGTTCCAATGGAGGTTACGCTATCTGGAATAGTAATACAATTTAGAGAAAGGCAACCATAAAAAGAATAGGGTTTTACGGTTGTATTTTCAGGAATAACAATGTTTGTAACTAATTTCTTGTTGAAATACAATTTGCCAGCCGGGGAAGATGTGTGGTGTTCAAAATCAATTTTTAACCAGTCTTCCAGTTCTCCGTTATAATACGTATTTTTGACTTGGCTTTCCATAAAAGCACGATTTGCAACTCGTACTAAACTTTTAGGAAGAACTATGCTTTGGATTTTACTATATGCAAAAGCATTATACCCAATTTCAGTAACTCCTTCTGGGATTGTGATTGATTCAATTCGGGGGAATCCGTAAAATATTTGGTTGCCAATGCCGGTGATCCCGGATTCGATTGTGACGGATTGTATCAACTCGCGGTCGTAATACCATGGATTCGAGGTTACTTTTCCGTTGCCGCTTAGTGTAAAACTTCCTGTTTCTGTATCTAAAGTGTAAAATGTATTGACTCCGCAGGTACCGGTGATTATTTCCGCTGAAGCGAAAATGGAGAGGCAGGTTATCAGAGAGGTGAGCAGAATAAACGCAAAAGAGACTTTAAAGAATTTTACAATATACATGATTGTCCTCCAAAAATGAATGTTTACGCTTCGAATTTACCACATTTTGTTGTGAATGTCAATACCACAAAATGCAGTAGACTATAATGATTGTATCCTGTAGACGGAGGATACTATGTATAAGCGAATACGTGATCTGCGTGAAGACCATGATTATACACAGAGCTATTTAGCGAAAGTATTGAACTGTTCACAACAAGCATATAGCAATTACGAACTGGGGCAGCGAGATGTGCCAACCGATGTTTTGATTTTGTTGTCGAGTTTTTATGAAGTTTCGGTTGATTATATTCTTGGAATAACAGACAATCCGAATATACAAAAATAACACCGTTTTGCTAACATGCACAACGGTGTTATTTTTTTCTCTCAAAACAATTCTTTTGACAGATTTGTGATATTGCCTGCGCCCATAGTGAGGATCATGTCGCCTTCGCGCGCATTGGCTTTCAGCCAATCGGCGATCTTTGCAAAAGAGTCAAAATACAGCGCGCCGTTTCCGATATCCTTTGCAAGCTGTTCGCTTGATACGCCGAGCGTGTCGGTCTCGCGTGCCGCGTAGATGTCCGCCATCACGGTCACGTCCGCAAGGCGGAGGGCATCCACAAAGCCGTCGTACAGCCCCTTGGTACGGCTGTAGGTGTGCGGCTGGAACACGCAGATCACACGGTCAAAGCCCATCTGCTTTGCCGCTTTCAGCGTGGCGCGGATCTCGGTGGGATGGTGTGCGTAGTCGTCATACACTTTTGCGCCGCAAAGCTCGCCCTTGTAGTCCATACGGCGCTTGGCGCCGTGGAAATTGCCGAGTCCCGTGGCAATATACTGCGAGGGAATGCCGCAAAGAATGGCGCATGCCGCCGCCGCAAGGGCATTGTACACGATATGCTCGCCGCAGACCGACATCGTGACGTGCTTTTTCATACTGCCGTGGCAGATGTCGAAGGTCAGAACGCCGTTTTCGCAGGCGATATTTTTCGCCATGATGTCCGCTTCCTTATAAATGCCGAAGGTGAGGGTACTGCCGCGGAAGTCCTTTGCCATGTCCATGACGTTCTCGTCGTCCGCATTCAGCACGGCACAGCCGCAGCCGCGCGTTTTATCGATGTAGGCGCGATAGGAGCGCTTGATCTGGTCCAGGTCTTTGAAGTAGTCCACGTGATCCATCTCAATGTTCAGCACCACTGCGATCGTGGGGTAGAAGTCGAGGAAGGAGTCCATATATTCGCAGGATTCAAAAATGAAATTTTCCTTGCCGCCGAGGCGATACGCACCCGCGATCGAGGAAAGCTCCGCACCCGAAATGACGGTGGGGTCGGCGTTTGCCGCAAGGAAGATCTCGGTGGTCATGGAGGTGGCGGTGGACTTGCCGTGCATACCGCCAAGACCGATACGGCGGGTGTAGGAACGCATCAGATAGCCGAGGTAGTCCGAGCGGGAGATGACGGGGATGTTTCTCTCTTTTGCGCGTACAAGCTCGGGGGTATCCTCGCTGACGGCAACGGTGTAGACGAGCGCGTCGTAGCCGTCAAGCTGCTCGGCGCGATGTCCCTCGAAGATCTCAATGCCCTCTGCGGCAAGGCGCTCTGTCAGGGGCGAGAGCGTGCGGTCACTGCCGCCGACTTTAAAGCCGTGCAGGTGCGTGACGTGCGCGAGCGACGACATGGTGATGCCGCCGATGCCGAGAAAGTAGACCGACTTTTTATTTGCAAGCTTGCGCGCGATCTCCTCCGCGCCGAAATGTGTATTCTGAACAGCCATTGTACATAGCTCCTTTTTTACAAGTATATGAATAAAAGCGCCTTGTATTTCACATAATTTTACCATCACCCGAAAGGAAGACAGATATGGAAATCACAGACGTTAAGATCAGAAGAACCTTTGAGACCGCCCCTTTAAAGGCGGTTGCCTCCGTCACCCTGGACGGAGAATTCGCCGTACACGATATCAAGGTCATCTCCACCGAGGATCGCCTGTTTATCGTCATGCCCAGCCGCAAAAATGCCGACGGCAGTTACCGCGACATCGCGCACCCCATCCATTCACCGTTCCGCACGCGGCTGGAGACCGCAGTGCTTGCGGCATATGATCTTGCCCTGCGTGATCCCGATCACGGTGCGAGCAGGGAACGCATATAGTCGACGAGTGCTCCCTTTGCCTCGGGGGAGAGTTGCTCGTAGAGTGCAAGAAATGCGGCGGCATCTTCTCCCCCGGTGCCGAGAAGTGTCGCCGTGCTGACACCGAAGTATTCAGCGATCCGTGCGATCTTGTCGACTGACGGAGAAGAGCCCCCGTGCTCAAGGTCGTAGAGAAAATTGCGGTTGATGCCGCAGTCCTCAAGCGTTTGTTTTACCGTGATGCCGCGCGCTTTTGCCAGTGCGCGGATGCCCTGTGCGAGCCGTTCGTTTGTCTGTTGCATAAAAAATACGAAAAAAATTTCGCCCTTTCTATTGACATACAGAAAAATCTGTGCTATTCTATGAATACAGAAAAATCTGTATGATATACAGTTGTTCTTTTCCCTTTCAACAGTATAGCACAGAAATTTCAGTATTACAATAGAAAAATGACGAAAGAGAGGAGAATTGCAATGGCTTTTTTTGAGGATGGAACGGCAACCGGAGGAAGACGGTACAGAAAAGAGGAGATCGACAGCACCCTTCCCGAGATTTACGCCGCGAATGCGGAGAATAAACAGCGCAGAGACGAAATCCTTGCCGAACTGCGGATCCTGAACAGGGATATTGCCGATCTGGAAGGCTTGATCAGTGAACTGGAGGCGTACGACCGATGAGCACACCCGTTACCAAGGCGCGCCTGGAGGCACTTCCCGCACTGAAGCGGGAGATCACGCGCACCAAGGCGCGTCTGAAGCGGTTGTATGCACATGCCGCCGAGTGCGGCGCGTACGAATGTGCCGCGCCGATCGCCGCCGAGCGCACGGCGCTCGAAGGGTACCTTGCCCGCGCGCGGGAGGAGGTACAGGTGTTGCTCGGGTACATAGATGCGATCGCGGATCCTGCTGTGCGGGAGATCTTTATGCTCCGCTATTACGACGGTGTCCGCCCGTGGCAGAAGGTGGCACAGGAGATCGGCGAATACGACGAATCCTACGTCCGTAAGCGTGTCCGCCGCTATTGGGAAAAGCACGCAGAAACGTGAAAAAGCAGGTCATTGACCTGCTTTTTCACTATGCTTTTGCCAGAAATGGTCGAGCACGAGCTCCAGAGAGCGGGAGTCGCCGACGAATTTTGCCGTGCGGAACTGCCATGGGAGAAGCGCCTTATAATTCGGCTCGGCATAGCGCTCGTCGAGAAAGACGACTACGCCGCGGTCGGTCTCTGTACGGATGACGCGCCCTGCCGCCTGCAAAACGCGGTTGAAGCCCGGGTACACGTAGGCGTACTCGGTGCCTTGTTCGTATTTGGTATCATAATAGGCACGCAGGACCTCGCTTTCGTCGGTGGGCTTTGTCAGTCCCACGCCGACGATGATCGAACCGATCAGGCGGTCGCCGACAAGGTCGATGCCCTCAGAATAGATACCGCCGAGCACCGAAAAGCCGACGAGTGTAGTGCGCGTGCCTGCACGGAAGGCATCCAGAAAGCCGCGCCGTGCCTCCTCGGACATGTTCTGCGCTTGCATGACGGTCTTGATGTGCGGGTATTTGTACTTGAACAGGGTCTGCACCTCGCTCATATACGCATAGGAGGGGAAGTAGACCATGTAGTTGCCGTCGCGGCGGCTGACCGTGCTGTAGATGGCGTCGGCGACCGCGCCTGCATTCTGTGAGCGGAACTGATACTTGACGCTGAGCTTGTCCAGGATGCAGACCGCGAGGTTTTCACGGTCGTAGGGGCAGTCCAGCCGCAGTTTGACCCCGTCGGCGGCGCCGAACAGGGAAGCGTAGTAGTCGAGCGGAGTGAGCGTTGCGGAGAAAAAGATCGAGGCGACGCCCTTTTTGCATTTTTCGGCAAGACGTGCGGAGGGGTCGAGACAAAGGATCTTCGTGACGATCTCATTGCCGTTTACGGCAATGGTGTGCGTGAAGTGCGCGTCAAAGATCTCCAAAGAAGAGACGTATTTGCGGACGTCGCTAACGAGATCGAAAAGCGTGTCGGGCAGTGTGCCGAACGCCGAGGAATGCATATAGCGGTCGGCGGCCTTGATAAAGGCAGTGAGCAGGTCGAAGAACTGCTTGTCAAAGGCGTTCATCGTGGTAAAGCCGCGCCTTATACCGTCGGAGTGCTCCTCGATGCTGTCGGCGCAAAGTGCCTCCATGCTCTGCATGTAGAAGTCGATGGAAGCGATCGCCTCGGTGACGGGAGTCTCGGGCATGGTGCGCACGCTGTCGAGGAATCGGCGGAATGCCGAGAGCCGCAACTCGGCACCGAAGGATGCCTTGGCACGGTCGGCAAGGTTGTGTGCCTCGTCGAAGAGGAAAATATAGCGCTTCTGCATCGTCTCGCATTCGCCGAAGTAGCGGCGCAGGTGCGCGCCCTCGTCGATGAGGTAGTTGCAGTCGCAGATGACGATATCGCAATGCTCGGTCAGGTCGAGCGAGAATTCATAGGGGCAAATGCTGTATTTCTTGGCAAATTCGCCGATCTCTTCGGTGCCGATGACCTTGTGCGCGGTCACGATCTCGGCGATGGCATCGGCGGTGCGCTTGTAGTGTCCTTTGGCGCGCGGACATTTTTCGGGCGTACATTTGAACGGATCGCGCATGCGGATGGGGCAACAGCGCTCCTTTGCCGTGATGTGGACGGCGCGCAGACCCGAGGATGCGGACAGCTTTTTTGCCGCCTCGAGCGCGGCGAGCGCCGTGGTCGTTTTGGAGGTGAAAAAGAAGATCTTATCCGCGTAGCCCGTACCCATTGCTTTGACGGCGGGGTAGAGCGCCGCCATGGTCTTGCCCGTGCCCGTGGGGGCTTCGATGACTGCTTTGCCGCCGTATTTAACGGCGCGGAGCACCTCGACCATGAAATCCCGTTGCTGTACGCGCATTTCGCGGTAGGGGAAGACCTGATTTTTCGCATTCGGCAGGCGTATACATACGCGCTCTGCTTCCAGCGCCGCAAAAGGACGGTGCAGGTCGATAAGGCGCATAAACGCGGCGCTCATCTCGGCGCGCGTGTAGCTTTTTTCGATGGTGCGGACGTCGTTTGCGTTGTGGTAAAAGGTCACGCGAAAGGTGACGGAGGAGAGCATCTCGCTTTCGGCGGCCATGTAAGCGTATACAACGGCGTTGCCGATGAATTCGGCGGTCATATCGGCAGTGATGCGGTCGGTGTAGCCGTTCACGCAACGGTTGACGAATACCGTGGTCTGCCCGTTCTTGCGCAAAATGCCGTCGCAAACGCCGCTCACCTCGTAGAAGAGACCGCCGCGGCTGACCGTGCGCGTGAGCGCAACGTCCTCCTCGTAGGAAAGACCGTATTTTTCCGCCATGCGCTCGGCGAGCTTGCCCGTGTCGGGATAGATGCGGAGCCCGCGCGCGTCAATGCTTGCGTGATTGACCACGGTGCGGCAGAGCTCGTCTACCGAGATATGCACTTTTTTGGTTGCCACATCGAATTGCATACGGGTTCCTCCTTATCTTTTTATAGCGGATATATTATACAAGATTCCCCCGCGGATTGCAATAGAAATAAGGAAAGATAAATTATAGGTTAGCGATGAAGTTGTTTGCGAAAAACCCCCCATCCCCCGCTTCGCGGGAGCTTCCCCCCAGGGGGAAGCTGTTGGTGCGCTGTATTACCTTCCCCCTCGGGGGAAGGTGGCGGCGAAGCCGTCGGATGAGGGGATCCAAAGGTGAACAACTCCCCTTCAACTTCCAATTTCCCGATCTGTGTGTGTATTTCTTCTTGCCAAACTTTGACGAAAGTGGTACAATACTGGCAAAGAGGGTGATTTTTTGGACGAACAAAATGCTAAATTTGTAAAAATGACGACCGAGCCGATCCCGCGGCTGATCGTGAAACTGGCGATTCCGACAACCATCAGTATGTTGGTTACTTCCTTTTATAATTTAGTGGACACGCTGTTTGTGCGACAGCTGGAAAGTGACAGCATGATCGCGGCGGTAGGCGTGGTGCTTCCGCTGATGAACATCATTCAGGCGTTCGGCTTTTTTTGCGGCCACGGCTCGGGAAACTACATATCCCGCGCGTTCGGCAGACAGGATTACAAGAGTGCTGAAAAGATGGCGGCGGCAGGCTTTTTCTACGCGGTACTGATCGGCATTGCCATCCTGACGCTCGGCATCGCCTTCCGCGAACCGCTTGTACTTTTGTTGGGGGCGAAAACCGAAGCGACCGTGCAGGCGAGCATTGATTACATGATTTACATTTTGTTGGCTACTCCGTTTATGATGGGTGCCATCGTCATGAACAATCAGATGCGCATGCAGGGCAATGCATTCTTTGCTATGATCGGTCTGACCTCGGGCGCGATCGTGAATATCATCCTCGATCCGATCCTGATCTTCAAGGCGGGCGATCCGCTCTTCGGCGGCGCGATCACGATGCCGTTCGGCGCGGGTATGGAGGTCGGCGGTGCGGCGCTTGCCACCGCGATCAGCCAGTTTGTCAGCTTTGTTCTTCTGTATATCGGTATGCAAAAAAGCGACAACGTTAAGATCCGTCTTAGTAACTTCAAACCCTCGATGTATTACGTCAAGGGCATCACGCAAGGGGGACTCCCGTCGCTGGCGCGACAGGGACTCGGCAGTATTGCAACGACCTGTCTCAACAACTCCATCGGCTTTTACATTGCTCCCGCGATGATCGATGCTACGCAGGCGGCGATGACGGGCACCTCGCGCATCATGATGTTCCTGTTTTCGGCGATCATCGGCTTTGGACAGGGCTTTCAGCCGGTCTGCGGCTTCAACTACGGCGCGCAGAAATACGACCGTGTTCGCGAGGCGTTCTTCTATTGCGTAAAGGTCGCGGCCGTGATCCTTTGTACTTTCTCGGTTGTCGGCTATATCTTTGCCGAGCCGATCACCGACCTTGTCGCGGGTTCCAGCCCGCTTGCCGCTGAAATCGCGGCATTCGCGTTCCGCGCTCAGCTCGTCGTGTTCCCGCTGATGGCGTGGACCACGATGTGCAATATGATGTTACAGACGGTCGGGCAAACGCTTCGTGCCACGGTGGTGGCAATGCTGCGGCAGGGCATTGCGTTTATCCCATGCGTGCTCCTGCTTCCGCTTTGTATAGAGCCTTTGCTCGGCATTCAGCTTTCGCAATCGGTGGCGGACGTGATCTCCTTCCTCATTTCGATCCCCATTGGTGTGGCGTCTCTTCGCGAAATGAAGCAACAAACAAAAATTTAAAAACAAAAAAGACCGCGGTCTCCGAAGAGAACGCGGTCTTTGATTTTTTGTTGCTTATTCCGCAGTGGTTTCGGTGGCTTCGGGGGCGGAGGTCACGTTCGGAATGGCAACCGAAACGGGAGCCATCGTCTGCGGTTTGCCCTTGCGCTTGCCACGCATCAGTTTGCCCGTGACGGCGTCGATATCGTACTCGTAAAATGCGCTGTCGCTTTCAAAGGTCACCGTGTAAAAGCCGCGCTCGGCAAGAAGCTCGGTTTCGATATTGTAGAGCGCGTCGACCTCCTTTTCGGTGCGGGAAGCCTGCTCCTTGGCAATGGCAAGTGCCTCTGCACCGTCCATGTAGCCTTCGGTATTTACGGTGGTTTCGACGGGCTGTTCCGCCGTGCAACCAAGCAGAACGAGGGCGGGGAGCAACGCGAGTATGCAGAGAATTTTTTTCATGGTGTCTCCTTTATTTTCCGAGGATGTATTCGAGATTGGCGGTCAGCGTGGTCTCGCTGAGCATGCCGACCTTTTTGGCGGTGATGCGACCGCTCGCGTCAATGAAGACGGTCGTAGGGATCGAGTAGGCGGCATAGGTGCTTGCGCCGTCCATGGCGGTGTCGTAGTACACGGGGAAGGTATAGCCGCCGTCGGCGACGAACGTCTTTACACCGTCTACGGTCTCGCGTGTTCCATCGGTCAGGTTCAGCATGATAAATTGGATATCCTCACCGTAGGCGGCGAATGCCGCGTCAAAGGTGGGGAGCTCCGCTTTGCAGGGCGGGCACCAGGTCGCCCAGAAGTTTATAACGATAGGCTTGCCGAAAAAGTCGGAGAGGGAATGCTCGTTTCCGTCCCCGTCCGTAAAGGTGAAGTCGGGGGCAAGGTCCTCGGGTGCGACCGTTTCAGCAGGCGCACTGCCCGTTTCGGGCGGCAGAACGTCGTTTGGCACGTAGTTTTCGGAAAGCGAATTGTAGAGGATCGCCGCGACCGCTAAAAGTCCGACGAACAGGATCGCAAGCAGAAGGATCGGAAGATTTTTTTTCATAGACACCTCACGAGAATGCGGCAAGCAACAGATTTATCATGCCGCATGCCATCAGCACGCCGACGAGAATCAGGAAGATGCCGCAGATAAGATTGATTACACGATAATGTTTTTTGATCCAGGTGAACGCTCCGCTGAGCCGGTCGATCAGAAGTGCGGAGAACAGGAAGGGCATTCCGAGTCCGAGCGAATAGCACAAAAGCAACAAAACGCCTTGCGCGGCAGTGCCTGCGGTTGCCGCCATCGACAGTGCTGAGCCGAGGAACGCGCCGATGCAGGGCGAAAGGCTGACCGAGTAGATGATGCCGAACAGGAACGCCGAAAAGAAGGAGGTGACCTTCTTGCCGCCCTGCATACCTTTGAAAAAGGGCAGGGGAATGACTTCCAAATAGCTGAGACCGAACAGGATCACAAGCAAGCCGCACACGACGTTGACTGCGGTGCGGTAGGTAGCGAGAAAGGCACCGACCGTGCCCGCAAAGAGTCCGAGCAGGCAGAACACCGAGGTGAAGCCGAGCACAAAGGCGAGCGAACGGGCGAAAACGTGGCGCTTTTTGTCCGCGCCGCCCGCAAAGTAGGAAACGTAGATTGGGAGCATCGGGAGCATGCAGGGGGAGATGAAAGAAATGATGCCCTCCAAAAAAGTAAGCAGAAAATGCAAAGGAAAAACCTCCGTTTTTTCTATCAGTATAACACAAAATTTCGGTTTATACAACAGGGAGTTTTGTTTTGCAAAGTACGAAAAAAACGGGGAAATAGGATTTTTGTTTGTTTTTTGTGAATTTTTTGTGAAAAAAGCGCAGGAGAAATCCTGTAAAATGCTTGATTTTTGGTTTGGGATATGTTAGAATAAAGTGCACTTTTATCATTATAATGCAATCGTGTACCTATTTGATAAATTGTTAACAAAAAATAGGTTGCGTTTTTGGTATCTGTGCTGTGAAAATGAAACAAAAAAGAACAAATCATGAGTTAAAAAGGAGGGTGTAGTTTTTTCGTCGCAAATTGTTCGAATTTTTAACCAAAAAATAAACTTTTTGAAAGGGGTTTATGAAAGTAAAATGAAAAAGTTTTTGAGCTTGACACTTGCGGTACTTATGATCATTTCTATGTTGCCGATGAGTGTTTTTGCGGAAGAACTGGACGAAGCTCTTGCAGCGGCTGAAGCCGTGCAGGAAGAGATCGTTGAGGCTCCCGCAGAGGAAACCGAGGCTCCTGTAGAGGAAACCGAGGCTCCTGTAGAGACTGAGGCTCCCGCAGAGACCGAGGCTCCCGCAGAGACCGAGGCTCCTGCAGAGACTGAGGCTCCCGCAGAGACCGAGGCTCCTGCAGAGACCGAGGCTCCTGTAGAGACCGAGGCTCCCGCAGAGACTGAGGCTCCTGTTACCACGGAGCAGCCGGCATCGACTGATGCTGCGGAGATCGGCGACAGTACCTCCGCACCGCAGACGACCGAGGCTCCCGTAGTGACTACGGCGCCCGCAGAGACCACTGCGGCTACCACTGCGGCAACCACCGCAGAGGAAGAGGACGAGCTTGTTCTCATGAGCACGGAAACCGTGACTGCAATTACTGCAGGCGGCAACGTGACTCTGGTGGTAGACGAGTCCAATCTTGAAGTGACGATCAGCAAGGACACTGTTCTTGACCTCGGCGGCCACACGCTGACCGATGCGTACATCATTGTGTCTGCTAACGTTACCATCAAGAACGGTAAGATTGTCAACACCAACGAGCCCTATCCGCTGGTTGTGCAGAATGGCGGCGAACTCACGATTGAGAACGTTGCTATCGAGGCCTCCAAGTCGGACAGAGCAATCTGGGTAAGAAGCGGCAGCTCGCTGGTATTCGAAAGCGGCAGCATTCTTGCTACCAAGGGTGAAAACAACACCAAGACCAGTTTGATCGCTGCGATCTACACCGACTCGAACACGGACGTTACGATCAACGGTGGCACCATCACCGTGGATACGCCTAACAATAAGGCGGTTGGCATCTATGGTAACTATAGCAATGCCAACGTGACCGTGAACGGCGGTAAGATCTCCACCAGCGGTAAGAATTACAGCTACGGTATCAACGTAGACGGTGACATTACCGTTAACGGCGGCGAGATCGTGACCAACGAAAAGTGCTATGGCTATTCGAGCGGTATTACTTACGGTAAAAACTATGCGCTCGTCAGTGCACTTGGCGATGTGACCATTTCCGGAGGCAGTATTACCACCAATGGCTCTTCGGGTTACATTGTAAGCGTTGGTCGCACCTACAGCTCGAACGATCAGAAAGTAACGATCACCGGCGGTATTTTTGAGAACGTTCTTTCCGAGGTCGATCAGACCCAGGGCGGACACACGGCTCCCGTACTGATTTGGGAAGGCTCCGCTTCCGCTGTTACCGCAACGATCAAAGACGGTGACTTCGCGGGCTTCAATGCAAATCTGCTCAGAAGCAGCAACGAAGAAACTACGCTGACCGTTGAAGGCGGCTCGTTTGACGAGCTCAATGCCGACCTCGTTGCAGAGAATGCAACCGTAACCGTTGCGGGTACGGAGTATACCAAGACCGGAGACGAATTGGTTGTCGTTGTCCCCACGGGTACGCTGACCAACTGCTACACCTCCGCAACCGGCTATTGGGGCGAGTGCGGCGGTAATGCCAAGGAAAGCTTCGTCTTCAAGTTCTACAATGGCGATACCTACATGGGTTACACCTCGCTGAACAACGTTGGCGGCATTATCGACGGCGACGTATACGTATCCTGGAGCATCCTGCTGGATGCAGAATCCAATACCGATCCGTATTGGACGATGAAATGGGATGTTCAGCCTACGCTTGATATGCAGCCTACCCGCGTAGAGCAGTGGGTTGATGGCGTAAATGTTGCTGAGGCTACGGTTGAACCCAACTGGTCCGACAGCATTTTCCCTGTTGTTGCGGCTGTTACGGATGAGAAAGGCAAGATCCTCAGCTACGTCAACGGCACCGGAGATGCTACGCTTGAAAAAGCCATTGAAAACGGTGGATACGTGACGCTGCTTGCTGATATCACCGTGTCGAGCGACCTTAGCAATGCGGCAAAGGGCTTGTATAACATTCCGGACGGCACAAGTCTTGTGCTTGATCTTGGTGGCAAGAAGATCACGGTTACCGATAATTCTACCGGTAACTTCATTGTCTTCTATAACTACGGCGAGTTCACTGTTAAGAACGGTACTGTAGAGCTCACCGCTACCAATAACCGTGAATGGAATGCACAGTCCACCATTATTCTGAATCGTGGCGGCGAGACCACCATCGAGAGCGGTTCTTACGTACATAAGGGCGGCACGGATATGGCAATTGCCGTTGACAACAGTGCAAACAGCTTCGGCGATGCATATCTGTACGTGAACGGCGGCGAGGTCGAGAGCACCTACGTTGCCCTTCGTATGCGTATGGCAGATCCTACGCTCAACGGTGATCCCGGTAACGGTCTTTCTTACGTTGAGATGACCGGCGGATCTCTCTACGGTGCCTCCAGAGGCATCTGGGGTCAGATCACCAATGCGTCCGCTCTTGATCTTGGCGAACTTGCCATCACCGGCGGTGTTGTTGAGGGCGGCAACCAGGCTATCAGAATTACTGAAGACGGAAATGATAACATTTCTGTTGTTATTTCCGATGATGCGGTCGTCAAGGGCGCAGTTACGGGCGACGTTGCAGATTACGCGATCTCCGGCGGTACCTTTACCACGGACGTTTCCGATTTCTGCGTAGGCGGCTTCACTTGTGAAAATAACGGCGACGGTACCTTTGGCGTGGCTAAGGATGGCCTCTCCGGTGCCGGAACCGAGACGGATCCCTTCCTTATTAATAATATAGAGGATCTGAAGTGGTTCCGTGACGATGTCAATGCGGGCAATACCTATGCCGGCAAGTACGTCGTACTGACGGCTGACATTGACCTTAATGATGAAGATTGGACGCCTATCGAAAAGTTCAATGGTACCTTTGACGGTCAGAGCAAGACCATTTCGAACGTTTGGAGCGTAGGCAGCGGCAACGTTGGCTTCTTCAAGCAGGTTGCCGATCAGACCGATAAGGTCAGCGGTACGGTTAAAAACGTTACCTTTAATAACGTAACGATCATCTCCGAAAACGGAAATGGTATGGCCGGCTTGATTGCAGATGCACGTCTTGGTGCACGCATCGACAACGTTAAGCTGACGGGTGAAGTGACCATTCAGGGTTATCGCGGTGTCGGCGGTATCGTCGGCGCGGGCTTCCCTGTAATCAGCAACTGTACTGTACAGGCTGAGGGTACGATTACCGCTACCTATTGGGGTGCCGGCGGTATTCTCGGCTTTGCAAGTGATAAGGGCGCAAAGGCGATCGATAACACCGTTATCGGTATCGGCGAAGGCCTTGAGATCCGCGGCGAGCTCGGCGGCGTTGGAGCAGTGACGGGTACTCCTCACGGTGCGGCTACCAACGGCGCAACCGTAAAGAACGTGGAGATCACTTCCAACAATAACTACTACATGGGTTACGTAGATGCAAGCGGTACTGTTACCGATGCAACCGTTGAAAACGTTTCCGTAAAGGTAAGCGGCAACGAGATCGTTGGTAATGACGCAACTGCATCTGTGGACGGTGTGATCTACTTTGATCTCCAGTCGGCACTGGATGCGGCGGCAGCAGGCACGGGCAACGTAACCGTTGAGATCCTCCGCGACGTTGATCTCACAAACGTTGACTGGACTCCCGTTACCGTAAGCGCTCCCGGCTATCCGCTCGTAACTGTAAACGGTAATGGCAAGACCATCACCGGCCTGAACGATATGCTGTTCGCAGGCACTTGGGCAGGTAAGTCCGGTCTGATCATCAACGATCTGACGATCAAGGATTCCGAGATCGTGAACGACAAGGACGATGCCAAGGGTACCGTCGGTGTCGGCGCGTTCATCGGCTATCCGCAGGCAAGCGCAACCATCACGCTGAACAACTGTCATCTGGTGAACTCCTCTGTTGAGGGCGGCCACTGGACGGGCGGTCTGATCGGTATGGCAGGCGGATACAACGGCAACGACGGCCCTGTATTCATGAACCTGACGATCAAGGGCTGCTCCGTAACCGGTTCTACCATTACCGGTAAGGGCTCTTGCGGCGGTGTTATCGGTCACGGTAGCTGCGCGGCATGGACCAACGTTGTTATCGAAAACACGACGGTTTCCGGCAACACCGTTACCTCCACCGGCTCCTCCACCAACAAGGCAGGCGCTGTAATGGGTACGATCGGTGCGGCTGGTCAGCCCACCACGGCTGCAGGCGTTGAGAAGACCGGCGGTGCATCCGTTTCCGCGACGGTCAGCGGCAATACCGTAACGTCCGGCGGCACGACCGTTACCACGATCTACGGCCGTCAGGGCACCGCAACCGGTAAGCTTGCGATCTCCGGCGGTACATACGATGCATACCCGATTGAAGAGGGCGTTGCTTATGCGGCTCCCGCTGAGGGCTATGCAATCGTTGAGAACGAGGACGGAACCTACGGCGTAAGTCAGGTAAACTACGTCGCACAGGTCGGCACGACCAAGTATGAGACCCTCGCAGAGGCTCTCGTAGCTGTACAGGCAGGCGACACGCTTGCACTGCTTGCAGACGTAACGATCGCCGAGAAGATCAGCGTTACTGCAAACCTTACCATCAACGGTAACGGTCACACTCTGACCTACACGGGCAGCGACCGCGCGATCGACGTTGCAAACACTGCAAGCGGTGCTGCTCTCACGATCACCGATCTGACGGTAGACTGCACTGCAAGTTACTGCCAGCGCGGTATCAACTATAACACCACCGGCACGCTCACGCTGAATAACGTCACCGTTAAGGGTACGGCGATTACCTATGCGATCAACCTCCCCAGCTCCTCCATCGGTGCTACTGTTGCAATCAATGATTCCGACATCACCGGTCTTATCGCACTGAATGTTTGGGGCAAAAATGCAGTGATCACTGCTACTGACTCGAGCTTCACCAGTGTGGACAAGGCTACGCACGAGAACTATGCGGCAGTCAAGTTGAATAACAACGGTACCGATGCTGCCGAGGGCGCTACGATCACCATCACCGGCGGTTCTATCACCGCTCTGGATGAGAACAATCAGCCCTCCAACGCAACGACCAATGCAACGGTTACCGGTAAGATCATTATCAGCGACACCACGGTTGTCAACGGTAATAACGATGTATTCAATGTAATCGTTACGTACAACGGTGCGAGTGAATTCTACGGCTTCTCCACGTTGCAGGAAGCTATTGACAAGGCTTCGAACGATGCAACCGCGACCGTTAAGCTGTTGAAGGATATCGAGCTGACCGAGACTGTCACTGTAAACGGCAAGGTCGTTCTTGACCTGAATGGCAAGACGATCTCCGGCGAGTCTTTCGAAAGCACTGCATACGCATTGATCAAGAACAACGGCAATCTGACGATCAATGATGGCGTTGGCTCCGGCATGATCACTTATAACTATACCGGTGCAAGCTCCAACTATTCGTTTGCATGGGGCAACTACACGATCGCCAACTATGGAACGCTGACTGTCAATGGTGGTACGGTTGAAAATACTACCAACCTTAGCGGCCATATGTATTCCGCGATCGACAACTACACCGGCGCGACCGTAGTGATCAATGAGGGTGCTACCGTATCGTGCCCGAACTACGTTACGATCCGTCTGTTTGCTACCTCCACGACCGTGGATAACAGCGTGACGATCAATGGCGGTACGGTCAGCGGTAAGTTTGCGCTGTGGCCGCAGAATACTACCAATGATTCCACAAACGCAGTTAAGGCTACGCTTGCGATCAACGGTGGTACCATTGAAGCGACCAACGGCGGTAAGACGCTGTATATTAACGATTTCAGCGAAGCTTTTGCCATCACAAAGGCTCCCGAAGTAGAGTTTGCTGCCCCCGACGGCTATAAGTGGGCAGAGCAGGATGGCACTCTCGTTCTCGTTACTTGCGAGTACGTTGCACAGATCGGCACTGATAAGTACGAGACCCTCGCAGAGGCTCTTGCGGCAGCACAGCCCGGCGACGAGGTCAAGATTCTCACCGCAGGCACCTATGCACTCACCGGCATTTCCGGTAAGAACATCACCGTTACCGGCGCGGTTGACGGCGTTGTATTTGATAATATCGGCGCATTCAACATGGGCGGTGCAAGCGTTACCTTCAACAACGTAACGTTTGACTACTATCCGAACGTAAACTACACCGGTCTCCAGCACTCGGGCGATCTGGTATACAACAACTGTACCATCAACGGTCAGGTATTCCTGTATGGCGCGAGCGAGACCTTCAACAAGTGTACGTTTAACCAGAACAGCGCAGATGCATACAACGTATGGACCTACGCTGCGGATAAGGTTGCATTCAAGGAGTGTACCTTCAATTCTGTAGGCAAGTCTGTTCTGATCTACAATGAGTCTGCATCCGAGTACAACGAAGTTGCTGTTACTGACTGCGACTTCATTGCAAGCGCTCCTGTTGCAGGCAAGGCAGCAATCGAGATGGATTCCAGCCTCACCGCGGGTATCAAGCTGACGGTAGATGCTGCAACCACCGCGAACGGCTTTGATGCAGGCAGCGTTTCGGGCAACAGCCTCTGGAACAACAAGAAGGGCAACAGCACCGATGCAAACAACGACATTACCGTTGTTGTTGATGGCACGACTGTTCTTGCTCCCGTAACCTTTGTTGCCAAGATCGGCACGACCGGCTACACCACCATCGCAGATGCAATCAATGCAGCACAGGCAGGTGACATCGTTACCATCCTTGCAGGCGATTACACCGGCGATATCAACGTAAACAAGGCGATCACCGTTGTCGGCGAGACCGATGCAAGCGGTAACAACCTTGTAAATATCACCGGCAAGCTGAACGTAACTGCTGACGGCGCAACCGTCAAGAACCTGAACGTGAACAACGGCGGTTCTACTGCAGGCTACATCGGTGCAAAGGACGTCCTCATCGAGGGCTGTACCGTCGTGGGCGGCAACGGCTTCCGTTACTGCTACACCACCGGCACGGTTACCTTTAAGGACAGCACTATCACCGGTGCTACCTACGGTATCCACTTTGATGGCAGCGCAAACGGCGAGATCGTGATCGACAACTGTGTCATCACCGGTTGGACCAGCTTTGCAAGCACCATCACTTCCGTTACCATCTCGAACACCAAGTTCGCAGAGGGCAACTACAACCAGCTGAGATTCTATCAGGATGCCAAGATGACCAATGTTGTCTTCAACGAGAACATGACCATCGACTTCGGTAAGAATGAGGTCTCCGCTGACTTCGTCGGCTGCACCGTTGAAAACGGCGGCGAGCTCACCGACGTTATCTACCTCCCCGACATTGCTGAGATGGGCGTTGAGATCACCGTAGACAATACGCCTATCGTTCTCGAGGCAAAGGTCGACGACAACTACTACCTCACTCTCGCAGAGGCATTCGAAGCTGCACAGCCCGGCGACACCGTTACCATCCTTGCAGGTGATTACACCACCAATATCGACGTAAACAAGGCTATCACCGTTGTCGGCGAGACCGATGCAAACGGCAACAACCTTGTAAACATCACCGGCAAGCTGAACGTAACTGCTGACGGCGCAACCGTCAAGAACCTGAACGTGAACAACGGCGGTTCTACTGCAGGTTACATCAATGCAAAGGATGTCCTCATTGAGGGCTGCACCGTAGTGGGCGGCAACGGCTTCCGTTACTGCTACACCACCGGCACGGTTACCTTCAAGGACAGCACCATCACCGGTTCTACCTACGGTATCCACTTTGACGGCAGCGCAGGCGGCAACATTGTGATCGACAACTGTGTCATCACCGGTTGGACCAGCTTTGCAAGCGCCATCAAGAAGGTTACCATGACCGACACTACCTTCGAGGAAGGCAACTACAACTACGTCCGCTTCTATCAAGAGGAAGTAGTGATCGACGGTTGTACCTTCAACGAGAAGATGGGTGTTGACCTCGCTGTTGATAACGCTGAGGTTACCGTTACCGACTCTACTGTTGAAAACGGCAATGTCGAGGATCTCTTTGAGGATTACGACATCGTAAACAGCACCATTACCGTTGACGGCGTACTGCTGACCAGAGTTGCAAAGATCGGCGATACTTACTATGAGACCCTCGCAGATGCATTCAAGGCAGTCAAGGAAGGCGAGACGATCCAGCTTCTCGAGAATGCGATCATCTCCGAGGGCGAGATCGCACTTCCTACGCTCACGAACGTAACCATCAAGGGTGCAGAGGGCGCAAGCCTGAAGGATACCACTCTTGCGGCGCGTGTGGATCCCGTTTCCCTCACCGGACTGACCGTTGACGGCGTTGTATTTGACAACTCCAAGATTTTGGTTGTTCGTTGGACCAACAATTGCGAGTTCAAGGATTGGACCATCACGAATTGTACGTTCAAGAATCTGACCGGTGACAACAACGAGGCTCCCATTCACCTGAATGTTGCTGCCAATGTTGCTTTGGAGAACCTGACGTTTACCAACAACACGCTGGACAATCTGACCGGCGGCAGCAAGTCCGGTATCTACGGTCAGTACACCGGTAAGATCGTTATTGAAGATAACGAATTCAATAACATCGCATTCCGTCCGTACGTGATCCAGCTCACTACCGACGACGACGTTGCAGATGAACTGATCGTTACCGGCAACACCTTCTCCGGTACTGCAGGCGGCAGAGTACAGGCTCTTACGAACAACGCAGAGGGCACCGACACTGTCAAACTGGTAGTGAACGAGAATATCTTCAAGGGTATTACCAATGCACAGCAGATCTGCTACTGGAACTTCAACGAAGAGACCACTACGGCAGACTTCTCGAAGAACTACTACGATATCGATGTCGTAGCAAATCCGAACAGATTCTACTATAACGGCGCTGCACAGGATGTAGAAGACCTGATCGAGATGGGGGTATATCCGTACTACGCAGACGAGGCTATGACCACGCTCGTAACGGCTCCCGCGATCATGGTAACTTATGCAGACGGTACCGTAGATTACTTCGACGATATGCGTCTGGCAGTTCCGCATACTTCCAACTATCCCAAACTTGAGGGTGCTACCGTTAAACTCCTCAAGGATACCTCCGGATTGGGCATGCGCCTCATGGAGAACGGTATGGTATTCGACCTGAACGGTCATACCTACACCTTGACTGGTGGAACCGGCTCGAAGGGCACTGAGACCTCTGCGTTCCAGATCCGTCCTGAGGTTACCGAGACCGCTACCATCAAGAACGGTACCATTAAGCTTACTGAGGGTGTTAACATCTGCTGGATCTTCAATAACTACGCAACCAACTTCGTTGTTGAGGACGTAATTATTGATTGTGCGAATATCGCTTACAGCTATGGCGAAAGCTGCTACGTTGTAGTTTCCCGTGCAGAAGATAACGTACAGCTCACCGGCACGACCAAAATCATGAACTTCAACTCTGCTGTTGCAGATGCAGCCATCAACGTTGGCGGCACGATGACCATTGGCGAGAATGTTGTTCTCGATGGCGCAAAGGTAGAGCTTGATGCAGGCGCAAGCCTGACCGCTCCCGCAGGTCTGAACGTAATTACTTCCGCGGAAGGTTACAGAGTCGTTTATGAGAACGGCACGTACACTTCTGTTGCAATTCCTTACGTTGCACAGATCGGCGAGACCAAGTACGAGACTCTCGCAGAGGCTCTTACTGCGGCACAGGACGGCGAGACCGTTAAACTGCTCTGGAGCGAGGGCAATGCTCCTATCGCTATGAACGGCGCAGTTTACGGCAAGACCGTTACCATCACCGGTACGGCTACCGTTGACTGGAGCAAGGGATGGCTGTTCATCGGCCGCGGCGGCGCAGACAATGGCACTGTCATCTTTGCCGGTGCAAACCTGACCTCCGCTTCCAACAATGCTTCCACCGGTATCCACGTTTCCGGACGTGAAAAGAATACCACCGATAAGTACGACGGCACTCTCCTGATCAACAACTCCACCATCGAGCTGGATTTCCTGATCAACAAGGGTACCATGACGCTTGACAACAGCGCGCTGACCGTTAAGAACGGCTTCAGCATCGGCGGACGTCCTGCTCACGAGACCGAGTCCGGCGCAGATGCAACCGCAACGCTGACCCTGACCAACGGTTCTAAGGTCGTTGTCAACAACCACAACGGTATGGGTCTTGGCTACGAGGCGATCGGTGTGATGAACGTCGATGAGACCTCCGCATTCGAGACCACGCAGAGCTTCCTGGTAACCGCAAAGGGCACCATGAACCTCGCAGGCACCGCAAAGGTTGCAGGCACGCTGACCAACAACGGTGTGATCAACCTGACGGACGTCGGTGCTACTCTCACGGCTTCCGAGAACGCAAATGTTACCACGGAGCTTGACGGCTACGTAGTGGCTTACGAGAGCGGTGTCTACAAGCTGGTTGAAAAGTCCGCTTCCGGCGAGATTGCATACCGTGCATACATCCACGACAACGATTCGTTCGAATCGATCGCCGTAGATCTGCTTAACGTATATGCAAAGACCTCCCTTGTTATCAGGTACTACGATGCAGAGGGCAACCTCCTCATCGAGACCTCTTATCAGAAGGGTGCGGTAGATGCTGCAGCGTTTACTTGCAACAGCATCCTCGCAGGCGCTACGGATGAGTATTGGGCAACCACAGTCTCCGCAACGCTTACGGTTGACAACGTTCCCGAAAAGATCGAGCTTGTAGCAGACGGTGTGATCGTTGACACCTTCACGAATGCGCTTGGCGCAGGCACGGGTGTTGACGAGACCGCAGACTATGTTGCTCTTGACTGTGTAGCAAAGCCTGTTGCACAGATCGGCACGACCAACTACTACTCGCTCGCAGAGGCATTCGAAGCTGCACAGGATAACGAGACCATCAAGCTCGTTGCAGACGTTGCTCTGGATGCTTCTATCAAGAACACCAAGACCGTAACGCTTGACCTCGGCGGCAAGACGATTACGGGTATGGATAAGAACACTTCCGGCAACTTCTATCTGTTCAACAACGAGGGCAACCTTACCGTCACCGGTAACGGCAAGATCACGCTTACGGCAGAGACTGATCGCGATTGGAACGCTTCTTCCGTTGTTATCGCAAACAACCCCGGCGGTAAGCTTACTGTTGAA
This sequence comes from Eubacteriales bacterium, assembly GCA_045540755.1. Classification (GTDB taxonomy): domain Bacteria; phylum Bacillota; class Clostridia; order Oscillospirales; family CAG-272; genus UMGS902. Next base: position 68,319 of record JAZQHV010000089.1, read on the forward strand.
AACGGTACCATCGAGCATCTCGGCGGCACCGACATGGCTTACGCTCTCGACAACCTGACCAACGGCAAGGGCACGTATGCAGAAACCGTTATCAACGGCGGTACTGTTAAGTCCACCTACCGTGCAGTTCGTCAGTTCCTCAACGGCGTTGAGGCCGAGAATATTCTGACCGTCAACGGCGGTACGCTGGAGGGCGCTAACAAGTCGATCTTCTTCCAGGATCCGAGCGCAAAGGCAAACACCGGTACGCTCACGGTTGGTGAGAACGCAGTTCTGAACGGTGACGTTTACCTGTTTGTAACCGCAGACTCCACCGAGTGGCCTGTTGAGGTTTCGATCGCAGCAGCAGCACTTGCTGATGGCTCTACCGTTACCTCCAAGAACGTTCCTGAAGGCTACGTAGTAGAACTTGCAAACGGTATTTACGGTGTAAGAGAGGCAACCTACGTTGCACAGATCGGCGAGACCAAGTATGAGTCCCTCCAGGATGCAGAAAATGCAGCCGTGGATGGCGATACCATCGTTCTTTTGACGGACATCGAGCTGAATGATAAGGTTACCTTCTTCAACAGCGCTAGCGCAAGAATGGTTACCCTCGATATGAACGGCAAGACCATTACCCTGAATGAGAACTGGCCCACTGCAAGCAGCCCGACTGCATTCTGGGTATGCGACGGCTTGACAATCACCGGTGCAGGTACCATCAATGCGGCTCCTGCGGGCGATGCTTGGGCTTATGCTATCACCGTTGGTCACCGTACTTCCGGCACTACCAATGGTAATTCCGGTAACCTTGTAATTGAAAACGGTACCTTCTACAGCGATGATTCGTCTGTTATCTCTGTAACCAACGGTTCTGCTACCATCAATGGCGGTACCTTTGAGGCTGCAGGTGATTTTGATCTGAACTGCATCGACGACATGTACGCTGCGGGCAAGGCAACCATCACCGTTAAGGGCGGTACCTTCGTTGGCTTCAACCCCGAGAACAACGCGGCTGAAGGCACAGACACCAACTTCTGTGCTGACGACTACATTGCTAAGGATAACGGCGACGGCACGTACAGTGTTATTCCCGCACTTCCCACCGCAACGGTAACGCCGATTACGAACGACGCTCTCTCGTTTGCTCTGAACTTCAAGGCAGACGAGGTAACCGACGCACAGCTCGCTTACTACGGTGACTGGTATGCAGATTACGTTCTGACGATCAATAAGGACGTAACCTTCAACGCAAACGGCGGTGCAAACGGTTATCTCTCCGGTCAGTATGACGGATGGAACGAGAACTGGGTCAACGTTCCTTTCGAGAACGTAACCATTAATGCAAACGAGCCTCTCAAGGTTATGGAATATGCGGCTCAGATGTTGGGCCAGTCCGGTCTGAAGCTCACCTACAATGACGTATATGTAGGTGTTAAGGACTTCGACTGCGGCGTATTCTTCGAGCCTGAGTTCCTTGCGGCAAATCCCGATCTCAAGGTAACGCTTGAACTCCGCATGTACAACCCTGCAGACGAAAGCGAGTCCTACGTCATCGGCAAGACTTACGAGTTCGAAGTTCCCGCACTTCCCACCGCAACGGTAACGGAGATCGAGAATGAAGATCTCACGTTTGCTCTGAACTTCAAGGCAGACGCGGCAACCGATGCACAGCTTGCATACTATGGCAACTGGTATGCAGATTACGTTCTGACGATCAATAAGGACGTAACCTTCAACGCAAACGGCGGTGCAAACGGTTATCTCTCCGGTCAGTATGACACGTGGAGCCAGAACTGGGTCAACGTTCCTTTCGAGGACGTAACCGTTAAGGCAAACGAGCCTCTCAAGGTTATGGAATATGCGGCTCAGATGTTGGGTCAGTCCGGTCTGAAGCTCACCTACAATGACGTATATGTAAGTGTTAAGGACTTCGACTGCGGCGTATTCTTCGAGCCTGAGTTCCTTGCGGCAAATCCTGATCTCAAGGTAACGCTTGAACTCCGCATGTACAACCCTGCAGACGAAAGCAATTCTTACGTCATCGGCGAGACTTACGCGTTCCTTGCAACCGAGGTTATCGAGCCTGTTGCACAGGTTGGCACGGCGCAGTATTACACCATCGCAGCAGCAATTGAGGCGGCAAACGGTGCAGAGATCCTCATGATCGCAGATGCAACCGAGGTTGTGAACGTTCCCGATAACGCAACCGTCGTAATCAACCTGAACGGCAAGACTCTGAACGGCAGCATCCTTGCTCCCAACGCAACGCTGACTGTTCAGAACGGTTCTATCAAGAACACCAACAGTGGCGCAAGCGCAATCGAGATCAATGCAGGCACGCTGACGCTGACTGACGTTAACGTTGATTCCGCACGTCACGCAGTACGCATTGACGGTGCTGTTACGGCAACCATCGACGGCGGTAAGTATACGCTCAACGCTACCAGTGGTACACGTCATGCTGTCAACGTATCCGGCGCGGCTAACGTTACGATCAAAGACGGTACATTCGTTGGCCCGAAGGGCACTACGATGGACAGCGGCTCCGCAGTTTGTGTACAGACCGGCGCTACCGTTACCATCGAAGGCGGTAACTTCTCCGGCGGTAAGAACGCTACTCTCGGTGTAAGTGGCTCTATGTCGATCACCGGCGGTACGTTCGACCAGGATCCCACTGCATACGTTGCTGACGGCTACGAGGCAGTTGAGGCTAATGGCGCATGGACTGTACAGAAGGTAGAGACTCTGGATGGCCTTGCTGGCTATCACAAGGCATATGGCGGAACTCCGCTGGTCTATGTGGAAGATGTTAAGACTCCTCTTTACCGTGTAGCAATTCTTGCAGATGTAACCGCTGAAGCACTGTTGGCAAACGGCGGTGCACATGTGTCTAAGTACGGTTTTGAGGTTACCCTTGAGGGGGGCGAGGCCAAGACTGTATACGGAAAAATTGGTACAGAAGCAACGATTGAGGGTACTACGCAGGGACCTGCAGAAGGCTACTTCGGAATCTTTGGTGCAATCGTAACATTTGATGTGGACGATGTGCTTGCTAAGAAGGTAGTAACCTATACGCCTTTCATTGAGACTGTAACGGATGGTAGCAGAGCATACGGTGTATCGTGTGAGATCAACCTTGGCGAGATTGTACCGAACTCTGTTGTGAATGTCATGAAAGAGTATAACCGCGATAACTTTGTGGTAGGCTCGGAGACGATTAGCGGACTTACCAACGAGCACAGAGCATATCAAGGTACCGCGATTACGATGTATGATGCAGATGCATCTCTGAATCGTGTCGTAATGATTACTTCCGTAACCGCAGATACTCTTCTTGCTGCCGGCGGCGTGCAGGCATCCAGATACGGCTTTGCAATCACCGTAGACGGAAAGACCAAGCTTGTATATGCAAATCTTGGTACATACGGAAAACTTGAAGGAAACGACATCGCTCCTGCAGAAGGACACTATGCGTTCTTTGGTGCGATCGTAGGCTTCGATGAAGCTGACATAAGTGCACACAAGACCGTAACGTTCCAGCCTTTCTTGCAGAATATTGTGAGCGGATCCTTTGCTTACGGCGAAACGACCACTATTACTCTCGGCGAATGAACTGATTTAAATTAAAATAATATAGAAAGGAAAGAACGGCAATGAACAAGTATTTTTCTCCCAAAGCAGAACTGGTCGAGTTTTCGATTCAGGATGTCATTCTTGCATCCGTATGTCCTTTGGATATTTCCGGCTGTGGATTGGATGATGGAACCAACCCGGCAAGCCAGAGCGAAGGTCAGACCATCGACCCCCAGTCTCTCGTCTAATCCGCAATAATCCCTAAGTAAAGGCGGCGGGCTGTCGCAAGACAGCCCGCTGTCCTTATTCCCCAAGAAAGGAGTTTTGAAAATGTTTGCAACTCTGCAAAGGCTCTTTGAACTACTGTTCTGGAGCGGTGTGCTGTCGTTTACGTCTTGCATACTATATCTGTATCAGTTTTTCTATGCATCGGAGGCGAATTTTGCCATTGTGCTGATGATCGCATTTTTGATCTTTGTGATCGCGCAGGTGTTTCAGCTTCGCCGATGCTACTACGAGCTACATTCCCCGCTTGCATACTATCTGTCCAATTATGCGGCATACGCATTGTTTATCCTCGTTTCGGTAGCGGTAAACTTTTGGATCGGGGACGTGGCATACGGATGGGTATTCAACATTTTCAAGGTACTGCGCTTTGCAAAAACGCAGTGGCCGATCTTTGAGGCTTCGGCGGCGTCACATCTTTTGATGCTGGTGATCATTGCGATCGCTCCGATCGGCATGGGAAGAATTTTCGACTTTGACGATATCCGTCCCGAACTGATGGAGGAATATCTCGAAGACGAGGAAGAAGAAGACTTCGACGGGGAAGAGAATTAACCAAAAAGCAACGAGTTCTACGGAACTCGGTGCCTTTTGGTCGGGGCAACAAATTATAGTTTGAAGTTGTTTGCGAAAAACCCCTCATCACCCGCTTCGCGGGAGCTTCCCCCCAGGGGGGAAGCTGTTGGTGCGCTGTATTACCTTCCCCCTCGGGGGAAGGTGGCGGCGAAGCCGTCGGATGAGGGGATCAAAGCCAAACTAACTCCCTTTCAAATTCCAATTTAGCACTTATGGAAAAAGAGAAGTTTGTTTGGATTTGTGATTGACTTTGCCTCCCGTTTCCAGTATAATTGTAATGTTACAATGGGAGGAAAAGGCAAAAATGAAAGCAGTAAAACGGTTTTGTGCATATTACCGCCCGTATCTCAAAACATTTGCACTGGATATGCTTTGCGCCCTCGGCGTGGCGCTTTGCAACCTGATCTATCCGAAGCTGACGGGTGAGATCATCGACAACTATATTCCAAACAAAAATATCAAGTTTATCCTGATTTTTGCAGGGGTACTCGTGGTTTTGTACTTCCTCAAAAAGCTGATGAACTACTTTATTCAGGATTACGGTCACCGCATGGCATCCGAAATGCAGGCGGACATGCGCCGCGACCTGTTCGATCACATCGAAAAGCTACCGTTCACCTTTTTTGACGACAACAAAACGGGTGCGCTCATCTCCCGCCTTGTCGGCGACCTGCTCGACGTTTGTGAGCTTGCGCACCACGGCCCCGAGGATCTGTTCCTTTCGATCGTGCTTTTGGTCTGCTCCTTCTTTATGATGGCGCACGTCAATCTGCTCCTCACAGTGATCATTTTCGTGTGCATCCCGTTTATGGTCTGGTTTGCTATGTATATGCGTGGCAAGATGAGCGTGGAATTCAAGGCGATGCGCGCCGAAAACGCTGTCATCAATGCCACCATTGAGAACAGTCTGACGGGTGTGCGCGTGACCAAGGCATACGTTGCGCGCGGCTATGAAAACGAGAAGTTTGACCGCGTAAACAAGACCTACGTCACCGTCCGCTCCCGCGCACTCAAAGCAATGGCGCAGTTCCACAGCACATCGACCTTTATGTTCGACCTGCTGAAACTCCTTGTGCTGGTGCTTGGCGGTCTCTTCTGCATCTACGGCAAGATCACGCCCGGTGATTTTGCGGCATTCCTTTTGTACGTCAACGTATTTATGGATCCGATCAACCGTCTGGTCAACTTTGTCGAGCAGTTTCAAAACGGCATGAGCGGCTTTGAACGCTTCTGCTCGATCATGGACACTCCCGTGGAGGAGGACAAGCCCGATGCATCGCCGATCGAAGGCGTGCGCGGCGAGATCGGCTTCCACGACGTCTCCTTCCACTACAACGATTCCAAGGATATTTTGCATAACCTTTCGTTTACCGTTGCGCCCGGAAAAACACTGGCACTGGTTGGTCCCTCCGGCGGCGGTAAGACCACGATCTGCAACATCATCCCGCGTTTTTACGACATTGAGGCGGGCAGTGTGACCATCGACGGCAGGGATATCCGCGACGTTACGTTGGATTCGCTCCGTCAAAACGTCGGCATCGTCTCGCAGGACGTCTTCCTGTTCGATTCGACCATCCGCGACAACATCTGCTACGGCAGTAAAAACGTTTCCGATGCGGAAATGATCGCCGCGGCAAAGCGCGCCAACATCCACGACTACGTTATGACGCTCCCCGAGGGCTACGATACGCAGGTCGGCGAGCGCGGCGTCAAGCTGTCGGGCGGACAAAAGCAACGTGTGGCGATCGCCCGCGTCTTCCTCAAAAATCCCCCGATCCTTATCCTCGACGAGGCGACCTCGGCGCTTGACAATGCGACCGAACAGCAGATCACCGAAAGCCTGAATGCACTTTCAGAGGGACGCACCACGATCGTAGTCGCACACCGTCTTTCTACGGTCAAAAAGGCAGACGAGATCATCGTCATGACCGAGGACGGTATCAAGGAGCGCGGCAACCATGAAAAGCTCATGGAGGTCGGCGGCATCTACAAAGAACTTTACGAATATCAATTTAGGAGCTAATCATGTCCAATACGAAAACCGAGCCCCGCGTGTTGCAGGGCACCATGGAACTGCTTCCCCCGGATCAGATCCTGTTTAACAAGATGTACGATACCATCCGCGAGGTGTACGAGAGCTTTGGCTTTTTGCCGCTTGATACCCCCGTGCTCGAATACTCGAACGTCCTGCTTGCCAAGGCGGGCGGCGAGACTGAAAAGCAGATCTACCGCTTCACCAAGGGCGATACCGACCTGTCGATGCGCTTTGACCTGACCGTGCCGCTTGCGCGCTACGTGTCGCTCCACAAGAATGATCTTGTATTCCCGTTCAAGCGTTACCAGATGGGCAAGGTCTACCGCGGAGAGCGCCCGCAGAAGGGACGTTTCCGCGAGTTCTACCAGTGCGATATCGACATCATCGGCTCCGAGGAGCTCGACCTGATGTATGATGCCGAGATGCCCGCAGTCATCTACAACGTGTTTACCAAGCTCGCGTTCGGCGAGTTTGTCATCCGCATCAACAACCGTAAAGTCCTCAACGGCTTTTTCTCTTCGCTCGGTCTTGCCGACAAGATCGGCGACATTCTCCGCACCATCGACAAGCTTGAAAAGATCGGCGCGGAAAAGGTCATGGCAGAGCTTGCCGAGTTCGGCGTGGACGGCGGCGCGGCTGATAAGATCCTTTCGTTTATCTCGATCGCGGGCACGAATGCCGAGGTGCTGGACGCACTTTCCAAAGTGGACTGCGACGACGAGACCTTCAAGGTCGGCGTGGACGAGCTTGCAAAGGTCGTTTCCTATGCGTACATGTACGGCATCCCCGAAAAGAATATCGCGATCGACCTTACCATCGCGCGCGGTCTCGACTACTACACGGGTACGGTCTATGAAACCAAGATGGTCGATTATCCCGCGCTTGGCAGTGTTTGCTCGGGCGGTCGCTACGACAATCTCACCGGCTACTACACCGATGACCGTCTCCCCGGCATCGGCATTTCGATCGGTCTCACGCGCCTGTTCTCTCAGCTCCGCAGTGAAAACATCGTTACCTCCGAGCGCGGCAGTCTGACCGACGTGCTCTTTATCCCGATGGACAAAAGTCACATCGAGTTTGTGCTTGAAAGTGCGGCGACCATGCGTGCGGCAGGGCTGAAGGTGGACGTGTATTGTCTCGACAAGGGCATGAAGCCGAAGATGAAGTTTGCAAACCGCAGTGGCATCCCCTACGTTGCGCTGGTCGGCGACAGCGAAGCAGAGGCGGGCAAGATCATGCTCAAGGATATGACCACAGGCGAGCAGGAACTGCTCACCGCGTCCGAGGCGGCAGAAAAAATTCTGAAGTAAACGAAAAAGGTACTGCCGAAGCAGTACCTTTTTGCTTGGAGAACACTATGCTTGACGTTTTATACAGTGACAGACAGATCGCGGTGATCGTAAAGCCGGTCGGCGTGCTGAGCGAGGACGGGGAAGCGGGAGAGAGCGTTTGTCCCATGCTTCGTGAGGCGCTCGGCGTGCGCGAGGTGTATCCTGTGCACCGTCTCGATCGCGCGGTCGGCGGGGTGATGGTGTATGCGCTCACTAAGACTGCCGCCGCCGCGCTTTCAAAGGCGGTCGCCGAAAATGCGCTCGAAAAGGTGTACCTTGCCATGGTACACGGCGTACCCGCGGAGCAAAACGGCGTGATGACCGACCTGCTCTACAAGGATGCGCGCAAAAACAAGAGTTACGTGGTCACGCGCGAGCGAAAGGGTGTGAAGCGCGCTTCGCTCGCCTACGAAACGCTCGGAAGCGCTGAAAACGTCTCTCTCGTGCGCGTAACGCTACACACGGGGCGTTCACACCAGATCCGCGTGCAAGTTCGCTTCCCGAAAACTTCCGCTCCTTGGAGACGGAAAATACGGTGCCGTAGACCACGTAAAGGAGATTGCGCTTTTCTCGCACACGATTGCGTTTCCGCATCCCGAAAGTGGGGAAATGATGCGTTTTTCCGCAAAGCCTTCGGGCGGCGCGTGGGAGACGTTTGCAAAATAAAAAGAGCCGAAAGGCTCTTTTTTACGTATAGCTGTGTTCGAAGGTGACTACGCAGTTGTAGGTGGGGTCAAGCGCCTTGGCGGCGGCATTGATCCTTTGCCGAAGTTCGTTTGTGGGAACCTTGTAATCGTGCGGGGTCACGCAGTCAAAGACGATGTTGGTATGGGTGGGACCGGGCACCATGCGCAGGTCGTGCAGGGTGAGTGCGGGGTCGATCTCCGCAAGCTTTTGCGAAAGGGCGGTGCGCAGTTTTTCCACGCGGTCGTCCGCGGTGACGATGGGGTCCATGTGGATGACCATATGTACGCCGAAGCGCTCGGTGACCTCGCGCTCGACGTTGTCGATCAGGTCATGCATGGCGATCACGTCCGCCTCGGCGGCAACTTCGGCATGTACGCTTGCAAACTGGTTGCCGGGGCCATAGTCGTGTACCATCAGGTCGTGTGTGCCGAGGATATCCTCGTAGGATTCGATATAACTGCGGATATTTTGGACAAGCTCACGGTCGGGCGCTTTGCCGAGGATGGGGTCGAGGGTGTCGCGTGCAAGCTGTACGCCGCTGAAGAGGATAAACAGCGCGACCGCGAGGCCGACGTAGCCGTCTAACTCCACGCTGGTCAGGTGTGACACCAGCATGGCAAGGAGCACTGCCGCCGTCGCGATGACGTCGTTGCGGCTATCCGCCGCGGTGGCGATCAGCGTGCCCGAGTGGATGTGCTTGCCGACTGAACGGTTGAAAAGCGACATCCAAAGCTTTACGAGCATGGAGGCGACAAGTACGCCCACCGTCACAAGGCTGAAGGTCACGGGTGCGGGGGAAATGATCTTCTGCACACTGCTTTTGAGCAGTTCAAAGCCCACAAAAAGGATCATGGCGGCGACCGCAAGTCCCGCAACGTACTCGTAGCGTGCGTGTCCGTAGGGGTGATCGGCATCGGCGGGCTTTGCCGCCAGTTTAAAGCCGAGCAGGCTGATGATACTGCTCGACGCATCCGAAAGGTTGTTGAGCGCGTCGGCAGTGATGGAGATACTGCCGCACAGTGTACCTACAGTCAGTTTGCCCGCAAAAAGAAGCAGGTTGCAAAGGATGCCGACGTAGCTTGCCAATCTGCCGCACGCGGCGCGCACGGTGTTGCTCGCCGCATTTGTATAGTCCTTTACAAAAAGGGTCAGTAAAAGTCGGGTCATTCGATCTTACCTCCTCCAAGGAGCACCTCGCCGTCATAAAATGCGGCGGTCTGCCCGCGTGTGATCGCACGCACGGGTGCGTCAAAGACGACGCGCACGCGCCTGCCTTCGGGGTAGAGCCACGCAGGGGCAGCACCGTGGCTGTAGCGCACCTTGACCTCGGCGCGCATCGGGGACGTGAAGGCGGGGATGGAGACGGCGTTTACCTCTGTCACGGTGCATTCGTTTGTGAAAAGCTGTTCGTTTGTACCGAGCAGAACGCGGTTGCTTTCTACGTCCTTTTCAAGGACGTACATCGGTGCAGGCAGAGCAAGTCCAAGCCCCTTGCGCTGACCGGTTGTATAGCGGATGAGTCCGCGGTGACGACCGAGAATATTGCCCGTGCGGTCCACGAAGTCACCTTCGGGATAGGTTTTGCCTGTGGTCTTTTCAATAAAGTGCACATAGTCGCCATCGGGGATAAAGCAGATGTCCTGGCTGTCCTTTTTTGCGGCAACGGGGAGATCGCTCTCCAGTGCCAGTGCGCGGATCTCCTCCTTGGTCATGCCGCCGAGCGGGAACAGCGTGCGTGCAAGCTGCTCTTGTGTGAGGTCGCAGAGCATGTAACTCTGATCCTTTTTTTCGTCCGCGCCCTTCAGCACGCAGTAGCGATCGCCGCGCTTTTCGATGCGCGCATAGTGTCCTGTAGCGATCTTTTCGATGCCGCGTGCATCGGCTTCCCGCAGCATGTATTCAAATTTGACGCGGCGGTTGCAAAGTACGCAGGGATTGGGTGTTTCGCCGCGTTCGTAGGCGCTGATAAAGGCATCGATGACCTCGCGGCAAAAGGCTTCGCGGTGATCGCACACGGTAAAGGGCATGTCGAGTGCCGCCGCAACCTTTGCGGCATCGTCCTCGGCAGGGGAAGCCTGCCACAGGCGGAGCATCAGCCCAACGGGCGCGTAGCCTTCTCTTTTCAGAAGCATTGCCGCCGCCGAGGAGTCTACACCGCCGCTCATGGCGACCAGTACCTTTTCCATGGGATCACGTCCTTTCTAAAGGTTATTCGGAATACTCCGAGGAAATGCCGAGAAATTCTTCGAGACAGAGACCGCTCTCGGTTACGGCGACCGCCAGTTCCTTGCCAAGGTAGCGGAGGTGCCACGGCTCGTACATAAAGCCGGTCTTTTCCTCTTTGTCCTTGCCATAGCGCAGGATAAAGCCGTGTTCGGCGCAATGCTCGGCGATCCAAAGTCCTTCCGCGGTATCTGCAAAGCTCTGTCGCAGAGAGTTTAAGTCGATCGCATGCCCCGTTTGGTGCTCGGAGTGACCGGGGCGTGCGGAATAGCGGTCGGCAAGCTCCTTGCCGTCGCGTGCGGAATAGTTGTTGTAGGTGCTCTTTTGCTGAGAGTAGGGGCGATAGCCCGAAATGATCTTCAAGGTCAGCCCTTCTGCGGCGGCGGCATCGCGCATTTCGTTGAACGCCGCCTGTGTGTCGGGGTGTAGCTTACCCGGATCGTAATCGGCGGGCAGGGAATAGGTCTTGTTGGCGATGAGGATGCCGTTAACGTAGGTGAAGCCGTCCACCGTTTCTATGATGGGCGCATTGCCGTCGTTATATGTATACTCGCCGTCCAGCACGCTGGCGACAGGAGGCGATTTCGGCTTTTTGGGTGCCTTGGCGGTGGCGGCAGTCGTCACTTTGGTAGCGGCGGTGGTGGTCACCGTCGTGGTTTCGGGCGGTGCGGTCGTTTCGGGGACGGCGGTTGTTGCAGGAGCCGCCGTGGTTTCGGGGGCGGCGGTGGTTTCGGGAATCATTTTGACTGTTACGATCTCGGTTGGCGCGGGGAGCGCGGTGGTCGCCATAGTCTCTGCAACCTCGCCACAGGCGGTCAGCAGAATGCAAAGCAAAAGAATCAGCAGACAGTATCGCATAGAAACTCCTTTAGGTGAAAAAAAGCAAGTCACTTGGACTTGCTTTTTTGGTGCCGGTGACCGGACTCGAACCGGTACGCTGTCGCCAGCGGTGGATTTTGAGTCCACTACGTCTACCAATTCCATCACACCGGCAATTACTAAAACAGTATAACACAGACGTTTGAAAAATGCAAGAGTTTTTTGGAAAGCCGAAGAGAAATTATAGTTTGAAAGTCAATCAAACTCTGTAGGGGCGACCAGTGGTCGCCCGCGGGAGACCGATGGTCTCCCCTACAATAATTTGTAAAAAGGGCGGACACGCGCCGACCTTTTTACTCCTTAAAGGGGCGCGAGCGGTGGAGCGCGACCAACGCTTTTCACGTCATCGACAATATGGATTGACTTGCTATCATAGATGCAAAATCCATTATAGCATCAGTTTCTTTCGCTGCCGATGGAATCTTCGACTCGCATGTCACGTTGGTACACCGCTGGTGGAGAGGGGGGAGCTGTTTCCATCAAGCAGATTGAAAACTTGATGAAAACTTGAAGTATTTACATTGATTTGCAACTTGTAAAGCGATATTATATTTATAAAAGGAGTTTTATTTATAAATATACATATTAGCAGTTAAATTTGAGTCATTCATATGATTTTGAAAGTTGTTTTTATAACTGTATTAATGTGTATTTTAGTAAGGTGAGGAGAATATGCCGTTAACGCGGATTAGGATCGAAAAGTTTAAAACCATAAAACAATGTGATATGCATATAGACGCTTTTTATTCATTGACATTTCATTTTCATTGTGCTAAAGTAAAATCATAATTTTGTGCAAAGAAGGGCGGTATGGGTATGATTGACGGATTGGTGATGAATATATCGCGGTTTTGCACAGATGACGGACCGGGAATCAGGACAACTGTATTTTTAAAAGGATGTCCGCTAAAATGTATATGGTGCCACAATCCCGAGTCTCAGAGATCTGCCTTGGAGATAATGTACAACAGTTCAAAATGTATTTTGTGCGGAAAATGTGCAGAGGTTTGTGAAAAAGGGTGTCATGTTTTAAACGGTAAACATTTGTTTGAACGGAATAATTGTATTCAATGTCAAAAATGTATATCTGCATGTCCGAGCGAGGCGTTAACTGATGTGGGTAAGGTTTTGTCAGTAGATGAAGTCTATTTAGAGTTAGCAAAGGATAAACAGTTCTATGATGCTTCCGGCGGAGGAATAACCGTTTCGGGCGGAGAGCCTTTGTTTCAAAGCAGTTTTACTGCCGCCCTGCTTGAAAAATGCAAGAAAAACGGCATTCATACAGCAATCGAAACAAGCGGGTTTGCAAGCGAAGATAGTTTTAAAAAGGTTATAAAATATTGCGACCTTGTGCTTTTTGATATTAAGGAAACGGATCCGGACAGACATCTTTCACTTACGGGCGTGCCTTTGTCCCCGATCATGAAGAATTTGTTTTATTTAAATGAAATCGGAGTTCCGTTCATTTTGAGAGTTCCTATTATTCCCACGGTCAATGATCGCAAGGAGCATCTTTTAAAGGTACGAGATCTTTCAAAGAGCCTTGCTAATTGTTTGGAAGCACAGATTATGCCGTATCATTCTTTCGGTGAATATAAGTACAACTGCTTAGGCAAGGAATATGTTTGTAAATCATACGAGCCGGGTAAAGAAGAACTTGACAGTTGGCGAGAATTATTAGAGTAAACTACCGATAGCAATAAACTGCTATCGGTAGTTTTTGCTTTTTTTGAAAAATATATTGCAATTTGAACATCGATATGATATTATACAAGTGTAACGGTGTTATATTTGTATAACGAAAGGAGAAAGACATGTCAAAAGCACCTGCGGTAGACTATGCACTTCAAATCATTGAGTACATTTCGAGAGAGAATAAGCCTGTTGGTATTGCGGATATCAGTAATGCGTTGGATATCAATAAAAATGCAACATCGAGAATACTGGGTTCACTTATTGAAAACGGATGGATTTATTGTAGCGATGAGATTCAAAAGAAGTATCTTTTTACAATGAAGCCCTTTTCACTTGTATCCCGATGTGTTAAGGACAGTACACTTGTAAAGGTGGCAGAGCCTTGTTTGCGTAAACTGAATGAAGAACTTGGTGATGCTACATATCTTGGCATAAAGAAGGACAAGAGCGTATTATATCTTTTACATTATGATTCTACGCACTCTGTCAGAATCAACGGCAGTGTGGGATGTGAATATCCAATGCACGTTTCGGCACCCGGAAAAATTTTGCTTGCTCATTCTTCAAAAGATGAAATGGAACGTTATTTTGAAGGTAAGAAAACGAAGTTTTATGCGGAGGCAGAGGAGATACATAAAAATGATTTTGCAATTGATAATGAGGAATTTGCAAAAGGAATCATTTGTTATGCCGCACCGGTTTATGACCATTTTGGAGATGTTATTGCATCTGTGGGAATTTCTTCGCTTACTATTTATGATGACATCCCTTCGCTATGTGAAAAAGGAAAACTTGTATCCGAGTGTGCAAGGGCAATTTCTGTAGGACTTGGCTATGTTCAAAAAGTATAAAGTAATTATTATATGGAGGAATTTATTATGAAAACTTTGAAACGGTTTCCAATTACAATTCTTTTGTCAGCAATGCTTGCAGTATTGAGCATTGTCACGATTGCAGCCGATACAGGCATTGATTCAAGCGAACCTTCAACTACTCCGCTTGTGGAAGATGGATTTGTACTTGAGGTCGATGTCGCCAACACAACAAAAATCAGCGATAATCTGTACGGTTTGTTTTTTGAGGACATGAATCACGTTCTTGACGGTGGTATGTATCCTGAACTGATTAAAAACGGCTCGTTTGAGTTTGAAGAAAGTTGCGAGGTGCCGATAAGCCTTACCGAAACTGAGATTCGCCCACTTGCAACAAACGGTCATCTTCACGGATATACTGTTGAGGATGGCGTAACTTTAACTCATAAAAACGGCGAAGAAGATGAAAGCTACCTCAATATTAACAATCTTAATTATGCACGAATCGAGAATAGCGGTAGCACTGTTGCAGGTATTACCAACGAGGGACACTATTCTGGATTTTCTGTTAAGGACGGGGAAGAATACCGTTTTAGCGGCTTTTTCAAGTCTGACAGCTATCGCGGCGAAATCGTAGCTTCGATTGAGAATTCGAGTGGCGTTGTATTCGGCAGTGTAGCGGTGTCGGGTGTCAGCGATGCATGGACTAAACTCGAGGGCGTTCTTGAAATAAGCGGCAATGCAAGCGAAGATTTGCACATAGCTATCAGAATCGGTAACGGTTATGTTGATGCTGATTATTTGTCTGTTTTCCCGATGGAAACCTATAAGAATACCGTGATTCGTAAGGATATCGGCGAACTTCTTGAGGGACTTGAGCCTACGATTTTCCGTTTCCCGGGCGGTTGCTTGATAGAAGGTATCACCGAGAGCTTTGACGATGCATATAACTGGAAGCAGTCTGTAGGCTACGGACTTGTTACCACAATTAACGGCAAAGAGGTTACGGGCGATATTTCCGCAAGAGTTGCAGAGCCTAACATGAAATGGAATTACGCATGGGATATTTATGACCCTGAGAATCCGTATTATATGACATACGAACTTGGATTCTATGAGTTTTTTGTGCTTTCAGAAGCACTCGGAACTGTGCCGATTCCTGTCCTCAATTGCGGACTTGGATGCCAGACAAGAGCTTTTTATTTTAAAGTAGATATCGAGAGCGAGCAGTTTGAGGCACTTGTTCAGGATATGCTTGACCTTGTTGAATTCTGCAATGGCTCTACCGATACATATTGGGGCGGCATCCGTGCTTCGATGGGACATCCTGAGCCTTTCGGCCTTGAATATGTAAGCATTGGTAATGAACAGAAGGACGATGCTGATTATTGGTCCAGATTCCAAAAATTTGTAGACGCGCTTGACGCAGCAAAAATCGAAGATCCTGCACTTTACGGAAATATAAAGCTTATGTCCTCGACACATTCGCATCATCTTGAAAAAATTGAGGATATGGACCCTGCAACTACATATATTCATGACTTCCATCATTATAAAGGTCTTGACTTTTCGCTTACCGGAACGCATCGTTATGATGGATTTGCACGCAAAGAAGGAGATCAGACTTATGTTGCAGTAACAGAGTGGTCAACAAAGGACCCTACAACTGCAGGATTTATTGAGAAAAACCATTTTGCTTCTGCTATTGCAGATGCAGCATATATGACGGGCATAGAGCGTAACGGAGATGTAGTACGAATGGCGTGCCATTCAGTGCTTATGTCAAATCACGATGGCGCACAGTGGGGACCGCAGACGATCTGGTTTGACCATGAAAAAGCGTGGGGCTCTGTGAATTATTACGTTCAGAAAATGTTCATGAACAATGTCAGCGATTCTGTTGTAAAGACTACTTTTACCGACAATACCGTTGACAATAGTGAGAATGAGAAGGCAATATCGGGCATGGCCGGCGTAGGCACATATAACACAGAGGCAATCTTTGATAATATCAAGGTTGTATCCAATGTAGACGGCAGCGTGCTTTATGAGGACCGTTTTACAAGCGATACACTTGCAAATTATGATAAAAAAGGCGGCACTTGGACACTTAAGCTTGGATCTATAGCGCAGACAAGTCTTACAGGCTCGGACGGTTATGATTGCCAAGTTGCATATTTCGGTGATAAGAATTGGAGCAATTATACAATTACATTCGATTGCAGAAAACTTGCGGGTAGCGAAGGTTTTATCATCCCGATTCTTGTTCAGGATGACGACACTTGGTATCAGTGGGCAATAGGCGGTTGGGGCAACACTGTATCCCGTCTGCTTGTTTCAAACGGAGATGGCACAAAGACGTCTCTTGCTTCTAAGGCGTTCACCGTTCAGACGAATGTAAACTATAGAATACAGATCGTCGTTGATGAGTTTTGTATCAAGGGATACGTAAACGGAGCACTGCATTTTAAATATGATGTAAACAATTATATGCGCAAGAATAACGGCCGTGTCGGACTCGGAACAATAGATGCATCGGCTACTTTTGACGATCTTTTAGTTGTTGCAAAAAACGGTGAAGTTCTTTGGAACGACGATTTTTCGACGGATACTCTTTCAAAGTATACAAACAAGGGCGGTACTTGGGCAGTGCAGGATGGAAAGCTTGTTCAGAGTGCGGTTAAACGATCCGACAGCTTTGATTTTAATGCACTTTATTTTGGTGACAAGTCCTGGAAGGATTATACCGTTACATTCAAAGTGACAAAGACGGGCGGCGGCGACTGCTTTACATTCCCGATTGGTGTTCTTGACGACAACAACTGGTACTCCTGGGTAGTAGGCGGCTGGGGCAATAAATCCATGTGCCTCAAGGTTGCTGAAAGCGGAGTCGAGGAATATCTCGAAGTTGAAACGATGCGTAGTTTCTCCGGTGAAACCAACCGCACTTATGAAATCATGATAAAGGTCGATGGTAATCGTATACAAGGTTACATTGACGGCGTACTTTATCTTGATTGTGTTCCGCCGAGATACGAAAGAGTGTATGAGGTAACGGGCGTTGACGAAAAAGGAAATATTATCATCAAGATCGTCAACGATAGCGAAGCAGTTGAAGATATCAATATAAAGCTGAATAATGCTGACGATATTCTTACTGAGGGCTCTGTTATTCTCTTTACAGGTGAGAGAAATGCTGTGAATACGCAAAGCGATCCTCAAAACCTTATCCCTACGGCATCGCTTTTAGAGGTGTCAAAGGACTTTGTATATCATGCACCTGCGAGATCGGTTTCTGTTATCAGAATTTCTCTTGCAAACAATCTTACCCCTATACTTTCAGGAGAAGCATTTGATGATGTGAACCAAAGAGCGGAGGGCAAGTATTTTTCGATTTATAATACTCCTGCTGAAAAAGTAAGCTTTGCAGTACCTACTATAGCTGACGAAAACGAGAACTTTTATGTTTACAAGAGCATTGACGGATATCTTGCTTTGGTTGATGCAGCGTTCGCAGACGGTATTGTTGAATTTGATGCGGATGCCGCTGATTACGTCTTTGTCGGTGAAGAAATCGTTAATTACGGCGATGCAAATGCGGACGGTGAAATTACACTTCTCGACGTGTTGGCTACTTTGAAAGGAACAGTGGACGAAAATAGATTGTTGGACAAAGCAGCAGCTGATATAACTTGTGACTGTCGCCTGGGCATTGACGATGTGCTTCTTACCATCAGAAAAGTAATTAATCAATAGCGAATTATTATGATATACTGCAATTATGATTTTGACAAGCTTATAGGCGACAAATACTTTGACCATCTTTCTGCTTTGCCGCCTATACAGCGTTCGGTAGAAAAACTCAGACTGGAACTTGAAGAAATACCATTACATATTCTTGAAAATGATTATATTTTCGGTTGGTTTGGTTTTGATAGCAAATTGAACATCGAAGGTCTGCGGCAGATAGTTCCTTATCATTTCAGTGAAGAAGAACTCAGGATCCTGAATTTTCCAAAGGTACTGAACTGCAATACAAACGTTGATAGAGCACACACGCTTGCCGACTATGAAAGAATCATAAATCACGGGCTCATTTCATATGAAGATGCTTTGCTAAAGGAGCTTTCGGACAATCCCCGCGATGAGTATTTGCTTGCGATGAAAAAAACGGTAGATACAGTTCGGGCTTTCTCAAAAAGACTTGCGTCATTTGCCGATGCAAAGGCAAATGACGCGTGCGGCGAGGAGAGGGAAAGGCTTTTGGCAATTCGTGATGCAGTTGCAAGAGTCCCATACCAAAGTGCAAGAACATTTGTTGAGGCATTACAATCAATTTGGATAATTCACTTTTTGATTCCCTTGGCCGAAAATGCCTGGTACAGTATTTCGCTCGGCAGTTTTGATCAATATATGCTGCCGTATTACGAAAAAGCGATTGCCGAAGGAAAGACCAAAGGTGAAATTAAAAGTATTCTTCATAATTTTTACAAACTGCTTAACAGTTATGCCGACGGTGCTTGTTTGTTAAATGTTGGCGGTGAGGAGTATACCGAGTTCTCTGAACTTTTGATTGAGTGCCAGAAGGAGTTTGGACTTCCTGCACCGATTCTTGCACCCAGAATTTCGGAAAAAACGCCGCAACATATTTTCGATTTGCTTATTGATGAGAAGCTTTTTTCTCGCGGACAGCCGACATTTTATAGCGAGGAGGGGTGCCGTGCCGCCTTGCTTGAAAAGGGTGTATCTCTTGAGGATGTCAACCGTTTTGCGAATAATAGCTGCATGGGAATCGGTATTCCGGGAAAAGAAGCCAATAGTATGTGGGGGTGTGTTTTTAACGTACCTGCTGCGCTTGAGGCTACGCTGAATGGTGGAAAAGTGTTCAGCAGGGATGATTTGTCGGTTATAACGCCCGATGGTAAAATAGAAGATATAGATACACTGTTTGAACAGTTCAGGCTTACTTGTGCCGCCTTGCTTGATAAATGTCTTGCGGCATATGCGCTGCGTGCGAAGGTGACAGAACGGTACATGCCCGATGTGTTTCTCTCGCTCATTACAGATGATTGTATAAAGAATCATAGTGATAGAATGTCGGGGGCAAAGTATCATAATATTACCGTTGAATGCTTCGGAATGGTCAACGTATCCGACGGAATCTGTGCAATAGATACGCTGGTCTTTAAAGAGAAAAAGTATACCATAGAACAGATAACCGAAGCGGTTAAATGTAATTTTGACGGTTTCGAGCAGGTCAGAAAGGATATTTTAAACTGCAAAAAGTATGGTACTAACTCTGAGGCAGACGAGTACGCAGTAAAGGTGGCCGAGATTTTGGCAGAATTGATACGCACGTACGACCACGGAAACTGCTTCTATCAGCCATCACTTCATACGCTTGACGGAAATGTCAGATACGGAGGAAATTGGGGAGCCGGCTATGATGGTAGGCTTGCAGGCACACCGCTTGCAAAGAATGCCGGTCCTTGTAACGAGGTTCGTAGTGTTGAACCGACCTCGGCGTTGATGTCAGCGGCAAAACTTCCGCAGTATAAGTTTTACGGCGGGCAACCGATAGACATTAAATTTGACCCTAAGGTGGTCAGAACTCACAAGGAAAAGATTGCGGCTTTGATAAAAACGTATCTGAAAATAGGCGGCCTTCAGTTTCAAGTGAATGCTGTGTCGTCTGAAACATTGCGCGATGCTGTGGCAAATCCGGATATGTATAAGGATTTAATTGTACGAATCGGCGGTTACAGTAATTATTTTAACCGTTTCTCGATGCAGACGAAACTTGAGTTTATCGAGCGATTCGAAAAAGAAGAAAATTAAAAATAACCGTTGGGATTTTTCCCAACGGTTAAGACTTAAGACAAAAGGAGTTTTGCATTCTCGCAAAACTCCTTTTGCCTTCGGTCTGGCAGGAGTTATGGCGATATATAAATAACTCCTGTTTTTCTCGTGAAAAATCAAAGGATGGCATTGTAATTTTTTCTAATATATTATATAATTGTACTGTTCAATTCATCTCAAAGGAAGGCAAAGAAAATGACAGAAGAAATCAGAAACGAAAAGGGCGGCATTGCCGTCGAAACCGAACATATTTTCCCGATCATCAAGCGTTGGCTGTACTCCGACAAGGAGATCTTCTTACGCGAGATCGTTTCCAACGCATCTGATGCGATCACAAAACTGCAACGTCTCATTTCGCTCGGCGAGGTGCGCGATATCACCTTTGACGGTCGCATCACCGTCAGCGTGAGCAAAAAGGCACGCACCATCACCGTTTCCGACAACGGTATCGGCATGGACGCCGAGGAAGTCAAAAAGTACATCGGCAACATCGCGCTGTCGGGTGCGATGGAGTTTATTCAAAAATACGAGGGCGAGAGCGAGGGCGCGACCGACGGTATCATCGGTCACTTCGGTCTCGGATTTTACTCGGCATTCATGGTTGCTGACAAGGTCGAGGTCGTCAGCCGCTCCTATCGCGGCGGGGATGCCGTACAGTGGATCTGCGACGACGAGGGCACGTATGAAATGACCGTTCCTTTTGATAAGGAGGAGCGCGGCACCGATATTATTCTGCACGTAAACGGCGACGGCGAGGAATACCTCGATGCGAGCCTGCTTCGCGCCGTACTTGAAAAATACTGCTCCTTTATGCCCGTGGAGATCTACTTTACCGATGAGGATGCCGAGGTGAAGGAGGGCGAAGAGACCGAGGAAAAGCCGATCAACGACACAACGCCGCTCTGGCAGAAGAACCCCTCCGAGTGCACCGACGAGGAGTACAAGGCGTTCTATCACAAGGTATTCGGTGACTTCAACGATCCGCTCTTCTGGTTGCATATCAAGGCGGATTATCCGCTCAATTTCAAGGGCATCCTGTACTTCCCGAAGCTCACGCACGAATTTGCCAATATGGAGGGACAGGTCAAGCTGTACTACAATCAGGTGTTCGTCGCCGACAACATCAAGGAGGTCATTCCCGAGTACCTGCTCATGCTCCGCGGCGTGCTTGACTGCCCCGAGTTGCCGTTGAACGTTTCGCGCAGTTACCTACAGACCAACGGCTACGTGGACAAGATCTCCGCGCACATCGTCAAAAAGGTTGCGGACAAGCTGAATTCGCTCTTTAAGAACGACCGCGAGAAGTTCGAATCTATGTGGAACGATATCAAGACCTTCTGCGAATACGCGGCGCTCTGCGACCGTAAGTTCTACGACAAGGCAAAGGATTCTCTGCTCATGGAGATCGTACACGGCGGTCACGTTACGCTTGCCGAGTACCTTGAGAGCGCGAAAGAGACCAATGAGAACACTGTGTATTATGCCTCCGATGCCGAACTGCAGGCGCAGTACGTTTCCATGTTCGAGGCAAAGGGTATCCGTGTCGTCAGCTTCCCGAATATGATCGACGCGCAATACGTCCAGATGTTGGAGGGCGTAAATGCAGGTGTGAAATTCAAGCGCGTGGACTCGGATATTGCCGACGCGCTCCGCGGCGAGGGCGAGGCAGAGCATTCCGAGGCTTTGGAGGCACTCTTCCGCAAGGTGTCGGGCAATGAAAAGCTGACCGTAAAGTGTGAAAAACTCGCCGATACCGCTGTGCCCGCGATCCTCACCCTGACCGAGGACAGCCGCCGCATGGAGGATATGCTAAAGTTGTATTCGATGAGCGGCATGAACATGGGCGGAGGATTTGCCGCTGAGAGCGCACTGCTTGTGAATATGAACAACGCGCTGATCGGCAAGCTTGCCGACGGCACCGAGCACGCAGAGCTTCTTGCCAAGCAGATCTACATGTTGGCACTTATCAGCCAGCGCCGACTGGATGAAAAAGAAATGAAGGACTTCCTTGCCAGTGGCTACGACGTCCTTGCCAAGCTGATATGAAGGCACGCGGCGAGCATATAGCGTACGCGGCGGACAACATTGCGCGGTATTACGCGCGGGAGGCGTCTCTCGGCGAGCGCGCGAGCCACAATTTTGACGAGCTTTCTGCCTACGTAGCGCTTGCCGCCGCGAGGGAGATCCGCTCGCGCGGCTTCTTTGCCGAGGATTCGCTCGGTGCGTATCTGCCGACCATGCCCGACCCGCGGGAGTTCCTTACGGACGTGCTCCCCGAAAATCTTCCGCTTCTCCGGGCGAAAATGACGGCGGCGGAAGGAGCATATCTTGCGGAATTCTGCCGCAGAACGACCGTGGCGCTCACAGCGACCGCAAAGCTTCGGCCTTCGCCGATGCTGTTTGCCCCGCCTGCCGACAGTGCAGGCGAGGGACGTGTTTCTTTTGCGGGCAGTAACATGCTTTCTACGGCGTTTGCGACCTTTCGCGGCGCGGACAACCGTCTTGTTGCAAGCTTTGTGCATTCCTTTACGGATGCTTGCGAGGACGTTGCCGCCGGTGAAAGTGAATATTGTATTCTGCCGATCGAAAGCAGTCGCGAGGGGATCCTCTCCACCGTGTACAGCCTGATCGGGCGGTATGAACTGTTTATTGCACGTGTGTGCAGTGTAGAAAGTTTAGAAACAACCACAAAATTTGCATTGCTTTGTCGCGGCAAGCGTGATATAATGAGTTGCAATGACATGCAATATGTCGCTTTGCGCCTTTCGGGACAGGATGCTTCTGCATGGTCCCGCCTGCACATCGGAGCAGAGGTGCTCGGCGTGGAAACGGTCAGCAACGTTTCGGTCCCGCTTGGGTATACCGACGGCTATGCACATATCTGTACGCTTTCGGGCAGCAGTGAGGCGCTTTTTGCCCTGCTTCTGTTCCTTGGTACCGTCCGCGTGGGCTACACGCTCGTGGGGGCGTATGAAATTTTGGAAAAGTAAGAGAATAGACTATGAAAAAAGAACTGGACTACAGAACGCGCGGTGTATGCAGCCGTATGATCCACGTGGAGGTGGAGGACGGTATCATTACCGATGCACGCTTCCTCGGCGGCTGTAACGGTAACACGCAAGGTGTTGCGGCGCTCGTTAAAGGGATGGCAGTCACGGAGGCGATCGAACGCCTTGCGGGCATCGACTGCGGCGGCAGAGGCACGTCCTGCCCCGATCAACTTGCAAATGCACTCAGAGAGGTATTGGAATAAATGAACTACAAGGCAGAATACGAAAAATGGTTACAGCATCCCGCACTGGATGCCGAGAGCCGCAAGGAACTCCTTGCGATTGAAAACGACGAGACCGAAAAGGAGCTTCGCTTCCTCGGTTATCTCACCTTCGGTACGGGCGGTCTGCGCGGTACCATGGGTGCGGGCATCAACAAGATGAACGTCTACACCGTTGCGCACGCAACGCAGGGTATGGCGGAGATGATCAAGCTGGAGGGCGATAACGCCGCAGAGCGCGGCGTGGTCATCGCATACGACAGCCGCAACAACTCCCCGCTGTTTGCTTCCACTGCGGCAAGTGTGCTGAGTGCAAACGGTATCAAAGCGTATTTGTTTGACGGCGTGCGTCCCACGCCCGAGCTTTCCTTTGCGATCCGCCACCTCGGCTGTATCGCGGGCATTAACATCACCGCGTCGCACAATCCGAAGGAATACAACGGCTACAAGGCATACTGGGAGGATGGCGCACAGCTTCCGCCTCAGCATGCGGATATCGTTTCGGCAAAGACCAAGGAGATCGACATTTTTGACGGCGTGAAGAAGGACGACTTCGACGCGGCGGTCAAGGCGGGTAAGATCGTCATGATCGGCGAGGAGGTAGACAAGGTCTACATGCAGAACGTGCTGGCACAGCGCGTGAAGTTGGATGCTGTCACCAAGGTCGCAGACGACTTTGCCGTTGTTTACACGCCTTTGCACGGCGCGGGTCACAAACTCGTCCCCGAGGCGCTCACCGCAATCGGCGTCAAGAAACTGTATACCGTAAAGGAGCAGATGGTGCTCGACGGTAACTTCCCGACTGTGAAAAAGCCGAATCCCGAGCTGCCCGATGCGTTTACGCTTGGCATCAAGCTTGCGGATGAAGTGGGCAGTGACGTGATCGTCGCCACCGACCCCGACAGTGACCGTATGGGCGCGATGACGCGCACGGCGGACGGCTCGTTCGTCACCATCACGGGCAACCAGATGGCGGCACTTCTGCTGGATTACATTTTCACCGCGCTCAAAGAGGGCGAGGGCATTCCCGCGGATGCTTATGCGGTCAAGACCATCGTTTCCACCGAGCTTGCCGCCGCGATCTGCAAGGCAAACGGCGTAAAGCTCTACAACGTACTCACCGGTTTCAAGTTTATCGGTGAGGTTATCAAGAATCACGAGGCGATGGGCAAGGGCACCTTTATGCTCGGCTTTGAGGAGAGCTACGGCTACCTCAAGGGCACCTATGCACGTGACAAGGACGCCGTTTGCGCGGCAATGCTTGCGGTGGAGATGGCGGCATATTACAAGGCAAAGAACATGACGCTGTACGATGCTCTGCAGAACATCTATGCAAAGTACGGCTACTACGGCGAAAAGGCAATGGACGTGTATATGGAGGGTCTCGACGGTATCGAGCGTCGTGCCAACACCATGAAGAACCTGCGTGAGAACGCACCGAAGGCGATCTGCGGCAGTGCCGTTGCATTCGTGGGTGACTACCTCGCGGAGACCATCACCTATGCCGATGGCAGAGTAGAGGGTACGGGACTTCCCAAGTCGGACGTACTCTATTACGGCCTTGAAAACGGCGACGTTGCCGTTGTCCGTCCCTCGGGCACCGAGCCGAAGATCAAGATCTATTATCTCGTCGGCGCCGAGAGCAAGGAGGCACTTGCCGCAAAGCTCGAAGCCTACGCAAAAGAGACCGATAAGCTGGTAAAATAAGGTGCGGTTAAACGCACAGTTCCATTATAGATCACACAACACGAAAGTAAAAAAGTCGTCTCTTGAAAAAGAGACGACTTTTTTTAGTTCATACCATAGGCGACATTGGTAAATTTGATGTCTGCGTAACAGAAGGCAAGTGCGAGATGTACCGTTTCGGCGGTGTAGGTGATCTCCTCCGAAACAGTGCCGTTATAGAAGGTGGCGCCGCTCTCGGTGATCGTGACGAACAACTCGCGGTCAATATAAAGCTGGATCGTGTCGGGTTTG
>JAZQHV010000090.1:0-8089 GCA_045540755.1 Eubacteriales bacterium
TAGCCTTGCTATATCGCACGGCGTTAGCCGTATATCGTCCCTTCAACTTCCAATTTGTCGCTTTATTCTCCCGCATCTTTTCTACTTCCGTTTCGGGAGCAGCATAAAGATCACGGCAATAACGGCGATGACAACGAGGATCGCAATGATCACACCCATCGACATACCGCCATCCTCACCGCTCGCGGCGGTGTTTGCAGTCGTGGTGGGCGCAGACGTGCCCGGTGCGGCGGTCGTTTCGGGTGCGGCGGGACCGAGGATATTGTCCGTACCGTTCATGCCGTCGGTGCCGTCCATCATATCATCCAGAGCGCCCGTGACGTCGGTGATGATATCGCCGATGACACCGTTCTCCCCGTGCTCCTCACTCACGTCACTCACAATACCGTCACGCGCATCGCCAAGGCGAATGCCATCATCCGAAACGGCGCCGTTTTCCTGCATTTCCTGCCACGTCGCCGCAGATGTGCCGACGAGCAACAGTGCCGAAAGCAACATACAAAGCAAAATTTTTCTAATTTTCATAACAAAAGGTCCTTTCGTGTAATGCAACCATAGTGTTGCCGCCGCGACGGATTCTATACACGGAGATTTTTATGGAAAGCAAACGATTTGCAAAAAACGACAGCGGCTTCATCTGCCAGAATTGCGGCGCCGAGGTACAACCGCTCGGTTCCTCCTCGCGCAACCATTGCCCCGTCTGTCTTTGCTCCATCCACATTGACGTCCTGCCCGGCGACCGTCAGAATGACTGCCTCGGCATCATGGACGCCGTAAAAGCACTGCCCGATCCCAAGCGCGGCTATATTCTCATTCACAAATGCCGCAAATGCGGGGAGCTGAAGCGCAACCGCGCCGCCTTTGACGCGCGCGTGCAACCCGATGATATGGACAAGATCATCCTGCTTACCGCCGCGGAAATTTAAGGCACTTTTCCCAAGGCTGTTGTGTATCCGAAAAAAGTATGCTATAATAGTTTAAAATACGTGCATTCAGGAGGGATATGACATGAAAAAACTGTACTTTTTTCTTGCCATGTCCTTTCTTTGTCTTTTTTTGGTCGCGTGCGCAGGCGCACGCGGGCGACTGTTCACCCCGCCCGAGATCATAGCCCGTGACGGCGCCGTGGCAGAGGTCGTTTCCACCAAGCGCTCGAAGATCGAAATGCCCGAGGTAACGGCGGCAAGCACCGCACCGCAGTATTTTGAGGTCGTTGCCGTAGGTACGACCGCGGCGACCACTACGCAAAAAGAGCCTGAGGTCACCACAGAACCGAAGGAATACTTTATCGTGAAATTCGTGGACACCGACGGCTACACCGCCATCTCGGTACAAACGGTGGAAAAGGGCAAGGATGCCGTCCCGCCCGTGATGCCGCAAACGCGCGGCAATCTCGTCTTCCGCGGTTGGAACCGCGACTACACCAACATCCAGAGCGGTAGGGTCGTGGGCGCGATCTACCAAAAGGAATGGCTGAACGTCCGCTTCTTTGACGCGGACGGTACCCTGCTTTCCTCTGAAATGGTGCGCTACGGCGAAAGTGCGACCGCCCCCGAAGTCGAAGACCGCGGCGAATTTCTCTTTGACGGCTGGAGCGTCCTGTTCGGCAACGTGACCGAGGACCTCGACGTCTATGCTACCTATTACGCGGTCCCGAAGCGTAGCTTTACCCCCCTGATCTCCCTGTATTCTCTGCTCGACGTAGCGGAAAACTCACTCGGCATCCCCGAAGCCGCCTACTACCGCAAGGAGCACGCAGGCGTGCTGACCGTAGGCAAGCATGAATACGCGGGAAATATTCTGTACGGCAATTTCTGCGACACCCTGCCCATTGCGGGCTACGGCTTTACCGAATTTGCCGGCACGCTCGCCATCCGCAGTGACCTGCCGAAGGACCATACCTATGCGCTCCGCCTGATCCTTTCGGTGAACGGCAAGGAGGTCTACAGCGGTACCCTGACAGGGGCGGGCACGAAGAGCTTTTCGGTCTCCCTTGCGGATGCCGAAACGCTGACTGTATATTTGGAGCCCACCGTGGACGGTGCGCTCTACTATGGAGACGTCTCTTTTTTCGGCGGTATTGCAAACGCCGTTTTATATGAAAACTAACGGAGGGATATCATGAAACTTCTCGAAGAAAAAATCCTGAAAGATGGCAAGATCGGCGCGGGTAACGTGCTGAAGGTAGACAGCTTTGTCAACCACCAGATCGACGTTGCGTTTATGTGCGAGCTGGGCAAAGAATTCAAGCGCCTGTTTGCAGACACCGAGATCACCAAGATCCTCACCATTGAGGCATCGGGCATCGGCATTGCCTGCCTGACCGCGCAGTATTTCGGCGTCCCCGTCGTCTTTGCCAAAAAGACCAAGACCAACAACATCTATGCTGACGTGTACACCTCCAAGGTGGAGTCCTACACGCACGGTACCACCTACGACATCGTGGTGTCCAAGCAGTTTCTCTCCGAGGGCGACAAGGTGCTTATCATCGACGACTTCCTCGCCAAGGGCAGTGCCCTCAAGGGTCTGATCGCCCTCATAGAGGAAGCGGGTGCGACCGTCATGGGCGCGGGCATCGTGATTGAAAAGGCATACCAGCCGGGCGGCGACCTCATCCGCTCGATGGGCGTGCGCGTGGAATCGCTGGCGCGTATCGCCTCGATGAATGAGGAGGAGGGCATCCGTTTTGTGGAAGAATAACGCGCGCATCCTCACAGCACTTCTCTGCTGTCTTGCGTTGATCTGCACAGCGGCGGCGCTGGAGCCGACCGACTACGGCTACTACGATGCAAACGACGACGGCAAGACCGAGCTTGTGGACGTGCTCCTCATGCTCCGCGCGTTGGTCAACGGCGAGGCGGACATTCCTTTGCTCCGTGTGATCCGCACGGTAAAAGCCTCCACCGATACCGACGTTGTCAGTGGCACGCTCACTGCCGTAGCAGACGGCGCGTTCACCCTCAAAAAGAGCGACGGCACACTGTTTTCCGTGCCTGCCGCGACTTTAGGCATCTGCGCGGGCGATGACCTTACAAGCTACGTCGGCTTTTCTGCCACGTTCTCCCGCTCGGTAACCGATGCAGACAAGCTCTACGCCGCAAAGGTGAGCCGCACGCGCAACGGCGTTGCCGTGGTCACGGCGGGCAGTACCGACGCCGTCTTAAACGGCGCACCCGTCCCGCTCTCCGCCGCTCCCTTTGTGCAGAGCGGCGTGTTGATGGTACCCGCGGACTTTGCCGCAGAGGCGCTGGGCGCAACACTCGCTTTGGATGCGGAAACCGCGACCTTTGCCAAGGAGGGTAGCACACATTCTCTTCCGATCACCGAGCAAAGCGGCTGTGCCTGCGTTCCGCTCGCCACACTCGCCGCATCGTTCGGTGACCTTTCCACATGGGATGCCGACGTAGGCAAACTCACAGTGATCGCACTCACCAAAGGAACCGTAGTGGCAGAAAACGTCACCGCGAAGGCGGGAGAAAGCCTTTCGATCCCGCTCCTCATCAAGGATTCCCCCGGCGTTACAGGTATTCAGTTCTATATCTCCTACGACCCCGCCGTTCTCACCTACACAGGCACCAAGGGCGGCAACAGCGGCATGCATCTGCAAAGCTCTGCAAAAGGTGCTTGCCCCATCAAGGTCGTGCTTGCTAACTTAAGCTTAAAGGAAAAATTCGGCACCTTTACCGCCGCAACCGTGAACTTTACCGTGCCCGAGGGCACCCCTGCGGGTACCTACACGATCGATATCACGCAGATCGACGCCTATGATAAGGACATCGTATTCGTACCCCTTGTTTATTCGGATATCACCGTTACGGTAGAATAAGAAAAAGCACCAAGTTTGAAAAACTTGGTGCTTTTTTGCATCCGCGGTAAAAAGGAATTTACCGCTCAGAGTTATTTTCCGAATTGTACGGTAAACGCGATGCGGTCGGTGCCGATGTATTCGGCAGTGACCGTGCCGCCCACGGCGACGAGGATCGCCTCGGCGGCTGAAAGTCCGATACCGTATCCGCCGCCCGTGCGCGCGCCGTCGGCGCGGTAGAAGCGGTCAAACAGCTTTTCGGGTGGGCAGTTGGGGAGTGCATCGCACTCGTTTTCGATACGCAGGCAGGTGCCGCGCAGAGAAAGCCGCACCGTACTGCCCTCCTTGGCATAGCGCGCCGCATTGTCGAGCAGAATCGAAAGCACACGCGCAGTATCGGCGCGCACAGCGCGTACCGTCACGCCCTCGGCGATCTCAGCGTCAAGCGTGATCGCGCGCATGGACATCGGCTCGCGGAACATTTCGGCATACTCGGCGGTGAGTAAGGAGAGCGAAAACTCGGTCGTGGCAACCTTGCGCGCCTCGTCTGCCTTTGCAAGCGTGAGCATATTCTGCGTGAGACCGTTGAGCCGCGCCGCCTGCTCGCGGATGTTACGGCTCCATTTACTCTCGCCGCCCAGCAATTCCAACGCCTCGACGTTGGCAAGGATAATGGCGATCGGCGTTTTCAGTTCGTGCCCTGCATCGGTCACAAACTGCTTTTGCCGCTCCAGATTTACGGCGATCGGCTTGATCGCGCGTTTGGACAGCAGGAGCACCACAAGCAACATCACGCAAAATACGATCACCCCAACAAGGGTCGAGCGCGTAAGCAGACGCAACATAGACGCCGTCTGCGCACTGGTGTCAAGAAAGACGTACAGCGTATCCCCATCGCGCGCGGTCGCGCGGTAGCGAAAGCGGTCGAGGCGACCGTCGGCGACGCCGCTGTCGATCGCCCTCTGCACGTACGCCGTTGCCTCCGCCGCAGTCACGCTGGCGATACGGCGTACGTCCACGCGGATCTCCTCCCCCACCGAAGCGGTAAAGTGAAGTGCGGACAGACGTGTGTCCTCGTCAAAGGGACGGTCAAAGCCCTCTCGTGGCGCGGGACGGTTGCTTGTATGCGCCAAAAAGTCGAGCAAACGATCATTCTGCCGCACAGTAGTGAGATAACTCATAATATTGATCGAGCCGATCAGGACGACAAGCAGAATCGCAATCGCCGACATCGCCACCGAAACAAAGCGTTTTTGCAACGAGCGGATCATAGGATCTCCTCCAGCTTATAGCCTACGCCGCGCTTGGCAACGATCGCCACGTTTGCGCCGAGTGTTGCAAGGCGCTTGCGCAGATAGGAGATGTACACCCACACGATGCCGATGTCCGACTCGGTGTCGTAGCCCCACACCTTGGTAAGAAGGTCCTCGGTAGAAAGAAAGATGCCGCGGTGTAAAAGAAACAGCTCCATCAGCCGATATTCGATCTTGGGCAGGACCATGCGGACTTCGCCACAGCAAAGCTCGTAACTCTGCAGATCCAGCGAGAGGTTGCCAAGTCGCAATACCTCGCGGCAGATCGGCGCGCGGCGGCGCAACATGGCGCGCACACGCGCCACCAGCTCCGCCGTGTGAAAGGGCTTGGCAAGATAGTCGTCCGCGCCTGCATCCAGCCCCGTTACGAGATCCTCGACCTCGCTTTTCGCGGTCAAAAGCAGGATGGGCGTATTGCACCCCGCCGCGCGGAGCGTGCGCAAGACCTCGATGCCGTCCATCTTCGGCAGCATCACGTCAAGCAGGATACCGTCGTACTGCTCGACGCGGGCATAAGCAAGTGCCTCTGCTCCGTCGTAGACGGTATCGACGGTGTAGTTATGATAGGTCAGGATATCGGCAACCGCATCGGCAAGTGCCTTTTCATCCTCCGCATATAAAAGTCGCATATACTCACCTCACTGTAAGTTTAGCGCATAAACCTTAATTTTGGCTAAGCACGATCTCCTCAAAAGCGCGGCTCCACGAAGAAACGAGCGCCATATCCGAAAGCGAATTCTGTAAAAACACGCCCAGTGCGCCGCGCTCACGGTGCAAAACGAGGTGCGTTCCGTAGGCACCGTGGCTATACACCGTGCCCTTAGGGAGACGGTGCTCCCCCGAAATGACAAAGCAGCCGAGACCATGGTTTTCGCCGCGGGCAAGCCCGCAAAGCCCCTCGGGAAGTGCGGGAGAAAGCATTCGATCCACCGTTTTTGGCGCGAGGATGCCCTCGCCGCCCGCAAGCAACATTTTTCCAAAGCGGAGCATATCGGCAACCGAGCTTACGAGCGAGGCGCCGCCCGCCTCGTAGGTGCGCGGCATGCCGCGATAAAGAGCACCGCGATAGTCGATGGCGCGATCCTCGCCGCCAATACGCTTGTGCATTGGGATCAGGCGCGCGTACTGTGACTCGGTCGGCTGAAAGGTGGTGTCGGTAAGCCCAAGCGGCGCACAGATATGCGTCTGTAAATAGTCGTTGAAGCGCTCACCGCTGACGACCTCCACGATGCGCCCCAGCACGTCGTAGCCTGCAAAGCCGCTGTAGGCGGCGCGGCTCCCCGGGGTAAATGCAAGATGGAATCGCTCGGCATACGCATCGGTGACCGCGGCAAGTGAGGTCTTGCAATCGGGATCAAGCACCTCGTATTCGCGGTTGCCGAGTGGGTCGGCACCAAGCCCCGCCGTATGCGTAAGCAGGTCAAAGACCGTGATCTCGCGCGGCGGAAGCCCTTGCGACACGATCTGCCCATCCGCAGTGATCCTGCCGAGCGGGATGCGCGAAAAGGCGGGCAGATAAGTCGAAACGGGCGCGGCGATGTCCACCCTGCCCGCATCGGCAAGCTGTAAAACGGCAGTGGCGGTGAAGATCTTGGTCACCGAGGCGAGGCGGTAGAGACTGTTCGCATCGGCAACGCCGAAGGTGCCGTCAAACACGGTCTCGCCGCCACGGAGGATCGCCGCCGCGCCGCCAAAGCACGCATGTGCGGAAAGTCGGCTCTCAAAGAGTGCCCGTATTTTTTCTTGCATGGATCATCTTCTCCTTGATGGCGGTATAGCCCATGGCAAAAAGGAAGGTTGCACCATAGGTAAAGACAAAGCGAAAAGCAAAGGCATACAGCATATCGGTGATGCCGAACCTTGCGGAAAGTGCGTTTGCAATATAGATAAAAAGAATGTGCGAAAGGTACATGCCATAGGAGGAACGGTCGGCAAGTGCAATCGGGCGCGGCAGGTGTTTGCCCGCAAGCGTGCACAGAAAAAACGCAAGGAAAAAGAAGATAGCGCTAAAGCAGTACGCAAGGTGCAATACCTCGAAATAAGGGTAGATCGCGCCGCGCGTTTGCGAATGATAGGTGAGGAGCGCGTCGAAAAAGCCAAAGGTGGCAAAGGCAATGCCGCATACCCACCAAAAGCGCCTCAGCCACGTACAAATCGCTTCGTAGTGCCGTCCTACCACGGCACCGACCGTAAAGTAGCAAAGATAGGCGGGGAATACGCGGTCATCGTACTGAAAATGCGCATACACCTTGAAAAATGCGGTGAGGAGGATCGCGCCGACCGAAAGTAGCCATGGATTCACTCTGTCCACCAGCACGCGAAAGATCGGAAGTTGCCAGTAAAACTGCATGGCGATGACAATATAGTAAAAATGCGAGCAGAGCGTGCCGAACAACAGGTATTCGAAAAAGGCACCCCACGTAAAGGTATAACCGTATGCATAAATAAAATATGCATAGTAGATCACCACCCAAAGCAGGTATGGAAGCAGGATCTTTCGGTATCTGCCGACCAGAAAGCGCTCGTACTGTATCTCCTTTGTCGCGGCAAAAAGCTTAACACCCGAAAGAAAAAGAAAGCCCTGTACCACAAAGGCGGAAAGTCGCCACGGCACCATAAGAAAGACGTATTTTACGCTCGTTTTGTCCATGCCGCCGATCGTCCACGAAGCCACGTGGACAAAGATGACCAGCATGCACATGAGAAGATTCATTGCCGAAAGCTCGGTCTTGCGTTTTGTCATCGGTCTCACCCCTTTTGTGAGTAGTATACCATAAATGAAAGGTTTTGGCTATAGGGAAAGAAAAATTATAGTTTAGCGCGAAGCGCTAAACTATATGATTTGCCCTGACGGGCATGATTTGGAGCCTGCGGCTCCATGAATGGACGGCTTTGCCGTCATGATTTGCTCGCAAAGCGAGCATTATGGAAAAAAGTCGCCCATAGGCGACTTTTCATCCTGCATGTCGGG
>JAZQHV010000091.1:0-24454 GCA_045540755.1 Eubacteriales bacterium
GAACAGAATGACGAGTCGGTCAATGAAACAAACGAAATCCCCGTTTCTTCTACCAAAACCCTTGCATACTTTGAGAAATACCTCTCCGGCGGCGAATACACAATGGAAATGAAAACCACCGTTCAGGGTATTGAGGTAATATCAAAAAACGCATTTAAGGACAATATGATGTATTCCGAAAGCGATATGGACGGAATGAAAAGCGTTATGGTAATGCGTGACGGCTATCAGTACATCATTGAAAACAGTTCAAAAATGGTGCTTAAAACGCAGGTGGCTGATAACGGAGCCGTAATGGATATGTTCGCAGACGAAGCCGCAAATTATGAAACGGCGATTGCATCGGGTGAAACGGAATACAGCGGCAAATCCTACGATTACGAGGAATTTACCGTAGAGGGCGAAACAGTTCAGTATCTCTTTGACGGTGACGAGCTGAAATTTATTAAGGCTACCGCAGAGGGTGAAGAAGGTGTTGTTGAAATCCTCTCCCTTGAAAAAGGTGCAGACGCAAAGCTCTTTGAAATCCCCGAAGATTATCAGATGATAGCATATTAAAGGAGGTTTTTGAGATATGAAAAGGTTATTATCGGTTTTACTGGCGGCAACGATGACAGTCACAATGCTGGCTTCCACAGTATTTGCAACTTCGGATGCCGAGAATGGAGACTGGAGCCAGAAAACCGTTGCTTTGAAAAACACAAATGAAGCAGAATTGATGGTTCGCTCCGGTGATATAGATGCACTTAATGATAAAAATGCTATCGCAAATGGTTACAGTCCTTTTACAGCAAAAAATCAGAGACCGCATAGTTATCAGGGCGGTTGGACTGAAGAACCGGGCGAACCAAGCGGCACAGACAGAATGTATGTAGGTTCTGCTTGGAGCGGAAAAGAAGCAGACGGCTATGCAGAAAACTACACCAAATGGAAGAATGGTCAGCTACAAGGCAAAGCATTTGGGGAAGGTGCACTCGTAATCAATATGAGTTATGATGTAAGCGACATAAGTGTAAGAAGTGCACTCTTACAGCTTTGTATAGATGATTTTCAGCCCCTTACGTGGAAAAGTAATTTTACAGTAAAGCTGAATGGCAAGGATGCTCCGTTTATAGCAGAGCTTCTGAATCAGGTTGATCAGACAGGTCCCGTTTCCTATATAGTTTCGGCTGTTATTCCTTCCGGATTCTTTACAGATATTGCATCGGGTAATCTTAACATAACCATTGACGAAACAACAGGCGTTGGTGACGGATTTGCAATAGACTTTGCAAAACTCCTTGTAAACTATAATGAATCCTTATTTACAGGAGAGTTCCATGGAACAACAGAGCCGGGTGCAACAGTCAGATTGCTTGGAACAAGCACAACGGTAACGGCATCAAACAACGGTGGTTTCAGCTTTGAAGCAATCCCCGGACTTAATGCAGTAAGAGCATCCAAAGATGGATTCAAGGAAAATTATGAATTTGGTATCGTTCTTTCATCCGATACAGAATGGGAACCCGATATAAGTCTTTCACAAGGCACAGGAAATCCTGATATTGATTTCTCGCAGTTCGGAACAACAGATGCTTGGGCGGATGCTTCCGAATGGGCAACGGCTGAGCTTGAAAAAGCCGATGAACTTGGCTTGATTCCAACATCGCTCTACGGAGCTGATTTAACAGCCGACATCACAAGAGCAGAATTTGCGGCAGTTGCGGTTAAGGCGTATGAAGCACTTGCAAACGGTGCGGCAATTCCGGCAGTAAACAATCCTTTCACAGATACAACAGATGTTGAAGTATTAAAGGCATACAACATAGGTGCTGTAAATGGAACAAGTGCAACAACCTTTGATCCGAATGTACTATTAAACCGTGAACAGGCGGCAGCAATGCTGACTCGTGTATTCAAAAAAGTATCTCTTGCAGGCTGGACGCTTGCAACAGACAGTCAGTTTACTCTGCCTTATGAAAAGCCTGCACTTTTCGCAGACGATGCAGATATTTCAGATTGGGCAAAGGACAGCGTTTACTTTATGGTAGCAAACGGCATTATCAACGGTGTCGGCAACAACAAATTCGCACCGAAGAATGTAACAAGCGCCGACGAAGCTAACGGCTACGCAAACGCAACAAGAGAACAGGCACTCATTATTGCAGTGAGAATGGTTGAAAATTTGAAGAAATAATTTGTAAAGGAGACAACACTATGAAATTTTGCGGAAAATGCGGAACTAAAATCGAAGATAACATAAAATTCTGTCCGGGATGCGGCTCTCCTGCCGATGCACCGCAGGAACAGCAGTCTCAACAGGCACAGCCTCAGCAGACGCCTCACCCACAGCAAAATCAAAATAGCTTTGGCGAGACGTTCCAAAATCTTAATAACACAGCCGACACAACGGCAGAATTTGATCAGAACGACATTAACACAAATAAGGGTATGGCAATACTCGCCTACTTCGGACCGCTTGTATTCATACCGATGTTTGCGGCAAAGCAATCAAAATTCGCACGTTACCATTCCAATCAGGGCTTGCTGCTTCTCATTGCGGCAGTGGCGTGGAGTATAGTTTACGGCATAATCAACGCAATTCTTCTCGCTATATCCTGGAGATTGTACACCGTTTCAAGCATAATCGGTATTTTGTCTATTGTTTTCTTTGTTCTGTTCATCATCGGTATCATCAATGCATCAAACGGCAGAGCAAAGGAGCTTCCCATCATCGGCAAGTTTAAGATTCTCAAGTGATATATAAAATACGGAGGTCTGCACCGAAAAAGTGCAGACCTCTTTAACATTTATTTTTTAACAATCTGTTACATTGACCGTCACGCCGGCAAATTACCTCAGCCTATTTAATGTCTTATATACATAATGTGTGCATTGTACAGGTTCTAAAACCCTTTTTCAAAAAAGAAACCGCAGACGATACAAAAAGGTTCTGCGGTTTCACTATTTTTGTCCTTACCTCATCATTTTTGATGGTTTTAAGGGCATTTTTTTATTTTTATGTTCTTCCCTTGCATCGCAAGTGCAACTACTGCAGGTGCAGGTATCACCCTTAAAAATTCGATATCAAACTATCGGTCAAAACTCTTCCGAGCCAAACGACATATTTTTAAAAAACAGCTCCGAAAATATGCTATCCGCACCAAGGTCAATAAACTCTGCCCTTTTTGCAATTTCCGCGAGGTCGCTTCCCTCACAGGCAGTTTTCACGGTACCAAGCAAGCTTGCATTGTTTATAGGTACAAATCTGTCTGCAAGTTCTCTCGGTACAAGTCCGAGATACGCTGCATTTTCAATATTCAACTGCGCAGAAAAGCCTCCCGCGATATACATGGTCTCTATGTCGCTGTACGTGACATTTCCATGCTGTAAAAGGCACTCAATGGCGGACAGTACGGCGGATTTTGCAAGCTGAAACTCCCGGATATCCGCAGGAGTTACTTTTACCCTTTCAGACAAGGTAAAAACCTCATCCATATATCCGCTTTCTTCAACCGTTCCGTTTCGGACAAGCTCTGCGATGATATCTACAAGTCCTGTTGCACATATTCCCACCGGCTCAGCGTCACCGATTACAGAATAACCGCCGTCTGCTTTGTATTTACTGACAGCGCCTACGGTTGCACTCATGCCGCAAGAAATGTTTGCCCCCTCGAAGCAAGGACCTGCCGCCGCCGTAGCGCATAAATATTTATCTTTATTAAAGAGGACTATTTCCGCATTCGTACCAAGGTCGATCAAAAGCGAATACCGATCCGCTTTCGGTCTATCCACAAATCCGAGTCCGGAAACAATGTCCGCCCCTACAAATGCGGAGATGCCCGGGAGAGCTATCACCTCGCCGACATTTTCAAAGCCAAGCACTGTACCTTTTACTCTTTTTTCTTCCAAGAATGTCGGAGTGTACGGACTTACGCCGAGCGAAGAACAGTCCACACCGAAAAACAAGTGCAACATGGTTGTGTTTCCTGCCACGTACATCTTTTCAACCGATGCAACCTTGTATTCTGCAAGCAATTCTTCCGCCATTTGCAAAACTCTTGCAACAAGCATACTCTGCAATTTACCGACTCCGTTTTTAGAGCAGTATTCTATTCTTGATATTACGTCTGCACCGACTTCTCTTTGCGGATTCGGTGCAGTTTTTGCTTTTATAATACTTTTATCGTCAAGCGACACAAGTGCAAGCGCGAGCGTTGTCGTACCGATATCCAGGCAAATACAATGATTCTCTGTGCGTTTTCCGCTTTCGTCCGCACCTGTAACCGAAACTATATCCTTTGTTTCAGGGACGACCACCTCAGCATCACAACGTACAACGTACCGGCAAGCAAGCTCTTCTCTGCCGTCCACTAAAACAGTACACTTTTTACATGTACCGCGACCGCCACACGGCTTGTCGATATGTATGTCGGAAAGTCCGAGTAAATCTCCGAGCGGCTTTT
Organism: Eubacteriales bacterium; assembly: GCA_045540755.1. GTDB lineage: Bacteria > Bacillota > Clostridia > Oscillospirales > CAG-272 > UMGS902. The sequence goes on from JAZQHV010000091.1 coordinate 4,446, forward strand.
CGCCCTCAAATGCTACAACCTTTATGATTCCGTTTTGTACTATTTTCAGTATCGGCATGACAAGCTCCTAATCGTTAAACAAAATCAAACTGAAATACGTTACGGTATTTTGCCCGTTTATATACTTAAGCGCGGTTTTTGCAACCGTTTCCGACACACTCACACCGTATGCTTCGAGTGAGGAAAGTGCATTTTCGGGGAAACGGCACGGCTCACCCGTAACCTTTGCACATTGCTTACAAAATCCGCAACCACCTTTGCTGAGGCAAAGCGAATCGCTTGGTAAAACAGTGCGAAGCTTCTCCCATAGTTCCCGTGTAAGATCGGCATGCTTTTTTCCTGCCGCAACCATCCCCTCGAAATCATAGCTATCCTCCAAAGGCGATACGGTCTGCAACAGAAGTGCATCCGAAAAAGAGTGCACCCTTGCCATCAGTGTATCAATATCGCCACAGTCGGGCGGGCACATATAGCATTTTCCGTAAAGACCGCAACGGTTGGCGGCACACGCATCCCGAAACTCGCGGGATAAAACGACGTCCTTGGCAAGCATAAAAGCTACACCCGAAAACCCGACTTTTTCCGCTGTCGCCGCAATCTCTTTAAAAAGCATTTTCCCCTTCTCCTTTTCATTTCGTTTTATTCGCCATCAGACAGCAAAAACTTCAAAAGTCGCATGGCATCCTGCACGGTGAGCCGTGCATCCATAGTAAAATCGGCGGCGGCGCGATTGATCGCAACCGTGTCGTCCACTGAGCCCTTCAGGATACGCAACACGTCGATAACAGACAGTCTGCCGTCTCCCGTGGCATCGCCGTACAAAACAAGCGGCGTGTCCGAAACGGCATATTCACCGTCAAGGCTTATAAAACTGCATCTGCCGTCCTGCACGCTGTGCTCGACCGGCAAAAGATACTCGCCGACCACGCGGTAAACGTATGCTTCCTTTGCCGTGTGTGTCACCTGCACGGGCGCACCGTTTTTCGGAACGTAACCGTCCAAAGAAACGTCATAGAGGGCAAACGCCTTCCCTTCCGCATACGCTGCAACACGATCGTAGAGCGCCCCCTGTGTGACGGGAATGACCGTATGCACCGTTTCCATTGCAGTGAGCAAAGCCGAAACATCCACAAGCCCGTAACCATAGGCGGTGTCCTTGCCCTCATCACCGAGGTCCTGCACCGTATGTGCCAACAGTGCCAGAACGCCGTCACCATCCAGTGCGGGGTCGATCTGCTTTGCAATCGCAACGATCCCCGCTACCAAGGGGCACGCATAAGACGTACCGCTGTCCGTGCGATAGGTTGCATCCACGTCTGTATACCACTTGCCGCCGCTCGGATACACGTGAATACCAAGCACCGTGCCACCCGGCGCAACAATATCCACGGTGTCGTTGTACTGTGAAAACCAGGAACGCGCGTAACCGTCACCCGATCGGCTGACGCTCCCCACGCCGATCACGTCGGGGAATCCGGCAGGATAATACGGCGTGGAGTTGCCGGCATTACCGACTGCCGAAACAACAATGACTCCTTTTTCAACAGCATACGTGACCGCTTCGGCAAGCGTCGTACTGCTACCGGTCATACCAAGGCTGATGTTGATGATATCCGCGCCGTGATCGACCGCGTAACGGATCGCACCCGACACGGTGCTGACCGTTCCGCTACCGCTGTCGTAGGCGGCGGAATAAGCGTACTTGTCGGAGGTGTTCTTGGAAACGCAACGCAAGACCATAATCTCCGCCGAGGGAGCGACCGAGGCGATTCCCTCTCCGTTGTCGGTCACCGCGGCGATCTGACTTGTGACAAAGCTACCGTGACCGATCTGATCGCGGTCAAAGGCATCGGCATGCAAGCCATTGCCAAGACAATTCTTGCTATAGGGAGAAAGCGAAACGTCCGCAAGATCGGGGTGCGAAAGGTCGATACCCGTATCAATGATCGCAACCGTCACGCCGCTTCCGTCATATCCCGAAGCATAGAGCGCGGGGTAATTGATCGCCGCAAGCGACCATTGCTCACTGTATTCGGGATCGTTCGGCGCGGTACCGAGTAATTCCATCACGTAGTTTGGCTCTGCGTAAAGCGCAACGCCGTCCCGCACCATCTGCTCTGCGGTCTCTTGATCCTCGACCACCAGGATGTCACTTGCCCCGCCGCTTACGGAAAACAGGTCCATCGGCGGCTCTGCGAGTTTGACAATATAGCCGTCATATGCCTCCGCCGCCACGGAAAAGATCAAAAGCGCCGCCAAGCAAAGCACGCATACAAGCACAAAAACACGTCTCATAGTCTCACCTCTTTGTTCCATTATACAAGAGTTCCTCTCAAATTACAATACCCACGTTGGCAACGCGCGTTATACGCACTGGGAACCGAGTGCAATGCACTCGGCTTCTTGCTTTAAGAAAAAAGTTACCCGCCCCTGCGAATGGCAGGGGGCGGGTAACCTTAGAGAGAGATAAAAGCTTAATAGGTGAATACGATATAGCCGCGCTCCAGCTCGAAATTGACCGCGGTGAACGCATCGCCGTCGCGGACATAGATACGGATGTTTTCCATATCCTTGTATTCTGCTGGGATCGGGATGCTGTAGGTAATACCCGTAACAGCGTTTCCGTCGGTGGTATAAGAGATCTTGACCTCCGAGCCGTATTCGGTCTTCTGCAGGAGCGCATTGAGCGCCGCCTTTTCATTCTTGGTGAGCTTCAGGATGTCAACCGAGAAGTCGGCAAGCGCACCGTTTGCATCCACGGCGAGCACCTCGTCGCTAAGGGCACTGCTATCGTAGTACAGGATCGCAGACTCGGTCTTGCCGCACTTCTTGCAGGTGCGGGTCTTGATACCGGGAGCAATGTCCATAGGCTCTACGGTGACCACGTATTTGCCGAAGCTGTGATTGGTGGAGACCACGTCGAGCACGACCTTGCCACAGAGCGTACAGATCTTGCGCGTACCCGTGCCGCAACCGGTGTTGATGCTCTCTTCATCGCCGTAGATGTGGTCACAGTTTGCGGTGCGGTCGTTGTTGCAGTACTTGCAAATGCCGTCCACGTAGGTATGCTCCTCCGACTTGTCGCCGACGGTGGTATACTGCGTGTGGCTGCAACCGTCGTTTTCGCATGCCGCCGCGTAAATGGCAGGAGCAACGCAGGTTGCCTCGGTAAAGAGCGATGCAGCGCCGAAATCGTGCGGAAGCATCTCGACCGTGACAGCGTAGGTCGCACCGCAGGTCGCGCAGGTGTAGGTGGTACTGCCCGCATTGTAGCAGGTCACCTCCACGACGACCGTTTCACTGCCGGTGAGAGGCGTATGTCTGCCGTCCGCACTCGTGCAGGGTTCACCCTCGATCTCGACCATCGTGAACTTGGCGTCGCCGCCAAACTCCCAGAGGAAGCGGTTTGCCATCGAAACGGAAGGACCGTAAGTGGGATCGTAGGAAACGAGCAACGAATCGAGCGATGCCAGTATGCCGCCGTTCGTAGCATGCGCCATGTCGTTACCGAACGGGAAAAGCACCTGCGTACCGTTCTCATAGCTTGCCGTTGCGGGGTCGTAATTTTCATCAAAGGGTACTGCGCCGACCGCAGAGTTGGGGAAGGCATAGTCGAGCAACGCGCCGCCAAGCAACGTGACCGTCACGTTCTTCGCTTTGTACACACCTGTATTGTCCTTGCCATAGGCGCCGATGCAGATCGCATTGCGGCTGGTGACCACACCGTCTACGGTACAAACGATGTCGCCACAGCTTCTTCCCTGCGTACCGAGGATCAGCATACGGTCGGTATGACCCTGCTTTTCGGTAGCGGTATTGCCGACGGTGATATCACCGAGCAGTTCGAGGTGGATGGTGCCGTTCGGGAGACCGCAGGTCTTGTTTGCCGAGCCGCCGATGATCGAAAAGTAGTTGCCCGAATACACGGTCATATGCGTTTCGGTGCCTGCGCAGGTCGGCTCGTGATAGGTCTGGTAACAGCCGCCGACAAGGACGACCTTACCGCCCGCCTCACTCGAAGACTGGTTACGGTGAATATCCACCGAGATATTCTCGCCCATCGTCAGGTGATGATGCTCGGCAGTGATATACAGAGCGCCCTTCGAAACGCCCGTGCTGAACTCGATGTTCTCAAAGGTGGTGTCACCCGCAAGGATGTAACCCATGCGGACGTTGGCACGACCAAAGGAGAGTGTACCGATACCGTCCTTGTAGCCACGGATGGTGATGGTATTTTCGTGCGCGGGCTCCTGATAGATCTCGTATGCCGTACTTGCGTTGTCCGGCATAGTGACCTTGCCGAGAATATAGACGGTAACGTCCTCCTCCACCGATGCCGCAAGGTGCATAATAGCGTCAAAATCATTGGAGGGTGCCGAAGCCGTAAAGCCGCCCACGGTAGTGCCGTTGTCCGAAACGAAGAACTCGGTCTGCTTTCCCGCAACGGTCTCCAGCACGTGTGCATCGTTGTGTGCACAGACGTAAGCATAGCCATCCGCAGTGGGTACCCAGCGGTAGTCGTGTGCATCGGGAACTGCCTCAGTGGGGAACGACTCACCGCAATCGGTGCAGTATTCCTCGCCGCCCTCGGTACAGTTTGCCTCGGAGAGCACGAACTTGTTTGCGTGTGCGCAGGTCAGGTGCGCACCGCACGTAGTACAGGTGTCCGTACCGACGTGACCGTCGAGATACTGCAAGCAGTAGCGGTAGTAAGGATAGAGTGTGACGACCGTACCGACCGTGGTGAGCGTTCCGTCGTACTGCACAGAGGAGTCGGTCTCGTCCTTATCAAAGCAAGCCGTATCCTTGATCGCCTTGGCAAGGCGCATATCGGTATACACGTTCAGCACCGTGTTGGTGCAGGAGGGGTCCGCATCCACGTCCACCTTGGCACTCGCGCCGTACGCCGTACGCGGCGTGCTATTGAGGTCGCCGAGCAAAAGCAGGTCGGTCTCGTAAAGCGCGCCCTCGTAGCCTGCATGCGGCTCATTCATCGTGGTGGGATAGAAAATGTGCAGATTGACCTCGCCGTCAAAGATCACGGTCATCTTGGACTCGCCCGTCACCGCGTTGGTACCGCGCGAGTACGTAGCAAGGTAATGGATAAAGAGCTCGTCGTCCGCATTCTTTTTGCCGACAGTCACGCGACCCGTACCCTCGGCGTAGCCGTCCTCGTTCCAGCCTGCAACCAGCCAGTAATCACCGGAACGAATGGTAATATCGGTATCCATGGTAAACTGCTCGGTCGAGCCGATGCCGTCAAAGCCGCCGTGCAGATACATCTTTACGCCGTCGCCCATCGGATAGCCGGCGGTCTCGCCAACGGTCTTGCCGTTCGCCATCGTAATGCCCGTGTCCATCACCAGCTTATGGTTCTGCGCGTAGACGTAGAGACCGGGGTTGGGCATCTCTGCCGTAAAGGAGATATCGCGGAAGGTGAGCGGACCGCCAAGGTAGATATTCTTCTTGCCCTCGCCCGCAAAATGCAACGTGCCACCCGTCACGGTGATATTCTTTTCGCATTCGGGAGTCGTGTATCCGCTGCCAACGGTTGCCGTGCCAACGATATGCACGGTTACGTCGGTATTCTTTGCCATAGCTACGGTTGCCGCATAGCGCATCGCATCCGAGAAGAACCGGAACGGTGCGGATGCAGAGCCGACCGCACTTGTCGCTGTGTCGGTGACAAGATCGCCGTTTGCCGCGTCTGTATAGATGTCGGTATAGAGATCTGTGTCGGTGTAGAAGACCTCCCCGCAGGCAGGACAGATATACTCGACCGCCTGCGCGACCTCGTTGTACTCAAAGTTTGCAAGATAGGAAACGCCTGCCCCATGCGAATCTTTGGAGTGGAACAAGGCAAGCTCGGGCGTGCCCACGGTGGGGATCACCCAGTTCTCGCCAAGACCCGTCAGATCGGTAGCGGCAGTGATCCTCTCGCCGTTGTAGCCTGCGGCGCCGTCCGTCTCACTCGAATATACGCTGCCCGCGGAAGCGTCAAAGCAGTTGGTGATCTTGTAGGAGGCCACCTTGGCACCGACGATACCGTGGACATAGTTACCTCCTTTTTCGGAGAAGATCTTGCCCACATTCACACAACGCTCCAGAACCGCATTGGCAGAATTTTCGTTGCCCTTGCCGATGATACCACCAGCGCAGGTGTTCATCGACTTGATCGTGCCTGCGTTCAGACAATCTCGGATCACGCTGCCCTGCGCACCGTAAGTGCGCCAATAGCCAACGATACCGCCGACGTTCTGCGTACCGGCATTGGAGATACGGACAAAGCCCTTGTTCATACAGTTTTCAATGATGATCTTGCCCGCGCTGCTTGCGCTGTAGCCGCTTGCAAGACCAACGATACCGCCGGCATAGATGTAGCCGGCGACCTCCGCCTCGTTGACACAGCCGCGGACGGTAACCGTTTTGCCTGTGCGGCATTCGATTCTGCCGACGATACCTCCAACGCCCTTACAACCGGAATTGGTATTGGCAATATAGCCGGTATATTTACAGTTTTCGATCAGACAGTCGTCGCGCGCGACCGCAACGACACCGCCGATGTACTGCAACGTGCTAAACTCATTTCCCTTGTTTGCCTTCGGCACGACGGTCACGTTTTTGACCGTGGCATACTCGATCAGACCGAACAGTCCCGAGAACTGGCCGCTGTAGCAACGGTCAGCAAAGGTAACGGTGTGTCCGTCGCCGTCAAACGTACCCTGAAAAGAGTTGCCCGAAAGACCGATCGGCTTGGGCTTAAGCGCAGTGCCGCCAACGGTCTTGCCTGCGGCGCTCAGCGTGATGTTCGCCGTCAGCTTATACTCCTTTGTCCAGTCGGCAAAGGAAACGCCCTTCGAGTTGGTCTTCTGGTTCATCAGACAGAGCAGATCCTCCTCGGTGGCGATCTCGATCGGAGCCGCCGTTGCCATAACGGTGAGCACCGCCGCAAGCGCGATCAGCATAAGTACGCCAAAAAACTTTTGCATTTTCTTCATATGTATTCCCTCCTGCATTTGGAGAATATAGCTATATATATTATTATATAATAAAAACATACTCTCTTTCAATACAATTTTTCTGTGCAATCGTACAAAAAATTTGTCTTCCGATTTTATTGTATATAGCTTTTGTCGGCACGGCAATGCAATTTCTGACATTTTCACTGTATTTTTCAGCGCAAAACCTTCACAAAATGCCGGATCACTTCTTTACAGCGCCTGTTGTAAACAACGAAAAAGAGACCGCAAATGCGATCTCTTTCGGCTCTCCAAGCTTATTGACATCATGTATTAAGAAAGCTCTTTTATCACAACGGCAGGAACAAATCTTTCTATAAAGATCTCCGTTAAAAATCAAGTGCGGATGTATCAACAATAGCAACATCACGTCTGTCTCTGTGCGTTATATCAAACGAAATGTACTTTCCGCCGGCAATAAAGCAGGCATGAAGATCACAGCGGATATCATCGAACTTCGGCTTTAGGTTTCTCGACTTGAAAAGAATCTCTGTTTTCCCGGTTTTAAGGCTGTATGCCCAAAGTTCTCTGTAGCCGTCATGCGGATATCCGTCACCAATGATATAATTGCCGCAGGGCGAAAGATTGCAGTGAACGTCTCTGTTTCCGGCAGGCTCAAAGAACGGGGACTTTATCTCCTTGGTTTCTCCTGTCTCGCAATTGATAATAAGAATACCGCGATGATCCTCTATCTGGCAGAAAACCATGATATTTTTATCGTCGTTCCACCAATAATGCGAAACGAACGTGCTCTTCAACAGCGTTGTAGTGTTGCCGTTCAGATCCGAAACGACCATCGAAGTGCGCCAATCACGGTCACCCTCCTTTTTGAAATTGCGCACGAGCATTACAAAGCGGTCGGATGCCGGATTAAAGGTAACGTGGTTGATCATTATTTTTGAGTCTTCGGGCAAATAGCTCACCGGCTCAAGGTCGGTGTATGAAAGAAGAAGTTTTGACTTACCGGTCTCCATATCTATGAGGAATGCACCGTCGTCGCCGGGAACGTTTACATTAAAATAAGGGTCCGGTGCGCCCGAATATCCGTAACCGGGGCGAAAATCGAAAATGCGGCTGAAATTCAGTCCGATACCGTATTTTCCATCCCATGAAATTGCCGCAGCAGCACGGTCGGTATACTTTTTTTCACCACTTACAAGATTGTGGGTAACGGTGGAAAAAGTATTGTCGTCATTTCTGACATTGTAATACACAATGTCGGAGTTTGGCGAATCATATCTGAGCATCGCTCCCTGCTGGAAGTTCCACACAGTCGTTTCCGCAAACTTTACAAACTTGCCGTCAGCAAGGTAACCGAGGTCCGCGACATCGTCCGGCTCGGGAATACGGTCAAGAAATTTTACTCTGTGGCAAAGGTGCTTTGAACCGTCTGCCTTTGCAGGACACATATCATAGTAGCCGTAAAAATACTGATAGTCATCTCCGTCGGGAGAAATGATTTTTGCGTCCTTATAAAAATCACTGATAAAACCTTCCATAATGAACTCCTTTTATTGATTCTTCCAGGTATTGTATCTTTCTTTGATCGCAAAATACGCACTTTTGGGCTTGCGGTACTCATTTAAAATACCCTTGTTGTTATAGTGGCGTGCACGGCTGAGACCGACCTCTTTTGCCGTGAGCATATCGCAGAACTGCCACACAAACATACCGCATACCATTTCGGATTTATGGAATGCCTCAATGCAATAACGCAGCAGCTCTGCCTGATATTCCTCCGTCCATTTGAGATTGTCAAATGTGTGGTTGCCGTATATCGCCGCCGCACCGAACTCGCTCACAATAAGAGGCTTTTCAGGAAAACCAAGCTCTTTTCTGCGTGCATCAAACTTTTCGAGGAATATATCCCATGTCTTGATAGTGCCCTCATACCAGCCATAGTAATAGTTAACACACATTACATCACAGTACGCAAAGCATATGTCCGTAAACGGACGGCAGGATGCATATGTTACAAGTCGGTTGCCGCCGTTTTGCTTCATTTCACTATAATAAAGCTTTGACATTTCAAGAGCGCTTGTTGCCGCAGTGTCAATCTCGTTATGAATTCCCCATATAACGATCGACGGATGATTGTAATATACCTCGGTCATCTCTTTAAGCATATCCAGTCCGCGGCGGAGAACAAGCGGTCTCTCAAGGTCTGCGGCTGTATATCCGCCACCCCAGATCGGTATTTCGCTCCAGAACATCAGGCCGTTTTCGTCAAGCAGGTCAACAAATGCACGGGACTGCGGATAGTGTGAACCGCGAACGGCATTTGCGCCCATGTCCTTGAAAATTTCAACATCCTTGCGGCTGATCTGTGCAGGTACTGCAAATCCCCAGTCAGGGTGATCCTCGTGGCGGTTTGCGCCCCTGAACTCAATTTCTTTATTATTAAGATAAACCTTTCCGTTTTTGACCTCGATATATCTGAAGCCTATGCGGTCGATACAATCATCCGTAGCCGTTTTGGCGACCAGCGTGTACAAATTCGGCCTATCTATGTCCCAAAGCGCAATGTCTTCCAGCGTTATGCTCTCCGTCTTAACTTCACTTACACCCTTGCAGACCTTGATGTTCTTTGCAATAACGATATTGTCGCCAACAAAAATGTCAAGCGAAGTTTCAGAATCCTCTTTACTGTACAGTTTAAGTTTGAAAAACACTTCTGCGGCAGTAAGCGCATCGTTTAGTGTATACTCCGCATGGCAACGAAGTACACACACCCCCGAAAGCTCCTCAAAAGATACACTTCTTATAATTCCGCCATGGTGATACCAATCAACCTTGGGATGCGGAATGGAATCAAGGTCCGAGGAATTGTCAACGCGCAAAATAAGCGTGTGTTCTCCTGTAGCTACATTCTCGGCGATCAAATCAAATTCGCAAAAGCCGCCGTAATGCTCGCCGAGGTATTCGCCGTCCAGCCACACCTTGGCCTCGGTCATGACCGCGCCAAAGCAAAAGCGGAGCGTACCGCCGTTTGTATGGAACTTTCTTTGGAACCATGTAATTCCCTCGTATGTAAGGAGGCCGAAATCACGGCCTATAACCGAGGGGACAATTATGTTTTTTGCATAGGCGGGGAGCTCCTTCGTGTATCCGAGCGCTTCGCCTTCTTGACCTTCATCCGCACAAAATTGCCATGTCCCGTCAAGAGAATTAACCTTTCTTAAAATGTGGTCGTCAAAAACACGATTCATGGAAGTCTCCTTTGTATTTACAAATCGTTCATTTTTTTGCTGAAAATTTTTGGAATTTCACCAAAAACACTTGAAAAATGTGCAAATCGGTTATAGAATAGTTGTTAGGTGGTGGAAATATGCATTATAAAATAAATAATTTTTCCTACAAAAAGAACTGGAATGATGTCTCCGTTGACTCTTACGGCGGCTTCGGCCCGAGAATGACCGACTATCATATGCATACATATTATGAAATCAGTCTCATCACCGAAGGAGACGTTACTGTCTTTCTTTCAGACGTCTCGGATAGCGGGAAACACTGTAGAATCGTTTTGCTACGACCGTATACGCCACATTTTATCATGTCGGATCCCGACACGTACTATTCTCGCACAAATCTGCTTTTCTCCGATGATTTTATTACCGATTACGTACCGGAATGGAGCAATCTGTCCGAGCTGTTCGGCGCAAACGGAAACATCATCTCCATCAATGAAGCCGAGTGCAAAGCACTTTCTGCACTCATGCAAACGCTGAAAGATGAGCCAAACGTCTTTCGCAAAAAGCTGATCTTACTGTACTTTCTGTCTACGGTAAAGGATATACCCGGCAACAGTTATACCGGTACTGCTACACCCGAATTTATCGCAGATGCGGTCAGCTATCTTACCGAGCATTATTCGGAAAAAATAACAGCACACGACCTTGCTGAAATAATCGGAATAGGGCGCACCACGCTTATGACTGCGTTTAAAAAGTACATTGGTACTACCATAAACGAGTATTTGACGCAGTGCAGGCTCAAAAATGCAATTAAGATGATGCGCGCCGGCGCAACGATCGGGGAGACCGCCGAAAAGTGCGGCTATGCCGACGGCTGTTGCCTTATTCGGGTTTTCAAAAAAAAGTTTAATGTCACTCCAATGGAATATATCGGCAAAAAGCATCGTTAAACGATGCTTTTTTAGCCGAGGTGGGGAGTCAAACCCGTACGGCGTTCGACTCCCCTCGGCTTTAATCCAATATGCTCCAGTCCTCTTCGCCGCAAACGGTTGTAAGGCGGTCAAGCACATTGAGCCTGAACACATTTACCCAGGAAACAAGCCATTCGTTGAGATGTCCGCGATCGTTGCAGTCCTTTCTGTGCCCCCAACGGCAATGGTAGAATGCCTCATTCTGTCCGCCCAAGGGACGGTGTCTGCCATGGAAAAGCTGGTCCTCGGAGGTGCAGATACACTGCGTTGAGTTATACCACATCATAAGCATACGCTTGTACCAGAGTTCATTGCCCGTATACTTATAAAGGCGGAGATACTCACAACACATAAGCTCGCCCCACTGGTCAATAGCCGGATGCTGAACCGAAACCGAGGTGCCTCCGGTGGTATAATAACCGTGCGTGGTAAACTCCGCTTCGGGACCGTAATGGATATCATATACAAACATCCATGAGTTGAAATAGTATGCCGCTTTTTCGGCATATTCAAGATACTTTTTATCGTTTGTGATCTCGTAAGCATCGAGAGAAGCGATAATGAAAGGGCCTGCGGTTTCCTTATCCACGCAGGAACAGTCAACCGCACCGGCAGTACATACGAAATTATTAAGGTCACGTTCGAAATAGAAGTCCAGCGATTTCAGTGCACAGTCAAGATAACGTTTTTCGCCGAGAACCTTGTAAACCTCGATCAATCCCATTGTCATAAAGCCGCCGATAGAACCGTCTTTTTTGTCGCACTCACCCGTGATGTGATGCCAGGACTTTCCAAATGCATATTCGTCGCTGTAACGCTCGTAGAAAAAGTCACATACCTTGAGTGCAAACTCCTTGTATTCCGGCTTGTCAACACCTATTGAGCGAAGCAGATCCCACACCTTGATAAATTCTGCAGCCGCCCAGCCCATATTGCAGGTTTCGGGCAGCCAGCCTGTTTTTCTCGGTACGTTTGCGGCCCATGTTTTTGTGGGGTCAAAAGGAACATAGTCCCAATTTCTGCCCTCTTTGTACCACTGAAAACGCGCGAGAACGAGACCGTTGTCAAACTGCTTTCTTACCCACTCATCGCAGACAACAAGTGCCTCGTCAAGCAGTCGTTTTTCACCTGTGCGGATATATTCCTTTATGAGGAAACGGGCGTTCATAATATTCTGACCTACCCAGCCTATCTCATAAGCATCCGACCAGACAAGACCGTCTTTTGTATTGGTAACACCCATGCAGAAGATCTTAGGACCGACGTTTCTGATATCATGGAGCAAAAATCTTGTATAAAGAATTCCGTACCACCATATATCCGATGTCGAAAGATTGGGCTTTTTGTCAAACTTGAAAACCTCAAGTGCACGGTCAAACACCTCGTTTGAACCGTAGTTCTCCCAACGAGGAACAGACGCATGGACATAAAAAAGAACAGTAAAACTCTCGCCGCCATCCAGTGTCAGATACTCATCGTATCTTTCGGTCAGTTTGTCGTTATCGCTATAGGTGTAAGGCGCCTCGGTCACAGGCCAGTATATGCGCTGTATAAGTTCTCCTTTCTCTTCACCGGGAACGATAGAGCATGATGAACGGAGTGAATCTGTATCTCTGTTTGAAACAAACATGGAAAAAGCGACAGCTTTGTTTTCTGTAACCGTGCAGGCGGGTATAGAGGTACGGTCATATGCGTGAATCCAAGGCTGTCCTTCGTAAAGCATGCCTTTAGGCTCTTTGCCGTCACCGTATTCGTTCCCATTGTACGACACGCACGGAATCAGGTATTTTTTAGGCGCAAAGCAGGTCTCACTCTCTGCAATGAGTTTTATCTTTCTTGCATCACCGTTATTTGTTACGGTACGCTCCACGGAAAAAAGCCCTCTGCCAAGGTCGGTAAATGTATCTTTCGCAGAAAAGCCGTACCCGGCATATGTGTTTTCGCCGTTTTCGCAAAGCGAAAACATCTCGCCGTTTTCTTCAAACTTCGGGACTTTGAGCACCGCAACTGCATCTGTACAGCGCTCACTGCTGATATCAAACTTGTCTTTGTTTTTAACAATGTACATCCAAACTTATCTCCTCAAGAAGAAATAATTCATTAGTTTTAATATACAATTATAATAATACTTAGTCAATGTTAAATCATTCAAGAAGTTTACATATCGTTCAAAGCTTTCGAAATAAAAATGTTCTCTGCCAAGCGGCAGAGAACATTTTTATTTTAGCCATCAACCGAAACACGGATATCCTTAATATAGATCTTCGAAACATTGCATCTAAAGCCGAAGTCGTCCCCCTCGACACTCAAAGGATATTTGGGGAACATTACACTATAGAGAAGATTGTTTTCGAGATAGAGCGAGATCTTCTTATTTTCCGCATCCCAGATACAGACCACATCGTAGTATTTGCCGAGTTCCCATGCGACACTCTTTATCTCTCCTCCGTTTGAAACGTTTGCCGAAGGAATGCCGTAGCTCTCAAGGTTTGCGGTGCTGAAGCTCTGCCAGCCGCTATTTCCGTTGGACGAGGTGCCGCCGTCATACTTACCGATAAGACCTGCACTTCTTGCCCCGCTCAGGTATGCGAAGAAGTAGCCGCAATTTGCGCCCTCAAAGAAGGACCAATTTGCATTGTAGTTGTCATCCTCATTCCACCAGGCATTCATCGCAAAGCCTATGTTTGTGGCAGTAGCATCCTCTGCATACTTAACCTTTGCGGTGATCGTCACGTTCTTGGTAAAGTCAACATCGTGCGTGAGGAGCATGCCCTTGCCCTCGGAGAGATACATCGCACCGTAGTCATCCCCCTCTTCGGTGATGATCTCCCATGTGCCGCTATGGCTATAGAAGGTGTAATCGCCGATATCAAACTGATACTCTCTGTCGGAGTACTCTCTTGGAGAATATGTGCCATCGGTTGACACTACGGGTATGATCGGTTTGGGAGGAACAAATGCAGGAATGTTTGTCTTCGGATATGCGGCAGTAGCCGGAATGGGATCTCCCTCGCCGGAAATACTGACCTTTGCAAACTTAAGCTCGGTACTGTTTGCATTGTAGATGTTTTCAGTAACGTTTAAGCAGTAAAGCGTTTTTCCGTCATCCGAAACCAATACCTTGGGGCTGTATCCGCGATAGTAACCGGTCTCGGAAACGGTCGCGTTTTCAACAAATGCATACGGAATAGGGTTTTCCATAACAGTCCATGTGTTTCCGTAGTCCCGGCTTATGAAATAATCACTGCCGTTTGAGAAAATGCTGCTTCCTGTAGCGTGTTTATGTGCAGAGAGAATAACGGTACCGCACGCGCCGCCGAGATGCGTATATGTGATCCAAGGAGATGTGCCGGGGATAGTCGCATTGGATACGACCATCTTGCCGAGGTCAGATACATTGCCGAAATCGTCAAGCGTGTCCAGCACCTTGCAATACACGGGCGAGCCGCTCTTGCCAACAAGTTCAAAAGCGATAATGTACTTGCCGTTATTCATCTTTGTAACAGAAGGCATGCCCGGACGATACTTGTAATTTGAGAATGCAATTACATCCATGGGATCATCGTAAACCGTGTCTGCATCAGGCTTTACGGTACAGTCCTGCTTACCGGTGGCGCCAACCCAGTTTACAAGGTCGTCCGTCCACTTGCAGGCAATCTTCTGGCTGTGATTGAGGTCCGAGTCATCCGAATAAAAGCAATAAACTCTGCCGCCGTCATACATAAGGAACGGCTCCCATACACCTGCGTTTTCGCCGCCCTCCTTGTCGATGGTCGAAAACGCCGTCCATGTTGCGCCAAGATCGGTGCTGTAGAAAAGTGTTATTGCGGAAACGCTGATGTCGCTTGTCTTTATACCGTCTTTGGAAACACCTGCAAGAAGAAGAGTTCCTGCCTTAAACTTACCGACATCTTCCGGCAATTCGTAGAGACAAGGTGTGGAAACGGCGTACGTCGCTCCAATACCTGTGTTGAAATCGTCCGTTGCGGTGCCTGCAAGTGTCCATGTTACACCGCCGTCGGAGCTCTTCAAAACCTTATAGCAGTAACCGTCGGCACCGCCGACAGAAAGATTACCGGCGTTCATGGTCGTGAAGATCGTGCCGTTTGCATTACCGTTATGCTCAAGCACCTCTATCGCACCGTAGCTTACACTTGCAGCCGTCCAGCGTGACTCCGGTTCCCAGACTGTCGAGGTCTTTTCAACCGTGAATACAGGGGAACTTACCTCCGACATAAGCACGGGGGAATTGTCAGCTTTCTTAACAAGCGCAGGATCATCAACCGTGATGACAATGTCTTTCAGATAAATATTTGCAATGTTAGAACGGAAACCGAAGTCATCGCCCATAACGCTCAAAGGGTATTTATCAAATTCTACAGAGTATAGAAGTTCGCCCTCAAGCATGGTATACAAGGTTTTGGTATCCGCATTCCATGTGCAGGAATAGTCATAGTATTTACCAAGTGTCCACTCTGTGTTTGCAAGAGTGCCGGCATTGTAAATATCCTCACCTGCCATGCCGTAGGAAGCTGCCGAAGATGCAGTAAGCGTCTCCCACCCTTTCTTATTGTTTATCGAGGTGCCGCCGTCATATTTGCCTATCATACCTGCGCTTCTTGCACCGCTCAAGTATGCATAAAAATAACCGCAATTTTCCCCCTCGTAGAAGATCCAGTTCTTGTCATATTCTTCGGACTCATTCCACCAGGCATTGGTCGCAAATCCAAAATTGCCGGCGGTTGCGCCTTCGGCGATCTTTACCTTTGCGGAAATCGTCACATTGTTTGCATGATCAATATCGTGAGCAAGCAGAATTCCCTTGCCTTCGATGAGATGGAGAGCACCATAGTCATCGCCCGCGGTCGAAACCTTTTCCCAAGTACCGTAGTGACTGTAGAAGGTGTTTCCGTTTACATCAAAAGCGTATTCAAGACCTGCATATCCGGATGGAGCGTCGTATTTTTCATTTGCCTTTTTTACCGCATCAAACTTTTCGGCGGTAAAGAGCCCTTTTGCGATCAGCCCCTCTGCAACTACAGCTCCGCTTTTAGGCGTTGCGGTGAGCGCATTATAGCAGATAACAAATGCATCCCCACGCTTGAAATTATTATTGGGAGCAACCGAACGGATAAGTCCTACTTGATTCGCAAGTTCATACGGGTCGTTCCACACGAAATCACCCTCGGAATCCTTGTATCCGAGCACACGGAGAATAGCTGTGAGAAAAGCATAGTCGCTCATCGGGCTGTCGCCGTCAAACTTTGTGGCACTCACGCCCTGTGTAATACCGTTTGCATAAGCATAACTCACATACGGCACCGCCCACTGTGCGAGATCGGTAAAGGGATGCGAATTGGTTTCACCCGTCGCATCCTTCTCTGCACCGAAAAAGCGAACAACCTGTGTTATAGACTGTGCTCTTGTCAAGCTGTTATCCAGTGCAAAATTCACACTGCCGTCAGCATTTGTTCCTACACCTTGCAAGAGCCCCAGCGCATGCAGCGTTTCTGCCGCCGAGGCGGCATCCATTCCGTTTGAAGCCGCCGAGGCAGACATACAACACGATGCCATAGAAAGAATCAGAATAATTGCTAAAGCAAATTTTATTACTTTCTTCATAAACTTCCTCCGTAAAGGTTCATTTATTTAAGTATACCTCAAAAACATGCGTTATGGCAATAACAATGCGTTCAATGCATTTACAAATCGTTCAATTATCTTTAAAAAACGGATTTTGCATTACGTTTGTGCGCTTCAGATGCAAAAAGCCTCTCGCAATGAGAGGCTTTTTGTCATTACAAATTATTCTATAATCAGTTTCATAACACGGATTACATCAGCAAGGTTTACTTTACCGTCGCCGTTAACATCGCCGTTTTCGTGCGAATGATCATTAATGACCACTCGGAGAAGTGACAATGCATCCGCAACAGTAACCGTTCTGTCACCGTTGATATCGCCGGGGATTTTGCTGTAATAATATGTTTCGCTTGTGCCATCTGTGAAATGAAGCACGATTTCTTCTTTCGCTCTTACGACGTATGCATTTGATCCTTCGGTGCCGATGTCTTCATATACAATACCGTCAACCACGGCATTTGCAACAGTCTTGCCTGCTGTAGGAAGTTCGACATACGTGCCCTCGACGCCGTATTTTGCACCTATATAGCTTTCGGTAGAGCGATAAATATCCGAAACCGTGAGATATCCGCACTGTACAAGTGTACCTACGCCCTCGGTAATGTCGGTATTATCCGGCTCAAAGAGGAACGCAGTAAGGATTGCACGGTATCCGTCCACGGGAATAAGATATGCACCGTTTGCAAAGGCATATTCCTGCTCCGCACCGACAATTGCACGTGTTTCGGTGCCGCTGTACCGCGAAAGCGTAAGAGTGATGCCCGCCGCAAGGCTGACATATTCAATACCGTGGCGGTCGAGAAGTGCAAGCATAGCGTCGATGTTTGCAAGATCTGCAGAAACGACATATGCAGTCGGCATTGCGCGGTAGCGCGCCGCTACGTTATACACGTCGGTCCATTGCGGATTATCCGCATAGCGAATGGTTGCATCGGGACCGGGGAGCGGATTGTTCCAGTACAAACCGTAACCGGGAAGTCTTGCTGTCGCCTGGTCGATAACGATAGGTCGGCGCGCGTTGAAAATCTGTGCGGAGAGTCCGAGTTCTTCTCTTGCTTTTGCAACCGCATCTGCAACCGCACCTTCAGATTCAATTGCCAGACCTACAAGTTCCTTGACAACTGCTACCTGTGTGAATACACGGCGAGCATAGTTTGCATCCGCTTCGGTTCCGGGAATCTCGGTAGTATACGCAAAAGAACCAAGATTGGAGCAATAGTTCCGTGAGAAATTCGGTGCTACGTTCTTTTCATAGAACCAGATACGCATACCTTTTTCTTCCACGCCGTGCAACGTATCTGCACACATTTTTTCACCGATATTGTCATTTGCGGCCGAAAGGTCGCCGTACAGGATATCCATGGTCTTGGCGTGAGGACCGCTTATATTTCCGTAATAGGAAAGACCTGCGTCGTAAATATCGGTCATAATATCGCCATCAGACCATACGGGAGTAGCAAGCGATTCATGCAGATCCACGGTAATGGTTGGCCAGAACTGCTGATAAACCGAGGTGTAGGTCTGCGATGCAATATCAGAAAGTGCCATATAGTCACGGTTTATGTTCGTGTTGGCAACGTCTGCGTCGGTTCCGCGCGAGTAGATATACAATCCCTCGGGATTGATATTCGGCAGAACAATAACGGCACCGAGATAACCGCTTGCGAACACTTCTTCTCCGTATGCGCCGCAAAGCTCGGAGATATACGCAAGAGCGCCTTCCGCACCGGACGGCTCACAGCCGTGCACACCGCCCGAGATCATCACTACCTCACGTCCCTTTGTGGCGCTGACGATTCTGCCGATCTCCTCAATGGTTGCCCCCTCGGGGATCGCATCCTTGGTGAATATCACCACAGGGAAATCAAAGCCGCGAACCGTTGTTTTTGCCGGATAGAAGGTGTACATATAATCGCATCCCGCCTGCTTTTCGGCAAGGAACGCTACCGTTTCTTCGTGTGTGGTAAATCTTATTGAGCCTGTTGGATGATTCTTGAAATAAGGAGAATCGGGAGTCTTGAAGCCCTCAATATTTGAAGTGTCGTAAAACTCTTCGAGGACCTGATCGGTATGCAGTCCGGCAAAACGTGCTTCATATCCGATTCCCTGCTTCGCATCGAACTCCACATATACGTCCATGCTCTCACTTCTGCCGTCTACGTAGAAGAATTTGCGTTGATAGTTGGATGACGTATAGATCAGCACACTGTTATGAAGTCCGGGAGTGAGCGTATATGTTGCGCTGGTCTCCGTCGACGCGTCGGGAGTAAGCCAGCCGCCTGCATCGACCTTGCCGGCGCGGGTGCGGATCTCGCAACCCTCTTTAAAATGTACTGTAACTACAGTTTGCTTGAACGAGCCCTCGAAATCGACCGAATAATCGTTGCCGCTCTGAGTGAGTGTCTCGTTATCCTGTGCTACGTAGTTAATCTCGGCGCCATCGGAAACAGTCGTGACCGAAACGTACATTTTAGGCAAAGGCAAACCGTTAACGGAAAGCGCCGTCTTGCCGGAAAGCGTGCCGATTTTGAGCAAATTGTTTGCGCCAATCATAAGGTTGCCGCCGCCAACCAATGTGTCCACAGCAGAGGAAACGCCAAGAGAAAGGTTGCCTCCGTTTGAAAGGTCGATCACGGTGGTGTCTGCCGTGCCGATCTTACCTACGATTTCACCGCCCTTTACGGTAACGGTTGTATTACCAACAACAGTAGCTTCTTCACCGCCAATGCCATTTACATCACCGTAAATGCTGCCGCCGTTAACGGTAACAGTTGCAGTACCGCCGAGTGTGCTACCTGCTGAGCCGCCGCCGTATACATTTCTTGTACCTGCGGGTTCAGGCCACGAGCTTGCATCGTTGGTCTTGTAATAACAAAGCTTACCGCCGTTAATTTCAACAGTAGAATTGCCGCTTACCGTAGAGGAATAAGAGCCGCCAAAGAGATTGCCCCAAACAAGACCACCGTTTATAACCGTGTGCGTATTACCGTCAAGAGGTGAAGAATATCCGCCTGCATAAACAGAATAATAAACGAAAGAATCACCGTCAATGGTAATATAAGTGTCACCGACGTGGGAAACGTCTTTTCCTCTGGATGCGCCGATAACATTAGTAGTTACCGAAGCACCGCCGAGGATGGTTAAATGGGTATCACCAGTAAAGGTATAGGAATTGCTTCCGC
>JAZQHV010000092.1:0-3937 GCA_045540755.1 Eubacteriales bacterium
GTATATTCCGGCAACGGTGAGATCGTAGAGGACGAGGAGATCGTTGTGGATACGACGCCCTACACCGATGCAACGGTGGTATACCTTTCCTCGAAAGGCAGAGGCAACGGTTCTTCTGCAGAGAGCGCGATCAACTCGATGCAGGGCGCGCTTGATGCACTCGACCTTACCAAGGACTGCACCGTGGTCGTCTGCGACAAGTACATGCTGGGCGAGACCTTCCAATATACGGAGCTCTTCGACGGCAGTGTAACCGTAACCTCGATCTACGACGGTGTGGACTACCGTGATAAGGGCGCGGAATTTATCGCAGGCGGCGTGAACTTCGTTTGCTCTGGCGAGTATATCTTCCGCGATATGGATTTCCGATTCATGGATAAGTACTTCCGCATTCTGGCGAGCCACTATCCAATCACCATCGACACCGGCGTGAACTTTGCAATAGAGAATTCGGGCATGAACGGTCTGCGCTTCGGCGAGTCCGTCTGCATCCTCGGCGGTCACTATCAGGGTACGCCCGTCCTTGCAGGCGGTGAAAAGCCGGTGAACCCCGAGGGCGGCGGAGTCATCGACATCACCGTCAAGAGCGGTTCGCACTACTGCATCGGCGTATTCTCGCACAGCCTTGAGAACTCGACCTACCCCGGCAAGAACGTCATCAACATCGGCGGCGACGCTGAGATTCCCACGCTCTGGATCCTGCCCGAGAATGCAGAATTCGACGTAGGCGAGGTTGAAGTGAACGTGACGGACAATGCACACGTAAACAACATCTACGGCTCCTCTAAGTTCGGTCGTGTGGATACGGTTACCATCAACTGGCTTGGCGGTACGATCGAAAACTTTGAAAAGTCCCGCGACAAGAAGAACCCGGATTACGAGGCGGCAAACGGTACGCACCTCGTTTATTCCGAGACGGTTGCCGGTCATCCGAATTTGGAGAAGTTTTCCACTGCGTTTGATTCTGTAACACAGAAATAAGTAAAAAAGATCCACCCGCCTACGGGTGGATCTTTTTTACGATTCTTTGTCTCGATTCAGCATGGAATACTTTTTCGGTGTGACACCGACGATTTTTTTAAAAGCGGAGGCAAAGTAGTTACTGTCGTAAAATCCGCATTGTGTTGCGATCTCGGTGATGGATAGCTCGGTCGTTAACAAAAGCTCCTTGGCGGCCTCAATGCGGGAAATATTGATGTACTCCTTGATGCCCGTTCCTGTCACCGCCTTGAAGGATTTGGAGAGGTGCGAAGGACTCAACGAAAAAAATTCGGATAGTGAAATGAGAGAAATATCTGCGGCGTAGTTCTTATGGATGTATTCGGCGATATTGTTTATCCGTACAAGGAGAGGGGAATTGCCTTTGGTTATGGAGGAGGCGCATCGGTATCTGGAGATCAGGATGAGCAATTGCTGGAAATACAACTGTTGCATTTTTTTATTGCCCGGTTGGTGTTCCAGAATTTCGTTTTCTATCTTGTTTACAACGCTGGTGATTTTGCGCAGACCGTGACTGTCAAAAATAATATGCTTGTTTGCTGTCATTTCGTCTACATAATGGAGGAGATCCTCGCTAAGAAAATCATCATTAAAGGAGAAAACGACACGTTCGACATCCTTGTTGTCGTTGTATTCTGTTCGATGCAGTGAATTTTGGGGTACGAAAAGCATGTCGCCGGCTTGCAGAGTGATGACCTCATCGCAGACAAAATAGGTTGTGCTTCCGTTGATCAGGAAATATAACTCATGCGCATTGTGCGTGTGTATGGGAGGACCCTGAAACTCTGCTTTGAGTTTTTTCTTGTCCCAAAATGCGGGATTGTTTCTGCTTTCACTGTACATATATCTCACCTCATCTCATCTTAATTATAGATATATTCTTTTTGAAAGTCAATTAAAAAATCATGTTTTTGAAAAAAATATTTTCAAATGCAAGAAAAAACTAGAAAAAACAGTTCTTTTACTATCGCAAAAAAATCGTGTTTTTCAAAAATATGACCGTTTTTTTATAGATTCAAAAGAAAGTATATGATAAAATGGTAAAATAAGCCTTGTGCAGATGTCGGGTATTGTCACGAGCGTTCTTTCCGCAGGGAATGAGACGGGAGACTTTCACGGTACCGCCGTGTTGATCGCAGATCTTCGCGGGAACAGGACTGTAACTGACGCAAAGTTCTCGCAAACGCCGATCTGCATCACCGATGACGGTTATGCAGCCGCTTTAGATGGCAACGCTTATTTTCAGGTGAAAGAGCCCCCAAATGCTGTCTATGTAGACGGCACCGGCGCGACCGAGGGCGCATATCGGACGCTTGAGGAAGCTGTTGCGGCACTGCCGAACGATGGAGGCACCGTTATCGTATAAGGAGATACGTTATCTATGCCTCGGCAAACAGAGCTTGTTGCAAAGAGGGCGAAGACGACGTTCCGGTCATCCACGACGCGCGGATCAGATTGAATAGAAAAAAGGGATGCTAAACATCCCTTTTTTCTATTCAATCACAAATTATTCTTGTTTTTTTATTTATTTTCACAAAAAATTTATGGAACTTTAGAATCGCTTGTGTTAAACTGTATAAAACGCATGGTAAAATGGGGTAATTGAAAAGCAGATACTTACAAATTTGCGTTGTATTTAGGAGGATTTTCCATGAAAAAAAGTAGTCTTTGGCTGCTCCTTATCTTGACAATTTGTGCTCTTAGTATTTGTGTGACGGCGGCAGATCCTGTGTACGTAGACGGCACGGGTGCGGCAGCGGGAGCATATGCGACGCTTGAAGACGCGATCGCAGCACTGCCGAATGATGGAGGCACCGTCATCGTGTGCGGAAATACTATGGTCGGCACGTCGAGCTCTTCGGTGACCTTGCCTGCAAAGAACGGGAAGGTTACGATCACGAGCGAGGGCGGCGCAAAACTTACGATCGCTTACGGTCTCAAGCTTGGCGGCGAGACCGAGTTCGACGGTATTGAGCTTGTCAATTCCTCTGACGACATGGGCTTTATCTGCGCGATGGGCAACAAGCTGACCGTTGGCGAAACCGTTACAACGAGTATCACCAACTCGAGCGATCGCTGGCTCAGCCTGTACGGTGGCAATAACGACAGCGGTGAAACCACTACCTATGACTCCCACATGATCATCCAAGCGGGAAAATGGAGATACATCTTCGGCGGTTCCAAGGGCTTTTTTAATGGCAATTCCATCTTACAGGTGTCGGAGGTTACCACGAACGTTCTTTCCGCAGGGAATGAGATGGGCAACTTTCACGGTACCGCATTGCTGATCGTCGATCTGCGCGGAAACAAAACGGTTACAGCCTCCGACTATGACCAGACGCCGTTCTGTATCACCGATGACGGCTACAAAGCCGTGTTTGCAGACCACACCTATTCGCAGGTTCGGGAAGAGAAACTCGTTTACCTTGACGGCACAGGTGCGACTGCGGGTGCATATGCGACGCTTGAAGACGCGATCGCAGCACTGTCGAATGATGGCGGCACCGTCATCGTGTGCGGAAATACTACGGTCGGCACGTCGAGCTCTTCGGTGACCTTGCCTGCAAAGAACGGAAAGGTTACGATCACGAGCGAGGGCGGCGCGAAACTTACGATCGATTACGGTCTCAAGCTTGGCGGCGAGACCGAGTTCGACGGTATTGAGCTTGTCAACTCTTCCGGCAGCATGGGCTTTATCTGCGCGATGGGCAACAAGCTGACTATCAGTGAAACCGTTACCACGAGTATCACCAACTCGAGCGACCGTTGGCTCAGCCTGTACGGCGGCAATAACGTCAGCGGGGAAACGACCTCGTATGATGCCCACATGGTTATCAAAGCGGGAAAATGGAGACACATCTACGGTGGCTCCAAGGGTACCTTTAACGGTGACGCTACGGTTGAAGTATCGGGTATTACGGTAACCAACAACCTTTCC
>JAZQHV010000093.1:0-10313 GCA_045540755.1 Eubacteriales bacterium
CCCTCATCAGTCACCTTCGGTGACAGCTTCCCCCCGGGGGGAAGCTATTGGTGCGCTGTATTACCTTCCCCCTCGGGGGAAGGTGTCGCATTAGCGACGGATGAGGGGTTTTTCGCAAACAACTTCAAACTATAATTTATCGCTCCCGCCGCATAGCGATAAATTGGGAAGTTATTTGCCTCCCTTGCCTAAAGGGAGGTGGCACGCGAAGCGTGACGGAGGGATACATATCCCCCAGTCGCCGTGCGGCGACAGCCCCCTTTAGGCAAGGGGGCCAAAAATTTGTGCGTTCCGTTTTGCATAGCGCTATACTATAATTTATCGCTTTGTTTTTTCTACGTAAATCCTTTCTAAAAAGGTTTTGGAGAGCGTGGGAACCTTTTCCTAAAAAAGGTTCTCGCATTCGCGTCCCTTATCTTTCCCTAAAAGCATTTTCCGTCCGTGCAATCCTCGGCCTTGCCGCGGCGGTAGCAGAGCTCGTTTTTGCACTGTCCCGTTTTGGCAAAGGTCAGGAGGTTCTCCACCGTGGTCTTAGCGATACCCGCAAGCGCCTCCTCGGTGAGGAACGCCTGGTGCGAGGAGACGATCACGTTTGGCATCGAGATCAGGCGGGCGAGGGTGTCGTCCTCAAGAATATGCCCCGAAAAGTCCTCGAAGAAAAAGTCGGACTCCTCCTCGTACACGTCAAGGCAAGCGGCACCCACTTTGCGCGACTTGATGGCGGCGAGGAGCGCTTCGGCATCGACGAGTGCGCCGCGCGAGGTGTTGAGCAGTACGACGCCTTTTTTACACTTTTCGAGCGCTTCGGCGTCGATGATATGGTAGGTATCCTCGGTCAGCGGGCAGTGCAGGGAGAGAATATCGCTTTCGCGGAAAAGCGTATCGAGATCGGTATAGCGCACCGCGTCACCGTCGGCAACGCCCTCGGACGGGAACTTGTCGTACGCAAGGACGCGCATGCCAAAGCCGCGGCAGATGTCGATGAACACGCGGCCGATTCGTCCCGTGCCGATGACGCCCACGGTCTTGCCGTGCAGGTCAAAGCCCGTCATACCAACGAGGCTGAAGTTGAAATCGCGCGTGCGGATGTACGCCTTGTGGATGCGGCGCACCGAGGTAAGCAACATTGCCATCGTGTGCTCGGCGACCGCGTAGGGTGAGTAGGCGGGGACGCGCAGGACGTGTACGCGACCGCGCGCGTACTGCATATCCACGTTGTTGAAGCCTGCACAGCGCAGGGCGACTATGGAGATGCCCATTTTCACGAGGCGGTCGATGACCGCGGCGTTCACCGTGTCGTTGACGAATACGCAAACGCCGTCACAGCCGTGTGCAAGCTCGACCGTGTCCTCGGTCAGTTTGGTTTCGTAGTATTTAAATTCCACGCCGCTCTCCCGCCCGTAAGTCTCGAACGACGGCTTATCATACGGTTTTGCATCAAAAAATGCGATCTTCATACAATCACACTCCTTTTTTATATACAGTATACCTCGGGAGAAAGGAAAAATCCGTTGATTTTTCAACAAATCCATCCTTTTTTCCATGCAAACAGTCGCGAAAACGCCGTTTTTGTTCGTGAAAATACAAAAACATGCATTTTGTTGTGTGCTTTTGTTCTTTTTCAAGGAGCAATTGTTCTTCTATTGACAAATTTTTTGTCCATTATATAATATATAGAGGATTACGAAACGAAAATTTAGCATTTTGACTAAATTTTAATACAACATTTTGACACACGAGAGAAAGGAGGGCATCATGCCGCTGTTCCCCCCGTACTATAAAGAACTTTCCGTACTCCACGTCGGCTGTGCAGATCCGCACGCCTACTTCATTCCCCATGCCGACCGTGAAAGTGCGCTTTCGGGTAACCGCGCCGCATCGGCGTACTTCCGTCAGCTTTCGGGCGAGTGGGATTTTCGCTGGTTTCAAAGTCCCGCCGAGATCGAAAATGAAACGCTCGAAGCCCTGCACGCCCGCCCGTGCGACCGCGTACCCGTACCTGCCTGCTGGGAAAATCTTGTGGGGCGCGGCTATGACCACCCGCACTATCTTTGCCACGGATACCTTTTTCCCGTCGAGCCGCCAAAGCTGCCCGACGAAAACCCCTGTGCCCTGTACAGCCGCACCTTTACGCTGACAGCGGCAGAGCGGAAGAATAAATCGCTCACCCTTTGCTTTGAGGGTGTCGCCTCCTGCTTTTACCTGTGGGTAAACGGCAAACTTCTTGCCTACAGCGAGGTCTCCCACTGCACAAGTGAGATTGATATTACCGACGCCGTCGTGACGGGCGAAAACCGACTCGACGTGCTGGTGCTCAAATTCTGCACGGGTTCCTACCTCGAGGATCAGGACATGTTCCGCGCGGCAGGCATCTTCCGCGAGGTCTACCTGCTCCGCCGCGACAAGAGGTGCATCACCGACCTTTCGGTGCGTTGTGACCTGTCCAAGAGTTTAAAGCGTGCGGTCTTTACCCTCGATATTGTGGGCAAGCTTGCGAAAAATGCGCACTTCACCCTGCTGGATGCAAGCGGAAAGGACACGGGCGCGCTCGCCGTCGGCGACATGCTGTGCGGCAGAGTGACCTTCTCCCTCTCCTCCGTGCATCTTTGGTCGAGCGAGGATCCGTATCTGTACACGATCCTCATTGAAAACGGCGGCGAGGTCATTGCCCTGCCCGTCGGTGCGCGCCGGATCGAGGTACGCGATCGCGTCATCCTCATCAATGGCAAAAAGGTCAAGGCGCGCGGCGTCAACCGCCACGATTCGAGTCCCCTCACCGGCTACGCAGTTCCGATGGAGCATATGCTCCGCGATATCGCGATCCTGAAACAACATCACGTCAACATGATCCGCACCAGCCACTATCCGAGCGATCCGCGCTTTATGGAGCTGTGCGACAAATACGGCTTTTACGTCTGCGACGAGGCGGACCTTGAGACCCACGGCTTCCAGGTCAAGACCGACGACTGGAGCACCCTCTCCAAATCGCCCGACTGGACGCACGCCTACCTCGATCGCGCGGCGCGGCTGTATGAACGGGACAAAAACCACCCCTCGGTCATTTTCTGGTCGCTCGGCAACGAGAGCGGCATGGGCGAAAACCATATCGCCATGGCGGAGTACCTGCGTAGCAAGGACAATACCCGCCTCCTCCACTACGAAGGCGCAAACGAGCGCTACCTGAAGCAGCGGAATGAGATGCGCTATTACGGCACCGCCGTGGATATGGAAAGCTACATGTATCTCGAACCGAAGGGCGTTGACCGTTACTGTTCGGACCCGAAGGAAAAGTACCCCTTCTTCCTTTGCGAATACTGTCATGCGATGGGCAACGGCCCCGGTGACTTTGCCGACTATTGGGAGCTTGTATACAAGCACGATAACTTCTTTGGCGGCTGTGTGTGGGAGTTCTGCGACCACGCCGCCCTCCTCGGCGGCGACGCCGTTTCCCCAAAGTTCGGGTACGGCGGTTGCTTCGGCGACGAGCCGCATCACGGCAACTTCTGCATGGACGGCCTCGTCTATCCCGACCGTCGCCTGCATACCGGCATTTACGAGATGAAGGAAGCGCAAAAGCCTTACCGCATTACGGCGAAAAGCCTTGCGAAGGGACAGTTTACGCTGACCAATCTCCGCAATTTCACCTCCCTCGCGGATCTTGCGGTGCGCTACGTGCTCCGCAAGGACGGCAAGGCGGTGACGAGCGGCGTCATTGACATTCCCGTGCCGCCCGAGGAGAGCGCCGACTTCACCATCCGCTACCCGAGGGCAATGCCGAGCGGTACGGTGACGGTAGACTTCACCTTTGTGCAAAAGACCGACGCACCGTTTATGCCTGCGGGACAGGAAAACGGACATACGCAGTTTATCCTCGAGCGTGCCGATCTCCTGCCCACTGTCCACCGTACACCCGTGGCGATCACGGCAGTGGAGGACGATGATCGGCTGACGCTTACGGCGGCGGACACGGTCTTGTGCTTTGACAAAACGAGCGGACTGCTCACAGGGCTTGCCTACGCGGGCAAACAGCTCCTCGCGGCACCTGCCGACATCTGCTTTACCCGTGCGCCGATGGACAACGACCGTTTCATCCGCAAGCGGTGGGACGAGATCGGACTTTTCGAGGCGGTGACCTCTACCGACAGCGTCCGTACCGTGGTCTCGGCGAAAAAGGCGACCGTGAAGACCAAGCGGCGCGTGACCTCCCTTGGCAAAACGCGCATTCTGGCTACGGTCACCTACACGCTTATGCAGGACGGCATCCTCACGGTCACGATGGACGCCGAGATCCTTGACAGCGGCATCCGCTTCTATCCCCGTATCGGCATGGTCTTTCCTGCCACGGGCGATATGGAGAACCTGCGCTACTTCGGCTACGGTCCCATGGAAAGCTACTGCGACAAGCGCCTTGCCGCGCGGCTCGGGGACTTTACCACCACGGTGACCGATAATTTTGAACCCTACGTGCATCCGCAGGAAAACGGCGCACATATAGATTGCGGTTGGCTCACCGTTTCCGACCACGTCGGAAATGCACTGCTGTTCACCGCAGAAAAATACTTTTCCTTTAACGCTTCACATTATTCCATACAACAATTAAAGGAAGCCCCTCTCGTACAGGAGTTGACTTTAGAGGATCGCACCTACGTTCATATTGACGCGGTGCAAAGCGGTTGCGGCTCACATGCCTGCGGCCCCATCCTCGACGAGCGGTATCAACTGAAGGACGGAAAATACAAATTGACCTTTACTGTCGGTGCGTCGCGCGGCGGTGACATCGACTTCGGAGAAAATGTATGAACATCAGAGAAGAATACCGTTTAAACGCCAAACGCTTGCCGGGGTTAAACCCCATCACCTTCGGACAGGAGACTTGTTCGCCTGATTTTTCGGTGGATGTGCTCCGTCCCTATTGGCTGCTCCATTACGTCGTCAGCGGCAAAGGCTCGCTGACCGTGGGCAACCGTACCTATACGGTCACGCCCTCACAGATCTTTGTCGTGCGCCCGCATGAAACGCATCGCTACACAGCGGACACGACCGACCCTTGGCACTATGTGTGGATCGCTTTTGAAAGCGACGTCCCCCTGCCGGGAATCTTAAAAAACGACGTCATCACGGCACCTGCCGCGGGACGCCTGTTTGCCGATTTCCTTACCGCGGGACAGATGCAGTCCGGCCGCGAGGAGTACCTCGCAGGCAAACTGTGGGAACTTATCAGCCACTTTATCCGCATGGAGACCGAGCGCGGCATGAGCAAGCCCTACGTACTGCTTGCCAAGCGCTTTATGGAGGAAAACTTCATGCACGGCATCAAGGTGACCGACATTGCAAAGCACGTCAGCCTGGATCGCAGTTATTTCAGCACTGTATTCAAGCAGGAAACGGGCATGTCTCCGCAGGAGTACCTGTCCAAATGCCGTCTGGAATACGCGGCAGAGCTGTTGATGCAGGGCGACATGGCGGTCACGACCGTGGCAGACAGCGTTGGCTACAACGATATCGTCAACTTCTCCCGTATGTTCAAAAAACACTTTGGCGTACCGCCGAGCAAGTACAGAGAACATCTGCTCGCAAATGCCGAACCGTAAACATCCGAACCGAGGGGGACCCCCCTCGGTTTTTGCTATTTTGGAGATCTTTCTATGAAAAAAACAGCTATTTTACTGATTTTGTTTGCTTTGTGCCTTTGCCTGTCGATCGCGGCAGCCGCGGACACGGTCTACCTGCGTGACGGCGGAAGCGGAGACGGCTCGAGCGCGGACGCACCGCTCGGCGACCTTGCCGATGCGATCGCGGCACTCCCCTATGGCGGCACAGTCGTGCTCGTGGGCGATTGCTCACTCGGCACCTCCTATGCCTACGACGCTTCCGTTCCCGCCTTTGTCTCCCCTGCGGCAGACGGCATCGTCACGATCACGGGCAAGGACTTTGGAGGCCGTCTCCTCTGTCCCGACGGCTCCCGCTTTTTCTGCAGCGCGAACACGGTCTTTGAGCATCTCACCTTCCGCGGAAACGGAAAGACCTTTGTCATGGCGGGGCGCTTTTTCGACGTGACCATCGGCGAGGGCTGTAAGATGGACGCCATCGAAATGCACCTCATCGGCGGTATGGAGCATACCAACGCTACGGTCACCGTGCCGGACGACGACTATACGAAGGATACGCACGTCACCGTGCTTTCGGGCACCATTGCCGAGCTGACGGGTCTTGGCAGAAACGTGGCACGTCGCGTGGGCGCAAACTACTCGGGCACGGCGTATATCACCGTGGGTGGGGACGCAAAGGTCGGCAGACTCTTCGGCGCGTACCGCTGGGGCTCGAAGACCGTCACGGGCGGCGCGGTCGTGCTCACCCTCGACGGCGGCTCTGTCACCAACTACGTGACCGGTTGCGGCGGCGAGGAGGTCGCTTACAACGTGGACGTTACGGTGCGCATTACGGAAAACATGCGCCCCGAAAACTACTTTACCGCCGTGACTCCCGGCTGGGGCGATAACAACGCTTTTATGGGTCTGACCGGCGGCGCACTTTACAACACTGCGACCAATTACGGGTACACTGTGCTGGACATCGCGGCGGCGCCGCAGATCAGCGAGGAATGGCTGAACACATATGTGTGCGTTGAAAGCTTTTCCTCCATCACGGGAAAGACCACGGAGGATGTCGATATGCAGGTCGTTTACGTCAGCCATCGCGGCGACAACAAAAACAGCGGTGCCGGATCTTCGAGTGCGCTTGCTACGCTGGATGCGGCTTTCAAAAAACTGCGTGACGGCGGCACGATCGTCATTGCGGGCGCAGTGTCCATCGACACCGAAACCGCAGCCAATTTCCCCGCACACGCAGACACGGTCACGCTGACGAGCGTGTACGACGGCGTGGACTACCGCGAAACGGGTGCAAAGCTTTCGCTGACGCGGAATCTGTTCCTCGGCGGCGACACTGTATTCACAAAGATCGACCTCTACAGCGACAACGGTGTCAGCATCTACTGTCGCGGCAACAGTCTGCACCTTGCTGAGGAGGTGGAGACCGAATACACGGGCAATCCCATCGCTATTTGGGGCGGCAACGATGCCTCCCTCCCCGGTCTTACCGCTGCAAGTCTGCGCTATTTCGATTACGACATCACGATCGACTCCGGCGAGTGGTACTATGTGCGCGGCGGCTCCATCCGCACGGGCGAGACCCAGCCTGTCGGCACGATCGGAGACGTTTCCATTACAATAAACGGCGGTACGATCACCTCCACCACCACGCAAAGCTCCATGAACGGCATCGTCGCCGTGGGCGGCTTTGATGCGCTGGAGGGGGATGCCTCCATCACGATAAACGGCGGCGTGATCGGATGCTCGGTCATGGGCATCGGTCGCCCCGGCTACAACTCCACCGCTTCGAACAGCGCTTATGTGCGCGGCGACGTTAAGATCATTGTCACGGGCGGCACCTTCCGCGCAGGCACGGTGATCGGCGCCTGCCACGATACGGTCGCAAGTGAGCTTGACGGCGACTTTTACCTCACCGTCAGCGGCGGTAATTTCCCTGCCGGCTTTGGTGGCTTCAACGCGGAGAGCGTGCTCGGCAACGCCGTGATCGCACTGCCCGCCACGCTGGAGAATGCAAAGCAGGTCGGCTTTGACGCCGCACGCTACGCCCAAACCGACGCGGACTTTACAAAGCATGCAAGAGAGGGCGCAGGCGGCGTGCTCGTCGTTACGGGCAAGGTTGCCGTTTCCGACGAAATATTCGCGGCATACGATTCCCTTTGCATAACCTCGGTTTGGAACGGCGTGGACTACCGCAAGCAGGGGGCGTGCCTGACCGTAAACGGCAGTCTCACCCTCGGCGGCAACACAACGTTTGAACATATCGCCCTTGCGGGTGGCGGTACGCTTTCGGGCGGCGGCTACGACCTCACGATGGGCGAGGGCATCACCGCCGACGGCTTTCTCCGTCTCACGGGCGGTGTCGGCAACGGCTCGCACCTGCTCACCGTCAAGAGCGGCAACTACTTCTCCGCCGAATGCGGCAGTACCGTGAAAAGCGGAACGCACGCCGCTATGATCGTCGCAGGCAGCAAGATCGGACACGTGGTAGGCGACATGATCTCCTTCCGCGGCGGCAGTGCAAGCAACGCGGAGGCGTACGCGCCCTCCTCGGATTCCTCCGTCCTCTACGTCCGTGACGGCGGGGATGGCGACGGCAAACAGTTCCTCTCCGCGATGGGCTCGCTCACCGAGGCACAGGCGGCACTGCCGAAGGGTGGCACGATCGTCATCTGCGGCAAGGTGACCGTGGACGCCGCCGTGACTCTCGGTGCCGTTACGCTGACCAGCGTGTAC
Organism: Eubacteriales bacterium; assembly: GCA_045540755.1. GTDB lineage: Bacteria > Bacillota > Clostridia > Oscillospirales > CAG-272 > UMGS902. Next base: position 8,346 of record JAZQHV010000093.1, read on the forward strand.
GACGGCATCGACTACCGCGTAACCGACGGCGCACACCTCGAACTTTCGCGCTCGCTCTCCTTTACGGGGGATGCAACGCTTCGCGCACTCGACGTCGTTGCCAAGGCAAACGGCACCTACCTCTCGGCAGAGGGCAATTCCCTCACGGTAGGCGAGGACGTACACTGCCGCATCTTCAAGGGCAATCGCACCGAGGACTACCCCGCGCTTGTCGCAGGCTCGGTCGCGCTCTCCACTTCGCTTCGCCGTGACCTCCACCTGACCGTCAAAAGCGGTACGTGGGGCAGTCTTTCGGGCGGTCAGTTCTCCACTGCGGCGGACGCATCCGCCACAAGACGCATCGAGGGGAACGTCACCGTGGATATCTACGGTGGCAGATTCACCGACGATTGCTTTGTTGCGGGCAAGAACAACCTTGTCGGCAATGCCGTATGGAACGTGTACGGCGGCGAATTTGCCTGCTCGGTCTTCGGCATTGCGGGTGAGGCGATCGCCGTGCGCGGCAACGTCACGCTGAACGCCTACGGCGGCGAATTCTCGGGCGATCTCCGCGCGGCGCAGAACGATCTCCCCACGCTGGACGGCACCTACACCGTAAACGTCTACGGAGCAGACCTTTCGCGTGTAAGCACCGTGCTCGGTGCGGAGACACTGGCGGGCAACAACGTCTCGCATTGGAACGTTGCCGAAAACCGCGACTTTACAAAGCCGCTCGCAGGCAACATCACCTACCAAAATCCGATCGCGGGCTTTGCCGACCCCTCCATCGTCTATGACGACGGCTACTATTATTACACCTACGCAAGCGGCTACAAGGGCGGCATGGGTCTGTGGATGGCACGCGCCGTCAACCTCTGCGACATCGGCAAGGTCGAGCCCGTGCTTATCTGGAGCCAGAAGCTGACGGGTGAAGCCCCCGAAATGACCGCGCTGTGGGCACCGCAGCTCTACTATATGGACGGCCGCTGGTACATCTACGCGGCGGCGCAGACCTCGCGCGATACCGCGACAGGGCAGGATCGCCGCTACCCCTACGTATGGGTGGGCACGCCTGATGACCCGATGGGGGACTACGACTACTTCGGCTGTATGGAAAACATCGACGAAGAGGTGTTCAGCTACCTTTCGCCGCGCGTGATCAAGCACGGCGGCAAGTGGTACATGTTTATGAGCGGCTTCTACAACCAGAGCGACATGAATCCGCATACCCAGCGTATGCGCGTGTGCGAGCTTGCTTCTCCGACAAGGATGGCGTCGAAGCAGATCGTGATCTCCTCGCCCGAGTATGATTACGAAAAGGGCATTATGGAGGGACCGTATCCTTTCTACGCTCCCGACGGCACGCTCTTTATGCTCTTTGCGGCGGGACACACCCGTACCGACCTCTACTGCACGGGCGTGATGCGTTTTAACGGCGGCGAAAACGATTCTCTGCTCGATGCGTCGAAGTGGGAAAAGTTTGCCGAGCCGCTTCAGTACACCGATTACGATAATTTTGTCTATTCTCCCGGCGCGATGGTGGTCACCACTGCGCCGAATGGCGATCTCTACGGCGTATACCATGCCAAGGAGTACCACTACTCTGCATATTCGATGCGTCGCATGCATATGCAAAAGATCACTTTTGTGGACGGCATGCCGCAGATGGAGGCACCGCAGCCTGTGGACACCGTGTTCTCTATGGAGATGAATCCGATGCCGATTGCCGAGCGTGTGCACGGCTTTACGAAAACGGGTACGTTAACCGAAGACATCTCTTCTGAGGCGGACGTCGATGCAGACGGAAGAGTTTTACTCGCCGATGCGCTGATGCTCCTGCGTGGCTTGCTGAACGGCACCGCAACGCGCGGTGACTGTAACAGTGATGGAAATATCTCCCTCGCCGACGTCATTATGATACTCCGCAAAATTACAAAAGGGTAAAACGGTATGCAAAAAGCGCCAAGCGCGCAAAAGAAACCCCGCCAC